>NZ_JAOWDO010000073.1:33338-591081 GCF_030336535.1 Citrobacter sp. Ce006
GCGGGAATAGCTCAGTTGGTAGAGCACGACCTTGCCAAGGTCGGGGTCGCGAGTTCGAGTCTCGTTTCCCGCTCCAAATTCTTACCTCAATAAAAAATATCCACAACGAATAATCGCGTTGGGGACGTTTTGTTTCGTCATTGACATACTCTTGTAAACAGACTTATCCACAGGTTAGGGTATTATTCCTGGAATGCAAAAAACTTCGATAGGTGAATAGTATCATTTTAACTGCTTGAAATTATTGGTTTAATTATCATTTCAAATTGTTAATGCGATCACTTGACGATTTTTTCCCTCTTGAATATCAATGTGTTTTTATTTTTATACACAAGCTGTGGATGACTTAAGCGTCGCGCGGTAGACCCTTTTCAATGACCCTGACCAAACGTTGTTTCTTCGGTAACTGCACCTCAACTACGCAGGCATTTCGCTTCTCGATTTGCTGAGCAACCGCCCAGTCTATGTGTTCGTCGAGAAGTGTGTACTCACCTCTGCGACTTTCCAGCGCGTGAATAACAGCGTCATCCCAGGGGGCATTACCCAACGCAACGGCGATATTTCGCAGCCAACGCAGGTGGCCAATACGACGAATGGCAGACCCCTCTGTGACTTTTAAAAACCACGCTTCGCTCCAGCTAAACAGCTCTATTAACTCTGGAGCATGAAGCTGCTTGCGCGGGCTGAAGTCATCCTCTGCCGTCAACTGCGAATAGCGATTCCACGGGCAAATAAGCTGGCAATCATCGCAGCCGTAAATTCGATTCCCCATCAAGGGACGAAATTCTTCCGGGATCGCGCCTTCCAGTTCGATCGTGAGATAAGAGATACAGCGGCGCGCATCCACCGTGTAGGGTTCGACGATGGCCCCGGTGGGACAGATGGTCATGCAGGCGACGCATTTCCCGCATCCTTCTTCTACTGGTTGGTCGACCGGCAAGGGTAAATCGATCAGTAATTCCCCGAGGAAGAAAAATGATCCGGCTTCACGATTGAGGATAAGTGAGTGCTTACCTGTCCAGCCAAGCCCGGCTTTTTCCGCTAACGGGCGCTCAAGAATGGGCGCAGAATCGACAAAAGGTCTAAAATTCAGCGAAACGCAGTGCTGTTGAATCATCTCCCCCAGCTTTTTTAAGCGGTTACGCAGCAGCTTGTGATAGTCGCGGCCAAGCGCATAACGGCTGACGTAACCCAGCGAAGGGTTTTTCAATGTGCTGGCAAAGGCCGCTTTGGCAGGAAGATAGTTCATACGTACGCTGATGACTCGTAGCGTACCGGGCAATAATTCGTGAGGTCGGGCGCGCATCATGCCGTGACGGGCCATCCAGTCCATCTCGCCGTGATAGTGTTTATCCAGCCAGGCCTGCAGTTTGGGTTCCGCTTCGCTGAGGTCGGTATCGGCAATACCGACCTGCTGAAAGCCAAGCTCCAGCCCCCACTGCTTAATATTTTGCGCTAACTGATTGAGATCGAGGGGCTCTGACATGACGGACCATACAATGAAGAAAAACCCCGCAAGTATACCACACTCCATCTGGCACGCCGATGACATCAGGCGGATGGAGCGAGAGGCGGCAGACAGTTTAGGGCTGACGTTGTACGAACTGATGCAACGGGCGGGAGAGGCGGCGTTTCAGGTCACCCGCGAGGCATATCCGAACGCCAGACACTGGCTGGTGTTGTGTGGTCATGGCAACAACGGCGGAGATGGATACGTAGTGGCAAGGCTTGCCAAAGCGCAGGGTCTTGATGTTACGTTGCTGGCGCAGGAGAGCGATAAACCGCTCCCCGGGGAGGCGCAGCAGGCCCAGGACGCCTGGCTTAACGCCGGTGGCGTCATTCATGCTGTAGATATCAACTGGCCAGATAGCGTGGACGTCATTATTGATGCGCTGTCAGGCACTGGCTTAAAACATGCGCCGCGAGAGTCCCTTTCGGCAGTGATCGAGCGTGCCAATAGTCATCCTGCTCCTGTTGTGGCGATAGACATTCCATCCGGTCTGCTGGCGCAAACAGGGGCGACGCCGGGAGCGGTCATCAACGCCGCGCACACCGTCACCTTTATTGCGCTCAAGCCAGGTCTGCTAACGGGTAAAGCGCGCGATGTCACCGGATGCCTGCATGTTAACGCACTCGGGCTGGATGACTGGCTGGCGGGGCAGAACGCGCCGCTGCAGCGTTTTGATGCTCAACAGCTTGCGCACTGGCTGACGCCGCGTCGACCCACCTCGCACAAAGGCTCCCACGGTCGGCTGGTGATTATCGGCGGTGACCACGGTACGGCAGGCGCAATACGCATGGCCGGTGAAGCGGCGCTGCGTGCAGGAGCCGGGCTGGTCAAAGTGCTGACCCGCAGTGAAAACATTGCGCCTATTCTGACTGCCAGGCCGGAACTGATGGTTGATGCGCTGACGCCGCAGACGCTGGAAGAGAGCCTGGCATGGGCGGATGTTGTGGTGATAGGGCCTGGGCTTGGTCAGCAGGAGTGGGGTAAAAAAGCGCTGCAAAAGGTCGAGAATTTTCGCAAACCGATGCTCTGGGATGCGGATGCGCTGAACCTGCTGGCAATCAATCCCGATAAACGTCACAATCGCGTGATCACGCCGCATCCGGGTGAAGCCGCGCGACTGCTGGGCTGTTCCATTGCAGAAATTGAAGACGATCGCTTACTTTGTGCACAACGTCTGGTAAAACGGTACGGAGGCGTCGTGGTGCTGAAAGGCGCGGGTACGGTTGTTGCCGCTGAACAGGCTGAGTTGGGTATTATTGATACCGGCAATGCAGGAATGGCCAGCGGCGGAATGGGTGATGTGCTTTCCGGTATTATTGGCGCATTGCTCGGACAGAAGCTTACCCCGTATGATGCAGCATGTGCGGGATGTGTTGCGCACGGTGCGGCGGCGGATGTACTGGCGGCGCGTTTTGGTACGCGCGGCATGCTGGCGACAGATCTCTTTACCACGCTACAGCGTATTGTTAACCCTGATGTGATTGACGTTTATCATGATGAATCGAGTAATTCCACTACCTGATGAGCAGGCGACTTTAGACCTGGGACTGCGGGTAGCCAAAGCCTGTGATGGCGCGACGGTAATTTATTTGTACGGCGACCTGGGGGCGGGTAAAACCACTTTCAGCCGGGGATTCCTGCAAGCGTTAGGTCATAAAGGTAATGTAAAAAGCCCCACCTACACGCTGGTTGAACCCTATTCGCTCGATAACTTGATGGTATATCACTTCGATCTGTACCGACTTGCGGACCCGGAGGAGCTGGAGTTTATGGGGATCCGCGATTATTTTGCCAATGATGCCATCTGCCTGGTGGAATGGCCGCAACAAGGTAAAGGTGTACTGCCAGACCCGGACGTCGAAATACACATTGAATACCAGGCGCAAGGTCGAGAGGCGCGCGTAAGCGCAGTCTCCTCATCGGGTGATTTATTGCTGGCGCGTTTAGCCGATTAACCTTAAGGGTGGCGGGATGATTTATCGCATCAGAAACTGGCTGATGGCAACCCTGGTCCTGCTGTGCGCGCAGGCAGGGGCTGCCAGCCTCTCCGATCTTCAGGTATCTAATGGCGATCAACAGGCGCGGATTACGCTGAGCTTTATTGGCGATCCTGAATACGCCGTTTCGCAGGACGGGAAACGAACCGTCGCGCTGGATATTAAACAAACCGGTGTGATTCAGGGATTACCGCTGCTGTTTAGCGGCAATAATCTGGTGAAATCTATCCGTTCCGGCACGCCAAAGGATGCGCAGTCTCTGCGCCTGGTGGTGGATTTAACCGAGAATGGCAAAGCCGATGCCGTAAAACGCCAGAACGGCGGCAATTATACCGTCGTGTTTACCATCAAGGCTGATGCACCGCCGCCGCCGCCTCCACCGCCAGTGGTTGCGAAGCGTGTTGAGGCGCCGGTTATCGCCACGCGTCCTGCCGAGCCTGCGCGTAACCCGTTTAAAGCGGAAAACGATCGCACTACCGTGGTGACCAACAGTAATACCTCCACACGACCTGCGGCGCGCGCCAGCACAGGTAGCGGCGAAAAAGTGGTTATCGCTATTGATGCCGGTCACGGTGGACAGGATCCTGGCGCTATTGGTCCTGGCGGCACGCGTGAGAAAAACGTCACGATTGCCGTGGCGCGCAAACTGCGCAGTTTGCTCAATGATGATCCGATGTTTAAAGGCGTACTCACCCGTGATGGTGATTACTTTATCTCGGTGATGGGGCGTTCAGACGTCGCGCGTAAACAAAACGCTAATTTCCTGGTCTCTATTCATGCGGATGCCGCGCCAAACCGGGATGCCACAGGCGCTTCCGTCTGGGTATTGTCAAACCGTCGGGCAAACAGTGAGATGGCCGGCTGGCTGGAACAGCACGAGAAGCAATCGGAGCTGTTGGGCGGGGCGGGCGATGTGCTGGCAAACAGCCAGTCCGATCCTTATCTCAGCCAGGCCGTGCTGGATCTGCAGTTCGGTCATTCGCAACGCGTCGGGTATGATGTGGCGACCAGCATGATCGGCCAGTTAGAACGTATTGGCTCGATGCATAAGCGTCGCCCGGAACACGCCAGCCTTGGGGTATTACGTTCGCCTGATATCCCGTCAGTACTGGTCGAAACCGGTTTTATCAGTAACAACAGCGAAGAGCGTCTGTTGGCGAGTGATGACTACCAGCAGCAACTGGCCGAGGCAATTTACAAAGGATTGCGTAACTATTTCCAGGCGCACCCGATGCAAAGCGGGCCGCAGGGCGCACCGGCGCAAACCGCCAGTGCGGTATCACCTGGTAACACGTTAACAAATTAAGGATTAGCCATGCCGATTCAGGTTCTACCGCCACAGTTGGCGAACCAGATTGCCGCAGGCGAGGTGGTAGAACGGCCTGCGTCAGTGGTGAAAGAGCTGGTGGAAAACAGTATCGATGCCGGTGCGACGCGCATTGATATTGATATTGAGCGCGGCGGCGCGAAGCTTATCCGTATTCGTGACAACGGTTGCGGGATTAAAAAAGACGAGCTGGCGCTGGCTCTGGCGCGTCATGCCACCAGTAAAATTTCTTCGCTTGACGATCTTGAGGCTATCGTAAGCCTCGGGTTTCGCGGCGAAGCGCTGGCCAGTATCAGCTCCGTTTCTCGTTTAACCCTGACGTCACGGACGCAAGAACAACCCGAAGCCTGGCAAGCCTATGCCGAAGGGCGCGACATGGATGTGACGGTCAAACCTGCCGCGCATCCGGTGGGAACCACGCTGGAGGTGTTAGATCTGTTCTACAACACCCCGGCACGGCGCAAGTTTATGCGCACCGAGAAAACCGAATTTAATCATATCGATGAGATTATCCGCCGCATCGCGCTGGCGCGTTTTGATGTGACGATTAATTTGTCCCACAACGGCAAAGCGGTGCGCCAGTATCGCGCAGTGGCTGCGGATGGGCAGAAAGAGCGCCGACTGGGCGCGATTTGCGGTACGCCGTTTCTGGAACATGCGCTGGCGATTGAATGGCAGCATGGCGATTTAACACTGCGCGGCTGGGTGGCCGATCCTAATCATACGACGGCGGCGCTGGCGGAAATCCAGTATTGCTATGTGAATGGTCGAATGATGCGCGACCGCCTGATCAACCATGCTATCCGTCAGGCCTGTGAAGATAAGCTGGGGGCCGATCAGCAGCCCGCTTTTGTGCTGTATCTGGAAATCGACCCACATCAGGTGGATGTTAACGTACATCCTGCCAAACATGAGGTCCGTTTTCATCAATCTCGCCTGGTGCACGATTTTATTTACCAGGGCGTGTTGAGCGTCCTGCAGCAGCAGCTTGAAACGCCGCTGTCGTTGGCTGACGACGACGAGCCCGCCCCAAGGCACATCCCGGAAAACCGCGTTGCTGCCGGACGTAACCATTTTGCCGATCCGGCTCCCGCGCGTGAACCTGCGACGCCGCGGTACTCAGCATCCGCTGGCGCTGGAAGCGGCAGCAGTGGTGGTCGTCAGGCGGGGGTTGGTTGGCCTCATGCCCAATCGGGATATCAAAAGCAGCAGGGTGAGATTTATCAGCAACTGCTGCAGACGCCGATTCCGCCGCGTAAAACGCCGGCCACTGAAACGCCATCGGCACCTCTGAGTGGCAACGGCCAGGGCTTTGGGCGGGTGCTAACGATTGTCGGTACGGACTGCGCGTTACTCGAGTGCGATGGCCAGATTCGCTTGCTGGCATTACCAGTGGCGGAACGTTGGCTGCGTCAGGCGCAGTTAACGCCGGGCGAGGGAGGCGTTTGCGCTCAGCCGTTGCTGATTCCTTTACGTCTAAAAGTGACCGCTGATGAAAAAGCGGCCCTGCAAAAAGGGCAGAGCCAACTGGCTGAATTGGGCATTGAATTTCAACTGGATGCGCAGCATGTGACCATCCGGGCGGTGCCTTTACCCTTACGCCAACAAAATTTACAAATCTTGATTCCTGAACTGATAGGCTACCTGGCGCAGCAGTCCGTATTCGAACCGGGCAATATTGCACAGTGGATTGCACGTAACCTGATTAGCGAGCATCCGCAGTGGAGCATGGCTCAGGCGATTACGCTGCTAGCGGATGTTGAGCGGCTCTGCCCACAACTCGTGAAGGCACCGCCGGGTGGTCTGTTACAATCTGTTGATTTACATTCGGTAATGAATGCCCTGAAACATGAGTGATACCCGTAAGGCGAGCCTGCCAAAGGCGATTTTTTTGATGGGGCCAACGGCCTCCGGTAAAACGGCTCTCGCAATTGAATTGCGTAAAGTTTTGCCCATAGAGTTGATAAGCGTTGATTCCGCCCTTATTTACAAGGGGATGGATATCGGTACTGCCAAGCCTGATGCAGATGAATTACAGGCCGCGCCGCACCGATTGCTGGATATCCGCGATCCGTCGCAAGCGTACTCCGCCGCTGATTTTCGCCGCGATGCGTTAGCCGAGATGGCCGATATCACCGCTGCGGGACGTATCCCGCTGCTGGTGGGCGGCACAATGTTATATTTCAAAGCCTTGCTTGAAGGGCTGTCGCCGTTACCGTCGGCGGACCCGCAAGTCAGGGCCAGAATTGAGCAGCAGGCGGCAGAGCTCGGGTGGGACGCGTTACACCGACAGCTTCAGGAAATCGATCCGGTGGCTGCGGCGCGTATTCATCCAAATGATCCGCAAAGACTTTCCCGGGCACTGGAAGTTTTTTTCATTTCGGGTAAAACTTTAACGGAGCTGACGCAAACGTCAGGAGATGCTTTGCCGTATCAGGTGCATCAGTTTGCAATCGCCCCGGCGAGCCGTGAACTGCTCCATCAGCGAATTGAGCAGCGTTTTCATCAGATGTTGGCTTCAGGTTTTGAAGCAGAAGTCCGGGCGCTTTTTGCCCGTGGAGATTTGCATACGGATTTGCCTTCCATTCGTTGTGTAGGGTATCGCCAGATGTGGTCATACATTGAAGGCGAAATTTCATACGATGAAATGGTTTATAGAGGTGTTTGCGCCACGAGGCAGTTGGCGAAGCGACAGGTAACCTGGTTGCGTGGTTGGGAAGGGGTGCACTGGCTTGACAGTGAAAAGCCTGACCAGGCGCGAAAAGAAGTATTACAGGTTGTTGGTGCTATCGCGAACTGAATGTGTACAATTGAAACGTATCGTGCGCAATTTTTCAGAATCGAAAGGTTCAAAGTACAAATAAGCATATAAGGAAAAGAGAGAATGGCTAAGGGGCAATCTTTACAAGATCCGTTCCTGAACGCACTGCGTCGGGAACGTGTTCCAGTTTCTATTTATTTGGTGAATGGTATTAAGCTGCAAGGTCAAATCGAGTCTTTTGATCAGTTCGTGATCCTGTTGAAAAACACGGTCAGCCAGATGGTTTATAAGCACGCGATTTCTACTGTTGTCCCGTCTCGCCCGGTTTCTCATCACAGCAATAATGCCACCGGCGGCACTGGCAGCAACTACCATCACGGTAGCAACGCGCAAGGTTCATCTGCGCAACAGGACAGCGAAGAAACCGAATAAGGTTGTTAGCTGTTTTACCCACGGGGAGCCAGCGATCCTGCGTTCCCCGTTGATATATATTAAGGGGTTGACGCTTGTTTGACCGTTATGATGCCGGTGAGCAGGCGGTACTGGTACACATCTATTTTTCGCAAGACAAAGATATGGAAGACCTCCAGGAGTTTGAATCTCTGGTTTCTTCCGCCGGTGTCGAAGCAATGCAGGTGATTACCGGGAGCCGTAAAGCACCGCACCCGAAGTATTTTGTTGGTGAAGGTAAGGCAATCGAAATTGCCGAAGCCGTAAAAGCGACTGGCGCTGCGGTGGTGATTTTTGATCATGCTCTAAGCCCCGCCCAGGAACGTAACCTGGAACAATTATGCCAGTGTCTTGTTATCGACAGGACCGGTCTTATTTTAGATATTTTTGCCCAGCGTGCGCGCACCCATGAGGGTAAATTGCAGGTTGAGCTGGCGCAGTTGCGCCATATGGCTACGCGTCTGGTCCGTGGCTGGACCCACCTTGAAAGGCAAAAGGGCGGGATTGGTTTGCGCGGTCCGGGTGAAACCCAGCTCGAAACCGACCGTCGTTTGCTGCGTAATCGCATTTTGCAAATACAGTCGCGCCTGGAAAAAGTTGAAAAGCAACGTGAGCAGGGGCGGCAGTCGCGCAAGAAAGCGGATGTCCCAACCGTATCACTGGTGGGATATACCAACGCCGGAAAATCCACCCTGTTCAACCAGATCACCGAAGCCCGGGTTTACGCAGCGGACCAGCTGTTTGCGACCCTGGATCCAACGCTGCGCCGCATAGACGTAGCGGACGTTGGTGAAACCGTGCTGGCGGATACCGTAGGGTTTATCCGCCATTTGCCGCACGACCTGGTGGCGGCATTTAAAGCCACCCTGCAGGAAACACGTCAGGCGACATTGCTGCTGCACGTTATTGATGCTGCAGATTTTCGTGTGCAGGAAAACATCGAGGCCGTCGACACGGTGCTCGAAGAGATCGATGCACACGAGATCCCGACCCTGCTGGTGATGAATAAAATCGATATGCTGGATGATTTTGAACCGCGTATTGACAGAGATGAAGAGAATAAACCCATTCGCGTTTGGGTTTCAGCGCAAACGGGTATTGGCATACCACAGCTTTTTCAGGCTTTGACAGAGCGTCTTTCCGGTGAGGTTGCGCAGCATACGTTGCGTTTGCCGCCGCAGGAAGGGCGTCTGAGAAGCCGGTTTTACCAACTTCAGGCAATAGAAAAAGAGTGGATGGAGGAAGACGGTAGCGTAGGTCTGCAAGTACGTATGCCGATCGTAGACTGGCGTCGCCTCTGTAAACAAGAACCGGCACTGGAAGACTATGTTGTCTGACCTGACGGATATGGCCTGAAGATTTTTTCGCCTCTATTCCTTGTGGTTTTGTGCAGCAGGAAGGCGGCAAGTTCTGAAATATCCCGAAGCATAGTCAACTATGTGACGGGAGTGAGGAACGTAGCCAACGCATCTGCAGCGCAAAAGACGCAGGTATAGCATCGCATAACAAATATGGAGCACAAACATGGCGTGGAATCAGCCCGGTAATAACGGACAAGACCGCGACCCGTGGGGAAGCAGCAAACCTGGCGGCAACCCTGAGGGAAATGGAAACAAAGGCGGTCGCGATCAGGGACCTCCCGATCTGGATGATATTTTCCGTAAACTGAGTAAAAAACTCGGTGGTCTGGGTGGCGGTAAAGGTACGGGTTCCGGCGGCGGTAGTTCATCGCAAGGTCCGCGTCCGCAACTGGGTGGTCGAGTCTTTACTATCGCAGCGGCAGCTATTGTCATTATCTGGGCGGCCAGCGGTTTCTACACCATTAAAGAAGCGGAACGCGGCGTGGTGACACGCTTCGGTAAATTCAGCCATTTGGTTGAACCGGGTCTGAACTGGAAACCGACCTTTATCGACGAAGTGACTCCGGTCAACGTGGAAGCCGTGCGTGAACTTGCCGCATCCGGCGTCATGCTGACCTCTGACGAAAACGTCGTGCGCGTTGAAATGAACGTGCAGTACCGCGTGACCGATCCGCAGCGTTACCTGTTTAGCGTAACCAGCGCGGATGACAGTCTGCGTCAGGCTACCGACAGCGCCCTGCGCGGGGTTATCGGTAAATACACCATGGACCGTATCCTGACCGAAGGGCGTACCGTTATTCGTAGCGATACCCAGCGTGAACTGGAAGAAACGATCCGCCCGTACAACATGGGTATCACTCTGCTGGACGTCAACTTCCAGGCAGCACGTCCGCCGGAAGAAGTAAAAGCCGCGTTTGACGATGCCATTGCCGCACGTGAAAACGAGCAGCAGTACATCCGTGAAGCAGAAGCATACACCAACGAAGTTCAGCCGCGTGCTAACGGTCAGGCGCAGCGTATTCTGGAAGAAGCGCGCGCTTACAAAACGCAAACCATCCTGGAAGCTCAGGGTGAAGTGGCTCGCTTCGCAAAAATTCTGCCGGAATATAAAGCCGCACCGCAAATTACTCGCGAGCGTCTGTATATCGAAACCATGGAAAAAGTGCTGAGCAATACCCGCAAAGTCCTGGTTAACGATAAGGGTAGCAATCTGATGGTTCTGCCGCTGGATCAAATGCTGAAAGGCGGTAGTGCGCCAGCAGCCAAGAGCGACAGCAGTTCAAACCTGCTGCGTCTGCCGCCAGCAACGACTTCCGGCTCTGGAGCAAGCAACACTTCGTCCACCAGTCAGGGCGATATTATGGACCAACGCCGCGCGAACGCGCAGCGTAACGACTACCAGCGTCAGGGGGAATAACGATGCGTAAGTCAGTTATTGCGATTATCATCATCGTTCTGGTAGTTCTGTTCATGTCCGTCTTTGTGGTCAAAGAAGGCGAGCGTGGGATTACTCTGCGCTTTGGTAAAGTTCTGCGTGACGATGAAAACAAGCCGCTGGTCGTTGCACCAGGCCTGCACTTCAAGATTCCGTTTATTGAATCTGTGAAGATGCTGGATGCGCGTATTCAGACCATGGACAACCAGGCCGATCGCTTTGTTACCAAAGAGAAGAAAGATCTGATCGTTGACTCCTACATTAAGTGGCGCATCAGTGACTTTAGCCGTTACTACCTGGCAACGGGCGGTGGCGATGTTTCTCAGGCTGAAGTCCTGCTGAAACGTAAGTTCTCTGACCGTCTGCGTTCTGAAATTGGTCGTCTGGACGTCAAAGACATCGTTACCGACTCCCGCGGTCGTCTGACCCTGGAAGTGCGTGACGCGCTGAACTCCGGTTCTGCTGGCACGGAAGATGAAGTCGCGACGCCGGCGGCAGATAGCGCGATTGCCGAAGCGGCTGAGCGTGTTCAGGCTGAAACGAACGGTAAAGTACCGGTCATCAACCCGAACAGTATGGCGGCATTGGGCATCGAAGTGGTTGACGTGCGTATTAAGCAAATCAACCTGCCTGCTGAAGTATCTGAGGCTATCTACAACCGTATGCGCGCTGAGCGTGAAGCGGTAGCGCGTCGCCATCGTTCACAAGGTCAGGAAGAAGCGGAAAAACTGCGTGCAACGGCGGACTATGAAGTGACTAAAACGCTGGCAGAATCTGAGCGTCAAGGCCGCATCATGCGCGGTGAAGGCGATGCGGAAGCGGCTAAACTGTTTGCCGATGCGTTCAGTCAGGATCCTGACTTCTACGCCTTCATCCGTAGCCTGCGTGCTTACGAGAAGAGCTTCGAAGGCAACCAGGACGTGATGGTCATGAGCCCGGACAGCGATTTCTTCCGCTACATGAAGACACCGAATACCGCAACACGCTAAGAGCAGTCCAGCGGTTTTAAAGCAGCAAAACCACCGGCATCTCCAGGGATGCGGTGGTTTTCTTTTTATTTAAGGGCGATGGATGAATTCAACAATTTTGCTGGCGCTTGCGCTGGTTTTGGTCCTTGAAGGCCTGGGTCCGATGCTTTATCCCAATGCGTGGAAGAAAATGATCTCCGCGATGGCCCAGCTTCCAGAAAATACTTTGCGTCGTTTTGGTGGAGGTCTTGTGGTTGCGGGCGTTGTGGTCTACTACATGTTGAGGAAAACGATTGGCTGATCAATAAGTAGCCTATTTTGCGGATTTTCGCATGCAAAAAGTGCTGTATATCTGAAAAAGCGGTGGTAGAATCCATTTTTAAGCAAACGGTGATTTTGAAAAATGGGTAACAACGTCGTCGTACTGGGCACCCAATGGGGTGACGAAGGTAAAGGGAAGATTGTTGATCTTCTGACTGAACGGGCTAAATATGTTGTGCGCTACCAGGGTGGACACAACGCAGGCCATACTCTCGTAATCAACGGTGAAAAAACCGTCCTCCATCTTATTCCATCAGGTATTCTTCGCGAGAATGTCATCAGCATCATCGGTAACGGTGTTGTACTGTCTCCGTCCGCGCTGATGAAAGAAATGAAAGGACTGGAAGATCGTGGTATCCCGGTTCGCGAGCGCCTGCTGTTGTCTGAAGCTTGTCCGCTGATCCTTGATTATCACGTTGCGTTGGATAACGCTCGTGAGAAAGCGCGTGGCGAGAAAGCGATCGGTACTACCGGTCGTGGTATCGGTCCGGCTTATGAAGACAAAGTAGCTCGTCGCGGTCTGCGCGTTGGCGATCTGTTTGATAAAGCAACCTTCGCTGAAAAACTGAAAGAAGTGATGGAATATCACAACTTCCAGCTGGTGAATTTCTATAAAGTTGAAGCAGTTGACTACCAGAAAGTGCTGGATGATGTAATGGCGATTGCCGACATCCTGACCGCTATGGTTGTTGATGTTTCCGATCTGCTGGACCAGGCGCGTAAGCGTGGCGATTTCGTCATGTTCGAAGGCGCGCAGGGTACCCTGCTGGATATCGACCATGGTACCTATCCGTACGTAACGTCTTCCAACACCACCGCGGGTGGCGTGGCGACCGGCTCCGGCCTGGGCCCGCGTTATGTGGACTACGTTCTGGGTATCATCAAAGCTTACTCTACTCGTGTCGGTGCGGGTCCATTCCCGACTGAGCTGTTTGATGACGTTGGCGAGTTCCTGTGCAAACAAGGTAACGAGTATGGCGCGACCACCGGTCGTCGTCGTCGTACCGGTTGGCTGGACTCCGTGGCCGTACGCCGTGCAGTACAGATTAACTCCCTGTCTGGCTTCTGCCTGACCAAACTGGACGTACTGGACGGTTTGAAAGAGGTGAAAATCTGTGTCGCTTACCGTATGCCGGATGGCCGTGAAGTAACGACTACTCCGCTGGCAGCTGACGACTGGAAAGGTATCGAGCCGATTTACGAAACCATGCCGGGCTGGTCTGAATCTACCTTCGGCGTGAAGGAGCGTAGCGGTCTGCCGCAGGCAGCACTGAACTACATCAAGCGTATTGAAGAACTGACCGGTGTGCCGATTGATATTATCTCAACTGGCCCAGACCGTACTGAAACCATGATCCTGCGCGACCCGTTCGACGCATAATTCTGGTTATAGCGTAGCGTCAAACGGCGCTGCGCTTGCACTAATTTAGGCCGGATGAGGCGTTTTGCATCAGGATCCGGCTTAAAATCACGTAAGTTCCTCGCTTTTTTCCTTCCCGAACTGAAATAAATTAGCGACCTGGCTGGTGGCTGGTTTATCATCAATGTAATTAATACCACCAGGTTTATCCGTTTTATCCCTTTTCCTGAGGTTGATGTGCAGTTAACAAGTTTCACCGATTACGGATTACGTGCGCTAATCTACATGGCGTCACTTCCCGAAGGACGTATGACCAGTATTTCTGAGGTGACAGAAGTCTACGGCGTGTCCCGTAATCATATGGTCAAAATAATCAATCAACTTAGCCGGGCGGGCTTTGTTACTGCTATTCGAGGAAAAAATGGCGGTATCCGCCTGGGTAAACCCGCTAAGGATATTGGTATTGGTGATGTGGTTCGCGAGCTGGAACCCTTATCGTTGGTCAACTGTAGCAGCGAGTTTTGCCACATTACCCCGGCCTGTCGACTCAAACAGGCGCTTTCTAAAGCAGTGCAAAGTTTTCTCACGGAACTGGACAACTACACACTTGCTGATTTGGTTGAAGAAAATCAACCGCTTTATAAATTATTGCTGGTGGAATAATGAATTCCAACGTATTTCGCGTCGCATCGCGGCGGCAACTGAGCGACTCCCCAGGAGCTTACAAAAGTAAGTGACTGAGGGGAGCAAAGGCAGCCAACAAAGAGGCGACGTGAAAGGCGAAGGAATTCCACCAGAGCTGACAATGGAGGAACCTCGATGTCACAAGATCCTTTCCAGGAACGCGAAGCTGAAAAATACGCGAATCCTATCCCGAGCCGGGAATTTATCCTCGAACATTTAACTAAACGTGAAAAACCGGCCAACCGCGATGAGCTGGCCGCTGAACTCAACATTGAAGGTGAAGAACAGCAAGAAGCGCTGCGTCGTCGCCTGCGCGCGATGGAGCGTGACGGACAACTGGTCTTCACCCGTCGTCAGTGCTACGCGCTGCCGGAACGTCTCGACCTGCTGAAAGGTACCGTTATTGGCCACCGTGATGGCTACGGCTTTCTGCGCGTTGAAGGGCGCAAAGATGACCTGTACCTGTCCAGTGAGCAGATGAAAACCTGCATACATGGCGATCAGGTGCTGGTGCAGCCGTTGGGCGCGGACCGTAAAGGTCGTCGCGAAGCGCGTATTGTGCGCGTACTGGTGCCGAAAACCAGCCAGATTGTGGGTCGCTACTTCACCGACGCTGGCGTCGGGTTTGTCGTTCCTGACGACAGCCGCCTGAGTTTCGATATCCTGATCCCACCTGAAGAAGTGATGGGCGCTCGCATGGGCTTTGTGGTCGTGGTTGAGCTGACCCAGCGTCCGACTCGTCGCACCAAAGCGGTGGGTAAAATTGTTGAAGTGCTGGGCGACAACATGGGAACCAGCATGGCCGTGGATATGGCACTGCGTACCCATGAAATCCCGTATATCTGGCCTCAGGCGGTTGAAAAGCAGGTCGCCGGGCTGAAAGAAGAAGTGCCGGAAGAGGCGAAAGTCGGGCGTGTCGATCTGCGCTCCCTGCCGCTGGTTACTATCGATGGCGAAGATGCGCGTGACTTTGACGATGCGGTCTACTGCGAGAAGAAACGCGGCGGCGGCTGGCGTTTATGGGTAGCGATTGCTGACGTAAGCTATTACGTTCGTCCGCCGACTCCGCTGGATCAGGAAGCGCGTAGCCGTGGCACATCTGTTTATTTCCCGTCGCAGGTTGTTCCAATGCTGCCGGAAGTGCTGTCTAACGGATTGTGTTCGCTCAACCCGCAGGTGGACAGGTTGTGTATGGTCTGTGAAATGACCATTTCGTCGAAAGGCCGCTTAACCGGCTTTAAATTCTACGAAGCGGTAATGAGCTCCCATGCGCGTCTGACTTACACCAAAGTCTGGCATATGCTGCAAGGCGATCAGGAGCTGCGTGAACAGTACGCGCCGTTGGTTAAACACATTGAAGAGCTGCATAACCTCTACAAAGTACTGGATAAAGCCCGTGAAGAGCGCGGCGGTATCTCGTTTGAGAGTGAGGAAGCGAAGTTTATCTTCAATGCTGAACGCCGTATTGAGCGTATCGAGCAGACGCAGCGTAACGACGCGCACAAGCTGATTGAAGAGTGCATGATCATGGCGAACATCTCCGCGGCGCGATTCGTTGAGAAAGCCAAGGAGCCGGCGCTGTTCCGTATTCATGATAAGCCGACGACCGAAGCGATTAACTCGTTCCGTTCGGTGCTGGCGGAACTGGGACTGGAGCTGCCTGGCGGCAATAAACCTGAACCGCGTGATTATGCTGAACTGCTTGAGTCGATTGCTGACCGCCCTGACGCTGAAATGCTGCAGACTATGCTGCTGCGTTCGATGAAGCAGGCTATTTACGATCCGGAAAACCGCGGGCACTTTGGTCTGGCGCTGCAATCTTATGCGCACTTTACCTCACCAATCCGTCGTTATCCGGACCTCTCCTTGCACCGGGCGATTAAGTATCTGCTGGCGCAGGAGCAGGGCCATAAAGGTAACACCACGGAAACCGGTGGCTACCATTATTCGATGGAAGAGATGCTGCAACTGGGTCAGCACTGTTCGATGGCCGAGCGCCGTGCGGACGAAGCGACGCGCGACGTTTCTGATTGGCTGAAGTGCGACTTCATGCTGGATCAGGTAGGGAATGTCTTCAAAGGCGTGATCGCCAGCGTGACCGGGTTTGGCTTCTTTGTCCGTCTTGATGAGCTGTTTATCGACGGTCTGGTGCATGTCTCCTCGCTGGATAACGACTACTATCGTTTTGACCAGGTTGGGCAGCGACTGACGGGGGAATCCAGCGGTCAAATGTATCGCCTGGGCGATCGCGTGGAAGTTCGCGTGGAAGCGGTTAACATGGACGAGCGTAAAATCGACTTCAGTTTGATCTCCAGCGAACGTGCGCCGCGCAATGAAGGTAAAACCGCGCGTGAAAAAGCGAAAAAAGGCGATGCAGGTAAAAATACCGGTAAACGTCGTCAGATGGGCAAAAAGGTGAATTTCGAGCCGGACAGCGCTTTCCGCGGCGAGAAGAAAGGCAGAGCCAAACCTCAGCCGGAGAAGAATGCGACTGAGAAGAAAGGCGACAAAAAAGCGAAAAAGCCATCGGCTAAAACGCTTAAAATCGCTGCCGCCACCAAAGCTAAACGTGCGGCGAAAAAGAAAATCGCACAGTAACAGCCATAAACAGTAAGCCGGGCAACTTCGCGTTGCCCGCGTTACGCATAAACTATTAACGAGTACATTCATGAGTGAAATGATTTACGGCATCCATGCGGTGCAGGCTCTGCTGGAACGTGCGCCTGAGCGCTTCCAGGACGTCTTTATTCTCAAAGGTCGTGAAGATAAACGCCTGCTGCCGCTGATCCACGCACTGGAAGCACAGGGTGTTGTCATTCAGTTGGCTAATCGCCAGTTCCTGGATGAGAAAAGCGAGGGTGCGGTACATCAGGGAATTATTGCTCGCGTGAAGCCGGGTCGTCAGTATCAGGAAAACGATCTGCCGGATCTGATTGCTACGCTCGATCAACCCTTCTTTTTGATCCTTGATGGCGTCACCGATCCACATAACCTGGGGGCGTGCCTGCGTAGCGCAGATGCTGCCGGCGTACATGCTGTTATCGTACCGAAGGATCGTTCTGCACAGTTGAATGCGACGGCGAAAAAAGTGGCCTGCGGCGCGGCAGAAAGCGTACCGCTGATCCGTGTGACCAACCTGGCGCGCACTATGCGTATGCTGCAGGAAGAGAATATTTGGATCGTCGGAACCGCAGGTGAAGCCGACCATACTCTCTACCAGAGCAAAATGACCGGGCGTCTGGCGCTGGTGATGGGCGCGGAGGGTGAAGGTATGCGCCGTCTGACCCGTGAACACTGTGACGAACTGATCAGCATCCCGATGGCAGGTAGCGTTTCGTCGCTGAACGTTTCGGTTGCAACGGGCATCTGCCTGTTTGAAGCAGTCCGCCAGCGCGGCTAAACTTACTTTTCAGACAAAGCCACTCGGATTCGGGTGGCTTTTTTTTATTTTAAACGAGTATGATAAAGGCTAGAAAATGATATTCATTTTATTTATTACTAATTAAATTATATATGGATAATATATGGCATGGACACCGCAGTTACTTGCTGAAGCACTACAAACTCGCCCTGAATTAAATATAGATATTGAATATGATGAGCAATCATTAATCGTTAAAATGAATGATTATGGCGATTTACCGCTCAATATTGTGTTTACTTCTCGCCAGATTATTATTGAAACAGTTATTTGTCCTGTTAGTAGTATTCATCAGCAGGATGAATTTAATATTTTCTTATTACGTAATCAGAAACTCCTTCCACTCTCTTCCGTAGGGATTTCCCGCGTTCAGCAGGATGAATATTACGTCGCATTTGGGGCTCTTTCGCTTAATTCATCGTTGAATGATGTGCTGCTCGAGATGACGACGCTTGCGGATAACGCGTTGGATCTGGCTGAAATCACAGAAGAATACACTCACGAATAACAAGGAACGCTATTTATGGGAATTTTAAAAAGCCTGTTTACCCTCGGCAAGTCCGTACTTTCTCAGGCGGAAGAGTCAATTGAAGAAGCGCAGGGGGTCCGCATGCTGGAACAGCATATCCGTGATGCGAAAGGTGAGCTGGATAAAGCTGGAAAATCACGAGTAGACCTGCTGGCGCGCGTGAAGCTGAGCCATGACAAGTTGAGCGATCTGCGCGAGCGTAAATCCAGTCTGGAAACACGAGTGCTGGAAGCGCTGAGTAAAAACGCTAACCCGTCACTGATCAACGAAGTTGCAGAGGAAATTGCCCGCCTGGAGAATGTCATTGCTGCAGAAGAGCAAGTACTCGCTAACCTTGAAGTGTCGCGGGATGGCGTTGAAAAAGCGGTGAGTGCAACCGCACAACGGATTGCACAGTTTGAACAGCAGCTTGAGGTGGTAAAGGCGACGGAAGCGATGCAGCGCGCCCAGCAGGCAGTGACCACCTCGACCGTCGGCGCGTCTTCCAGCGTGTCTACAGCCGCAGAGTCGCTCAAGCGTTTGCAAACGCGACAGGCAGAGCGTCAGGCCCGTCTGGATGCCGCTGCACAGCTGGAAAAGGTTGCGGATGGGCGTGACCTGGATGAGAAGCTGGCTGAAGCCGGCATTGGGGCGAGCAATAAAAGTTCGGCTCAGGATGTTCTGGCACGACTGCAGCGTCAACAAGGCGAGTAAACGTCGGCGAAATGCGTCAGCCTCGAAAGAAGGTTGGCTGGTCATAAAGGGAAAATGATGATGAGTTTTTTCCAGCGTTTATTTGGTAAAGCCGCTGCTGTTGCGCCGGCTCGCGGGCCGTTGGGGTTACATCTGAATGCCGGATTTACGCTTAACACGCTGGCATTTCTTCTGCTTGAAGAGTCTCTATTAATCGAATTACCCGGTGAGGAGTACACCGTTGCAGCCGCCAGCCACATTGATTTAGGCGGCGGAAGCCAGATTTTTCGCTACTACACGTCCGGAGAAGAGTTTCTGCAAATCAATACCACGGGCGGCTCAGACATTGATGATATCGATGATATCAAATTCTTTGTTTATGCGGAAAGTTACGGGATTTCGCAGAAAAAACACTGGCAGTCTGCCATTAGCCCTTCTGCAATAGGGACCCCGGCGCTGAGCTGGCAGGAAGAGCGTTGGCAGCGCTTTTTTAACGAGGAAGAACCCGGGAACATTGAGCCGGTTTATATGCTGGAAAAAGTAGAAAATCATCAGCATGCCACATGGGATGTACATAATTTTACCATGGGCTTTCAGCGACAGGTTACAGAGGATACATGGGAATACCTGCTGTTGAACGGCGAAGAGTCGTTTAATGAGCAGGGAGAGCCAGAGTGGGTATTCTCACGGGCGCTGGGTGTAGATATTCCATTAACATCACTTAATGTAATTGGTTAATTTCAGGGAAGGTTACACAATGCACATACTGGATTCATTACTGGCTTTTTGCGCCTATTTTTTTATTGGCGCGGCCATGGTGATCGTTTTTCTGTTTATCTACTCAAAAATCACCCCGCACAACGAATGGCAACTGATTAAAAATAATAATACGGCAGCGTCACTGGCCTTTAGCGGCACGTTGCTGGGCTACGTTATTCCATTATCCAGCGCGGCAATTAACGCCGTCAGCATCCCGGATTATTTCGCCTGGGGCGGCATCGCGCTGGTGATACAACTCGTCATTTACGGCGGTGTGCGTTTATACATGCCGGCACTGAGTGAAAAAATTATTAATCATAATACTGCAGCGGGATTATTTATGGGGACTGCTGCCCTGGCGGGGGGCATTTTTAACGCCGCCTGTATGACATGGTAATGGACGATCATGGCAAGAAAACGTAAATCTGGAAACAAAAACAGGGTGCCAGGGCATTCTGCCATCACGCGAATTGGACGCCCGGCGAACCCCTTTGCAAAAAAACGCAGCCGATACAGCGGAAAATACCTGACGCTGGCCATTATGGGCGGAGCGGCATTTTTTGTCCTCAAAGGATGTGCTGATGACGGCAATACCGATAACGATGGTGACGGTACTTTTTACTCGGCGGTGAGTGAATGCATTGACGATGGCAATAGCGCCACCGTTTGTGCCGATGGCTGGAACAATGCGAAAACAGAGTTCTACTCCAGCCTGCCAAAGCAAATGAACAAGCAGAGCTGTCAGACGCAGTTTGGCGACTGCTATCTCGATAGCACCGATCAAAGCTGGGTGCCGGTATTCACCGGTTTTTTACTCAGCCGCGTCATTCGTAAAGATCGCGACGAACAGTATGTTTACAGCAGCGGTGGTTCTTCCTATGTTTCGCGCCCGGTCTGGCGTACGACTTCCGGGGATTACAGCTGGCGTTCCGGTAGTGGAAAAAATGATACCGCAACCAGCCATAGCTATACGACGAAGAAAGTCTCGACGGTTTCACGCGGCGGCTACGGACGTTCGTCCAGCGCGCGTGGGCACTGGGGAGGTTAACGATGCTGCGACATGATGTCCCTGTTCGCCCCGATCTGGACAGGATCGCCTACGATCACGGCTTCGATTTTCATATTATCGATAACGAAATTTACTGGGATGAGAGTCGGGCATACCGCTTCACGCTCCGGCAAGTGGAAGAGCAGATCGAAAAACCTACTGCGGAACTGCACCAGATGTGTCTGGATGTCGTCGAACGGGCAGTTAACGACGAACTGATTATGCAGCAACTGGCGATCCCACCGCTGTACTGGGATGTTATTGCCGAAAGCTGGCGCCATCGCGATCCCTCCCTGTACGGCCGCATGGATTTTGTCTGGTGCGGAAATAACGCCCCGGTCAAGCTGCTGGAGTACAACGCGGATACGCCAACGTCGCTCTATGAGTCAGCCTATTTCCAGTGGTTATGGCTGGAAGATGCGCGTCGCAGTGGGGTGATACCACGCGACGCCGACCAGTACAACGCCATTCAGGAGCGGCTGATCTCCCGTTTTGCTGAGCTTTATAGTCCGGATCCCTTCTATTTCTGCTGCTGCGAAGATACCGATGAAGATCGTACCACGGTGTTGTATTTGCAGGACTGTGCGCAGCAGGCCGGGCAAGAATCACGGTTTATTTACGTGGAGGATCTGGGGCTTGGCATTGGCGGCGTTCTCACTGACATTGACGATAACGTCATTCGTCGCGCCTTTAAGCTCTATCCCCTGGAGTGGATGATGCGAGATGAGAATGGCCCCTTGCTGCGCCATCGCCGCGAACAGTGGGTTGAGCCGTTGTGGAAGAGCGTACTCAGCAATAAAGGGTTGATGCCTTTACTGTGGCGATTTTTTCCTAACCATCCCAATCTGCTGCCCGCCTGGTTTGACGGTGAAACGCCACAAGTTGCGGCTGGGGAAAGCTATGTACGCAAACCGATATTTTCCCGCGAGGGGGGAAACGTCACCATTTTTGATGGTCAGCAGCAGATTGTGGAGCATGCTGAGGGTGACTACGCCGAAGAACCGATGATCTATCAGGCATTTCAGCCGTTACCGCGCTTTGGCGACAGCTACACGCTGATCGGCAGTTGGATCGTGGATGATGAAGCCTGTGGTATGGGGATCCGCGAGGATAATACCTTGATCACTAAAGATACTTCTCGTTTTATTCCTCACTATATTGCGGGCTAACCGTACTTTTGTGATCTTCCTCCGTCGCGAATAATGTGGTTCTGGCCATACTTAAGGCGACGGCCATTGACGGAGGGAGACACAATGCACTGGCAAACGCATACCGTTTTTAACCAACCTGTACCACTCAATAACAGCAACTTATATCTGTCCGACGGCGCGCTGTGCGAAGCGGTTATCCGTGAAGGCGCTGGATGGGATAGCGATCTTCTCGCCAGTATTGGTCAGCAGCTAGGGACTGCCGAGTCGCTCGAACTGGGCCGTCTGGCCAATGCTTTTCCACCTGAACTGTTGCGCTACGACCCGCAGGGGCAGCGGCTGGATGATGTGCGTTTTCATCCTGCCTGGCATTTGCTGATGCAGGGATTATGCGCCAACCGCGTACATAATCTGGCCTGGGAAGAAGACGCGAGGCAGGGAACATTTGTTGCACGGGCGGCGCGTTTCATGCTGCATGCCCAGGTAGAAGCGGGCACGTTATGTCCGGTTACAATGACCTTTGCCGCCACGCCGCTGTTACTTCAGATGTTGCCTGCAACCTTTAACGACTGGCTGACGCCGCTGCTTAGCGACCGCTATGACTCGCATTTACTGCCCGGTGGGCAAAAGCGTGGGCTGCTGATCGGCATGGGAATGACCGAGAAGCAGGGTGGGTCAGATGTGCTGAGCAATACCACCCAGGCAGAACGTCTTGCAGACGGCTCGTATCGGCTGGTGGGGCATAAGTGGTTTTTCTCCGTGCCGCAAAGCGATGCCCATTTGGTGCTGGCTCAGGCAAAGGGGGGATTATCCTGCTTTTTTGTACCGCGATTTTTACCTGATGGGCAACGTAATGCTATTCGTCTTGAGCGACTGAAAGATAAGTTAGGCAACCGCTCCAACGCCAGCTGCGAGGTTGAATTCCACGATGCGATTGGCTGGCTATTGGGTGACGAAGGGGAAGGTATACGCCATATCCTGAAAATGGGCGGGATGACGCGTTTTGACTGTGCGCTCGGCAGTCACGCCATGATGCGACGTGCTTTTTCCGTCGCGATTTATCATGCGCACCAGCGACAAGTTTTTGGCAAACCATTGATTGAACAGCCGATGATGCGTCAGGTATTAGGCCGGATGGCGCTCCAACTGGAAGGTCAGACGGCGCTACTGTTTCGACTGGCGAGGGCCTGGGACCGTCGCGCTGATACCAAAGAAGCGTTGTGGGCCAGATTGCTCACGCCAGCGGCGAAATTCTCCGTGTGCAAAAGCGGGATGCCGTTTGTTGCAGAGGCGATGGAAGTGCTGGGCGGGATTGGCTATTGCGAGGAGAGTGAGCTGCCGCGCCTGTATCGGGAGATGCCGGTAAACAGCATCTGGGAAGGCTCCGGCAACATTATGTGTCTCGATGTATTGCGGGTACTGACAAAACAACCCGGCATATACGATATGCTCAACGAAGCCTTTGCGGAGGTAAAAGGGCAAGACCGACATTACGATCGAATGGTACGTCAGCTACAGCAGCGTTTACGCAAACCCAGCGAGGAGATGGGACGGGAGATTACGCAACAGCTTTTCCTGCTCGGTTGCGGAGCGCAAATGTTGCGCTATGCCTCTCCGCCAGTGGCGCAGGCCTGGTGTCAAATAATGCTTGATACGCGTGGCGGACTACGATTGTCTGAACAGGTGCTAAGCGACTTGCTCCTGCGGGCAACGGGGGGATTACGGTAATAA
Organism: Citrobacter sp. Ce006; assembly: GCF_030336535.1. NCBI lineage: Bacteria > Pseudomonadati > Pseudomonadota > Gammaproteobacteria > Enterobacterales > Enterobacteriaceae > Citrobacter > Citrobacter sp. Ce006. The sequence goes on from NZ_JAOWDO010000073.1 coordinate 56,821, forward strand.
TATGCCTGATGGCGACGCTGGCGCGCCTTATCATGCCTACGTTCAATGTAGGCCGGATAAGTTTACGCCATCCGGCAATCTGTTAAGCATAGAGTATGGCCTGTACGCGCCAGTTGTCGGGCTGCTGGTCTTCGTACATCTGAATGATCCGATACCATGAGGCACCCTGTTCATCCGCTTTTAACGCGACTACTCGTTCTACATCCTGCGGATTCCCTGCAATGTTACTGACAGATATCAGGCCAATTTCGTTCAGGCCCGTAACGCAGTCAGCACTGGCGAACTCGGCAGACTGCGCCGTAGTACCTACCAGTCCGGCAGAAAGCAGCAGTGAGGATAAGGCAAGTGATTGTTTCATCGTCAGCTCCATTATTCGTACCCCTACACACGGCAGGGCATTCCATCGCGATAATAAACCTCAAGCTTCCTGCTGTTGGTTTATTGTGCACAGGTAAACGCATAGGGGCGCAAAGCAATGTAAAACTGACTAAATTTCAACCCAATGTTATTTACGATACAAAATAGCTTGTGAATACCATTGGCCTGTCACGATGGTTTCATCCACTAATAAAACCACGTAGTAATCAGCTTTAGCCGCGACAGCTTTGGCACGGATTTCTGCCAGCGCATCATCCGGAGAGCCTCTTACCAGTGCACTAACCGTCCCTAATCGCTGTAACCCATTACTCTGGTCACGGCGGATCTCCTGCGGGTGGTCGGCAACGGGCGGTGCAGGTTGCGGCGTTCCCTGTAGCACGCTACAGGCGCTTAAAAACATCACCAGCAATAAAGAGGCAAACCGACGCATAACTCTATCTCGTTTCCTGATAGCCATAGTGTAGTGCCTTATCAATTTCCCTTTAGGGGAATGTTCCCGAATTGTTATCTCTCACGCGATTTTCGAATGAAAATGTTGCGAAAGCGTAACCCAGTTCTCAACATTATGAATCATTGCCGAACACATTCGCTTGCGTTAAGTATTGCTGCATGGCATACCAGAAAGAAAGAGGCGACAAATGATCGAAATTGAAACACGACAGTTGGCGGGTATCCCTGTCCTGCACGCCGTTCCGGCTGGCAAACGCGAATGTTCACTCCCTTGTATTATTTTCTATCACGGGTTTACCTCTTCAAGCCTGGTCTACAGCTATTTTGCCGTTGCTCTGGCTCAGGCTGGATTCCGCGTCGTTATGCCTGATGCGCCCGACCATGGTACGCGCTTCACGAGTGACGCCCAGGGGAGAATGTACCGCTTCTGGCATATTTTGCAGCAAAATATGCAGGAGTTTACGACGTTACGTGCGGCTCTGGTGGCAGAAAATTGGCTATCAGATGAACGACTTGCCGTCGGAGGGGCATCGATGGGAGGAATGACGGCATTGGGCGTTATGGCCCGCCATCCCGAGGTTAAATGTGTAGCTAGCCTGATGGGGTCGGGCTATTTTACCCATCTTGCGCAGACGCTTTTTCCGCCTTTACGGGTTCAGACACCAGAGCAGCAGGCGGAGTTCGATGCCGTCATCGCACCGCTCGCCGAATGGGACGTTACGCATCAACTGCAGCGCCTGGCCGACAGGCCGTTACTACTGTGGCATGGACAGGATGATGATGTGGTGCCGGCCGTTGAAACCTTCCGTTTACAGCAGGCGCTGATTCAGGCAGGGCTGGACAGCAATCTAACCTGCCTGTGGGAAGCGGGCGTGCGTCACCGCATCACGCCAGAAGCGCTGGCTGCGACGGTAACGTTTTTCCGCCAGCACCTTTAAACGCGCATAATGCTTACGCCCTGAGCTTCAAGCTGTTGCAGAATCTCAGGGTTTGCGTTTTTACCGGTAATGAGCATATCGATTTGATCGGCGCGACTGAACAGCATCCCCGCGCGTTCTCCGACTTTGCTGCTATCGACCAGCACCACCAGTTTACCCACCACGTTAAGCATCTTTTGCTCGGCCATCGCGGTCAGCATATCGGTTTTATACAGTCCGTCCGCGGTTAACCCTTTGCCGCTGGTAAACATCCAGTGTCCGGCGTACAGGCTATTTTCACTGCCCTGCGGGCTGAGTGTGATGGACTGACTTTTGTTATATTGCCCTCCCATGATGATCACGCTGTCATGCTCCTGGTCGATCAGATAGTTTGCCAGCGGCAGATAATTGGTGATGATCTGCACCGGCTTGCCGCACATTTCGCGACCCAGCAGAAAGGCGGTCGATCCGCAGTTGATCACTACGCTTTCACCTGCATTCACAAGCTGGGAGGCCGCCTTGGCAATACGAACTTTTTCATCGTGGTTCTGTGCCTGGTGCAGATTCATTGGCGTCCAGCGCGGACGCTGTTGGGTAATGGCTTCTGCGCCGTTGCGGACTTTCTTGAGTTTGCCGCTTTCGTCGAGCTTGTTGATGTCCCGGCGCGCTGTGGCGGGTGAAATCCCCAGGCGCTCAATTACGTTCTCAACGGTAACAAAGCCCAACTGCGCCAGCATATCCAGCAATATTTGATGTCTTTGTGCTTCAGTCATGAGCTATTCCGATACAAATTGATTTGAAAAGATGATATTTGAAATAGCCTGGAAATACTAAAGTAAATGGGAAAAAAATGCCGGGATGGCCCGGCATTTTGTGTGTATCACAAGAAGGATTTAAACGGTAAATCCGGTTCAATCGTGAAGCAGTCATCAAAGCCGCGCGGATAGTGATATTCAAAGTTATCTTTGTCCAGCGGCCAGGTGAACTTGCCGCCTACCTGCCAGATAAACGGCTTAAAGCCATACTTCAGCCGATCTTTTTTCATCTCCCACAGTACACGGATCTCCTGAGGGTCGGCCTGGAAGTTTGACCAGATGTCATGATGGAAAGGGATCACCACTTTTGTATTCAGCGCTTCCGCCATTCGCAGCATGTCGGAGCTGGTCATTTTGTCCGTAATCCCACGCGGGTTCTCACCGTACGAGCCGAGCGCGACGTCGATCTGGTGCTCGTTGCCATGTTTTGCATAGTAGTTGGAATAGTGCGAGTCTCCGCTGTGGTACAGCGTACCGCCCGGCGTTTTGAACAGGTAGTTTACCGCGCGAGCATCCATACCATCCGGCAGCACGCCAGCCGCTTTTTGATCGGCAGGGAGCGTAATCAATGCCGTACGATCAAACGCGTCAAGCGCATGAATTTCAATATCTTTCACTTTCACTACATCGCCTGGTTTTACCACGATACAGCGTTCTTTCGGCACACCCCAACCGATCCATAGATCCACACAGGTTTGCGGCCCGATAAATGGCACGTCATCGGCGCAGTTCTGCATGACGGCGGCTGCGACATTGACGTCGATGTGATCGTTATGATCGTGTGTCGCTAACACCGCATCGATCTGTCGAATTGCAAACGGATCAAGAACAAACGGCGTGGTGCGCAGGTTAGGCTGCAGTTTCTTCACCCCCGCCATACGTTGCATCTGGTGACCGGTTTTCATCAGCGGGTTACCGTGACTTTGTTTACCCGTTCCGCACCAGAAATCGACGCAGACGTTAGTCCCACCTTCCGACTTCAGCCAGATTCCGGTACAGCCAAGCCACCACATAGCGAAAGTGCCTGGTGCGACCTGTTCTTGTTCGATCTCTTCATTCAGCCAGCTTCCCCACTCCGGGAATGTGCTCAGGATCCATGATTCACGCGTGATGCTTTTTACTTTACTCATCGCAATTACCTTCATGTTTGTTCAAGTTGAATCAAATTGTGATTTGTTTTGATTGATACTGACATCATTTTATCAAGAAGGCAATGCGCTGATTTTTGGTGTTGAATAGAAAAGTGTGAACAAATTACAGCGTGGCAAGATGGTTTACATGAAATGTATTTTTGTATTTTATTGTTTTAAAGGGGTTTATTTTGGATTTGAAGAATTCGAAGAAAATCCACGCTGCAAGTAAGAGAATTATTTGCGTACTGCATCACATTTAATCAAATTCAATCTTGTTGTGATTACTTTTGAAAACTAGAGTGAGAGCACAACATCCTGGGCATCTGTAATGAATGTTCAGCAACTTCGTCTACTGGAGATCGTTATGGAGATCCTCTACAACATCTTTACCGTCTTTTTTAATCAGGTTATGACCAACGCACCGTTGCTGTTGGGTATTGTGACCTGTCTTGGTTATATCCTGCTGCGTAAAAGCGTCAGCGTTATTATTAAAGGCACGATCAAAACGATTATCGGTTTTATGTTGCTGCAGGCGGGATCGGGCATTCTGACCAGCACGTTTAAACCGGTGGTGGCGAAGATGTCTGAGGTTTACGGTATCAATGGCGCGATCTCTGATACCTATGCCTCCATGATGGCAACCATCGAACGCATGGGTGATGCCTACAGTTGGGTAGGGTACGCCGTACTGTTGGCGCTGGCGCTGAACATTTGTTACGTACTGCTACGGCGTATTACCGGCATTCGCACCATCATGCTGACCGGGCACATTATGTTCCAGCAGGCTGGCCTGATTGCCGTCTCTCTCTACATCTTTGGTTATCCAATGTGGACCACGATCATCTGCACTGCGGTGCTGGTGTCGCTCTACTGGGGCATTACGTCCAATATGATGTACAAGCCGACACAGGAAGTGACTGACGGCTGCGGTTTTTCCATCGGTCACCAGCAGCAGTTCGCCTCCTGGATTGCTTACAAAGTCGCGCCGTATCTGGGTAAGAAAGAGGAGAGCGTGGAAGATCTCAAGCTGCCTGGCTGGCTGAATATCTTCCATGACAACATCGTTTCAACCGCGATTGTTATGACTATCTTTTTCGGCGCGATCCTGCTCTCTTTCGGCATTGATGTGGTTCAGGCAATGGCGGGTAAAACCCACTGGACGGTCTATATCCTGCAGACCGGTTTCTCCTTCGCCGTCGCTATCTTCATCATCACCCAGGGCGTACGTATGTTCGTCGCTGAACTTTCAGAAGCGTTCAACGGTATCTCTCAACGTCTGATTCCCGGTGCTGTACTGGCTATCGACTGCGCGGCGATTTATAGCTTTGCTCCCAATGCGGTGGTCTGGGGCTTTATGTGGGGCACCATCGGCCAACTGATTGCGGTGGGCATCCTGGTGGGCTGCGGCTCTTCCATCCTGATTATCCCGGGCTTTATTCCGATGTTCTTCTCGAACGCCACTATCGGCGTGTTTGCTAACCACTTTGGCGGCTGGCGCGCGGCGCTCAAGATTTGTCTGGTGATGGGGATGATTGAAATCTTCGGCTGCGTCTGGGCGGTGAAACTTACCGGTATGAGCGCCTGGATGGGCATGGCGGATTGGTCAATTCTGGCGCCACCGATGATGCAGGGCTTTGCCTCCATCGGCATCGTGTTTATGGCCGTCATTATTCTGATTGCACTGGCTTATATGTTTTTCGCAGGACGCACGTTGCGCGCTGAGGAAGACGCAGAAAAACAACTGGCAGAACACTCTGCTTAATAAGGAGTTCCGATTATGACCGTACGTATTCTGGCTGTGTGTGGCAATGGGCAGGGCAGTTCCATGATCATGAAGATGAAGGTGGATCAGTTTTTAACCCAGTCAAATATTGACCATACGGTGAACAGCTGCGCAGTAGGTGAATACAAAAGTGAGCTGAGCGGCGCGGATATCATTATCGCTTCTACCCATATCGCCGGTGAGATTACGGTATCTGGCAATAAATATGTTGTTGGCGTACGCAACATGCTGTCCCCTGCCGATTTTGGACCAAAACTGCTGGAAGTGATCAAGGCGCATTTCCCACAGGATGTGAAGTAAGGAGGCGGCATATGAAATTACGTGATTCGCTGGCAGACAATAATTCCATCCTTTTGCAAGCCGAAGCCAGTACCTGGCAGGAAGCGGTAAAGCTGGGCGTGGATCTGCTGGTTAAGGCTGATGTGGTTGAGCCACGCTACTACCAGGCCATCCTCGATGGCGTCGAACAGTTTGGCCCGTACTTTGTCATTGCGCCCGGCCTGGCGATGCCGCACGGCCGTCCGGAGGAAGGGGTCAAGAAAACCGGTTTTGCGCTGGTGACGCTGAAAACACCGCTGGTGTTTAACCACGAAGATAACGACCCGGTCGACATTCTGATAACGATGGCGGCAGTAGATGCTAACACGCACCAGGAAGTGGGCATCATGCAGATCGTGAATCTCTTTGACGACGAAGCCAATTTCGACCGTTTACGCGCCTGCCGCACCGCGCAGGAAGTGCTGGATTTAATTGATAACGCCACTGCGGCGGCTGTTTAAAAGGATACCAAAATGTCATTACCTATGTTGCAGGTTGCGCTGGATAACCAATCAATGTCTTCCGCATATGAAACAACGCGTCTGATTGCCGAAGAGGTCGATATCATTGAGGTGGGCACTATTCTTTGCGTGGCAGAAGGCGTACGCGCCGTACGCGATCTGAAGGCGCTTTACCCGCATAAAATTGTGCTGGCGGATGCGAAAATTGCCGATGCGGGCAAAATCCTCTCCCGCATGTGTTTTGAAGCCAACGCTGACTGGGTCACCGTCATCTGCTGTGCGGATATCAACACTACCAAGGGGGCGCTGGAGGTAGCGAAAGAATTTAACGGCGACGTGCAGATTGAACTGACCGGTTACTGGACCTGGGAGCAGGCACAGGAGTGGCGTGACGCAGGGATTGGGCAAGTTGTATATCATCGCAGTCGTGATGCGCAGGCGGCGGGCGTGGCGTGGGGAGAAGCGGATATCAGCGCAATCAAACGCCTGTCCGAGATGGGCTTTAAAGTCACCGTCACCGGCGGTCTGGCGCTGGAAGATCTGCCGCTGTTCCAGGGAATTCCGATTCACGTCTTTATTGCCGGCCGCAGTATTCGCGATGCCGCCTCTCCGGTGGAAGCGGCCCGTCAGTTCAAACGTTCTATCGCCCAGCTGTGGGGATAAGGAGCGACTATGTTGTCGAAACAGGTCCCGCTCGGTATTTATGAAAAAGCGCTCCCCGGCGGGGAGTGCTGGCTGGAACGCTTGCAGCTGGCGAAGGAACTGGGCTTTGACTTTGTCGAAATGTCGGTTGATGAAACCGACGCTCGCCTGGCGCGTCTTGACTGGAACCGCGAGCAGCGTCTGGCGCTGGTGGCCGCTATCGCCGAGACAGGGATACGAGTACCGTCCATGTGCCTGAGCGCTCATCGTCGTTTCCCGCTGGGTAGTGAAGATGATGCGGTGCGCGAACAGGGGCTGGAGATCATGCGTAAAGCCATTCAGTTTGCGCAGGATATCGGTATTCGCGTTATTCAACTGGCGGGTTACGACGTCTATTACCAGCAGGCAAATAACGAAACGCGTCGTCGGTTTCGCGATGGGCTGAAAGAAAGTGTGGAGATGGCGAGTCGTGCGCAGGTGACGCTGGCGATGGAAATCATGGATTATCCACTGATGAACTCGATCAGCAAGGCGCTGGGGTACGCCCACTATCTCAACAATCCGTGGTTCCAACTGTATCCCGATATTGGCAATTTGTCGGCGTGGGATAACGACGTGCAGATGGAGCTGCAGGCGGGGATGGGTCATATCGTTGCCGTACACGTGAAGGATACTAAACCCGGCGTATTCAAAAATGTGCCGTTTGGTGAAGGGGTTGTCGATTTTGAACGTTGTTTCGAAACGCTCAAACAGAGTGGTTATTGCGGACCGTATCTGATTGAGATGTGGAGTGAAACGTCGGACGACCCGGCACGTGAAGTGGCGAAGGCGCGCGACTGGGTGAAAGCGCGGATGGCCAGCGCGGGTCTGGTGGAGGCGGTGTAATGCAAAAACGTAAACAGCAGGTGTTCGAGGCCAACATGGATCTACCGCGCTATGGGCTGGTGACGTTTACCTGGGGTAACGTTAGCGCCATCGACCGCGAACGCGGGTTAGTGGTGATTAAGCCCAGCGGCGTCGACTACCAAACAATGACAGTGGATGACATGGTGGTTGTGGATCTGCATGGCAACGTGGTGGAAGGACGCTATCGTCCTTCTTCCGATACCGCCACCCATCTGGCGCTGTATCGCCGCTATTCATCGCTCGGCGGCGTGGTGCACACCCACTCAACCCACGCGACGGCATGGGCGCAGGCGGGTATGGCAATACCTGCGCTTGGTACGACGCATGCGGATTACTTCTTTGGCGATATTCCCTGTACCCGGGCTTTAACTGAAGCTGAAGTTCAGGATGAATATGAGCTGAATACCGGCAGGGTGATTGTTGAAACGCTGGGGGAGGTGGAACCTTTACATACGCCTGGCGTAGTCGTGTACCAGCATGGTCCGTTTGCCTGGGGCAAAGATGCTCACGACGCGGTACATAACGCCGTGGTGATGGAGGAGGTGGCAAAAATGGCATGGATCGCGCGTGGCATTAATCCGGCTCTCAGCCCCATTGACGGTTATCTGATGAATAAGCACTTCATGCGTAAGCACGGTCCAAACGCCTATTACGGACAGAAGTAACGGCTAAGTCCTGGAGCCAAACTATTCAGGGGATGTTATCGATCTGGCTTCGGGACTTTTTTGCAAAAAAAGCCCCCGGTGAAGGGGGCAAATCAAACTGTGGCAATGTTCTCGTTGGTTATTTGCGGGTAGCTAGCGATAAATATCTGCACTGGCGTGCATATTTCCGTTACTACCGGGTTCCCTGGTGAGGATCACATGGTAGTAGGTTGCGCCTTGCGCATCTGTCTCTTCATTCAGGGCCTGAGTGGCTTCACTTTCAGTGGCGAAGTTATGATTTATGTAAATGACGCCTAAGCTCTGCACATCATCCATATTCCTGGCCTGATGATTGTCAATTTTGATGGCTGCCGTTGCATTTGCACTGAGCAAAAGCACAGCCAGAAGGGTCAAAACACGGGCTCGCATATGTACCTCCTCGACTGCGGTCTCTGGTTGCCTCTCTCCTGTGAGTGATTAGCTTCTGATGTAATTTTAACCGCTACTGGCGTAGTCGATAGCGACCATTTCTGATGCAGTTGTTCAAAAAATTACCGCATAGCCATCTTTTCTTTAATTAACAGTCTGCTGGTGTTTACCGCTGCGGTGAAAAATACCTGTCTTTCGCGCATAAGCTCTTACCAAATAGTCAATTTAATCGGCGGAGTACGCCGTTTATAGTGAGCCGGATAATTAATATAACTTTATGATAATAAGGCAAAAAGTTATGGATACTTCATTCATGGATTTCAGCTACTTTGTGATTATGTTCATGGTCGCGCTGGTGGCAGGCTTTATTAACGTGGTGTCAGGCGGCGGCGGTTTTCTCTCTATTGGCGCACTATTAATTTCTGGTTTACCCCCGGCTAATGCGCTGGCAACCAATAAAATTCAGGCGTTGGGCAGCTCGCTGACCTCCGGAATTTACTTTTTACGCCGGGGACATATCAACGTGCAGGAGCACAAGTATGTGTTTTTATCTGCCTTTATCGGTTCGGCGCTGGGAACGACGCTTATCCAGTTTATTGAACCGGAACTGCTGAAGAAACTGCTGCCAATCCTGATTATCGCGGTCGCCATCTACTTTATTTTTGCGCCAAATCTTAGCGAACCGAAAAGAAAGCGGCAGGTATCCCTGTTTCTCTTCTCATTGATCGGCGGGGGATGTATTGGTTTTTATGATGGCTTTCTCGGTGCCGGGGCTGGCTCCTTTTATACGCTCAGCTATATCCTGCTATGGGGATACAGTATCGATAAGGCGCAAATCCACTCGAATTTTATTAACCTGGCGTCGAACATCGCTTCGATTTTGTTTTTCATTTTCGGCGGTAAAATGATCTGGTCACTGGGGCTGGTGATGTTTGCCGGGCAGTCCCTCGGCGCACGTCTTGGCGCGACGGTCGTACTGACGCGCGGCAAGAAAGTTATCCGGCCGATGATTGTCATTGTCTCCATTTGCATCAGCATCAAAATGCTGCTGGATATGTATTAATGGCGGCATGGCAAATAATCGTACAATCACCTTGAGTTTACCTGCTGACCCCAGTATTATGACGCGTCATTTTTCAGCCGACCTTTAACACGTTCCTTGCCTCCATGGGCCTCGGCTGACCCAGACAGGAGGCTGAATAATCCGTAAGGAGCAATTCGATGCGTCATTACGAAATCGTTTTTATGGTCCATCCTGACCAGAGCGAACAGGTTCCGGGTATGATCGAACGCTACACTGCTGCCATCACTGGTGCAGAAGGCACGATCCACCGTCTGGAAGACTGGGGCCGCCGTCAGCTGGCTTACCCGATCAACAAACTGCACAAAGCTCACTACGTTCTGATGAACGTTGAAGCGCCGCAGGAAGTGATCGATGAGCTGGAAACTACCTTCCGCTTCAACGATGCCGTTATCCGCAGCATGGTTATGCGTACTAAACACGCTGTTACCGAAGCATCTCCGATGGTTAAAGCGAAAGACGAGCGCCGTGAGCGTCGCGATGATTTCGCAAACGAAACCGCAGATGATGCTGAAGCTGGGGATTCTGAAGAGTAATTTCTGATGACCAACCGTCTGGCGTTGTCCGGCACCGTGTGCAGGGCTCCCCTTCGAAAGGTCAGTCCATCAGGAATTCCTCATTGCCAGTTCGTGCTTGAGCATCGTTCTGTGCAGGAGGAAGCCGGATTTCACCGGCAGGCGTGGTGCCAAATGCCCGTTATTATTAGCGGACACGAAAACCAGGCCATTACTCACAGTATAACGGTCGGTAGCGCAGTGACCGTTCAGGGGTTCATCTCTTGCCACAAGGCAAAGAACGGCCTGAGCAAAATGGTTCTGCATGCCGAGCAGATTGAATTGATAGATTCTGGAGACTAGCCATATGGCACGTTATTTCCGTCGTCGCAAGTTCTGCCGTTTCACCGCGGAAGGCGTTCAAGAGATCGACTATAAAGATATCGCTACGCTGAAAAACTACATCACCGAAAGCGGTAAGATTGTCCCAAGCCGTATCACCGGTACCCGTGCAAAATACCAGCGTCAGCTGGCTCGCGCTATCAAACGCGCTCGCTACCTGTCCCTGCTGCCGTACACTGATCGTCATCAGTAATCGGTCACGGTCCATTAATACGACTTTGAGAGGATAAGGTAATGCAAGTTATTCTGCTTGATAAAGTAGCAAACCTGGGTAGCCTGGGTGATCAGGTTAACGTTAAAGCGGGCTACGCTCGTAACTTCCTGGTACCACAGGGTAAAGCTGTTCCTGCTACCAAGAAAAACGTTGAATTTTTCGAAGCGCGTCGCGCTGAACTGGAAGCTAAACTGGCTGACGTTCTGTCCGCTGCTGAAGCTCGTGCTGAGAAAATCAACGCACTGGAAACCGTAACCATCGCGTCTAAAGCTGGCGACGAAGGTAAACTGTTCGGTTCCATCGGTACTCGCGACATCGCTGACGCTGTAACTGCAGCTGGCGTTGAAGTAGCTAAGAGCGAAGTTCGTCTGCCGAACGGCGTTCTGCGTACCACTGGCGAGCACGAAGTGAGCTTCCAGGTTCACAGCGAAGTGTTTGCTAAGCTGACTGTAAACGTAGTTGCAGAATAAGTTTTTATTCTGATGACCGCGTAAAAGCGCCGGCCCTGTGCCGGCGTTTTGCTTTTCTGTTCCCCCGCTTTTCTCTCTGGCTATTCTTTATCCTTTTCGGGATAATCACAAAAATAAAACATTATTTCAAAGTGGTGATGGAATGGAACCAACGCACCAACCTCTGTTTGCGCGTAAAAATGTTGTCTACCTGAGCGCGGCGTTCTGCTGCCTGCTGTGGGGGAGCGCCTATCCGGCGATCAAAAGCGGATATGAGATCTTCCAGATTGCCACGGATGACATTCCCTCAAAAATTGTCTTTGCCGGCTATCGCTTCCTGTTTGCAGGATTATTGCTGCTACTGCTGGCGGTGGCGCAACGTAAACCGATTGGCCGGTTAAGCCCGCGTCAATATGGTCAGCTCACGCTGTTGGGGCTGACGCAAACCTCGCTGCAATACATCTTCTTCTATGTTGGCCTGGCGTTCACGACGGGGGTGAAAGGGTCCATCATGAACGCGACCGGGACCTTCTTCAGCGTACTGCTGGCGCATTTCATCTACCATAATGACAAACTGAGCTACAACAAAGCGCTGGGTTGTATCCTCGGCTTTACCGGCGTAATGGTGGTGAACTTTAGCAGCGGAATGGATTTTAGCTTCAGCTTGTTAGGGGATGGCTCAGTGGTGATGGCGGCCTTTATTCTCTCTGCCGCCACGTTATACGGTAAACGTATTTCTCAGACGGTGGACCCGACGGTAATGACAGGGTATCAACTGGGCGGTGGCGGTCTGGCGCTGGTTATCGGTGGTTACGCTTTTGGCGGCACGCTGACCGTTCATGGCGCGTCTTCGGTGGCGATTCTGGGTTACCTGACGTTACTCTCTTCGGTCGCCTTTGCCTTGTGGAGTATTCTGCTCAAGCATAATCGCGTGGGGATGGTAGCGCCGTTTAACTTCCTGATCCCGGTGTCGGGGGCGGTGCTGTCGGCGATTTTCCTCGGCGAGAACATTCTTGAATGGAAATATGCGCTGGCGCTGGTGCTGGTCTGCTCGGGGATCTGGTGGGTGAACAAGGTGAAGCGTTGACGCTTCACCTTGATGCCTGATGGCGCTATCGCTTATCAGGCCTGGAATCGCGGGGCCACGGCGGTTAACGGGCGCGAATAAAACTGCCGTTAGGCTGGCGGGTAAACAGTACCTGCTGGCCATTGCCGGTATCAATGGTTAATCCCGTCACCACGCCGCTGGCATTCTGCCTGATCTGCACCATCTGACCGTCTTTCAGGTTACTTAGCGGTTTTCCGGCGCCTTCAACCTGCGCCATCGCGTATACATCGGTTGGCGGGAGGTTATGGTCACGGAATACCTGCGCCAGCGTTTTGCCTGAATCAACGCGATAGGAACGCCACTGCTGGTCAATTCCGCTATCCTGTTGGAAAGGCTGCGTTTGCGGCTGAGATTGCTGAGCCTGAGCGTCAGGTTCGCCTTCCTGGATTGGTTCCGGGGCAACCGGAGCGACCTGGCCTGGATCGTTTTGCGGCGCGACGAGCTGTGCCTGCAGCTGAGCCTCGGTCGGCGGCTGCGACTGCGACTGTAAATCCAGCTGAGCAGTACGCGTAACCACAGGGGCATCGCTGGTGTCACTGGAAGGGAGCAGGAAACCTATCACCAGCACGATAGCAGCAATAATAATGCCGCGGCGGTGCATAGGCGGTAGCGGATCCATAATGCGAAAATTGTCCGGTGCATGCCAGATTTTCGCCAGGGTTGGTTTTAATTCAAAGCGCCCGGGCATGGCTTTCCTCCTGCTCCGCGTCTCGTTCCTCGATCATAGAGTATAGATGGCTAACGCTATGATGTTCGTCATATTACCCGCTTTCGTGACGTCAACGCGGGATATTCCTATTGTTTATGTTTCCTCGCGATTTGTCATCTGTTCCCGAGACAAAGTTTTACCGGATGCGGCATGGCTGATATGCTGCCCGCTACTTTACATCCGATGAAAGGAAATATGATGGCTAACCCGACTTTTGACACTATCGAAGCGCAAGCAAGCTATGGCATTGGTTTGCAGGTAGGACAACAGCTGAGCGAATCCGGACTGGAAGGACTGTTGCCTGAAGCGCTGGTAGCGGGTATCGCTGACGCGCTGGAAGGTAAGCACCCGGCAGTGCCTGTTGATGTTGTGCATCGCGCGCTGCGTGAAATCCACGAACGCGCTGATGCAGTACGTCGCGAACGTTTCCAGGCTATGGCGGCTGATGGCGTCAAATATCTGGAAGAAAACCGTGAGAAAGAGGGTGTGAACAGCACTGAATCCGGTTTGCAGTTCCGTGTTCTGACTCAGGGCGAAGGTGCTATTCCGGCGCGTACTGACCGCGTTCGCGTGCATTACACCGGTAAACTGATCGACGGTACCGTGTTTGACAGCTCTGTCGCACGCGGCGAACCGGCTGAATTCCCGGTTAACGGCGTCATCCCTGGCTGGATTGAAGCGCTGACCCTGATGCCAGTAGGTTCCAAATGGGAACTGACTATTCCTCAGGAACTGGCTTACGGCGAGCGTGGCGCTGGCGCGTCCATTCCTCCGTTCAGCACGCTGGTGTTCGACGTTGAGCTGCTTGAAATCCTGTAAGCAGTGACTTCTGTTCCCCCCGAGGCCGGGGGGAGCAAAAAAATAGCGAGAAAAGCTATAGTTACGCCGTTGTCGATATATTATCTTGCAAATACCGCGCTAGCGTGTATTTTTGTGAGCTAATTCGCGCTATCAGAGTGATATGACACTCACTTTAAACATTAAATTAACATTATATCTAAATCTTAGTATTCATCCCGCCAATTCTTACCTAATATCGATGAGTCCTGATAACAGGATCGTCGTATCATAGACACACTAAAGGCCGTAGAGCCTGAACAACACAGACAGGTACAGGAAGAAAAAAACATGGTAGATCAGGTAAAAGTCGACGCCGCTGAAGAGGCATCGTCTGAACAGTCGCTACGGCGCAATCTCACAAACCGTCATATTCAACTTATTGCCATTGGTGGCGCTATCGGCACCGGCCTGTTTATGGGCTCCGGTAAAACCATCAGTCTCGCCGGACCGTCGATCATCTTTGTTTATATGATCATCGGTTTTATGCTGTTTTTCGTCATGCGAGCAATGGGGGAATTGCTGCTCTCGAATCTGGAGTACAAATCGTTTAGTGATTTCGCCTCCGACCTGCTCGGGCCATGGGCCGGGTATTTTACCGGCTGGACCTACTGGTTCTGCTGGGTCGTTACCGGAATGGCAGACGTTGTCGCGATTACCGCGTATGCGCAATTCTGGTTTCCCGAACTGTCAGACTGGGTCGCCTCGCTGGCGGTGATCGTGCTGCTGCTGAGCCTCAACCTTGCCACTGTAAAAATGTTTGGTGAGATGGAGTTCTGGTTTGCGATGATCAAAATCGTCGCCATCATCGGCCTGATTGTCGTCGGTCTGGTGATGGTGCTGACGCACTTCCAGTCGCCAACCGGCGTTCAGGCATCGTTCACGCATCTATGGAATGACGGTGGCTGGTTCCCGAAAGGTCTGAGCGGCTTCTTTGCCGGCTTCCAGATAGCCGTGTTCGCGTTTGTGGGTATTGAGCTGGTGGGAACGACCGCTGCGGAAACCAAGGACCCGGAGAAATCTCTGCCGCGCGCCATTAACTCGATTCCGATCCGTATCATCATGTTCTACGTTTTTGCGCTGATCGTGATTATGTCCGTAACGCCATGGAGCTCGGTAGTACCAACCAAGAGCCCATTCGTTGAACTGTTTGTGCTGGTTGGTCTGCCTGCTGCGGCGAGCCTAATCAACTTTGTGGTACTGACTTCAGCGGCCTCTTCTGCAAACAGCGGCGTGTTCTCTACCAGCCGTATGCTGTTCGGCCTGGCGCAGGAGGGCGTTGCGCCTAAAGCGTTTGCCAAACTCTCAAAACGCGCAGTTCCGGCGAAGGGTTTAACCTTCTCCTGTATCTGCCTGCTGGGCGGCGTGGTGATGCTGTACGTGAATCCGAGCGTGATTGGCGCGTTCACCATGATCACCACCGTGTCGGCGATTCTGTTCATGTTCGTCTGGACCATCATTCTTTGCTCGTACCTGGTGTACCGCAAGCAACGTCCGCACCTGCATGAAAAATCAATCTACAAGATGCCGTGGGGTAAGCTGATGTGCTGGGTATGTATGGCGTTCTTCGTCTTCGTACTGGTACTGCTGACGCTGGAAGATGATACCCGTCAGGCGCTGATTGTCACGCCGTTGTGGTTCATCGCGCTGGGTCTGGGCTGGTTGTTTATCGGTAAGAAACGTATGGCAGGCGTGCGTTAATCGCTAAGACGTGAGATGTAGGCCGGATAAGGCGTTTACGCCGCATCCGGCACTATGCTGGCGGGATTGCCTGATGCGGCTTCGCCTTATCAGGCCTACGTTCGAGGTCGTTGTAGGCCCGGTAAGCGCTAGCGCCACCGGGCTTTTTTATTCACCTGCGAGGGCACGCGGGAACAACACATTGTTTTCCAGGCTGATGTGTTCCATCAGGTCGTCGATCATCTCGTTGATGCCGTTATACATGGCTTTCCAGGTGGTGCAGGCTTCTGGCGGCGGCGTCACGTTATGGGTGATGTGTTTGATCACTTCGACCAGTTCACCCGCATCGTCATGTTCGCTTTCCATCACGCTGATTGGCCCCATCGCCTGGCTACCCATGCCCTGTTTGATCATCGGGAACAGGATCTGCTCTTCTTTCATCATGTGGCTGGACAGCTCTTCATGCAGCATGGTCAGGTTTTTCGCCAGACCGCGCGGTACGTTCGGTTTGTCTGCATGAACGCGTTCAACTTTAGTGGCCTGCAGGATCAACTCCGGCAACTGTTCGCGGTGTCTGTCGTGATAACGCACGATGATATGGTCGATGATTTCAGCCAGAGCCACGGTACGCCAGTCTTTCTCCAGCGGTTGTTCAGCCAGCTGCGCGAGCTGCGCCTCAATAACGTCTAAATCCAGCTCTTTACGCGCGGCAGCGCGTGCCAGCGTTTGCTTACCGCCGCAGCAGTAATCCATATCGTATTTACGAAACAGGGCCGAAGCGCGAGGAATAGAGAGCGCCAGTTCACCTAAAGGTTGATCGCGATAAGACATTGCCGTTACCTCATTCTCAATAATATAAGATGTATTTTAAATACAACTTATGGCGAAGGATATAACCCTTTCGGGGTGGGGTGTTTTGTGATGAACATCACGAAAATTTCTTATTTCGTTAAGGTGCTGAATCTTATTGGAAAGGAGGGAGACGGCGAAAAAAGCCGCGTCACAGGATTAAATAAGCGCACGCCGCTGCCGATAGTTAGACCTCAGACAATACCTGCATAATAAAAGGCTACAGATGTTTAAACGAATCAAAGTGATAACCTTACTTATCACCGTGTTACTCGCCCTGGGCGCAATGCAGCTCATCTCCGCGGGCGTCTTTATTGGCGCGCTCAATAACGATAAGCAAAACTTCAACGTTTCTCAGCTTTCCAGCCAGAACGTGGCCGAGTTTACCGATGCGTGGATTAGCCTGAACCAGGCTCGCGTCACGCTCAACCGTGGGATGCTGCGTTTACAGGGAACGATGGCCAGCGATATTAACGGCGGTCAGTTGAAGGAGTTGGTGAACACGGCAAATCGCCTGTTGGCCGAGTCGAAAGCGCATTACGATAAATACTACGCTCTGCCGGAAACGCCGGGGCTGGATGAGCATCTGGCCGATCGACTGGAAGAGCAATATGGCATCTATTCTGCGACGCTGGCAAAAATGAACGCGCTGCTGGCTGAAGGAAAGCTGGAAGAGATGTTCAAGCAGAATGCCGAGCAAAAGCAAACGGCCATGCAGGAAGTTTATCGGCAATGGCGTAGCGCGCAAACGGCGCTGGCCACTGCTGGAGTGCAGGACAATGAGAGTGATTATCAGAAGATAATCTGGCTGCTGTCTGCGGTGATGCTGATTGTCGTCACCGTGATTATCGCCAGTTGGCTGGCAATGCAGCGGGTGCTGCTCAAGCCGCTGCATGAGGTGATGGGACATATTCGCCATATTGCCGCAGGTGATCTGACGCACCGCATCAACGCCGATGGCAGTAATGAAATGGCGCTGCTGGCAGGCAACGTCCGCGACATGCAGCGGGCGTTGGCGAACACGGTCAGCGTGGTGCGTGACGGGGCTGACACCATTTATACCGGCGCGGGTGAAATTGCTGCTGGCAGTAACGATCTCTCTTCACGTACCGAACAGCAGGCCGCCTCCCTGGAAGAGACCGCAGCCAGCATGGAACAACTCACCGCGACCGTGAAGCAGAACGCGGATAACGCGCGTCAGGCGACCAGTCTGGCAAAAAACGCTTCACAAACAGCGCAAAAAGGCGGAAACGTGGTCGATGGCGTGGTACGTACGATGGATGAAATCGCCACCAGTTCCAGCAAAATCGCGCAAATAACCAATGTTATTGACGGCATTGCCTTCCAGACCAACATCCTGGCGTTGAACGCTGCGGTGGAAGCGGCGCGGGCGGGCGAGCAGGGGCGCGGGTTTGCCGTGGTCGCCGGCGAGGTTCGTACGCTGGCGCAGCGTAGCGCTCAGGCGGCGAAAGAGATTAAGGCGCTGATTGATGACTCGGGAAATCGGGTCAATGCGGGTACGGCGCTGGTGCATGAAGCGGGCGAAACGATGGCGGAAATTGTTAGCGCCGTGACTCGCGTGACCGATATCATGGGCGAGATTGCCTCGGCCTCTGATGAACAGAGTCGGGGTATCGATCAGGTAGGCCAGGCGGTTGCCGAGATGGATCGCGTCACGCAGCAAAACGCCTCACTGGTGGAGGAGTCCGCTTCCGCCGCCGCCGCGCTCGAAGAGCAGGCTGCACGACTGAATCAGACCGTGGCGGTATTTAAAGTGTCGCGCCGGATGGCGGCGTAAACGCCTTATCCGGCCTACATGAGATCGTACAGTCCTTGTAGGCCTGATAAGCGCAGCGCCATCAGGCATCCCCTGAAACCGGCACTACCGCCGGTTTCTGCGGTTTTGACCGCACAGCAATTACCACGCCTATTACCAGCAGCGCAATGCCGCTTACCGTCAGCAACGGCGGAAATTCCTGACGCAGGATAAAGGTATACAGCAGGCCAGCCAGTGTTTCAAAGACAATCAGCGGGCCGAGGATCACCGTCGGCAGCTTCTGGCTGGCGATGTTCCAGCACAGTGCGCCAACCCAAGAGCACAATACCGCAATGGCTATCATCAGGCCGATAAACACACCTGGGCGCGGGCCGAAGGGCAGAGCGAAGTCCGGCGTTTGCCCGTTCAGCCAGAGGCAGGCGGCAATATAACCGAGCAGAGAAACAGGCAGCGTCACCAGCGCCTGGGCCGTCGCCCACATCATCGGGTGCTTATCCGGATTCTCGCGCAACCAGCGGGCGTTACGCAGCGCATACCACGCCCAGCACACCACCGAAATAAGCGCCAGCACGATACCTGAGCCATAACGCCAGCCGCTAAAGTTAGGTAACCCCTGATTCAGCTCCGAGATATTCACGCACAGCAGACCTATGCCAATCAACACCAGCGCAGGCGCCAGACGCCACCATGATAATTTGCCGTCACGCTGGCTGTAGAGCAGGTTGGCGAAAACCGGGATCACCACCGGCAATGTACCGATAATCATCGTTGAAACCGGCGCACCGGTGCGTTGAATAGCGCTTGCCAGGCAGACGTAATAAATCAGATTACCCATCATCGTTAGCGCCAGCGCCGTTATCCAGTCTTTACGCGCCAACTGGCGCAGACGCACACGCCCCAGCCAGGCAATCGGCAACGCTATCAGCCCCAGCGCCAGATAGCGCCCCATCGACTGCAATACCGCCGGGTATTCCGGTACGATCAGCGGTCCAACAAAAATTAATCCCCACATCAGCCCGGCCAGCAGGGCATACAACACGCCGCTAATCATTTTTGACATCCACATCGCTTAACAATCAGTCGAGTGTAGGCAGGAAAAATGCCGCCGTATTGTATGAGATTGCTGATCAACGCCGGACGACTTGTTTCTGATAACGCACTGGCGTAATGCCGTAGCGATGGGTAAACGCGCGGGTGAGATGCGACTGGTCGGTGAGGCCGGTTGCGGCGGCGACCTCTGCGGCGGGCATTCCGTGAGTGAGAAAACCTTTGGCTCGCCACAGGCGGATCGCCATCAGCATCTGGTGCGGCGTGACGTGGAAATGAGACTTAAACTGACGCTGAAAATGCCAGGGACTCAGCGATGCAACCCGGGCCAGTTCATCGAGCGTGACAGGATGCATATAATTATCATGCAGATACTCGCGCACCCGTTCAAAGCGATGCGCGCCCTCCGGCAATACCGGCGCATGACGGGCCAGCGGCTGGAACGTGTCGATCAGATCGAGCAGGAGTCCTTTTTGCGCCAGCGGATCCTCAGTGTTCCACAGACCGTGGATCAGCGAGCAGAGCTGGCGTGAGCGCAGCGGATCGTGACGCGTTACGTCATGAAACCACCAGTGGCGGATCCCGGTGACCTCTTCCAGAAGAGAGGGGTCGAGATAAATCATTCGATAGCGCCAGCCGTCGGCGGTTTCGGCTTCGCCAGTATGCAGCTCATCGGGATTCATGGTGACGACAGAATGGGCGGGAGCCACGTACTGCGAGCCGCGATAGCGAAAACGTTCGGCGCCGGCTTCTATCGCGCCGATACCAAACGCTTCATGGGTATGTGGTTCAAAGGCGTAACGTGAGATGTGCGCATGATACAGCTCAACGCCCGGCACCTGCGCCAGATGGCGAAAGCGGGCGCTGTCTTTCTCATCAATAAACTGCTCAGGTACACCTTGCACGTTTTCTCTCCCCACGCATCATCCTGTCATTATCAGAGAGGATGCGCGGGGATGCCACCACAATTAACTAATTTTTAACACTTACACGATGCCTTTGACGCTGTCAGCCAACGAGGTGGTCGGGCGACCAATCAGTTTGCTCAGCGTATGGCTGTCGTCGAACAGGCCGCCTTTGGAGGCGCCAGTGTCTGAGTCAGCCAGCATGTCCGCCAGTCCGGCAGGCAGGCCCACACCTTTTAGCGCGGCGGCAAAATCAGCTTCGCTCAGGTTCTGATACACCACTTTTTTACCGCTCTGTTTTGCCAGTTCGGCAGCCAACTGGCTCAGGGTCCAGCCTGCGTCGCCCGCAAGCTCATAGGTTTTACCGGCATGACCGTCTTCACTGATGACGCGCGCGGCGGCAGCGGCATAGTCGGCGCGGGTCGCTGAGGCGATTTTGCCTTCACCAGCAGCCCCGATAAACACGCCATGTTCCAGTGCAGCCGGTGCGCTGGCGAGATAGTTCTCTGTGTACCAGCCGTTACGCAGCAGCGCGTACGCGATACCGGATTCAGCCAGCATCTTCTCGGTTGCGACATGCTCATCAGCCAGCCCCAGCGGGGAGGTGTCGGCGTGCAGCAGGCTGGTGTAGGCGATAAATTTCACGTGGGCCGCCTGTGCCGCGTTAATCACGTTGCGATGCTGCGGGGCGCGTTGTCCCACTTCGCTGGAGGAGATCAGCAGTAGCTTGTCGATACCCTGTAAGGCAGTCGTCAAGGCGGCTTCATCGCTGTAATCCGCCTGACGAACGGTAATGCCCTGCTGGCTAAGCGTCGTCGCTTTCGCGGGATTACGCACAATAGCCACAATCTGGCTGGCAGGAACGGTTTTCAGCAGAGATTCAATAACGTGTTGGCCCAGTTGGCCGGTGGCGCCGGTAATCGCGATCATGGGTGACTCCTTGGTATTGGTCTTGTGTTTAATCACGCTAACACCTAAACTAACTTTTAGTAAGTACGTACAAAAAGGTTAGTATGAAAATGACAGCTACGACGCTTTCCCAGCAATTACGCGATGGCAACCTGTTTGCCGAACAGTGTCCCTCCCGCGAGGTGTTAAAACACGTCACCAGCCGCTGGGGCGTGTTGATCCTGGTGGCGCTGCGCGACGGTACGCACCGTTTCAGCGATTTGCGCCGTAAGATGGGCGGCGTCAGTGAAAAAATGTTGGCGCAATCCCTGCAGGCGTTAGAGCAGGACGGGTTTATCAATCGGGTGTCGTATCCGGTAGTACCACCGCACGTGGAGTATAGCCTGACGCCGTTGGGTGAGCAGGTGAGCGATAAAGTCGCCGCGCTGGCGGACTGGATAGAACTGAATTTGCCGCAGGTTTTGGCGCAGCGGGACGAGCGGGCGGCGTGATGGGTTGGCGACGTATTTTGTAGGCCGGATAAGACGCGAGCGCGTCACATCCGGCACTAAAGTTACTTACTCAAATCCAACTGATAAATGGCAAAACCAATGTCATCGGTAGCGACTTTCTTCAGCGGATACTGGCCTTTCTCTTTAATAAATGCCGCGGCTTTATCAGACGGTGAGGTTTCAAAGCGAATATCCAGTGGTGTATCGCTGTGAATCGGCGCCAGACGCCAGTTGTTATCTGCCGCCGGGTGAATTTCACCGGCACGCTTCGTCTGTGCACCAATCCAGGCCGCCAGCACCGAGCGGTTTTCATCGGGAGATGCAAACGCGATGTGGCTGTCGCCGGTTCCGGCAAATTTCCCGCCGTAGGCGCGGTAGTTGTTGGTCGCGACGAGGAAGGTAGCATTCGGATCGACAGGCTTGCCATTAAAGGTCAGATTTTTAATACGCTCCGCTTTCGGGTTAATGGTCTGGCACTCGCCGTCGTAGCGGGCGGGTTGTGAAACATCAATCTGATAATTCACGCCGTCAATCACGTCGAAGTTATAGGTACGGAAACCATCCCAGTTAATCAACGACTGTGGTTTGCTGCTGTGGATGTCAATCTGATTGAACTGTCCGGCGGAACATTCCAGCCACTCCTTCACCTCTTTACCGCTGGCTTTCACCACCACCAGAGTGTTGGGGTAGAGATACAAATCAGCGGCGTTCCGGAAGGTTAACTGACCTTTTTCGACTTCTACGAAGCTTGCCGGATCGTTTTTGCGTCCACCAACCTTAAACGGCGCGGCGGCGGAAAGTACCGGCAGTTTTGCCAGGTCCGGATCGCCCTGGATAAAATGTTCCACATAGGCTTTCTGGGCGTTGTTCACCACCTGTACGGTCGGGTCATCCTGAACCAGTGCCAGGTAGCTGTACATGTTGTCGGCGGATTTACCGATCGGTTTGCTGACAAACTCACGCGTGGCGTCGTGATCGGCTTTCAGGATCTCAACGATTTTTTTGTCTTCTGCTGCCAGTGATTTTTTGGCCGCGGCGTCATAGATCGGGCGCGCCTCGGCTTTCGCCTGGGTGACCTGCCATTTACCGCTGTCATTATTCAACACAAGATCCACCACGCCCAGGTGATCGCCCCACATACCCGGCATCACCGCAGGAACCCCATTCAGCGTACCTTTTGCGATATCTGCGCCTTTAATATTGGCAAAATCTTTACCCGGGAAGACGGCGTGAGCGTGACCAAACATAATGGCATCCACGCCCGGTATTTCGCTGAGGTAGTAAACGGAGTTTTCCGCCATCGTTTGATACGGGTCGGCAGAAAGCCCGGAGTGAGCAACCACCACCACGACATCAGCGCCTTTTTCCCGCATTTCCGGGACATACTTACGTGCGGTTTCGGTGATGTCGTTCACCGTTACTTTGCCGCTGAGGTTGGCTTTATCCCAGGTCATAATCTGTGGTGGCACAAAGCCGATATAGCCAATCTTCAGCGTCTGCTTGTTCCCTTGCTGGTCGACCACCTCTGTATCTTTGATCAAATAAGGCGTAAACAGCGGCTTTTTGGTCTTAACGTCGATGATATTGGCGTTAACGTAAGGGAATTTCGCCCCGGCCAGCGCGTTGTGCAGATACTCCAGACCATAGTTGAATTCATGGTTGCCGAGGTTACCCACCGCGTAATCCAGGGTATTCAGCGCCTTATATACCGGGTGAGTTTCGCCCGCTTTCAGCCCTTTGGCCGCCATGTAATCCCCGAGCGGGCTGCCCTGAATCAGATCGCCATTATCAACCAGCACGCTGTTTTTGACTTCACCTCGCGCAGCGTTGATCAGACTTGCCGTACGTACCAGACCGAATTTTTCTGTTGGTGTATCTTTGTAATAATCGAAATCCATCATATTACTATGTAAATCAGTGGTTTCCATTATACGCAGATCGACGGTCGCGGCATTGACGCTGGCTGCAATCAGCGTTGCCAGAAGCGTTGCACTAAACTTAATCATCAGGGGCATCCTTTTAAGATCTAAGCCACAAAAGAAAATGTATATAAATCTTCTTGCTTACAGAACTGTGAATCATGACATGAATATAGCGTTTAAAACCGCAGACGCTATCACAGTTGGCGGATCCCCTGACGATCGGGTATAAGTAAAACAACGAGTTAACACCACTGATATAAACGAGGTGGAGAATGCTAGAACATGTATGCCAGCTTGCACGGAACGCGGGCGATGCCATTATGCAGGTCTACGATGGAATCAAACCGATGGAGATTACCAGCAAGCAGGACGATTCTCCGGTCACGGCGGCGGATATCGCCGCGCATACGGTGATCCTCGAAGGATTACTGGCGCTGACGCCGGATATTCCAGTCCTGTCTGAAGAAGCGCCTCCTGGCTGGGATGTTCGCCAGCACTGGCAGCGCTACTGGCTGGTAGACCCGCTGGACGGTACCAAAGAGTTCATTAAGCGTAACGGTGAATTCACCGTCAATATTGCGCTGATCGAGAAGGGAAAACCGGTACTGGGCGTGGTTTACGCGCCGGTAATGAAAGTGATGTACAGCGCGGCTGAAGGTAAAGCGTGGAAAGAAGAGTGCGGCGTGCGCAAACAAATCCAGGTTCGTGACGCGCGTCCGCCGCTGGTGGTGATTAGCCGCTCGCATGCCGACAATGAGTTAAAAGAGTATCTGCAGCAGTTGGGCGATCACCAGACCACCTCGATTGGCTCATCGCTGAAGTTCTGCCTGGTGGCGGAAGGGCACGCGCAACTGTATCCGCGTTTTGGGCCAACTAACGTCTGGGATACTGCCGCGGGCCACGCCGTTGCCGCCGCAGCCGGAGCGCACGTTCACGACTGGCAGGGGAAAACGCTGGATTACACCCCACGTGAATCGTTCCTCAACCCCGGCTTCCGCGTCTCTATTTATTGAGCAATTTGTGCAGCAGGGCAATCACCTGCTGCACTTCTTCCTGCGTTAACGCCCCATCTTTTGCCCACTGAACGCGTCCGTCCTTGTCGAGTACGGCAATAGCGGAGCTCTCTTCATCCAGTTGCCAGGCCTTACGCGCAACGCCATTGCTGTCGACAATAAATTGTGACCACGGGTAGAGCTTCTTATTGCTCTCCAGACTGCTACGCACAAACATACCGGAACCGGGAATTGCGTCATCCGTGTTGACGATAGTGGTGGTCTGGTATTTGTCATGCGGCAGGTTGGCCGTCTTGATTGCCTCGATCAGCGTTGCATTTTTCTCTTTGGCGGAGGTGCGCCCGGCAATGTGTTGCACAATTCGCACTTTCCCCGGCAACTGCGCGCTATTCCAGCTTTTGTAGCTAAACTTATCGTTATCGAGAATCAGTTCGCCGCGATCGGCGATTCCCACCGGCGGTACGCGCTGGTTAGTCTCAAACTTATGAGCGGAAGCAATCATCGGCAGCAGCAGACACGACAGCGCCAGCAGTTTTTGTAAGGTCATAGGTTTTCCTTCTTTCTTTATTTTGCAGGTGATCCGACCACTTGGGTCTGGAGTTTAATCATATGTGCGATTGCTGCTTTTTCCCGCAAGCGCGATGCCAGTTTGCGGACGGGCGCACAAATCCTGCGAAAATTGAAGGCTTATACTGAAGACAGCGAAGCGTTGAAAAGATAATTCTGAATAATTGTAACCTGAAGGTAAATAAACTTATACACGCTGGAAACATCAACGAGATAGTCTATAGTCATAGGGCATTAAAATTTGCGCCTGAGGATTGTCGGACCGATTGTGGTACCGCAAAGGCGTAATACTCAGCAGGAGACAACAATGAAAATTTTCCAACGATACAACCCGCTGCAGGTGGCGAAGTACGTGAAGATCCTGTTTCGTGGACGGTTATATATCAAGGATGTAGGCGCTTTTGAATTTGATAAGGGTAAGATTCTTATCCCAAAAGTGAAGGACAAGCTGCATTTTTCTGTGATGTCCGAAGTTAACCGTCAGGTCTTGCGTCTGCAAACTGAGATGGCTTGATCAAGTGCTATGCGGTAGTTAAAAAAACGGCTCCTGGACAGGAGCCGTTGATGTTTCTGTAAGGCGTTACGACGCCTTTGCCTCTTCTTTTGCATCTGGCAGCTTTGGTACCAGAACGGTAGGTTTACTGTCCAGACGCGTCACCAGCAGCTGATCGATCTTGTAGTTATCGATATCCACTACTTCAAATTTATAGCCTGAATACTTCACCGAGTCGGTGCGTTTCGGGATTTTACGCAGCATGAACATCATAAAGCCGCCGATGGTTTCATAGTTGCCGGACTGCGGGAACTCGTCGATATCCAGGACGCGCATTACGTCATCAATCGGTGTACCGCCGTCGACCAACCATGAGTTTTCATCGCGCGCCACAATCTGCTCTTCCAGACCCTGGCCTACCAGATCGCCCATCAGCGTCGTCATAACGTCGTTGAGCGTGATAATCCCCACCACCAGCGCGTACTCGTTCATGATGACGGCAAAGTCTTCGCCTGCGGTTTTGAAGCTTTCCAGCGCTTCAGAGAGCGTCAGCGTGTCCGGGACGATCAGCGTATTGCGGATCTGTACGCCGCTGTTCAACGCCATACTTTGGTTTGCCAGTACGCGGTTGAGGAGATCCTTTGAATCGACATAGCCAATGATGTGGTCGATATCTTCGTTACACACCAGGAACTTGGAGTGCGGATGTTCCGCCACCTTATTCTTCAGGCTTTGCTCATCTTCGTGGAGATCGAACCAGATAATATTCTCGCGCGAGGTCATTGAAGACGGTACGGTCCGCGATTCCAGTTCGAACACATTTTCAATCAGCTCATGCTCCTGCTTACGCAGAACCCCCGCCAGCGCACCGGCTTCGACCACGGCGTAAATGTCGTCCGAGGTGATGTCGTCTTTACGTACCATTGGGATCTTAAACAGACGGAAAATGTTGTTTGCCAGACCGTTAAAGAACCACACCAGCGGGCGGAAGACCAGCAGGCAGAAGCGCATCGGGTTGATGATACGCAAAGCGACAGCTTCTGGCGCAATCATACCGATGCGTTTCGGGGTTAAATCCGCGAACAGGATGAACAGGCCAGTAACCAGTGAGAACGACAAAATAAAGCTTAACTGTTCAGAGAGCTCTGGAGCGAAGTACTTCGAGAAAAGGCTGTAAAACGCCGGGGAGAATGCTGCATCACCGACGATACCGCCGAGAATGGCGACCGCGTTAAGGCCGATTTGCACGACGGTAAAAAACATGCCGGGGTTTTCCTGCATCTTCAAAACTCGTTGTGCGTTTACGTTGCCTTCGTCGGCAAGCAGTTTAAGTTTTATTTTGCGTGATGCAGCAAGCGAGATCTCGGATATCGAGAAAAACGCACTCACGGCGATCAGGCAGAGAATGACTAAAATACTGTTTAACATATCTTATCCGGCGCTGTGCCAGATCCTCGGAAGGGAGAAATTGATAAATCCATGCGAAAACCGGCTCGTGGAGTTGAGCCGGTAAATTCAGAAGCTAGTATAGCGTAAGGTACTGTAAAGTCGCCAGAGGAGCTTTTTTGGCCTTATTCTGTGGGATTCAGCCTGCGCACCATCTGCATCTCTTTTTCGCTATAGGGCGAACCATCTGGCTTTAGCACATCATGAAACCATAGTTGCGCCGTCGTTTCGTCAAGCGGGATATCCGGCCACGGCAGCCAGGTTTGCGTTTTCCCCTGCACCAATCCCCAGTGAAAGCTGGAAACGCGCTGGGCGCTAAACAGCGGCAGTTGTTCTTCTATTCGGCTATCGACATGGCGTGCCAGCCACTCGGTACAAAAGAGCGGCCTGCCAAATTCAGCCAACTGCGACAGAAGAGACAACTGGCCAGGGGTATCGACATACGCATGGTAGCTAATCAAGTCGGAAAGCCGCAGCGCGGCTATATCAACAGGATGCGTAAACGCATTCTCGCATGCCGCGCGATCGTCAATATGCCAGGCCGCTACGGTCAACGGTTGAGATGGTGACTCCTGCCGCGCCCAGCTAAACAGGTGGGTCATCAGGGTTAAGGCGTAAATTTCCAGTCTGTCGTCATAGCGGGCAAATTCGCCGGTATGACAAAAAATCCCGCCGTTGCCTGGCTCATTATATAAATCCCAGACGCTGATGCGCGAGTCATGGCGAAAGTAACGGATGATATCTCTGACGTAGGCTTCAATTTGCGGCCAACCGCGTCGGTCCAGCACGCAGGCACGGCCTGGGCTACCCGCAGCCTGGCTGTTGTGAACCCCTGGAACCGGGGATTTTTGCTGACCGATAACGGGTTCATCACCGGAAAACGCGCAGTCGTCGAGCAGCGTCAGCATCACTTTTATGCCGTGGCTATGGGCAATGCTCAGGAAGAGGTCGATGCGCTCGAGCAGCCCATCGCGATCATGCTGCCAGACGGTAAACGGTAAATTTGTTCGCAACTGGTTATAGCCATACTGGCTGGCCCAGCCGAGTTCCTGATCGATAGTGCTGCTATCGAAACTCTCTGCTTGCCACATTTCGAGCCAGTTAACCGCGGTGCGCGGCAAGTAGTTAAAACCGCAGCCCCAGGCTTGCTGTTGATACCAGCTTTGCGCCCGTACTTTGCTCCATGGGTTATACATGATGCGCTCCTTATTCTGCATCTGAGAGACTGACGCGTCCCGTTGCACGCTGCGTGGCGCTGCCACCCCAAACCTCATCGTACTCGTAGCCGGTGAGCTGTTTGATCACCACCCGGGTTTCTTCATCGCAGTCGCGATAGTTGCCACCCAGTTTGCGGCGGGCGATCTCTTTGAGCAGGATTTTGTGGGTTTCGCGAGTCAGTTTGAATTTGTAGGTGGCGTAGAAACTCACCGCCAGCAGCGCCGCGGTAGCAAAGATCATCAATCCGATAATAGCGTGGAGCGCGCTTTCCGGCTGCGCGCCGCTGCCTTTTACAAAGCCTGATTCTTCCAGCACCATGCCGATAAGCAAAATAGCGATTGCCACCGTACTTTTACGCGTGAGTACCATAACGCCGGCAAAAATCCCTTCGCGGCGCTGCTGGGTTACCATTTCATCAATATCAGGAATAAAGCTATAGATGTTCCATGGGATATAGTAAAGACCAGAACGCGCCATGCCGAGCAGGATAAAGATCGCAGAG
Organism: Citrobacter sp. Ce006; assembly: GCF_030336535.1. Classification (NCBI taxonomy): domain Bacteria; kingdom Pseudomonadati; phylum Pseudomonadota; class Gammaproteobacteria; order Enterobacterales; family Enterobacteriaceae; genus Citrobacter; species Citrobacter sp. Ce006. The sequence goes on from NZ_JAOWDO010000073.1 coordinate 85,810, forward strand.
AACAGAATATTGGATACCTGAGTTTCGGTATAATAAATAACAAATAAAAATACCAATACGCTAAATATACAAGTGTAAGAGAGGCGTAGTGCTGCTGATGGGGTTATATTGAGTTTATTCAGTAATAGCATAAATCCATAGGTGCCAAAAACTGAAGCAAAAGCGGCAATGCTTAACCAGCCAGAAACGGAGGCGGCATCCTGGCTCAAACAATAAACCACGTAATAGGTAAATACTGAACCGAATACATCCATAGCGGTAAAAGAGAAAATATAAATAATGATATGCAGGCGAAATGCCCGGATCCTGAAAGACGAGAACAGATCGAGTATCAAATATTTAAGGTGATTCAGTATCCCGCTATTGCGTTGCAGGTCAGCCTGGAATGTCTCTTCCTGAACGTCTTTAGCCTCCCACGTGCAGCGCCAGGTTATGAACACCGCGATGCAAAACACGACGGAAAAGATAAGCCCGGTTAGCGTATAGGTAAACGGATTATCTTTGCCGGTAAACTGCATCAGGATGCCGGGTACCGATACGGCCAGAAATCCGCCCAGCTGCGAGCAGATCATGCGCACGCCGGAGAGGCGGCTGCGCTCTTCGTAGCGGTTGGTCATTTCTGCGGCCAGGGTTTCCCACGGCACCAGCACCATCGCTGAAAGCAGCTCAATCGACAAATAGGTTCCCAGGTAATACCAGTAACCCATGTCGGTCAGCCACAGCAGGGCATAGAGAAACATTAAAGGAGAACTGAGTAATAAAAAGAAGCGGCGACGGCCAAATCTGCGGCCCAGCCACGTGTCGCCAAAGTTATCGGTGATATAACCCATAATTGGGCTAAGTACAGCATCAATCACGCGGGCAATGGCAAATATTGAGCCTGCTTCCAGCACGCTTAAACCGCAGTAGGTGGTGTAAAAAAATAAAAGCCATGTTCCGATAATGGCGAAAGCACCGCCGCCAAATAAATCAGTAATGCCATAGCCGATCGCTACACCATAACTGACTCTGCGTTCAGTTGGTTTGACCATAATATTTTTCCAGTATGTAGGGTATGCGTATTCCGGTATTATCCGGCTGGTGTTATTTAATTCTGCAGCGTTAAATTAATTTTAATTATTAATGGTTATCCATTGTCGGGTTTTAGATGAGTGATAAATAGCCTCAACCATCGCCAATGATTTGCGGGCTTCATTAATGTTGATATATTCTGTCTGACCTCCATGAGTAATTGCATGATAAAACTGACGAATAGCCTGCTGGTGGCCCAGACCCCAGTAACTTTTGGCGTGACCGTCCGGTGAACCATCGCAGTCCAGTTTCAGGCGTCGGTCCGCTGTAACGCGCCACAGGGTATTGTCCGTGAGCTGGAGCATGCCTTGCTCACAATGGATCTCCAGCAGCAGCGGTGAATCGAGGGTGTTGCAGTTGCTGGCGTAAAACAGACCGCGAGCGCCGTTGGCAAAGTGCAGGGTCGCCATCGCGCTGTCTTCGGCTTCGGTGACATCTGCCAGTTCACCGCTGTCCACCACGCCTTTCAAACGCGTCACGCCGCCGGCGAACCACTGCATCAGATCGAGAGTATGAATAGCCTGGTTGATCAGTAAACTGCCGCCTTCGCTGGCGAAACGCCCGCGCCACGGGCTTTCGCTGTAATAAGCCCTGGAGCGTGACCAGGTCAAAACAGCTTTAACGCTTAGCATTTTGCCAAGCGTATTTTTCGCCAGTTCATCGCGGATACGTAAACTGGTTGGATTAAGCCGGTTTTGATAGCACACGCCCAGAAGGCCCTGGGCGGATGCCGCTGCGTTAGCGATGTCTGCCACCTCTGTACAATTCAAGCCCACCGGTTTTTCGCAAAACACATGTTTCCCTGCGGCAAGCGCGGCGGTAATCATGTTTTTGTGTTCGAAATGAGGCGTGCAGATATGGACGACGTCGATGTCATTATCCAGCAGCATCTCACGGTAATTCTGGTAATAGCGGCAGTTATAAGCCATGGCCTGTTGCAAACCGGTGGCACTATCAATATCGACCAGCGCACGCAGCGTGACCCCCGGCAAAAGCCGGAGGGCGTTAACGTGACTGCGGTGAATAGCGCCCGCGCCGATGATGGCGGCATTTAGCGTTGTCATGTCACCTCCGGTTATGCGCGGGCATTCGCCAGCATTTGCGCCTTCACGCACAGTTCTGCGGCTTTAAAGGCGTGGGCCTGAGTCATGGCGTTTTCCGTGCGATTCAGACAATCGAGAATGAATTCGCCGAAGAAAGGAAAGCCGACTTTGCCCGCAACCGGGTAGCGGAATTCCCCGTCTTTATTCACCAGATACACCACGTCCTGTTCACCCCGGGTGATATCCACATACTTGCGGATCTCAATGTAACCTTCGGTACCCAGCAACGTCAGGCGTCCATCCCCCCAGCTACTGAGCCCCTGCGGCGTGAACCAGTCGCAGCGGAAATAGCCGGTCGCCCCGTTATCGCCCGCCAGCATGGCATCGCCAAAGTCTTCGAACTGCGGGTACTGTGGATGATTGACGTTACGCACCTGGCTGGCGACGATATGCGCCTCGCTGTTGCCGGTATAAAACAGAAATTGTTCGATTTGATGGCTGCCGATGTCGCACAGAATGCCGCCAAAATAGCGTTTGTCATAAAACCAGTCCGGGCGCCCGTGACCTTCGCGGTGCGGACCGGTGCCGAGGGTTTGCATCACGCGCCCAATTGCCCCCTGGTGGACAAGCTGACCGGCAAAAACAGCGCTTTCAACGTGCAGACGCTCGCTGTAATAGACTGCGTATTTGCGCCCGGTTTTCGCCACCATCGCTTTGGCGTCTTCAAGCTGTGCGAGGGTGGTTAACGGAGCCTTGTCGGTGAAGTAGTCTTTTCCGGCCGCCATGACCTTTAGTCCCAGCGGACAGCGCTCGGAAGGAATTGCCGCTCCGGCAACCAGTTGGACCTCGCGATCGTTGAGGATTGTCTCGAGCGAATCGGCCACCTGCGCCTGCGGATACTGCTGCAGAAATTGATCGATTTTGTGCGGGTCGGGATCGTAAACCCATTTCAGCGTGGCGCCTGCTTCAATCAACCCGTTACACATGCCGTAGATATGACCATGATCGAGTGAGGCCGCGGCAATGACAAACTCGCCAGGTTTCACGACCGGCTGAGGCTTCCCGGTAGGGGCGTAGTGCATTCCATCTTGCTTGTTCATTCTTTAACTCCTGAATCTAAGTCTTTACCCAGAGGGATGGCGCCCACTTCCGTGAAATTGCTTACGGAGGCGGATTTCTCATAGAAATGCGGGGCGATGTCAATCAGGCCGCCGGTGCGATAAAACGCATCGGTGTGGTGAATGGGCAGCGTCACCACCGTGCGGGTGATGGCGGATTTATAGATAGCGGTAATCAACTCCAGCGAGCGCTTGCCCTGTTCGCCATCGACCAGGGGACGGAGCTGTTGTTCGATGGCATTAAGCAGGTTATCGATTTGCCCAGTATGTAGCGTCCATTGCAGCGGTGGCGTAGTGCGAAAAAGTGTCTCCAGATGCTGTTCCAGCTCGCCGTTATTGTCAGTTTGCGGGAAGCCGTTATCCGCCGACTGGCTGGCATGAACCTGCCACGGCGCGGAAATACGCGCTTTTTCACCCTGAATGACAATCTTTTGATCTTCACCGTGATGCACCACGGAGGCGGTCAACTGCGTCAGTGCCCCGTTCGGGTATTTGAAGATAGCCGCGCTAAGATCCTCGACTTCGGCGTTGTCATGGGCGACGTTGGTCATCATCGCCACCACTTCAGTTGGGAAACCCAGCATCCATTGAATGGCGTCAATGTGGTGTACCGCGTGATTCAGCGTGCAGCCGCCGCCTTCTTTCTGCCACGTGCCGCGCCACCATAGATCGTAATAGCAGTGTCCGCGCCACCAGAATGAATCCACCTGTGCATGGCAAATCTTGCCCGCCAGCCCGGAATCAACAACGGTTTTCAGCCGCCAGAAGGCATCGGTAAAGCGGTTTTGCGCGATGATCGATAAGGTTTTCCCGCTGGCCTTTTGCGCGGCGATCATCGCATCGCACTCTTCGAGCGAAGAGGCCATTGGTTTTTCGCACAACACATGTTTTCCGGCCTGCAGCGCATCAATGCTGATGGCTGCGTGCACGTACGGCGGGGTGCAGACATCTACCACATCGATCTCAATGTCCGCGTCCAGCATCGCCTGATGACTGCGGTAGACTCGCGCTTCGCTCAGGCCGTAGCGTGATTTCTTTTCTTCCGCTTTCTCCGGGTAGATATCAACCAACGCGACAATCCGGCAACGATCGGCAAACTGTAAATACCCCTGAATGTGGTTGTGGGAGATATTCCCGGTTCCGACAATGGCAATGTTGAGCATGATTTTCTCCTGCGCGTTACCAGCTACCGGAAGCGTCCAGCGTGCGGCTGGTCGCGGTTTTTTCAACTGAGGAGGCGATACGTTGCTGGAGCAACTGGAAGTAGCGCTGCTCATCGATTGGTAGCTCAACCCAGTCATCGGTCCAGGTAGAAAGGTGCATCGCATTGGAAAGCGTCAGGCCGCGAATGCCTTCCAGACCGGGGGCGATCAGCGGTTCGCCGTGCAGAATTGCGGCGGTGAAATTGCGGGTAATGACATAGTGCTCGCTGCATTCTGGTTCGGTAGGGATTATCACCTCCCAGCATTCAGGCTCACCAAAACCGTTTTGCCAGCGCGCATTAAAGTCGGTTTCGGATTCCCGTAGTCTCCAGAAGCGCAATCGGCCTTCTTCCACCACGACTTTTCCCCGACTGCCGACAATTTCCAGGCGGTTTGTGCCGGGCGTTTCGGCGACGGTGGTGATAAACACGCCGGTCGCACCGTTGGCGTATTCCGCGTAGGCCGTGACGTCATCTTCAACTTCAATCTGGCGGTGCTTGCCAAACTGGCAAAAAGCGCGCAAGCGTACCGGCATGCCGACCAGCCATTGCCATAAATCGAGCTGGTGCGGATCCTGATTAAGCAGCACGCCGCCGCCTTCACCTTTCCAGGTCGCGCGCCAGCCGCCGGAGTTGTAATAGCTCTGCGAACGATACCAGTTGGTAATGATCCAGTTAGAGCGACGCAGTTCGCCGAGTTCGCCGCTGTCGATCAGATCTTTAACTTTCTGATAAAGCGGATTGGGGCGCTGGTTGTACATCATGCTGAACACCACATCGCATTCGCGCGCGCAGGCATTCATCTCTTGTACCTGCGCGGTATAGACCCCGGCAGGCTTCTCGCACAGCGTATGGATGCCAAGTCGCATGGCCATCATCGATAAACCCGGATGGTCATAGTGCGGAGTGGCGACGATAACGGCGTCAATAAGCCCACTTTCCAGCATCTCACGCGCGTCGCTGAATAACGTCACCTCTTCACCGACCAGCCGTTGGATAGCCGCATGTTTATCAGGATTGTTATCACACACTGCGGTAAGCACTGCTTCGTGTACCGTTCCGGCCAGCAGGTAGCGCGCATGGACGGTACCAATGTTGCCAACCCCAATAATGCCAAAGCGTATTTTTTTCATGTCGTGCCTTTTTCATGAGAAATAAGGGATATGCGGAACATAAGAAACGCCTGGAATATCGACAATGTGATTTTGTGAGAACGGTTGCAGGATGAAAAAGAAGTTCATCCGGTCATTGAAAAAGTGTTTTAGAGTCAATGAACTACGTTTGCAAAAAATTGCAAAGATTGATTGCGAGTGAGGTCACAGAATGTCTGGCAAGCTAAAAATGGATGAAATTGCTGCCCTGACGGGGTACTCGGTGAGTACAGTGTCGAGGGTGCTTAGCGGGAAGTCATATACCAGCGATAAAGCGCGTGAGGCGATCGTCAGCTGCGCGCGCAGGCTGGGTGTTCTGGACTCGCTGTCCAGTGGACGACTGTTGATCAACGGCATTGCCGTTTTCGCTCCGTTGCGCACTTTCACCGCCCGTGGCGATGCGTTTTATCTTGAAGTCACGCGCGGAATTGCGGAGGCGATAGCGCCGCATGATGTCTATCTGAGTTACTGCGGGCTGGATGAGCAACGCGCGGACATCAAGGTCTTTCAGGAAAAGGCCAACAATAAGAATATCAATGCCATTATTCTTATCGGCATTGATGACCCGACCGTGCATAAACTGGCGCAACTGCTGGATAAACCCTGCGTGTTGATTAACTCGCAGGACAAAGAAGGGTTACTGGATGCGGTATCTCCCGATCATCGGGCGATTGGCAACCGTGCTGTGCAATACCTTTTTGATCAGGGGCATCGGCGTATTCTCCATGTCACCAGCCTGCGCCGGGAAACGATGTACTGGCGTCTGGAGGGCATTAAGGAGGTCTACAGACAGTATCAGATACCGTTTGATACCGGGCGCGATCTGCTGGTGACGGAAGGGTTTTCTGAGGATGAATCAGAGCGGGCTATAGGCAACTGGCTACGTGAAACGCCGCGTGAAGCATGGCCAGAGGTGATTTTCTGCGCCGGGGCGTCAATGTCGACGGGCATTCGGCGGATCCTGGAAAACGTTGGCGTGGAGATACCCGGTGAGCTGTCGCTGATGACGACGGATGTTCAGGAACTGGACGCGCATATCGTTGCCGCGGTAACCAGTATCACTATCCCCTGTCGGGCGCTGGGTGTGGAAGCGGTGCATTTGCTGCAGAACCGTCTTAATCGCCCCTCTGCGCCGGTATTTAACCTGTTGCTGAAGGGAAAGGTGACGGATCGGGGAACCGTCACCCACGCAACGCGCCATGCCGCGCGGGTGACGGTCGCTCGTTAATTGCGGATTAACGTTCTGGCGGCAGGCAAACGCCGATGCCACCAATTCCACAGTAGCCATATGGATTTTTGTGCAGGTACTGCTGGTGATCGTCCTCGGCATAGTAGAACGGGGTTGCCGTAGTGATTTCCGTTGTAATGGCGCGCTCGTCGCCTGCGGCGGTCATTGCTGCCTGAAAACGCGCAAGGCTCGCCTGTGCCGCGGCGGTTTGCTCTGGCGTTAACGGGTAAATGGCGGAGCGATACTGCGTACCCTGGTCGTTCCCCTGACGCATGCCCTGCGCCGGGTCGTGATTTTCCCAGAACACCTGCAGCAGTTGTTCGTAGCTGATAACATGCGGGTCATAGACAACGCGTACCGCTTCGGCGTGCCCGGTATCGCCGGAACAGACTTCGCGGTAGGTTGGATTAGGGGTGTAGCCGCCGGTGTATCCGGCTGCCGTGCTGTATACCCCGGGTAATGACCAGAATAAACGTTCAACGCCCCAGAAGCATCCCATGGCGAAATACGCTATTTCCATACCGTCGGGCACGTTGGTCATCGAATGTTGGTTAACCGCATGCAGCGTTGCCACTGGCATCGGGGTGTTGCGTCCAGGTAGGGCATCTGCTTGAGTAACAAGATGCTTTCTATCAAATAAACTCATGGCCGTTCTCCCGAAATCAGTCATTTGGGTTAAGGTTGTAACGAGACGCGTCTTTGCCCACAATAAACGGCGTGAATACGTCTAGAGTTAAACATAAGAAATATTTGGGTTGTCGTCTGTTTTTCAACTCTTATTGTTGATTTTTTGTTAAGCCGAGGAACGGCATAGTATTTTTTTCCAGGGGTGGGAAAAAAGGATATTCAGGAGAAAATGTGCCACATATCCGTCAGTTATGTTGGGTGGGATTACTGTGCTTAAGTGGCTCCGCCGCCGCCGCGAATGTTCGCTTACAGGTCGAAGGATTATCAGGACCGCTGGAGAAAAACGTCCGTGCGCAGCTGTCCACGATTCAAAGTGATGAAGTCACTCCGGACCGACGCTTTCGTGCGCGCGTTGATGATGCCATCCGCGAAGGGCTAAAGGCGCTGGGCTACTTTGAGCCAACCATTGATTTCGAACTGCGTCCGCCGCCGGCGAAAGGACGTCAGGTGCTGATTGCCAAAGTGAATGCTGGCGAGCCGGTGCTGATTGGCGGCACCGAGGTGATTCTGCGCGGTGGCGCGCGTACGGACAAAGATTATCTCGATCTGCTGAAAACGCGGCCGGCAATCGGCACCGTGCTGAATCAGGGGGACTATGACAACTTCAAAAAGTCACTCACCAGCGTGGCGCTGCGCAAAGGCTATTTCGACAGTGAATTTAATAAAAGCCAGCTTGGCATAGCGCTTGAGCGCCGCCAGGCGTTCTGGGATATCGATTACAACAGCGGCGAACGCTATCGCTTTGGACATGTCACCTTTGAAGGTTCGCAAATTCGCGACGAGTACCTGCAAAATCTGGTGCCTTTTAAAGAAGGTGAAGAGTACGAGTCGAAAGATCTGGGCGAACTGAACCGTCGTCTGTCGGCGACCGGCTGGTTTAATTCTGTGGTCGTCGCGCCGGAATTTGATAAAGCCCGCAAAACCAAAGTGCTGCCGCTAAAAGGCGTGGTCTCGCCGCGAACCGAAAACACTATCGAAACCGGGGTCGGTTATTCAACTGACGTTGGGCCACGGGTGAAGACTTCGTGGAAAAAGCCCTGGATGAACTCCTATGGCCACAGCCTGACCACCAGCGCCAGTATCTCGGCGCCAGAGCAGGTTCTTGATTTCAGCTATAAAATGCCGCTGTTAAAGAACCCGCTGGAGCAGTATTACCTGGTGCAAGGGGGCTTTAAGCGTACCGATTTAAACGATACCGAGCAGGACTCCACGACGCTTGCGGTTTCCCGCTACTGGGATCTCTCCAGCGGCTGGCAGCGAGCGATTAACCTGCGCTGGAGCCTTGACCACTTTACCCAGGGGAACGTCACCAATACCACCATGCTGCTCTATCCAGGCGTGATGATTAGCCGAACGCGTTCGCGCGGTGGCCTGATGCCTGTGTGGGGCGATTCTCAGCGTTATTCTATTGATTACTCCAACACGGCCTGGGGTTCAGACGTTGATTTCTCCGTCTTCCAGGCGCAAAACGTCTGGATCCGCACGCTGTACGACAGGCACCGCTTTGTGATGCGCGGCAACCTCGGCTGGATCGAAACCGGCGACTTCGACAAAGTGCCGCCGGATCTGCGTTTCTTCGCCGGGGGCGATCGCAGCATTCGTGGTTACAAATACAAATCTATTTCGCCTGAAGGCAGCGACGGCAAGCTGAAAGGGGCCTCGAAGCTGGCGACCGGCTCGCTGGAATATCAGTACAACGTGACCGGAAAATGGTGGGGCGCAATGTTTGTCGATAGCGGTGAAGCGGTCAGCGATATCCGCAAAAGCGATTTCAAAACCGGCGCCGGGGTCGGCGTACGCTGGCAATCGCCGGTCGGTCCCATCAAGCTCGACTTTGCCGTTCCTGTCGGCGACAAAGATGAACATGGTTTACAGTTTTACATCGGTCTGGGGCCTGAATTATGAGTTTATGGAAGAAGATAAGCCTCGGCGTGCTGATTTTTATCCTGCTGCTGTTAGGCACGGTGGCGTTCCTCGTTGGCACCACCTCGGGCCTGCATCTGATCTTCAAAGCGGCTAATCGTTGGGTTCCGGGTCTGGAAATTGGTCAGGTCACCGGCGGCTGGCGAGATCTATCGCTTAAAAATATTCGTTACGACCAGCCTGGCGTGGCGGTGAATGCTGGTGAAGTGCATCTGGCCGTGGGGCTTAACTGCCTGTGGAACAGCAGCCTGTGCGTCAACGATCTGGCGCTGAAAAACATCAACGTGGCGATCGACAGCAAAAAGATGCCGCCCTCAGAGCCGGTTGAAGAAGAAGAGAGTGGTCCGCTCAACCTTTCCACGCCTTACCCAATCACGCTTTCGCGCGTGGCGCTTAACAACATCAACATCAAAATCGATGACACCACGGTTTCGGTGCTGGATTTTACCTCCGGCCTGAACTGGCAGGAAAAAACGCTGACGCTGAAGCCAACGTCATTACAGGGGCTGCTGATTGCCCTGCCTAAAGTGGCCGAAGTGGCGCAGGAAGAGGTCGTCGAACCGAAGATTCAAAACCCGCAGCCGGATGAAAAACCGCTCGGCGAAACGCTAAAAGATCTGTTCTCAAAACCGGTGCTGCCGGAAATGACCGATGTCCATCTGCCGCTCAATCTCAACATTGAAGAGTTTCGTGGCGAGCAGTTGCGCGTGACCGGGGATACAGATTTAACGGTACATAACATGCTGCTGAAAGTGAGCAGCATTGACGGCAACATGAAGCTTGATGCGCTGGATATCGACTCGAATCAGGGAACGGTAAAAGCCAGCGGCACGGCGCAACTCACCGACACATGGCCGGTTGATATTACGTTAAACAGCACACTCAACATCGACCCGTTAAAAGGTGAAAAGGTGAAGCTGAAGGTCGGCGGCGCGCTGCGTGAACAGCTGGAAGTCGGCGTCAATTTGTCTGGTCCGGTGGATATGGACCTGCGGGCGCAGACGCGTCTGGCAGAAGCCGGATTGCCGCTCAACATTGAGGTGGTGAGTAAGCAGATTTACTGGCCGTTTACCGGCGACAAACAGTTCCAGGCCGATGACATCAAGCTCAAACTAACCGGCAAGATGACAGACTATACGCTGTCGATGCGTACCGCCGTGAAAGGGCAGGATATTCCTCCGGCTACCATCACGCTGGACGCCAAAGGCAACGAACAGCAGATTAATCTCGACAAACTCAGCATTGCGGCGCTGGAAGGAAAAACCGAGCTGAAAGCGCTGGTGGACTGGCAGCAGGCGATCAGCTGGCGCGGCGAGTTAACGCTGGATGGTATCAATACCGCGAAAGCGATCCCGGACTGGCCGTCAAAACTGAATGGCCTGGTGAAAACGCGCGGCAGTCTGTACGGCGGAAGCTGGCAGATGGAGGTTCCGGAGCTGAAGCTGACCGGCAACGTGAAGCAGAACAAGGTCAATGTGAACGGTTCGCTGAAGGGGAACAGCTACCTGCAGTGGACGATCCCTGGCCTGCATCTGGAACTGGGACGCAACAGTGCGGACGTGAAAGGGGAACTGGGGGTCAAAGACCTCAATCTCGACGCGACGATTGATGCACCGAGCCTGGATAACGCGCTACCGGGATTAGGCGGGACGGCGAAAGGGCTGGTAAAAGTTCGCGGTACGGTTGAAGCGCCACAGCTGCTGGCGGATATCACCGCCCGCGGTCTGCGCTGGCAGGCGCTTTCCGTCGCTCAGGTACGTGTCGAAGGCGACGTGAAATCGGCCGAGCAAATCGCGGGTAATCTCAACGTTCGCGTAGAGCGGATTGTACAACCTGACGTGAATATTGGTCTGGTGACGCTCAACGCCAAAGGCAGTGAAAAGCAGCATGAGCTGCAGTTGCGCATTCAGGGTGAGCCGGTTTCCGGTCAACTGGACCTTGCGGGGAGCTTTGATCGCAAAGAACAGCGCTGGAAAGGGGCGTTAAGCAATACTCGCTTCCAGACGCCGGTCGGTCCGTGGTCGCTCAACCGTTCTGTCGCGCTGGATTATCGCAACCAGGAACAGAAAATCAGCATTGGGCCGCACTGCTGGAACAACCCGAATGCGGAACTGTGCGTACCGCAAACCATTGATGCCGGCGCATCGGGACGCGCGGTGGTGAACCTTAACCGCTTCGACCTGGCGATGTTAAAACCGTTCATGCCGGATACAACCCAGGCCAGCGGCGTGTTCACCGGCAAAGCTGATGTGAGCTGGGACACCACTAAAGAGGGGCTGCCACAGGGGCAGGTCACGCTTGCCGGACGTAACGTGAAGGTCACGCAAAGCGTAAACGATGCGCCGCTCCCTGTGGCGTTTGAAACGCTGAATCTGACCGCCGACCTGCATAATAACCGTGCCGAGCTGGGCTGGCTGATTCGCCTGACCAACAACGGGCAGTTTGACGGTCAGGTGCAGGTAACGGATCCGCAAGGACGTCGTAGCCTGGGTGGTAACGTCAATATCCGCAACTTCAATCTGGCGATGGTGAACCCCATTTTCTCGCGCGGCGAAAAAGCGGCTGGGACGATCAACGCCAACCTGCGTCTGGGCGGCGATGTGCAAAGCCCGCAACTACTCGGACAGCTGCAACTGAGCGGTCTGGATATCGACGGTAACTTTATGCCGTTTGACATGCAGCCAAGCCAGTTAGCCGTTAACTTCACCGGAACACGCTCCACGCTGGCGGGCGTGGTGCGCACGCAGCAGGGAGAAATCAATCTGAGCGGTGACGCCGACTGGAGTCAAATAGACAACTGGCGGGCGCGCGTCGCGGCTAAAGGCAGCAGGGTACGCATTACCGTACCGCCGATGGTCCGCCTGGACGTATCGCCGGACGTGGTCTTTGAAGCCACGCCAAGCCTGTTTACCCTCGATGGCAACGTGGATGTGCCGTGGGCGCGTATCGTCGTACACGACCTGCCGGAGAGCGCGGTTGGGGTTTCCAGCGATATGGTCATGCTTAACAACAATCTGCAGCCGGAGAAACCGCAGACAGCCGGCATTCCGATCAACAGTAACCTGAACATCCACGTTGGCAACAACGTGCGTATTGACGCCTTTGGTCTGAAAGCGCGTCTGACGGGCGATCTGAAAGTGGTGCAGGATAAGCAAGGGCTGGGGCTGAACGGACAGATAAATATTCCGAGCGGGCGCTTCCATGCCTATGGTCAGGATCTGATTGTGCGTAAGGGCGAGCTGTTGTTCTCCGGTCCGCCGGATCAGCCGTTACTCAATATCGAGGCAATTCGTAACCCGGATGCCACCGAAGACGACGTGATCGCTGGCGTTCGCGTCACCGGTACAGCCGATGAACCGAAGGCGGAGATCTTCTCTGACCCGGCAATGTCGCAGCAAATGGCGCTTTCCTACCTGTTACGCGGACAAGGACTTGATAGCGAACAGAGCGACAGCGCGGCGATGACCTCAATGCTTATTGGTCTGGGGGTTGCACAAAGTGGTCAGGTTGTGGGTAAAATCGGGGAGACATTTGGCGTAAGCAATCTGGCACTGGACACGCAAGGGGTGGGCGACTCATCTCAGGTGGTTGTCAGCGGATACGTACTGCCAGGTCTGCAGGTGAAATATGGTGTGGGTATATTTGACTCCTTAGCGACACTCACGCTACGTTATCGCCTGATGCCTAAGCTATATCTGGAAGCAGTGTCTGGCGTAGATCAGGCACTTGATTTGCTCTATCAGTTCGAGTTTTAGCAATGCGAATATTTGTCTACGGCAGTTTACGAACCAAACAAGGCAACAGCCACTGGATGACCAATGCCCTGTTGCTGGGAAATTTCAGTATCGACAACTACCAGCTGTACAGCCTGGGCCACTATCCAGGCGCCGTTCCGGGAAATGGGACAGTACACGGGGAAGTTTATCGTATTGATAACGCCACGCTGGCAGAGCTTGACGCTCTGCGTACCCGCGGCGGTGAATACGCACGCCAGTTAATTCAAACGCCGTACGGAAGTGCATGGATGTACGTGTACCAACGTCCGGTTGATGGCTTAACGCTGATTGAAAGCGGTAACTGGTTAGACAGAGACCAGTACTGATATATCGCCTACGAGAATAAACAACGCCGCCTTCGTGTGGCGTTGTTTATTAAAGGCTTAAAACTCCACGCGCGCGCCGAGGTTATAGCGGCGTCCTTCTACCTGCGCGGATTCATTCCACGCGGTTGTCAGTTTCGGATCCTCATCCAGCACGTTGTAGACCCCTGCCATCAGTTGCGTGTGCTTATTGAGCTTATAACGTACGCCTACGTCGACCATCGTGTAGTCATCGTACTTATAGTTATTGCCGCTGTTGCGGTTACTACTGCGATAATTCACCGTACTCCATACGTCCAGGTTCTGCGTTGCCGCCCAGTTCAGCGACAGGTTCGCCATATGGCGCGGATAATCATTGAGCGCGTAGCCTTTGTTCACGCCGCTTTTCTGTTCGCTGTGGTTCCAGGTGTAGTTAGCGTTGGCTTTCACATCGGCGCTAATCTGCCAGTCGGCATTAAGTTCTATGCCGTAAACGTCCGCCTTGCTAACGTTGAAGTATTTACTGACGGAATCGGCTTTGTAGCCATTCACGGAGCACTGATTCGTCGACGTGGTTTCGCAAATAGTTTGTTCGGCAATTTTGTCTTTGAACTGGGTGTAGAAGACGGTGCTATCCAGCGACAGCGCATCCCCCGTCCAGTAGAGGCCCAGCTCAGAGTTAACGCTTTGTTCAGGTTTCAGGTCGTCGTTACCGACTGTCAGGAAGGGATAAGGTACGGTCGAGCCATATGGGGTGACGAAGTTACTGGATGTCGCACGCAGCTCTGGTTTTTTATAGCCTGCGGAAACGCCGCCCTTCAGCGCCCAGTCATTGCTGAAGGCCCAGTTACCGTACATTTTTGGCGTGATATGCGTGCCAAAGTTATCATCCTGATCCATACGGGCTGAAGTGGTCAGGATGAAATCGTCAATGCTCCAGCCGTCTTCAGCAAACAATGCCCAACCGTTACGGCTGATTTTGGTCACGGGCTCAGATCCGGGCAGCGTTTTGTTGGCCACATCAAATCTGTCATTCAGCTCTTCACGGGTAAAATTCGCCCCAACGGTCAGTTTATGGTTGTCGAGTGTGAAGGTGGTTTGCGAATTGGCGACGTAGTTCTCCATCTGCACATACTGCGGCGACTGTCCGTCATAAACGTACTTCGAACGGCCTTTTTCATAATTTATGTAGTTGGTCGTCGCGATGGTGTCGTCTGCATACCAGCCGGTATGCGTCAGAGTGGCGGCATTACGATCGAACAGCCATGACCACGGTGCGCCGCGTTTCTGAGTACGGTTTTTCTCCTGCTCACCGGTGACTACGTTGAGATCAAACAGGTTATTTTCGCTGGCGGCCAGGCCCAGCGTCATATCAACGGATTTACGGTTGTGTTTGCCGAAATAGTTATTGCGATCGTCATCGCGACGGTCGAGCCAGTCGGCCGCCACGCTAAGGCCCAGAACATCGGGCACAATCGGCCCCATGGTGAACAGATTCATCTGGCTGGTATTACCCAAATACTGGTGTTCCTGAAGCCAGGTATTGGCGGCGATTGCCGTTGTCCACTCTTTTGCGCCGTACGGTTTTTTGGTAATAACGTTGACCACACCGCCGATGGCATCTGAGCCGTACAGCGAGGACATTGGCCCGCGGATAACTTCGATACGCTCAATGGCCTCCATTGGCGGTAAGAAGTTGGCTTCAGTACCGATATCATGTCCGTAAGGACGAGATTCACCGGTATTTTGTTTGACGCTGTTGACCATAAAAGCGGTATAAGAAGGGTCCATGCCGCGGATCATAATGCTGCCAGCGTTCATGCCGCTGCTGTTGGTAACCGAGACGCCGGGAAGGTTTTTAATCGCTTCACCAATGCTACGGTCCGGCTGAATATCCAGCGTTTTACGATCGATAACTGAAATGGTGGCCGGCGCTTCGCGCTTTTGCTGCGAGAACCCGGATGCGGTGATCACCATTTCATCTTCATTATTGCGTGAGGTTTCGGTGAGTTCTTCTGCCTGAGTGGGGAAAATAACACCACCTGAGAATGCAACGATCCCTGTCAGCGTAATAAGTTGACGCGTTTTCATAATATAAGACACCTGAAAAGTAAAAAAATAAAAGCATCACCTTGCAACCCGGAAAAGCTGCAAGGTGTAAGAAGCATTTTTAATTATTAATATTTAGAGAGATCGATTTTCAGTACGTAGTCGGGCTTCACACCGGTCATTTTTTCCGGCTGTTTGACGCTGACATACAGGGTGTTGGCATCAGCCGAGAGCGCCAGGCTGTTAGGTAGGGCATTAGTTTCAATGCTTTGTTTTACCTGATAAGTCTTGCTGTCCACAATGCTGATGCGCTTTGCATTACGGTGGGTGATATAAACTTCCTGGCGTTTTTCGTTATATATTACCGCCAGCGAATTGATAACTTTAATGGGTGCAATAACCTTACCGTTATTAATATCAACAACCAGTACATCCGCTAAATCAGGATCGGTCAGGAATGCGCGATTATTTTTTGCATCCAAAGCAATATTCAGGAAAAAATGTTTTTTGCCTGGCTCAATGCTGAAGCGGCTAATAATTTGATGGTTGGTGGTATCCAGTGTAATAAGTTCGTTACGGCCATTTACGACATACAGACGGTTCTTATTTGCATCGACGGCCATGCCTGTCGGGTACTGGCCCATGTTTTCAAGGGTGGCGATTTTCTCACGCTTTTGCGTATCCACTACCCAGACAATCCCCTTTTCAGCCACGCCGGAAACGTACAGGCGGTGATGCTGTTTATCGAGCACCATTTCACGGGTATGGATAATATCTTTCGGATTTTCGGCTTCGCTCAGTTGCAGTATCGCCAGCTCTTTACCGCTGCGGGTGTCGATTAGCGTGACTGAACCTTCCAGCGTGTTGCCCACGTACAGCACCTGGCTTTCTTCATCCAGGGCAGTGGCAAAGGCACGACGGCTGGTTTCGATGACTTCAGTCGTCGTGAGCTTCTCCAGGTCAAGTTTGTAGATAAGCCCGCGGGTTTTATCTTTATCGAACGACGGCGAGGAGGCGGCAAAAAGCGCATTCTGCTGACTATCAACCGCCAGTTCATACACGCCGTTACCGACGTCGCGGGTCAGAAAATCTTTCTCAGGTAGCGTCTGCGCCACACTGGACAGGCTGGTAAATAACAGTGCTGTGGCGAGAGCCACGCAGGAATAGCGTTTCAGGGACTTCACATTGTGGAGGTTCATTGACTTTTATTCACATTTATTTACATGCTGAAGATGATAATGAGATCTAATCTCATTCGCAATTAAGATAAATGAAATGTGACTACCCAATCTGGTAGGTCAAAAAGAAAACAGCGAAGGGGAGGTGAAAAGAAAGTAGGAATTAAAAAACCCTTACTAACCAGAGGCTGGCGTTCAGGGCTATACGCTAACGCGAACTTACTTCTTCGCGCGCTCGAAGGAAGCAACGATTTCAGCTTTAGCGGCTTCAGCGTTGTCCCAACCGTCAACTTTTACCCATTTGCCCGCTTCGAGATCTTTGTAGTGCTCGAAGAAGTGGGTGATCTGCGCTTTCAGCAGGTCCGGCAGGTCGTTCACATCTTTGATGTGATCGTATTCTTTGCTCAGCTTGGTGTGCGGTACCGCAACCAGTTTCGCATCTTCACCGGATTCGTCAGTCATTTTCAGTACGCCAACCGGACGGCAGCGGATGACTGAACCTGGCTCCAGCGGGTACGGAGTCGGGACCAGAACGTCAACCGGGTCACCGTCCAGAGACAGGGTGTGGTTGATGTAACCGTAGTTGCACGGATAGAACATCGCGGTGGACATGAAGCGGTCAACGAACAGGGCGCCGCTCTCTTTGTCAACTTCGTATTTGATCGGATCTGCGTTGGCAGGGATCTCGATAACAACGTAGATATCTTCCGGCAGGTCTTTACCGGCAGGGACGTTGAGTAAGCTCATGTCTGTTTCCTTTAAATAAGCTATGGCAAACAAGTGGCGGGTATTATAGCCAACTCGCGCTGAATGTCTCCGCTTGTTTTCGCTTTCTCTGCGCGCATTTTCTTCTTTTTACCTCTCCATTGTGACAGAAAAATCCATATCTTCAGCCGCATTTTTCATAGCTAGATGAAAGCGATTACAAAGTTGTGATTAACGTTTTATTTACTTTTTTGAAGTGTGATGTAACGCAATCCGTTACATGCTCAATTGTCTATAGTTTTTTCGCAACGGTTAATTAACCAACAATAATCACCCTACGAGGATGCACTTATGTGGAAGCGCTTACTTTTAGTCACAGCAGTTTCGGCAGCCATGTCGTCTATGGCAATGGCAGCCCCTTTAACCGTAGGATTTTCGCAGGTTGGCTCTGAATCCGGCTGGCGCGCCGCAGAAACCAACGTCGCGAAAAGCGAGGCCGAAAAGCGTGGTATTACGCTGAAAATCGCTGACGGCCAGCAAAAGCAGGAAAACCAGATTAAAGCAGTCCGCTCATTTGTTGCGCAGGGCGTCGACGCCATCTTTATTGCGCCGGTCGTGGCAACGGGTTGGGAGCCGGTTTTAAAAGAAGCTAAAGATGCCGATATTCCGGTCTTTTTGCTCGATCGTTCCATCGATGTAAAAGACAAATCTCTCTATATGACCACCGTCACCGCCGACAACGTGCTGGAAGGTAAATTGATCGGTGACTGGCTGATTAAACAAGTGGACGGCAAGCCGTGTAACGTCGTTGAGCTGCAAGGGACCGTCGGGGCCAGCGTGGCTATCGATCGTAAAAAAGGATTTGCTGAAGCTATCGCTAATGCGCCAAACATCAAAATTATCCGCTCTCAGTCCGGCGACTTCACTCGCAGTAAAGGGAAAGAAGTGATGGAGAGCTTTATCAAAGCGGAAAACAACGGCAAGAACATCTGCATGGTTTACGCCCACAATGATGACATGGTGATCGGTGCGATTCAGGCCATCAAAGAAGCGGGCCTGAAACCTGGCAAAGATATTCTCACCGGTTCCATCGATGGCGTACCGGATATCTACAAAGCGATGATTGACGGCGAAGCCAACGCCAGCGTCGAACTGACGCCGAATATGGCTGGTCCGGCATTCGACGCGCTGGAGAAATTCAAAAAAGACGGCACGATGCCTGAGAAGCTGACCATTACCAAGTCGATCCTCTATCTGCCGGATACGGCGAAAGAAGAGTTAGAGAAGAAGAAAAACATGGGCTACTAAGCCTTCATGAAAATGCCGGGTGCGCTGCGCTTGCCCGGCCTACATTACGCTCTTTTGTAGGCCGGATAAGCGTAGCGCCATCCGGCGTGATGCAGGGGGAACCATGACCACCGACCAATATCAGGAAATCCTCCGCACCGAAGGATTAAGCAAATTCTTTCCCGGCGTCAAAGCGTTGGATAACGTGGATTTCAGCTTGCGTCGTGGCGAGATTATGGCGCTGCTGGGAGAAAACGGAGCCGGCAAATCGACGCTCATCAAAGCGCTGACCGGTGTTTACCATGCCGATCGCGGTACTATCTGGCTCGAAGGCCAACCGATCTCCCCCAAAAACACCGCCCATGCCCAGCAACTGGGGATTGGCACCGTGTACCAGGAAGTGAACCTGCTGCCCAATATGTCGGTAGCGGATAACTTATTTATTGGCCGTGAGCCGCGGCGTTTTGGCCTGCTTCAGCGCAAGCAGATGGAAAAACGCGCGACGGAGCTGATGGCGTCATACGGTTTTTCCCTCGACGTACGCGAACCGCTGAACCGTTTTTCCGTGGCGATGCAACAGATCGTCGCCATCTGCCGGGCGATCGATCTCTCCGCGAAAGTGCTGATCCTCGATGAACCTACCGCCAGCCTCGATACCCAGGAAGTTGAAATGCTGTTCGGCCTGATGCGACATCTGCGCGATCGGGGCGTCAGTCTGATCTTCGTCACCCACTTCCTCGATCAGGTTTATCAGGTCAGCGATCGCATTACCGTTCTGCGTAACGGCGGCTTCGTTGGCTGCCGTGAAACCCGGGAATTACCGCAAATCGAACTGGTCAAAATGATGCTGGGCCGCGAACTGGACACCCATGCGCTACAGCGTGCGGGACGCACCTTGCTCAGTGATAAACCGGTGGCGGCATTTAGCGGCTTTGGCAAGAAAGGCACCATCGCGCCGTTTGATTTGCAGGTGCGTCCCGGTGAGATCGTCGGTCTCGCCGGACTACTGGGATCCGGGCGAACGGAAACGGCGGAGGTGATCTTCGGTATTAAACCTGCCGACAGCGGCACTGCGCTGATCAAAGGCAAACCACAGACCTTGCGATCGCCGCATCAGGCGTCGTGTCTGGGGATCGGTTTCTGTCCGGAGGATCGTAAAACGGATGGCATTATCGCCGCCGCTTCGGTGCGGGAAAACATTATTCTGGCGTTGCAGGCGCAGCGCGGCTGGCTGCGGCCTGTTTCACGGAAAGAACAAAACGAGATTGCCGAGCGTTTTATTCGCCAGCTTGGTATTCGCACCCCCAACGCTGAACAGCCGATCGAATTTCTCTCCGGCGGCAATCAGCAAAAAGTATTGCTCTCGCGCTGGTTATTGACCAAACCGCAGTTCCTGATCCTCGATGAACCCACGCGCGGGATCGACGTTGGCGCGCATGCGGAGATCATCCGCCTGATCGAAACGCTGTGCGCGGATGGTCTGGCGCTGCTGGTGATTTCATCCGAACTGGAAGAGTTAGTGGGCTATGCCGATCGGGTCATTATTATGCGCGATCGCAAACAGGTGGCTGAGATCCCACTGGCTGAACTGTCCGTACCGGCGATCATGAATGCCATTGCGGCCTAAGGAGACTATGGTGATGCCTCAATCTCTCCCTCAATCCAATCCACCTAAACGGCGGTTCCGTTGGCCAAAGGGGATGCCGCAACTGGTGGCGTTGCTGCTGGTGCTGCTGGTGGATAGCCTGGTCGCGCCGCACTTCTACCAGGTGATTTTGCAGGATGGTCGGCTGTTCGGCAGCCCGATTGATATTCTCAACCGCGCCGCACCCGTGGCGCTGTTGGCGATTGGTATGACGCTGGTGATTGCCACCGGCGGTATCGACCTTTCTGTGGGCGCCGTCATGGCTATTGCCGGTGCGACGACTGCGGCGATGACGGTGGCCGGGCACAGTTTACCTGTGGTGCTGCTTGCCGCCTTAGGCTCTGGCATTCTGGCTGGGCTATGGAATGGGATACTGGTGGCCATACTCAAGATCCAACCGTTCGTCGCTACGCTTATTCTGATGGTGGCCGGGCGTGGAGTGGCGCAGCTCATCACTTCCGGGCAGATCGTCACCTTCAACTCGCCAGAACTTTCATGGTTTGGCAGCGGCTCGCTGTTACTGTTCCCCACGCCGGTAATTATTGCACTGCTCACGCTGGTGGTGTTCTGGCTGCTGACGCGGAAAACGGCGCTGGGTATGTTTATAGAAGCGGTGGGCATCAACATTCGTGCGGCAAAAAATGCCGGGGTGAACACTCGCATTATCGTGATGCTCACCTATGTGCTGAGCGGCCTGTGCGCGGCTATCGCTGGCATTATCGTCACGGCGGATATCCGCGGGGCAGACGCCAATAACGCCGGATTGTGGCTGGAGCTGGATGCCATTCTCGCGGTGGTTATCGGCGGCGGCTCGCTGATGGGCGGGCGCTTTAACCTGCTGCTGTCGGTGATCGGCGCGTTGATTATTCAGGGCATGAACACCGGGATTTTACTGTCGGGCTTCCAGCCGGAACTGAATCAGGTGGTCAAAGCCGTGGTGGTGTTGTGTGTGCTGGTCGTGCAATCACAACGCTTTATCAGCCTGATAAAAGGAGTGCGTGGTCATGATAAAACGTAATTTACCGCTGATGATCACCCTCGGCGTGTTTGTGCTGGGCTACCTTTACTGCCTGACGCAGTTTCCCGCTTTTGCTTCCACCCGGGTAATCTGCAATATTCTGACCGATAACGCTTTTTTAGGCATTATCGCCGTCGGCATGACCTTCGTGATTCTCTCTGGCGGGATCGACCTTTCCGTTGGCTCGGTGATCGCGTTTACCGGCGTATTTCTGGCGAAAGCCATCGGCTACTGGGGCATTTCCCCGCTGCTGGCGTTCCCTTTGGTTTTGCTGATGGGCTGCGCGTTTGGCGCGTTTATGGGGTTACTGATTGATGCGCTGAAGATCCCAGCATTCATCATTACTCTGGCGGGAATGTTCTTCCTGCGCGGCGTCAGTTATCTGGTCTCAGAAGAATCCATCCCGATTAACCATCCGGTTTATGACACGCTCTCAAGCCTGGCATGGAAAATTCCCGGCGGTGGTCGCCTGAGCGCGATGGGATTGCTGATGCTGGCGGTTGTCGTCATTGGCATATTCCTGGCGCACCGTACGCGCTTTGGTAATCAGGTTTACGCGATTGGCGGCAACGCCACCTCTGCCAACCTGATGGGCATCTCAACCCGCAGCACCACCATTCGTATCTATATGCTGTCTACCGGGCTTGCCACACTTGCCGGCATTGTTTTTTCCATTTATACCCAGGCGGGCTATGCGCTGGCGGGCGTTGGCGTCGAGCTGGATGCGATTGCCTCGGTGGTGATTGGCGGAACGCTGCTGAGCGGCGGGGTCGGGACGGTATTAGGCACGTTGTTTGGCGTCGCCATTCAAGGACTGATTCAGACCTACATTAATTTTGACGGCACATTAAGTTCCTGGTGGACGAAGATCGCGATTGGTATTTTGTTGTTTATTTTTATTGCCTTACAGCGCGGCCTGACGGTGCTTTGGGAAAATCGTCAAAGCTCGCCAGTTACCCGAGTAGGTACGGCGGCAACACCAAAGTAACATCCTGATTTTTCACAAAACATTTAAATATCTAAACTTTTTCCGGTTGTAGTCGATAGGTTCTGTACAGGTCTGTTTTAACCCTACAACCGGAAATATAACAATGCCAAAATCCCTTTCAATTCGATCAAGTTTGTTGGTGTTATTGTCTCTGCTGACGTTCCTTCTGTTACTGACCGGCGGAATGGGGCTATATGCCTCTACTCGTATCATTACTTCATTGATTTACCACGGTATTATGAGCGCAGCGATGCTGGCGGCTATCGCATTGCTGGCGGTTATTTGGTTTATGCTGCGAAATAAGTTCCTCAAACCGCTGGATAACATAGTTGAGCAACTGGAACGTCTGGCGATGGGAGATTTATCGTCGGTTGCTGCGCTGTCGGCCAGCGCCGAATTCAACCGCCTGAACGCAGCGATGGATGAAATGCGCCATGCGCTGGGCGACTCGGTACAACGCGTACGTGATGCCAGCTCGCAAATTGATATTGGCAGTCGTGAACTGACGGCCGGGAACCAGCATCTGGCACAACGCACTGAATCGACAGCCACTTCGCTGGAGCAAACCGCCGCCAGTATGGAAGAACTCACGGCGACCGTGAAACAGAATGCGCAGAACGCGGAACAGGCGCATCAGCTGGCAAAATCGGTGTCGGATACCGCCGATCGCGGTAGCGAAATGGTGTGTTATGTGATCGAGAAAATGCGCGATATTTCCGGTAGTTCCAGCCGAATCGCCGACATCCTCAGCGTAATCGACGGTATTGCTTTCCAGACCAATATCCTGGCGCTCAATGCTTCCGTGGAAGCGGCGCGCGCCGGTGAGCAGGGGCGGGGCTTTGCAGTCGTTGCTGGTGAAGTACGTAATCTGGCCAGCCGCAGCGCCGAGGCGGCCAAAGAGATCCGCACGTTAATCAGCGATTCGCACACCCACGTGGGGGAAGGCAGCGAGCTGGCGCAGCAGGCGGGGGAAACCATGGATGAGATCGCCAATGAAGTGATGCGCATGACCAAACTGATGCGTGAAATTGCCAGCGCCTCCCAGGAACAGAGTCGCGGTATTGAGCAGGTAAATATTGCGGTAATTCAGATGGATGAAACGGCGCAGCAAAATGCGGCGCTGGTACAGCAGTCTTCTGCGGCTACCCGTTCGCTGGAAGAGCAGTCTTCAGCGCTAATCGAAGCCATGGCCGTATTTAAACTACAAACAGCCTAACCGAACGATGGATTTTGTAGGCCGGATAAAGGCGTTTACGCCGCCATCCGGCAATATCACCGCATCGTGCCGGATGGCGCTTCGCTTATCCGGCCTACAACGTGCAGTAGACCGGGATATGGCGTTTACGCGTCCGGGAACTCGCGGATAAAGCGTTCTACATCTTCAACCATGTGGTCGTTACCCACGAAGAAGGAGCGGCGCTGGTGCAGGCTTTCCGGGGTGATATCCAGAATGCGTTCTTTACCATCGCTGGCTTTGCCGCCCGCCTGCTCGGCCAGGAAGGCCATCGGGTTGCATTCGTACAGCAGACGCAGCTTGCCTTGCGGGTGGCTGGCGGTGCTTGGGTACAGGTAGATCCCACCTTTGAGCAGATTGCGATGGAAATCCGCAACCAGAGAGCCAATGTAGCGCGAGGTGTACGGGCGCTGGGTTGACTTATCTTCTTCCTGACAGAATTTAATGTACTTCTTCACGCCGTTCGGGAATTTGATGTAGTTGCCTTCGTTAATGGAGTACGTGCTGCCTTTCGCCGGGAAGCGCATACGTTCCTGGCTGAGGCAGAATACGCCCAGAGAAGGATCGTAGGTGAAGGCGTGTACACCACAGCCGGTGGTATACACCAGCATGGTGGAAGAACCATAAACAACGTAGCCCGCAGCAACCTGCTTGTTGCCCGGCTGCAGGAAATCCTCTTCCGTGACCGGCGTGCCGACTGGGGTTACGCGGCGATAAATAGAGAAAATCGTACCCACAGAGACGTTAACATCGATGTTGGATGAGCCATCCAGCGGATCCATCAGCACAACATATTTTGCGTGTTCACAGCCTTCGAAGACGACGATTTCATCTTCTTCTTCCGAGGCAATGCCCGCCACAATGTCGCGCGCCTTCAGTGCAGCTTTCAGTTTTTCGTTCGCGAACAGATCGAGTTTTTGCTGAACCTCTCCCTGCACGTTCTCAGCACCGCTGGCACCCAGGATATCGACCAGACCGGCCTTGTTGATATCGCGGTGGATGATCTTGGCGCCCAGCTTTATTGCCGACAACAAAGCAGTGAGTTCACCGGTAGCATGAGAAAACTCGTGCTGCTTTTCGACAATAAATTCACCTAACGTTTTCATAACACTTTCCCTGCAATTTATGTGGAGTAAAGCGACCGCAACAATATTAACAAATATTTCCATTGTTGCGCTTAGGTGAATCGCGCCAGCAAACTACGGAATATCCTGAAATGCGTTTCTCACTTGCCGGACATGTGCGTAAAATGGCCCCCAGATTAAAAAAGGATAGTGACGTATGCGCATTCATATTTTGGGAATTTGTGGCACTTTCATGGGCGGTCTGGCGATGCTGGCGCGCTCGCTCGGTCATGAAGTAACCGGTTCGGACGCCAATGTGTATCCGCCGATGAGTACCTTACTTGAGAAGCAAGGCATTGATTTAATTCAGGATTATGACGCCAGTCAGCTCGACCCGCAGCCGGACCTGGTGATCATCGGTAATGCCATGACCCGTGGTAATCCGTGCGTGGAAGCGGTGCTGGAAAAGAACATTCCGTACATGTCCGGCCCGCAGTGGCTGCATGACTTTGTATTGCGCGATCGCTGGGTTCTGGCGGTTGCGGGGACGCACGGCAAAACCACCACCGCAGGAATGGCGACCTGGATCCTCGAAGCGTGCGGCTATAAGCCTGGCTTTGTGATCGGCGGCGTTCCGGGCAACTTTGAGGTTTCCGCGCGCCTCGGCGAGAGCGACTTCTTCGTGATTGAAGCGGATGAGTACGACTGCGCGTTCTTCGATAAGCGTTCTAAATTCGTGCATTACTGCCCGCGCACGCTGATCCTCAACAATCTTGAGTTCGATCACGCGGACATCTTTGACGATCTGAAAGCTATTCAGAAACAGTTCCATCACCTGGTGCGCATCGTGCCGGGCCAGGGACGCATCATCTACCCGGAAAACGACATCAATCTGAAACAGACGATGGCGATGGGCTGCTGGAGCGAACAAGAGCTGGTGGGTGAACAAGGCCACTGGCAGGCGAAAAAGCTCACTACCGATGCCTCCGAGTGGGAAGTGTGGCTGGACGGTGAAAAAGTCGGCGAAGTGAAGTGGGGCCTGGTGGGCGAGCACAACATGCACAACGGTTTGATGGCGATTGCAGCCGCGCGTCATGTTGGCGTTGTGCCTGCGGATGCGGCCAATGCGCTGGGCTCGTTCATCAACGCCCGTCGTCGTCTTGAGCTTCGCGGCGAAGCCAATGGCGTGACGGTGTATGACGATTTTGCCCATCACCCGACGGCCATTCTGGCAACGCTTGCGGCGCTGCGAGGTAAAGTGGGTGGCACGGCGCGCATCATCGCGGTGCTGGAACCTCGCTCGAACACCATGAAAATGGGCCTGTGCAAAGATGACCTCGCGCCGTCGTTAGGGCGTGCGGACGAAGTGTTCCTGCTGCAACCGCCGCACATTCCCTGGCAGGTAGCAGAAGTCGCTGAAGCCTGCGTTCAGCCGGCACACTGGAGTGGCGATGTGGATGCACTGGCAGATATGGTGGTGAAAACCGCACAGCCTGGCGATCACATTCTGGTGATGAGCAACGGCGGATTTGGCGGCATCCATCAAAAACTGCTGGATGGTCTGGCGAAGAAAGCTCAGGCAGAAGAAGAGTAAAAAAATGCCCGGTGGCGCTACGCTTACCGGGCCTACAACGGATCGTAGGCCGGATAAGGTATTTGCACCGCCATCCGGCACTTTCGGCAGACGAAGAGGTTAGGCTTCGTTTTCCGCCAGTTCGCGCAGATACTGGAAGATCTGGCGGGAAGATTTTGGCGGCTTGTTACCCGCTTTTTCTTTCCTGGCGTTACGCACCAGTGAACGCAGTTGCTGACGGTCGGCGTCAGGCCACAGGTTCATCACTTCTTCGATAGCTTCATCGCTACCGTCAACCATACGGTCACGCAGTTGCTCCAGCTTATGGAAGACAACGACCTGTTGGTTGTGGCGGTTTTTCAGCTTATCCAGCGCCTGACGGATAGGATCAACATCGCGCTGGCGCAACATTTTGCCAATCAGCTGCAGCTGACGGCGGCGACCTTCCATCTTAATACGCTGGGCCAGCTCAATCGCGGCACGTAAATCCGCATCAAGCGGGATTTTATCCAGCGCGTTTTTCCCCAGTTTTACCAGTTCCACACCCAGGTGTTTTAACTCCTCGGCGTCACGTTTTATTTCACTTTTACTGACCCAGATAATTTCATCGTCTTCGTCTTCGATGTCATCACCGGGAACGTCGTCGAGCCAGTCTTCGGGCTGCTTAGTCATGTCAGGCTCCTTAAAAAAAGAGGCTAATGTTACCAGTTAAGATGCGCACTGAAAAACGGTTCTCTGTTAGACTTCAGAGAAACTCTCTCTACATTATGGCATTTGCGATGAAAGTAATCTCACAAGTTGAAGCGCAGCGTAAGATTCTGGAAGAAGCGGTCTCGACGGCACTGGAATTAGCGTCAGGTAAGTCGGATGGCGCGGAAGTCGCTGTAAGCAAGACCACGGGTATTAGCGTCAGCACCCGTTATGGTGAAGTGGAGAACGTAGAATTCAATAGCGATGGCGCGTTGGGGATTACGGTTTATCACCAGAACCGTAAGGGCAGCGCATCGTCCACCGATTTAAGTCCGCAGGCGATTGCCCGTACCGTGCAGGCTGCGCTGGACATTGCACGTTACACTTCGCCGGACCCGTGCGCGGGCGTGGCAGATAAAGACCTGCTGGCCTTTGATGCGCCTGATCTAGACCTGTTCCACCCGGCGGAAGTGTCCCCTGATGAAGCTATCGAACTGGCTGCCCGCGCTGAACAGGCGGCGCTGCAGGCCGATAAGCGTATCACTAACACCGAAGGCGGCAGCTTTAACAGCCACTATGGCATCAAAGTGTTTGGCAACAGCCACGGCATGTTGCAGGGCTACTGCTCCACGCGCCATTCTCTCTCCAGCTGTGTGATCGCGGAAGAAAATGGCGATATGGAGCGTGATTATGCCTACACCATTGGCCGGGCGATGGGCGATCTGCAAACGCCGGAATGGGTGGGGGCAGATTGTGCTCGCCGTACCTTATCTCGCCTGTCTCCGCGTAAGCTGTCCACCATGAAAGCGCCGGTGATTTTCGCCAATGAAGTGGCGACTGGACTGTTCGGACACTTGGTTGGCGCGATCGCCGGTGGTTCGGTGTACCGTAAATCCACCTTCCTGCTCGACTCGCTGGGTAAACAAATTCTGCCGGAATGGCTGACCATTGAAGAACATCCGCACCTGCGCAAAGGGCTGGCGTCTTCACCATTCGACAGCGAAGGCGTACGGACCGAACGCCGCGACATTATTAAAGACGGCGTGTTGACCCAATGGCTGCTGACCAACTATTCCGCACGTAAGCTGGGGCTGAAGAGCACCGGTCATGCAGGCGGGATCCACAACTGGCGAATTCCAGGACAGGGTCTAAGCTTCGAGCAGTTGCTCAAAGAGATGGGCACAGGCCTGGTGGTTACCGAGCTGATGGGACAGGGCGTAAGCGGCATTACCGGCGATTACTCGCGCGGCGCGGCGGGCTTCTGGGTTGAAAACGGCGAAATTCAGTACCCGGTGAGTGAAATTACCATCGCCGGTAACTTAAAAGAGATGTGGCGCAATATTGTGACCGTGGGGAACGATATTGAAACGCGCAGTAATATCCAGTGTGGTTCGGTCTTGTTACCGGAGATGAAAATCGCCGGGCAGTGATACTCGTCATACTTCAAGCTGTGTGAGTTATTGAGGGTATCTGGCGTTTGTTTATTTTTTAATAATAAAAAAGGAAGTGAGCAATGCGTAAACACCTGTTAGCGATCGTCGCGGCTTCAACGCTGGTTTTTGGCTCTTCAGCGTTTGCAGCCGATCTCGAAGATGACATGGGGATCCTCAACGATAACCTGAAGATCGTCGAAAAAACGGATAATGCGACTGAACTGAAAGACGCGTTAACCAAAATGCGCGCAGCCGCGCTGGACGCGCAAAAAGGCACGCCGCCGAAGCTGGAAAACAAATCCCCGGACAGCCCGGAGATGAAGGATTTCCGTCACGGTTTTGACACGCTGATCGGCCAGATTGACGGCGCGCTGAAGCTGGCTAACGAAGGTAAAGTCAAAGAGGCGAAAGCCGTTGCGGAAGAGCTGAAAACCACGCGCAACGAAAACCACAAGAAGTTCCGCTAATCTGCGCTTTCCGGCCTGCATAACCGTAGGCCGGACAAGCCATCACGCTACTGCCTCCCATAAGTAAACGCTATCCCCATCACATTTTTTCATTTTTATCGTCCATTCATTGTTCGCATTTCCTTCCATTTTTCTGCTCACTCTTGCGATCTCAATCACATTCTTCCAGTGATAAATCGTGGTCACGGCCCTTTTTGCGGCACGGATCACTATCGCTGCGCGCCTTTCCACTTCGAAGTGGAAAACAACTCGCTACAAACTTTTAACCCCCACCGCTAATTTACCCTCAGAGCCATTAGTGGGGTAAGACGAGTGAATAACGGAGCTGTAATGAATGACATGGGGGAATCGGTGGAACTGGCCGACCGCATGCTGGCGCAGGTGTATGCCTTGCTGCGTGAACGCCACATTATTCCCAACGCCGTGCAGGAACAGATGCTGACATCGCATGTTCGCGCCATGGCGCACCGCTCGGTAACGGGTGAACCCTTACCAGAAGTCGATGCCAGCTTGTTTGATGAAATTTCTGCCGAATCAATGGCGCTTGCCCGCGACGTGGTCGCCGAGTTTGGCAATCTTCCTGAGGAAGAGGCCTGGCTGCTGTCGGTGCATTTCGAAGTCGCGAAAGACAACCTTTAAGGAGCAAAAGATGGAACAGATTACCGTAGTGATTGGCGATCGTCTGGGTAAAGGCCAGAAAGTGGCGGCAGGCGTTGAGAAAGCGGGCGGTCGTGCGGTTGTGGTGCCGGGCGTGGCGGCGGATATGAAGCTGGGTGACGTGATGAAAGCGGAAAACGCCACCTTTGGTATCTCGTTTTGCGGCAGCGGCGGCGCGGGTGCGATTACCGCACAGACCAAATATGGCTACAAGGCGAAATACGGCATGCGTTCGGTCGATGAAGGGGTAACCGCCATTAACGAAGGCTGCAATGTGCTGGGGTTTGGCTTTATGGACAAAGAAGAGCTCGGTGAGCGCCTGGTGCAGGCGTGGCAAAAGAAACACGGCGCTTAAGTATGAAAGAACAATTCACCACCACGGTGAGAGTCACTGGCAAGGGCGAGGCCAAAGCGCGCGCCTTTGCCGATGCCCTGAACCACGTTCAGGCGGCGGTGATGAAAGCGTCGCCGCATATCTTACTGCGTATTGAGCCACAGGATGTGCAGGTTGTTCAAGCGCGTGAATCGGTGCGCAAAGAGGCGTTTCTGTTCCTCTTTTTACGCCGGGAAAGACGCACCTTCAGCGTGGAGCTGGACGTGACCGTCAACGTGACTGCCATCAATCTCGACAAGGTGGATTTCGTTACGCAACGCTGATTCTTTATTAAAAGGCATAATTATGTTCCTGATAATATTAATAAAATCGCTCATCATCGGCGGCCTGGTTGGCGTCGGTGTCGGCGCTGGGGCTGCACGCATGTTTCATGCGCCTACCACTCAAGGGATGGGCGCGTTTCGTACTCTGGGAGAACTGAATTCCTGCGAAGGGGATCCGGCTTCTCACTTCTCGTTCGGCCTGGGCTTCTTCTTTAACGCCTGGGCTTCCTCCGTTGCGGCAGGGGCGTTCACGCAGGACGTCGACCATCGCATCATCCCCAACTGGGGCGCCGCCGCGCTGATGATTAAAAATCGCAACGTCGGTGAAACGCTGCACGATCCTAAGCGCATGGCGATTGCCTGTGGCGTTATCGGGATGATTGTCGTGACCTTCCTGAACCTCACGGCGTCATCGGTACCGGAAGCGTTGCAAGTTACCGCCGTCAAGGTGCTGGTGCCTGCGGCTAACCTGCTGGTTAACACCGTGATGCCGGTGATTTTCTGGCTGGCGGCGATTGATGCCGGTAAGAAATCCGGTTTCTGGGCCACCGTCTTTGGCGGTGCGGCGCAGCTGATCATGGGCAACGCCGTCCCGGGGCTGGTCCTCGGTATTCTGATCGGTAAAGGCGTTGAAGAGAGCGGCTGGAACCACGTCACAAAAGTGATGATGGTGGCTATCGTCGCGCTGTTTGTCCTGAGCGGCTTCTTCCGCGGCTTCGACATGAAGATGATCGAATCCTTCCATCTGACCGTGCCTAACTGGCTCGAACTTATCCACAACTCGCTCAGCGGCAAATAACGGAGGCCATCATGGAACAGAATAAAGGTTTTTGGTTCGCTGACTGGTCGTTCCCGATCTTCGTTGGCCTGCTCTCATCCGGCGTGTTTGCCGGCACGCACATGTACTACCTGTACGGTATTGGCGCATTTAACGAAGTGGCTTTTGTGGCGATGCTGAAGGCGGGAATGGACACCGGCTCCTACGGGGCGGTGGCGGCATTTGGCGCAAGTTTCCTGTTTGCCCGCATCATTGAAGGTTCGCTGGTGGGGATTTTGGACATTGGCGGGGCGATTCAGACCGGGGTCGGGTTAGGTGTTCCGGCGCTGTTACTGGGCGCGGGCATTATCTTCCCGGTCGCCAATTTCGCAGCTTCGCTGGTTACCGGTCTGGTGATTGGCCTGGCGATTGGCTACATCATCATTCTGGCGCGTAAGTTCACCATCAACCAGAGCGACTCAACCTACGGTGCGGACGTCATGATGGGGGCTGGTAACGCCTCCGGCCGCTTCCTCGGACCGTTGATTATCCTCAGCGCGATGACGGCTTCTATTCCTATCGGAATCGGTTCTCTGGTGGGTGCGCTGCTGTTTTACCTGTGGCAAAAACCGATTACCGGCGGGGCGATCCTCGGGGCAATGATCCTCGGTTCCCTCTTCCCGATTGCCATAAGCTAACTGTTGATTTGTAGGCCGGATAAGGCGGTTGCGCCGCCATCCGGCAAAGGAGAGAGCGATGTTTGATTTACTCCTGCGCCGTGCGCGCCTCGTTGACGATACGCTGAGCGATATTGCGCTCAAAGACGGCAAAATCGCGGCGTTGGGCGACGTTGATGGCCCGGCGCTGAAAACTATCGAGCTGGGCGGTGAGTGCTACGTCAGCGCAGGCTGGATTGATTCTCACGTTCATTGCTACCCGAAATCCCCGATTTACCACGACCAGCCGGACAGCGTCGGTATTGCTACCGGCGTGACCACGGTGGTGGATGCGGGCAGTACCGGGGCGGATGACATCGACGATTTTTACACCCTGACCCGGGAAGCGGCCACCGAAGTGTATGCGCTGCTGAACATCTCCCGCGTTGGGCTTATCGCCCAGAACGAGCTGGCTAACATGGCCAATATTGACGCCGATGCGGTGCGCCAGGCGGTGAAGCGCTACCCTGATTTTATCGTCGGCCTGAAGGCGCGCATGAGCAGCAGCGTAGTCGGTGAAAACGGCATCACGCCGCTGGAGCGTGCCAAAGCGATGCAAGCGCAGAACGGCAACCTGCCGCTGATGGTGCATATCGGCAACAACCCGCCGAATCTCGATGATATCGCTGAACGCCTGAGCACAGGCGACATCATTACCCACTGCTACAACGGTAAGCCGAATCGCATTCTGACGCCGCAAGGCGAGCTGCGGGCGTCAGTGACGCGGGCGATTTCACGCGGCGTGCGTCTGGACGTTGGGCATGGCACCGCCAGCCTGAGCTTTGCGGTGGCAAAACGCGCGATCGGCCTGGGCATTTTGCCGCACACCATCAGCTCCGATATTTATTGCCGCAACCGTATCAGCGGCCCGGTACATTCCCTGGCGAATGTGATGTCGAAATTTCTCGCTATTGGGATGTCGCTTCCGCAGGTCATTGAGTGCGTTACCGCCAATGCCGCCGATGGTCTGCGCCTGAAACACAAGGGGCGACTGCAGGTCGGTCTGGATGCCGATTTAACCCTCTTTACGCTTAAGCGCCAGCCAACCGTGCTGGTAGATGCAGAAAACGACAGCCTGCAGGCTGAACAACTGCTGGTGCCGCTTGCCGCAATACGTGCGGGCAAGGGCTATATGACCGAACAAGGGAGCGCGGAACATGCCTTCGATTTTTGAGAAATACAACCTAAAGCAGGTGATTAACACATCAGGCCGCATGACGGCGCTCGGCGTTTCCACGCCGCGACCAGAAGTGGTTGAAGCGGCAATGGCCGGGATGAATCAATACTTTGAGATGAAAGACCTGGTGAATAAAACCGGTGACTACATCGCGAAATTGCTGGAAGTGGAAGGGGCAACCGTCGTCTCCTGCGCCTCGGCCGGAATCGCCCTGTCGGTGGCTGGCGTGCTGGTTAAAGACAGCGACTGGCTGCTGGAGAATCTGCACGTTGCGCCCATTGAGAACAACGAAATCGTGTTGCCCAGAGGTCACAACGTCAACTTTGGCGCGCCGGTGGGCACCATGGTGGCGCTTGGCGGCGGCAAGTTAGTGGAGGCAGGTTATGCCAACGAATGTTCCGCGGCGCAGCTGGCAGCAGCTATTACGCCACGTACGGCGGCCATTCTGTATATCAAATCTCACCACTGCGTACAGAAAAGTATGCTTAGCGTGGAGCAGGCTGCGGTGGTTGCGCGTACGCATAATCTGCCGCTGATCGTGGATGCGGCGGCGGAAGAGGATTTGCAGTGCTACTACCGGGTTGGTGCGGATCTGGTGATTTATAGCGGCGCGAAGGCGATTGAAGGACCCACCAGCGGTCTAGTGATAGGTAAAACCCAGTACGTTGAGTGGGTGAAACGCCAGACGGCGGGAATTGGCCGGGCGATGAAGGTGGGCAAAGAGGGGATTCTTGGCCTGACCTGCGCCATTGAACTGTATCTGAACGCGCAGAAAGAAAGCGGTGCGGAGATGGTCGAGAAAATGACGCCGTTCATTAACGCGTTAAACCAGCTTCACGGCGTGAGCGCCCGCGTGGTGTGGGACAGCGCAGGGCGTGACATAGCGCGCACGGAAATTAAATTTGACGAAGCGGTAACCGGGATCGCCACCGGCGAACTGGTTGATGCGCTGAAGCAGGGGGAATACGCGATTTACTTCCGTGGTTACAAAGCCAATGAAGGCATTATCGAAGCCGACGTGCGCAGCGTCGATCGCGCGCAGCTGGAGATTGTGGCCCGTCGAATTGGCGAAGTGATTTCGCAGGAGAAAAACGCATGAAACTGACCCCTAACTTTTATCGCGACCGCGTCTGCCTGAACGTGCTGGCCGGCTCCAAAGAAAATGCCCGGGATATTTACGCGGCGGCGGAAGGACACGTTCTGGTTGGCGTGTTGTCAAAAAATTACCCTGATGTCGCAAGTGCGGTAGCGGATATGCGTGAATACGCGGCCCTTATCGACAATGCGCTCTCCGTGGGGCTGGGGGCGGGCGATCCAAACCAGTCGGCGATGGTCAGTGAAATCTCCCGTCAGGTGCAGCCCCAGCATGTTAATCAGGTTTTTACCGGCGTGGCGACCAGTCGCGCGCTGCTGGGCCAGCAGGAGACAGTGGTCAACGGTCTGGTCTCGCCAACCGGCACCCCGGGCAGGGTGAAAATCTCCACCGGTCCGCTAAGCAGCCAGACGCCAGACGGCATTGTACCGATAGAAACCGCGATTGCGTTGCTCAAAGACATGGGCGGTAGCTCAATTAAATACTTCCCGATGGGCGGCCTGAAATGCCGTGACGAGTACATCGCGGTTGCGCAGGCCTGTGCCCGTCATGACTTCTGGCTGGAGCCAACCGGCGGGATCGATTTGGATAATTTCTCTGAAATCCTGCAGATCGCCCTCGATGCCGGAGTGAGCAAAATCATTCCTCACATCTATAGTTCGATTATTGATAAGGTGAGTGGTAACACCCGCCCGGACGACGTACGCCAACTGATGGCGATGACCCGGGCCTGCGTAGGCTAACTGAAAGATGAGGAAACTGACGTGCGATTCCCCAACCAACGTTTAGCGCAGCTGTTTGGCATGCTGCAAAACGAAGCGCTTCCACAGGACGAGCTGGCGCAGCGGTTGTCGGTTTCCACACGCACCGTACGGGCGGATATCACCGCGCTAAACGCGCTGCTCACCCAGTACGGCGCGCAGTTTGTCCTCAGCCGTGGGAACGGTTATCAACTCAAGATTGACGACCCGGCAAGCTATCACACCCTGCAAACGCAGCGGCCCGACGCGTTGCTGCGCATCCCACGCACCAGCCAGGAACGGGTACACTGGCTGGTGGTTCGTTTTCTGACGTCGGCCTTTTCGCTGAAGCTTGAAGATTTGGCTGATGAATGGTTTATCAGCCGTGCGACGTTGCAAAACGATATGGCTGAGGTGCGCGAGCATCTGCAACGTTATCATCTGACGCTGGAAACGCGTCCCCGTCACGGCATGAAGCTGTTCGGCAGCGAGATGGCGATTCGCGCCTGTTTGACCGATCTGCTATGGACGCTGGCGCAGCAGGATCCGCAGCATCCGTTAGTGACGCAAGAGGCGCTGAATGCCGGGATCCCTGAACAGCTTCAACCCGTTCTGCAGGACATTTTTGCCCGTTTTCATATTCGCCTGACCGATGAGGGCGAGCTGTTTTTACGCTTGTATTGCGCGGTGGCAGTCCGGCGGATTAGCGAAGGTTATCCCCTCCCGGAGTTTGCCGCAGAAGAAGCCGAGCAATCGGTGTGCCTGGCCACGCGAGAAATCACAACGGTACTGCACCGGCTGGCGGACAAACCGCTTTCCGTTTCTGAAGAAAACTGGCTGCAGGTGCATATCGCCGCCCGCCAGGTACAAGAGATCGCCCCCAGCGCCATCAATGCGGATGATGACGAAGCGCTGGTCAATTACATCCTGCGGTTTATCAACAGCCAGTACAACTACAACCTGTTGAATGACAAACAGTTGCATGCTGACCTGCTGACGCATATTAAGACGATGATCACCCGGGTGCGTTACCAGATAATGATCCCCAATCCGCTGCTGGAAAATATTAAACAGCACTACCCCATGGCGTGGGACATGACGCTGGCCGCCGTCTCGGGATGGGGAAAATATACGCCGTACACCATCAGTGAAAATGAGATTGGCTTCCTCGTGCTGCATATTGGCGTTGGGCTGGAACGTAGTTACAACATTGGTTACCAGAGGCAGCCGAAGGTTCTGCTGGTATGCGATGCCGGAAATGCGATGGCGCGGATGATTGAAGCGGTGCTGGCGCGTAAGTATCCGCAGATAGAGATCGTCGATACCGTAACGCTGCGCGACTACGAACAGCGGGAAAGCATTAGCGAAGATTTTGTCATCTCTACCGCGCGGGTGGGTGAAAAAGATAAGCCTGTGGTGATGATTGCGCCGTTCCCTACCGATTATCAACTGGAACAAATTGGCAAACTGGTGCTGGTCGACAGAACCCGTCCATGGATGCTGAACAAATTCTTCGATGCCGCCCATTTTCGTGTGATCGATGAGCCAATGGATCAACAAACATTGTTCAACGTCTTATGTCGCCAGTTGCAGGATGAAGGCTTTGTCGATGCGGAGTTTCTTGATTCGGTGGTTGAGCGTGAGGCTATCGTCAGCACCATGCTGGGTGACAGCATTGCTCTGCCGCACGCCCTCGGCCTGCTGGCAAAAAAAACGGTGGTCTACACCATCCTCGCCCCGCAGGGTATCGCCTGGGGCGATGAAACCGCGCACGTGATCTTCTTGCTCGCCATCAGCAAAAGCGAATACGAAGAGGCGATGGCCATTTACGATATTTTCGTCACTTTCCTGCGCGAACGCGCGATGACGCGGCTCTGCGCATGCCGGAATTTCACCGAGTTCAAAACGGTCGCCATGGAGTGCGTGAGCCGTTTTTAAAGACGCTGCAATTACCTTGCAGCGTAGTCTCCTGCAGTCGTTACCCTTAATTTCAAGGGCATAACATCACGCCACAACAGTCGTTAGCTGCCCAGGAAAGCTAATCTGGATCACGCCGCCCCACATGCAGATCAACTGCGACTGAGCGGTGAGAGCGGGCATATTTCCCACCAATACTGTGGGTGATCCCGGCATCCAGGGGGCTGGTGTGGCGGGGATGCACGGCATTGGCGTCAGCATGCCGAGCGCTGCGGCGGTTGCGGCTGCAACGGTCGGGTTGGCGAGGCTGTTGCACATGCCGAACGGCATAATGTTCACCAACGGTTTGTTATCCATAATATTCGCCATCGGCATGTTTCCGACGATTGTTCGGCTGGTGGGCAGCACGTTCAACGTACCTGGCGCGATGCCAAAGGAACACTGAAGCAATGCGCCGGTACAAACTCCGGGACAGCTCATGGTAGTACCCCCAATTGCCGCCACAGTCGGCGAGCGGATTCGTCGCTGGTGATCAGTTCATTGAGTAGTTCCGGCAGTGGCGTGTGCCCCCAGGCATAGGCGCGATACAGTAAATAGGGTACCGGGCTATGCGGTTCGGTGCGCGCCAGGTAATCTGCGACCTGTTTAATCATCAGATATGCCTCTTCCCGATGGGCAAATGTGGCGTTATAGCTGAGTGTTGGGGAGCTTTCCTCGCTGACAGATTGCGGCTGCACCGGCAATACGCTGCCTCCTAACGCCTGCAGGCCGGTTTTGATCTTTTGTTCCAGTGCATTAAATGAAGGTGCAGATGCTGCAGGCCAGTTCTGACAGACGGCATTGAGACGTGTGAGCCACGCCATGCTGGATGTCAGGGATTTTATGGTGGACTCGTCTGCGCCTGGCAGCGGAACATCAGAAAATTTTCCCTGCTGCCACTGGGTCAGTGAGACGGTTTCCCCATGAGCGATAAACAGCGGGGCTTCAGCGACCAGAGTGGCGTAGTGTTGCGCCATCCAACTGAGCGGTGCGGCGCGATAGTCATAGTCACCTTCTTTAATTTGGGGATGCAATTCCTCGGGATAATGCTCCAGCGCCAGAGTCACTAATGCCAGCGCATCGGGCAGGGCCGCTAAGCCGCGAGCTCTCATCCATGCTTCGCCCAACCAGCTCATAATGACCAGGTCTTTGCTGAGCGTTTTCGTCAGCACGGTGGCGATTTTGGCGACTTCATCCCAGTCGGCACGGCGCGGCGTACTTTGCCAGACGCCGGTGGGCAGCGTTTCGTCATCCTGCTGGCGGGCGGCAACCAACTGGTCGAATTCTGGTGAATAACGGATAGAGTCCCCGCACGGATTATCCGCCTGAATGGGGGCCAGTAATGCCTGAATATGTTCCATCATTTTCCTCCTGATAATCCCTGCTCGGTGAGCGGTATCCATGGTAGCGGCGCTTTGTTTTGGACATCTAACAATGTGACCTGCCAAAATACCGTCGACTGCAATGGCTTCTGACCATCGCCTACGGGGAGCGAAAAGCGCAGCGGTAGCGGTTGCGTCAACGCGCCACCGACGCGTTGTTGTTCAATCATCCTGAGCAGCGACC
The DNA here is from genome assembly GCF_030336535.1 of Citrobacter sp. Ce006. Classification (NCBI taxonomy): domain Bacteria; kingdom Pseudomonadati; phylum Pseudomonadota; class Gammaproteobacteria; order Enterobacterales; family Enterobacteriaceae; genus Citrobacter; species Citrobacter sp. Ce006. The sequence goes on from NZ_JAOWDO010000073.1 coordinate 123,960, forward strand.
ACGCTCCCTGCCAGCGCCAACGCCCAGTATCACCGCTTACCGTTACGCCTGTCTGTGACAGGCCTGGCATTGGACGCCAGGCGGAATTGGCTGCCCAGCGCAGGCTAAAGTTCAGGTTATCGCCGCTGCGCCAGTGCAGGTCAGTTGAGCCGTCGGGGTAGCTGATCGATTGTTGATTGCCGATGAGTCGCCAGTCGGCAATCTGATCCGCGCCAGCCTCATGGTTGCGTGAGGTGCGCCAGATAACCCGTAACGTCACGCCTTCAGGGCTGACCAACGCCGAAAGTAACGGTTGTGCTGCTGCCAGTTGCTGAATCAGTGGCGGCTGTTCGGATAGCGTTTCGGCGGGGAGTTGCGTGAGCAAAACGGCCAGTTCGCGCACCCGATCGACATCAGCATCCGGCGCGTTTGGCACGGCGGTAAAGGGGAAGCGCCCTGCAAGCCAGGTGTTGTACAGATTGAAGATCTTCTGTACCGCGCCGATGCTGGCCTGTTGGCGTAACTGCTGGCATTTTTGCAATGATGCGTTTACCAGCGCGTTGAGCGATTGACCGTAAAAATCGTTACTGCCCGCGCTGCGAAACTGCGCCAATTCACTCTGGCAGTTCTGTGCGGAGAGCGTCGGCAGCGCGGCGGCAAGGGTCGCCATCTGCATCGGCGGACTGCCAGGATCCTGTTGTTGCAGTCGTTGCATGGCCGCCAGTGAACTACTCCAGCGAACGATAAGCTGGTTATCCATTGCCGTTAGCCATGGGCGCTGCTTGTCGAGCCAGTCAATATCCTGCTGATAGCGGACCAGGACGCCAGAGATTTGCTCTGCTTGTGCGCTAGCCCACCCGGCAATTTTCTGCCCGCTAGCCTGAGCCTGTTCTGTGGTAGCGTAATTGACCGCCGGAGGGTTAATCGACGGAAGTAACGCGCCGCCGTCCTGACGTACCCGGCTAATCACCTGGGCTGCGGTTTGTTGGCGCAATGCTATAGCAAGCTGAGGACGATTGAGCTGGTTGAAAGCCTCAATGATCTGATCCGCGCTGGTGGTGCTGACATTGCTGTTGTCTGGGGTTCCGGCTGTCCCTGCGTATAGCGCCTGACGGATGGCGTTTTCCACCGCCTGTCGCGCCAGCATGGTGATTTTGGGTCGCCAGATGCTGTCTGGAAGCTGCTGTGTAAAGCGCTCAAATCCGCCATACAGCGCCTGCGCCTGCTGGAGTTGCAGATTGCCAGGATAACCAACAGGGTCCCCGGTGGGCTGACTTGCTCCCTGCTGCCAGAAGGGTTGGTTAAGTAAATCACGCAAGCTTTTTTGTAATGCCAGAAGATCCGGCGATACGCTGAATTGCCCTTCCGCGGATTGCTCGGTTAGTGAGGAGAAGTGCAGCCTGGAGCCATCAACCTGTGCCAGAAAGCGTTGGCGAAGTAGGGTTTCGTGGCGAAGCAGTTCCTGAACCACGCCGTTGTCGATAAGCCTAAGGGTCCGTGCCTGCGTGAGCAGCTCATCCAGTGGCAGTCTGATTGGCGAATTTGTTGCGTCACGACTCAGGTTATTGATGGTTGTCAGCGTTGCCTGTAAGCGGCTGACCTGGCGGATAAGCGAGCGGACGAACAACGGGGTAACCCCTGAGCCGTTGCCAAATAGCGCCAGCAGTTGTTCGAGTTGCTCTTCGTTGTTATCCAGGCTGGTATTGCCATAGTTTTGCTCCAGCCAGCGCATGGTTTCGTGAGAAAAAAGTACGCTGTTGCGCTGAGTCAACTCGCTGGCGTCGGGTAATTTCAGTCGCGAGAGATTGAGCGTGGCAAACATTTCGTTGAGCTTTTCCTGCGAGGGCAAAGAGTCGGTGTCAACGGTCACGCCCCAAACGCTGGCGCTGACGTTTGCCAACGTCTGCACAGTGGGTTGCTTCATCTGCATCAATTGCAGCAACGGCAAATAGCGCGACTCCATTTGTTTTGCCTGAGTGAGCAAGTGCTGAATTTGCCGGTAACGCTCTTCGGGTAGCAGATCGTCCTGCTCAAAGCCCCTTTCATGTTGATTTTGCAGGCAGATACTGTTGGTGGCGGGCACCAGCAGGCTAACCAGGGTAACGTTGCTAAACGTCTCGCGCAATTTTGTATCGGTACGGCTGAACAGCGAGCCGGGCCAGACGATGGAACGAAACTGCCACTGTGGAATGCCGTTGAGAACCCGCCAGTACAGCGTGGTGGAACGCTCACCCGTGATATCGGCTCGGACGGCTGTGGCGAGGACCTGCAGACGATCGTGCAATAGTACGGCGTTGGTGTGCTGGTATCGCCAGCTCCAGGTCATGGCGGCAAGCCAGAGAACGCAAAGGCAGCTATAGCAGGCGAGGGTTATGAAATGGCGGCGCAGGTTCAGGCGCAGCAGGCGGCGAACCGGAAGCGCGAGACCGCGCTCAGCGGTAATTTTCCCGCTCAGCAGCGACTGACAAAACTGCATCTGCGGTTTGCCCTCCGCCATCGTTCGTGCAACAAACCAGATCCCGCGCAGCTGCGGCGGCTCATCGCGGGCATGACTGTTAAACAGGCCGTCAAAAGCGTCATGCAACGGTGCGGCAAGCGGCGGGAAGTTTTCTGGCAGGCGGAATAATTGCTCCGGCGTGTTGCCTCGCAGCGCGCCAAGCTCGGTTATGGACATCCGCAGCGAAGTACGGGTATTGTCCAGGGCATTGTCGATCCACTGCGGTTTCCAGATGGCTTCTCTGGCGACCGGAATCGTGCTGCCAACAGGACTGCGGCGAGCATCCTCTGGCAATAGCTCCAGTAAAGAGGTGGTGCCTTCCAGTGATTCCATGCCGCTGATGATCAGGTAAATTGGCAGACTCAGTCCGCACACCTGCTGCAACTGCTGACAGTTATGCAACAAGCTGGCGCGGACGGTATCATCGTCGTACAGCGTCTCTAATGAAAGGGTGATAATCAGTGCGTCCAGCGGTCGCTGTGGGCGGCTTTTCACCAGTGCAGACAGCGTCTTCTGCCAGTCGTTCTGGCGAATTAGCCGCTTTTTGCCAACGGTTTGTAGCGTTTTCGGCAGGCACAGAAGGCTGCACTGAGGATTAAACCACCATTGCCCGAACCAGTATTCCTGGCCGTCGGTGAGTGACCAACTGCGGCAAAGCAGACGATTATCCTCTTCATCGCCAAGCATCAGGATTCGCATACTGTCGTAAGGATCCTGGCCTGTGCAGGCTCGCTGGATCTCCTTTTGCGCACGGTTGAACGTATCGTTTCGGTATTCCCACTGCCACCAGACGCACCAGAGAGTAATCGCCAATAGCACCAGCATAATAATCAGTAGCGTAAGCCAGGGTTGCGTCACTTATCATCTCCCTGGCAAGACTGGGTTACCGGAAAATCTGGCAGCGTATTTACGCCAATGGCATCTTCAATACTCAGCCACAATCGCTGACTCAGCAGCAATAGCGCCAACAGTATGACGAGGGCGATAAGATGCATGCGCGAATTGTCTGGCAGGCGGCGATGCGCCGGAAGCTGTAAAGGGGTGCCCAGCGCGGTCGATTCCATACGTTCGGCTATATCGCTGAGCTGAGCGTCACGCTGAAAGGCAAAATGCCACAGCAGGCGGCAGGTTTCCTGATGATTCTGCAGATTAAAATCGCTACGTCGGGAACCAAACCCCAGCGTCAGGCAGCGCAAATACAGCGCGGCTAAATCTCGTTTACCTGGGCTACGTTCATTGAGCAGGGCGGTGATCTTGCGGGGGATCTGATCCCCTGCGCTATGGGTTTGCCACAGATGATACTCCAGTGGGCAGGACTGCCACAGGGAGAGCGCGGGCCAGTCGCCGTAGAGTACGGACTCATCAATCAGCGCGACCAGGGCATAAACGGCAGCGTCAATCTGCTGCTGAAAGGGCGAACCCAGTTCGCGGGTCAGACGTCGGTTGTACTCTTCTACCACCTGACTGGCATATACAACGGCCTGATTATGCAGCTCATCTGGCGGTAGCGGAGTGCTTTTCCAGCGTTCGAACTGCGCCAGCCAGCGGGTGTAAATCTCATCAAACAGACGGCTGGCAGGCATATCAGGATGCGCGGGCGTCATGGCTTACCTCCTGACGGTAGAGCATGATCTGCTGCGGCATATCCTCTGTTTCATGCAATGGGGCAATAACCAGCGGCGTCCCTTTTTCGAACCACTGGAGGGTAAGGGTGAGGGTAAACAGGGCCACATTGCCGTCGATTTCCCAGTCACTGCGCTGCTCTGCAGCCAGCGGCGAGAACGTCATTCCGTGCATCCGCTGACGACGCAGGACGGGTACAAAGGGATGGCTGGTGATAAGGCTCATTTGTAACCATTTTTCTGCTTTGGCGGCGTTGCCTCCGGGCATCAGCAGACCTATCACCACCTGCTCTCCTGCGTGGAGATCCGGCGGAAGTTGCAGTGAAAAAGCGTTATCCAGTTTGCTGAAATTTAGCCGCTGATAGCGGCGATGAATATGCGCCAACTGGTTTTTCAGTACGGTGAAAAGAGATGCAAATGCGGGCAGCATGTTCTGATAATCAAAAGCTGGCAGCAGGGGCAGTGTTTTATCCTGAGTCAGTATTGCCGTTTGCCCGATAAAGAGACTCAGCGCGCGGTAAAGATCCTGTGGGTGCGGCCGCCCGCTGCTAATCAAGCTTTCCACCAGCGGCAATGCGCCCTGGATACTCTGCAGCGACAGCGTAAGCCATAGCCAGTCGTTGGTACGCTGCCCGTGTTGCGCCAACTGCATTTCCCGGCTCAGAAATAGAATTTTTTCTCTTGCCTGCAGGCAGAGTTGTCGGGTTTGGCGCGCCAGGTAACTCTCTTCGTTGACGGTGGGAGAGGGGGGAAACCACTCGCTCTGACGAAATCCGCCTTCGCTATACACAACCTGCAGCAGCGGCAGACAGACGAAATCGGCGCGATCGTGCTGGCAAACCAGACGCGGTTCGGGCTGCCATTGCGAAATGCTCTCGGGAAATTCACCGCTACTCAGGTCAGGCAGCGGGGGGCTGTTGACTGATCGACAGCGGCTATTCATCAACTGCCACTGTCCGGCACGGTTTAGCGGCGGCAGCGCCAGCCAGAGGATATGCTCACTGTCCGGCGCGGCAGGCAGCAAACGGGCGCAGTCAAACTCCAGTGATAAATCGTCGCTAATGTCATAATTGACCGGCGTGCCGTCGGGCATAATTGCTTTCAGGCGCAAAATACGTAGCGTGCCTGCACACAGCGCCGCTTCGTCAATCTGTAGCCGGTTGACGCCCCAAAACCACGGATTAGCGCACCCGGTGAGCGCTGCGCAAAGCGTTTCATTGCGCAATGCCTGCAACTGGAAATGTTGAGGTAGCATTGCCATCCCTTCATACCAGCAAACCATTGCCGGAATTGTGCTCATAGTACTTTCCTTGTTCAGGGGGCCAGGACTGCTTCATCCGTCATTAGCAGCAGATGCAATGAATCTGCTTTATCCAGTCTTAAGCGGTGTTCTCCTGCGCTGCTGTAGCGGGCAAACAGCAGAATTGCTTCTGCCTTAACGCCCTGCAGAGGGGAGCTTTTGGTCACAAAACGCGAATTCGGCACCAGCTCCAGCGACCAAACGTGCAGCCCGTCAGGGCTATCGCGCAGCAGTTGTGATTTGGCGTTAAACCATTGTGTTGCACTAAGCGTTTGTACGGTTGGCAGCAACGCGTTATCGGCAACCGCGACAATATCCACTGCGACTGGTGTGTTATCGTTTGCATCTGCTACGGTTTCAATAACCACATCATTAAATGCCACACGGTTTTGCCACAATGAACAGCCGCTACTCAGTAAAATTAAAATACTGAATAATATTATGATGGCTGGATGGCGTAGGCCGTTTGTCATATAAAATCCTTTTATATCTTCCTTAAGAAGGTAATTAATAGCAACGGTTCTGTTTTTGACTTAAATCATTATTGGACGAATCTGAAGTAATAAAATTCGTTAACATTTAAATATTCATGTGATTTATATTTCAAGTGTAAAGTATTATTTTTAATTAACTTTTGGTGTAACTTATTGATTTTTATTGGTTGATTTTTGGTTAATTGATTTTTATCAAATGTTTTATTTTTGTGTAAAAAACAAAAAATTAAGTTGATATTTATTTTTTGTTGTGTTTTTTATATTGCAGGTAGTTATTCATGAATATCACTTTTCGAATAATGGTGCGGCAAATATCGTACCAGGGATACTATTGCAATAAAAAAGGATTAAATATGGCCGAGAGCATACAGCATAAACTCAACCGTATTAGGCCGCCGCGCGTACAAATAACATATGATGTGGAAACGGGTGGGGCGATTGAGAAAAAAGAACTTCCCTTAGTTGTTGGTATTCTGGCTGATTTATCCGGGCATCCAGCATCCCCACCCGCTAAATTACGTGAGCGGCGATTCGTCGAAATCGATCGTGATAATTTCGATGATGTGCTTTCCTCCATCTCACCTCGTCTGGCGGTTCAGGTAGAAAATCGTCTGGCTAATGATGGCAGCAAATTGAACGTTGAGCTGCGCTTTAACGAGTTCGACGACTTTTCGCCGCTCAATATTATCAATCAGGTTAAACCCCTCCAGCGTCTTTTCCTCGCCCGCCAACGCTTGCGCGACCTCCTCACCAAACTGGATGGTAACGACGATTTGGATGCGTTGTTACAGCAGGTGGTAAACGATAACGCAGAACTTCAGGCGTTAAGACCTGCTGCTGAAGAAAAAGCAGCTGAAAACGCGTAACGGAAAAGGAGAAGAGCAATGGAGAATGTGCAAGAACAAACTGAAACGGGTGGACAGACCGTTACGCTGAGCGTACTGGACCGCATTATTCAGGAAGGACGGATGGCTCGTGATGAGCTGCAACAAACCTATGCGCGGGACATGCTGGAAGAGCTGGCGACGCAAATCCTCGATGAAGGAATGGCGATCGGAAGCGACACTGTGGCGATGATCAACCACCGTATTGCTCAGATCGATGAGCTTATCAGCGCCCAGTTGAATGAGGTGTTGCATCATCCGGATACCCAGAAGCTGGAGTCTTCCTGGCGCGGGTTGCATCAGTTTGTAATGAACACTGAAACCAGTACGCGATTGAAGTTACGACTGCTGAATGTCTCGCGCAAAGAGTTGCAGGACGATCTGGAAAAAGCGGTTGAGTTCGATCAGAGCACGCTGTTCAAAAAGCTGTACGAAGATGAGTACGGCACCTTTGGCGGTAACCCTTACAGCGTGCTGGTGGGGGATTTTGAGTTCGGCCGTCATCCGCAGGACGTGGCGCTACTGGAGAAAATATCTCAGGTTGCGGCGGCCGCTCATGCGCCGTTTATTGCCGCTGCCAGCCCGCGCTTGTTTGATATGGGATCGTTCGCTGAGCTGAGCGTGCCACGCGATCTGGCGAAGATCTTCGAAAGCACCGAGATGATCAAATGGCGAGCATTCCGTGAAAGCGACGACTCGCGCTATGTCTCGCTGGTGCTGCCGCACGTTTTACAGCGTCTGCCCTACGGGCCGGATACGGTGCCGGTAGACGGGGTAAACTTTATCGAGGACGTTAACGGCCTGGATGCCAGCAAATACCTGTGGGGGAATGCCGCCTGGGTACTGGCCAACCGCATTACCGAGGCGTTTGCTTTATATGGCTGGTGCGCGGCGATTCGTGGCGCAGAAGGTGGCGGACTGGTGGAAGGCCTCCCGGCGCATACTTTCTCCACGCCATCCGGTGATATCAGTCTGCGCTGTCCGACGGAGGTAGCCATTACCGATCGCCGTGAAAAAGAGTTGAACGATCTTGGGTTCATCGCGCTGTGTCATAAAAAGAATACGAATACCGCCGCGTTTTTTGGCGGGCAAACCACCAACCAGGCAAAAATCTACAACACGCCTGAAGCCAACGCGAATGCGCGGATCTCGGCGATGCTGCCGTACGTCCTTGCCGCCTCCCGCTTTGCGCACTACCTGAAAGTCATTATGCGCGACAAAGTCGGCAGTTTTTTGAGTCGCGAAGATGTTGAGCGATTCCTCAATAACTGGATTGCCAGTTACGTGCTACTCAGCGACACAGCACCGCAGGAAATCAAGGCGCAATATCCGTTGCGCGAAGCACGGATAGACGTACTGGATGTTCCCGGCAAACCTGGTGTCTATCGCGCGGTGGTATTCCTGCGCCCTCATTTCCAACTGGAAGAATTGACCACATCTATCCGCCTGGTGGCGGAATTGCCACCGCCTGTATCGGCTTAATTACATAAGGGAAGATTCTATGGATGCTATTTTTTTAAAGATTGATCCGATCAAAGGTGACAGCAACGTTGATGGATATGTAGACCAAATTGAAATTATGTCCTTCAGCCATAATGTTGCGATGCAGGTTACTAATGATGTGAGTAACACCAACCGTACGTCTGGTCGGGCGCATGTGGGGGAGATGTCACTGACCAAATTTGTCGATATTTCCACTCCTGAACTTAATCTTTACTGTTGTTCCGGGAAAATGATTACGCAGGCTGTTTTAACGCTATGTCGCAATGATGGCGATTCGGTGCTGCCGTTTATTGTCTATACCCTCGACAACGTATTGATTTCACATATCAGCGTCAGCGGCGGCTCGGGCGGTAAACCTGTTGAAACGCTATCCCTAAACTTCAGCAAAATTAAATGGGAATTGAAGGCCCAAAAATTAGAAGGGGCGGAGAAAGGTGCGGCGGCGTCGACCTGGGATATGGCGATGAATAAAAATGGTGGTTGATGATGAAATCATCCATCCCGGTTGCATTGTTCGACAGACTGATGGATGAAGGTGTTACGCCGCGCGAGTCGGTGTGCCGGGAGCTGAGGCGATTGTTCAACTCCCGCGCTCCTGCGGATGATGACGCGTTGCCGCTGCTGCTTGCCTGGGGCGTCCCGGAATGGCATGGACTGAACGCGGGCGATGAACGAGTGCTTAGCTGGTATTGTCGCCGCTACGCGCAGCCATTTTACGCAACGAGCCGCGGATCCAGGCGCTAACTATCAGTGTGAAGGATGCGCATCATCAGACGCTGGCGCTACGCATTGAAGCGATGCTGTGGAACGATGACGACCCGTTGACGCTGAGTCTGGCGTATCAAAACGGCAGTTGGCAATAACCCGCGAAAGGGGGAGATCAATGGACGATCGATTGCTGGAAAATTATCTGCAGGAATTGCGATGGTTGCGAAAAGCCAGCGGGGAGTTCGCCCATCGGCACCCGCACGTAGCCTCTCGTCTGCGGCTGAGCGAATTTGATTGCCCGGATCCGCATGTTGAACGGCTTTTAGAAGGCTTCGCTCTGCAAAGCGCCAGACTGCATCAGCGCCTTGACGACGGCTTCGGCGAGCTGTGCGAATCGCTACTGGAGCAGCTTTCTCCCCATGCAATACGACCGTTTCCTTCCTCTGCTACCGCCAGTTTTACTGCGGATCCGCTGGCAGGCGATTTGAGTCGGGGTTACGCCCTTCCAGCCGGAACGCCGCTTTACGCGCTAACGGAAAGCGGCGAGACGGTCTGGTGGCGTACCGCGCTGGCGCAAACGCTGTGGCCTATTGAGATTGAAGATGTTAGCTGGTGTGATGCGGCCCAGGCCCGGCAGTTAACCGGGCTGATGCGGGCGCGCGGCGCGTTGCGGATTCAGCTACGTTGCCTGCCGCCACATCAGTTTTCAACGTTGGCGGTAACACAGTTGCGCATTCATCTCAGCGGCTCGCCGCAAATCAACGCCACGCTGTTTGATTTGTTGTACGCCCATGTCATCGGGCCGCTGCGCCCACATCCTATTGGCCTGCTGAATGCCGAAAAGATTTTGCCCTGCGAACCGGGCGTAGAGTCCAGCGTGCTGGCGCTCAGTGCCTGGATGAACTGTCCGCAGGCGCTGATGTATTTTGATTTGCCGCTGCCGCCGACGAAGGATGGCGATGGCATGACCTTGTGCATTCCTTTCGATCGCGCTCCGCCGGGGTCACAGCATATTCACTCGGGTGATATTCGTCTGGGCTGTGTGCCAATCGTTAACCTTTTCACCCGGACCTCTGAGCCACTGAGCGCCGGGCATACCCGCAGCGAGCATCGGCTGGTGGCCGATCATCACGATCACCATGTACAGATCTACCGTGTACAGACGCTGTGGATGAGCCGCCGTGAGGAGGCCTGGTGCGTGCCTGCATATTACTCGGCCCGCGGGCATAGCGAGTCCCGCTGGTTCTGGCATGCGCGGCGCAACCCCCAGCAGGGCAATGCGCTGTGGTTAACCCTGGTGGACAGCCGCTTCGACCCGTTTGCTCCGGACGAAGAGACAAGCCTGACGGCGACGCTCTGGTGCAGTAACGGTGAGAAGGCTGCACAGCTTTGTGCGGGAACGCCTCTGACCTTTGAAGTCCCTGGTCCGGTCGCGCAGGTGCATTTATTGGGAACGCCGACCACGCCTTCTGCGTCCGCCTTGCAGCGAGATGCGCGTTGGAAACTGCTTTCTTCGCTGGCGCTCAATCACCTTTCATTGACCGAGGGAGAGAGGGCTCTGGACTCGCTCAAAGAGCTGCTGGCGCTGTATGCCCCTTCCTCTGCGTCACCCGCCGTCTGGCAACAGATAAATGGCATCCGCGAGATGTGTTGCCAGCGGGTTAGCGAGCACCGCGGAGGCGATGCCTGGCGCGGCTGGCATAACGGTATTCGGCTGACGCTGACCCTCGACCCACAGGCATTTACGGGCAACAGTCGGCTGTTGTTTGCGGGGATTGTCGCCCGTTTTCTGGCGCGTAACGCGACCGCTAACTGCTTTGTACGTACGGTATTGCTGGATGAAGGGGAGGAGCTGTCGCTATGGACAGACGTCGAACAGACCGCGCTGATAGCGTAATGGCGCAACTTAAGGGCGAGCCGTGGCGCTTTTCGCTGGAGCAGTGCCTCAGGATTTTACAGGCGAGCGGTGACACGCCCGAGCTGTGGGGTGAGCTGGGGCTGGCGTTTGCGCCTGCGGAACTTGGCGCGCTGAACAACGACGTTCTCCAGGTGCGTAGCCTCGGGCCGGGAGGTGCGGATGGCGTACTGCCCTACGGCTGGCTGGAATGGCTGCAGCAGGCGACGCAGGATAAAAACAGCGCACCGCAGGATTTTATCTTTATGTTTCAACAGCGTTTTATTCAGCATCACTCCCGAAGCCTGAGCCTGTATCGGCTGGCTACGCCCTACGCGCGCCAGGATAACGCGCCGGGGCAGTCGGTGATGCGGGCACTGTGTGGTTTCAGGCTTGATGCCATGGAAAAGCATGAGTCTGCACAGGTGCAGAGCCTGCTGATGCAATGCGGCAGCCTGACGAATCGCAGGCGTTCTGTGGCTGGATTTGTGGCGCTGGTCGAGGCCGTACTGAACGTCACCGTGCATGTCGAAGAGTTTGTCGGCCGCTGGCAGCCTTTGCCGCAGGCATCCATAAGCCGGACGGGATGTCGGCTGGGGCGCAACAGCGTCGCCGGGCGACGGATCTGGAATCAGCATGCGGCGCTGCGGGTGCACCTGCATGCTGAAAGCCCCACCCGGTGGCGGGCGTTTTTATCCGATGGGCAAGCCTTTCTTCAGCTCAGCAAACTGGGGCAAATCTGGTTTGGCCCAGGGATAACGCTGCAACTGATGATGCGCGGGACGCTAAATCTTGACCACTGCCTGAGCCGCGATACGCCGCCGCGTTTGGGCTATACCGCTCAACTGGCAGGGCGTAAACCCGCCGTGTTTCACTGCCAACAGCAACTTGAGGAGAACAACGCATGGACTTAAAAGCGCTGGTACAACGACTGAATCCGGTTTGCTTTCGTGCGCTGGAGCAGGCCGCCGAACGCAGCCGGGCGCAGGGACACTGGTTTGTTGAGCCGGAGCATCTGCTGCTGGCATTACTCGATGATGAACACTGTGATCTCGCGTATTGCCTGAGCGGCGCGGCGATTTCCGTCGACACGCTGCGCGAAGAGATCCATAGCGCCCAGGCGCAGTTTAAATCGGGCTGCACGCGGATGCCGGTATTTTCCGTGCAACTGGTGGAATTGCTGGAAGGTGCGGTTTTGTTGGCGGCTTTCCAGCGTTTGTTGAAGGTCCGTTCAGCGTTGTTGCTGCAAGCCTTACTCACCCGAGAACGTCTGCGCGCCCAGCTAGCGCAGGGAATGCCGCTGCTGTTGCAGCTTCCGGCGGGGGTGATGGAAAGCCAGTGGCAGAGCTGGTGTCGTGGCTCCGTTGAAGAATTAAGCGATACGCATACGGGAGAAAACCCGGAGCGTGAAAGCGGCGTGCTGGATCAATACACCCACGATCTGACCCGTGATGCGCGGGAAGGGCTGATCGATCCGATCATCGGGCGCGACGCGGAGATCCGCCAGTGTATCGACATCCTGCTGCGCCGCAGGCAAAACAACCCGATTCTGGTTGGCGCGCCGGGGGTGGGCAAAACCGCCGTCGCCGAAGGGCTGGCGCGACGCATTGCCGAAGGAAGTGTGCCGCCGCCGCTGCGCGATGTCGCTCTGCTGTCGCTGGATCTCGGCCTGTTGCAGGCGGGCGCGGGCGTGAAAGGTGAATTTGAACAGCGGCTGAAAGGGGTGATTGACGCGGTAAAAAAATCCCCGCAACCGATCATTTTATTTATCGACGAAGCCCACACGCTGATTGGCGCGGGCGGCGCCGAGGGCGGCAGCGACGCCGCCAACCTGCTGAAACCGGCGCTGGCGCGTGGGGAACTGCGCACCATCGCCGCGACCACCTGGCAGGAGTACAAAAAATATTTCGAAAAGGATCCGGCGCTGGACCGGCGTTTTCAGCGTATCCAGATCGAGGAACCGGACGAGAACAGCGCGGTGGTGATGCTGCGGGCGGTGGCCGACAAGCTCGAGGCACACCACGGCGTGCAGATCCTCGATACCGCCATCCGCGAGGCGGTGCGTCTGTCGCAGCGCTACATCTCCGGGCGCCAACTGCCGGACAAAGCCATCAGCGTGCTCGACACCGCCTGCGCAAGAGTGGCGCTGGCGCAGCATGATGTGCCGCCCCAGCTTGAGGAGATCCGTCAGCAGCAGGCGGCCATCGAAGAAGAGAGTGAACGCCTCAACCGCGAGTTGCTGGTGGGCGTCGATCATCACGACCGACTGTGTGAACTGGAGGCGCTGGCGGAGAAGTTACGCTTGCAGGCGAGAGAAGTGGAAGGGCGCTGGCAGGATGAGCGTCAGCGGGTCGGCGAACTACTGGCGACCCGCCAGCGGATGCTGGATCTCAGTGCGCGGCTGGACGATGACGAGGAACTGGAGCAAGAGCTGGTGGAGTGTGCGGCGCTGATTGGCAAACTGGAAACCGCCGCTGCCCAACTGCGCGACGAGGTGCCGCTGGTGCCGGATTGTGTCGATCCCGCCACGGTGGCGGCGGTGATCGGCGGCTGGACGGGCATTCCGCTCGGACAGATGCTCACCGACGAAGCCCACGCTCTGCGTACGCTGGTTGAACGGATGAGTGCTCGGGTAATGGGTCAACAGGCAGCGCTGGAGACCATCGCCCAACGCCTGCGCGCCTATCGCAGCGGTCTGACCGATCCGCAAAAGCCGGTCGGCGTGTTCCTGCTGGTGGGGCCAACTGGCGTGGGCAAAACCGAAACCGCGTATGCGCTGGCCGACGCCCTGTACGGCGGCGAGCGCAATCTGATAACCATCAACCTGTCTGAATACCAGGAGGCGCACACCGTCAGCCAGTTGAAAGGCGCGCCGCCGGGCTACGTGGGCTACGGCAGCGGTGGAGCGTTAACCGAAGCCGTGCGCCGTCGCCCCTATTCGGTGGTGCTGCTCGACGAAATCGAAAAGGCGCACCCGGACGTGCTGGAGGCGTTCTATAACGTCTTCGACAAAGGCGTAATGGAAGACGGCACCGGGCTGATTGTCGATTTCAAAAATACGGTGATGCTGGCGACCAGCAACGTGGGGGCGGAATTAATTCTGGATACGCCTGCGGCTGAATTAAACAGCGAGCGGTTTAATGAGGCATTGCGTGAGGAGCTGTTGCGTCATTTCCGTCCGGCGTTTTTGGCAAGAATGACCACGGTGGCCTATCGGGCATTGGATGAGGAGATATTAAAAGGGATTGTGTTGGCGAAACTGGAGAAATTAGCGCAGCGATATTTAGTGGCGACGGGAGAAAAATTAAATATGGAGGATGGATTGGTCGAAAGAGTAATGGAGAAATGTAAGGGAGTGGGGGCCAGGGATGTTGAGAATCTGGTGGTTGGGGAAGTGATGGGGAATTAATGAATTATTGAGGAAGAGAATATGTGGTGTCCTGTATTTAAGTTTTCTGCAGAGTATAAAGTTATTGAAAGTGAGCTTGTTGAATTAATAGCCAGCAAAAGGCGATTGGAAAAACAAATTGCTGAAATAAAAATGATTGGCCGCAAGAGTGCTAAAGAGCGGAAAGGAATATATTCGCCACATAATTCTACTCATAGGGGTTGTTATACGATAGGTCTAAACCTTTTTCTTTACCGAGTTTATGTTCAAAAAAATATTCTTTTTAATATATCCAGTAGGGATGTCGATTTTTCAATTAGCAAAATTTACCGATATAAAGACAATCCACATATCTACCATAGGGCTCGCTGTGTTTCTGGTATAGCGGGACGAACGCGCATAAGTACAAAGATAGATGCTTTAAAATCGTATATCTCATTTGATTCACCGGAATTTACTTCTGGGGAGGCAGGTTATACGTATGTAAAATCTGTTTTTTATTGTGTGCCAAAGTCTGCGTTTAGTTCTTTCAGACATACTGGTCAGAATAGCGTCATGGGAGAGAGTGCGAATGATCACATGAATAAAAAATACGTAGGTATTCATGTTGGTTATGAGTGGTGTCACTTACAGGCCCATAGTCATGGTGGCGAACAGAGTATTTCAAATTTAGTTGCAGGTACAAGAAATGCCAATTCCTTGCAGATTGCAGTCGAAGATGCTTTGTTATCACTTGGCGGAGTGTTTAATCTTACAGTGAATATTATCTGCTCCGTTATTCGTGAAACACATATTGGTGTAAATTGCAGATATAGTATTTTTAGTGGTAACGGATTGCTATTGGTAGTAAATGTAAATATGCAAACCCCTAATGATATTGGATTGCAGGTCGGGCATGAAAAAGCCTTTGCAAGTGAAGTAAGGAGAAGAGTCATCGAAATGTGTAGTTAATTTTTCGTGTTTTATTATTTCTGTGCAGTCTATCTTTTTTGAGTGAGTAAGGAATTTCCCATGCCCGATACCGCTATTATAGAATTCACTAATCCGACGCTAACCGATCTCACGGCTGTGACTGTACAAACTGATTCCCGACCGATCGTGTTGGCGACTAAGTTGGAAGAAGACGCTGAACTTAACCGAATCGCTGATGAACGCGAAGGCGGAAAGCGGATAAAGATATCCTTAGATGAGCTGTAATCAGGCTATTTTGACGCGGTTTTGCCGGGTGGCGGCTTCGCCTTACCCGATCTACAAACCACTTCACTTCAGCATATGCGCGAGCTGTAGGCCCGGTAAGCGTAGCGCCACCGGGCATGACGTACTCTACAAATATAAAAGGAATTTTCTATGTCAGATTCCACCATCATCAAACTCACCGCGAAGCTAACTGGCCTTAGCGCCGCGACCGTTTATACCGAATCGCAGCTTAACGCCCTGACCACCGCGACCATCGCCGCAACCACCTCTGCGCCGTTAACGCTCGATGCCGCGCTGGCGACCCATCTGACCGCCACCATCAACGACGCCGATTACGACGGTCTGATTGCCGAGGCGCACCAGCTTCCGGCGACCAGCAATGCCGATCGCTACCAGTTTGTGCTGCGCCCCTGGCTGTGGTGGCTGACGCTCGCCAGCAACAACCGCGTGTTTCAGAACCTCAGCGCGCAGGAGATCGTCGAGAAGGTGTTTAAAGACGCCGGGTTTACCGACTACAAATTTCAACTGAAAAGCAAACCGGCGAAGCGTGAATACTGCCTGCAATATAACGAGAGCGACTTTAATTTTGTCTCGCGGCTGCTGGAGCAGGAGGGAATATTCTGGTTCTTTACCCACGCAGCAGGCAAGCACACGCTGGTGCTGGCGGATGATAACAGCGCCTTCCCGCCGATACCTGGCGATAAAAAGGTCAAGTATCAGGCGGCAGCAAGCGGCGCGCGGGAAACCGGCATGATTCGTTCGGCGCAGCTGCGTTTGCAGGCCACTGCGCAGGGCTTCCAGAGTAGCGACTATAACTACGAACAGCCAAAAGCCACGCTGTTTGTCCAGGCCGGGGAGAAGAAGGGCGGCATGCAGTATCAGCATCCGGGGCGTTTTAGCGTTAAAGCCGAAGGCGACGCGCTGGCGGCGTGGAAGGTTAACGCCCTGAAGGCGCAGGCCAAACAGCTGGTCGGTGAAAGCGACTGCGCGGCGCTGATGGCCGGGCACTGGTTCACCTTAACCGAGCACGACGACAAGGCGCTAAACATCGACTGGCTAATCACCGCCGTCAGCCACGAGTACGACGGTGAACATTATCGCAACCGCTTTACCGCCATTCCAAAAGCCACGCTATACCGCCCGCAGAGCAGCACGCCAGTACCGTTTATGCATACGCAGACGGCGCTGGTGGTGGGTAAAAGCGGAGAGGAGATCTGGACCGATAAGCTTGGTCGGGTGAAGGTGCAGTTCCCGTGGGACAGAGAGGGTAAAAACGACGAAACCAGCTCCTGCTGGCTGCGGGTCGCCACCGCCTGGAGCGGCAACGGTTTTGGCGCGCAGTTTATCCCGCGCATCGGTCAGGAAGTGGTGGTGAGCTTTATCGACGGCGACCCGGATAAACCGCTCATTACCGGCTGTGTGTATAACGGCGCGAATGCGTTGCCGTACGCGCTTCCGGCGAATCAAACCCAGTCCGGGATAAAAACCCACAGCGAAAAAGGTTTTAACGAACTGCGCTTCGACGATAAAAAAGATGCCGAACTGCTGGCGATGCAGGCGCAGAAAGACTTCCAGCTCACCGTGCTCAACGACAGCAAAACGACTATCAGCCACGATGAGATCGCCAGCGTTAAAAACGATCGCACCCGTACCGTTGAAGAGGGCAACGAAACCGTCACCCTAAAAAAAGGCAACCGGACGGTGAAAATTGAAAAAGGCAGCGACACGCTGGAGGTAAAAGAGAAGCGCAGCGTCACGGTGAAGGGCGATCAGGAACACGCCATCGACGGCAACCAGACGCATAAGGTAAAGGGCAACTACACGCTGAACGTCGACGGCAACCTGACGATTAAGGTCAGCGGTACGCTAACCCTGGAGAGCGGCAAAACCCTGAAAGTGAAAAGCGGGGCGGATCTCAGCGCCAGCGCCGCATCGGGTCTGAAGCTGGATGCCACCAACATCGCCAGTGAAGCGAAAGCCTCGCTGACCCAGAAAGCCGCGACGATAACCCACGAAGCGAAAGCCACGCTCACCAGCAAAGCCAGCGCCACTCAGACTGTGGATGGCGGCGGGATGCTGATGATTAAGGGTGGGATGGTGAAGATTAACTGATGAGCGATACGCAGGAGTATCAACAGGATAGCACCCTGCTACGAGCGAATTTCGCAAACGACCAGCTTAACGGTGAAACGCGAATTGAAGAAAACGGACGGCTGCTGGCGGTTCTGCGTTACCAGCAGGGTGCGCTGAACGGGATGATGGAGCGCTGGCATCCTAACGGCCAGCTTGCCATGCAGCAGGCGTATCGTGAGGGCAAGCCGGACGGTATTGCTCGTTACTTCTCGGAAAACGGTGAGCTACTGCGAGAAGAGCAGTGGCTTAACGGTCAACTGCACGGCGAATGCCACAGCTTTTATCCTTCCGGGCAGGTACAGCTACGTGAACAGTGGCAGCAAGGGCTGCGCCACTCTCTCAGCGAACAGTTTTACCCGGACGGGACGCTTGCCCAGCGTTTATCTTATGAAAAGGGGATAATGAAAGGTGAGGCGCAACGCTGGTTGCCGGATGGGCGCGCCATTGATGCCACAGGTAAAGCGCAGTCGCGAATGAGCAAATGGACGGAGAGGCTGTGAAAAAGCCTCTCCAGATCGCGTGTTAACGCAAATGATGTACCACCTGGTTGCTGCTGCCGCGCCAGATCAGCGCCGGGTCTTTCAGATCCTGCACAAATTTGCCGTCGACCAGCACGTTGATGAGATCCACCACCTGCATTTGCGCAGCGTTGAGTTCCTCAAGCTTGTAGCCGGTCCACACCCAGATATCTTTTCCCGGACACTCAGCGCGAATACGCTGTACCAGTTGCAGAATATCCGGCACGTTTTGCGGATGTAGCGGATCGCCGCCGGACAGCGAAATCCCCTGACGGTGAATGCGCGTGTCGTTCAGATCGGCAATGATCTTATCTTCCATCTCTTTGGTAAACGGTTCGCCGGAATTGAGCCGCCAGGTGCTTTTGTTATAGCAACCGGGGCATTCGTGCACGCACCCGGAGACAAACAGGGTGCAGCGGGTTCCAGGGCCATTGACGATATCGACGGGGTAATATTGGTGGTATTGCATAGAGGATGTCCAGAAAGCATGTAGGCCGGATAAGGTGCTTGCACCGCATCCGGCAACATTGTGATGCCTGATGGCGACGCTATTGCGTCTTATCAGGCCTACGGCCTTTGCAAACGGAAATTAACCTATCTGCCCATTGCCTAAATGCTTAACGCGGCGCTTCACTTCTTCCTGCTTACCAGCGTTAAACGGACGCGCGTCCGGGCTGCCTAAATAACCGCATACGCGGCGGGTGACCGACACGCGGGCCGCGTCGTGGTTACCACATTTCGGGCAGGTGAAGCCTTTGCTGGTGCATTCGAACTCGCCGGTAAAGCCGCACTCGTAGCATTCATCGATGGGCGTGTTGGTCCCGTAATACGGCACGTGCTGATAGCTGTAATCCCAGACGTCTTCCAGCGCTTTCAGGTTGTGCTGAATATTTGGGTATTCGCCGTAGCAAATGAAGCCTCCGCTTGCCAGCGGCGGGTACGGCGCTTCGAAATCGATCTTGTCGTACGGGTTTACCTTCTTCTCCACGTCGAGGTGGAAGCTGTTGGTGTAGTAACCTTTGTCGGTGACACCCGGCACTACGCCAAACTCGGCGGTATCCAGACGGCAGAAACGATCGCACAGGTTTTCACTTGGCGTGCTGTACAGGCTAAAGCCGTAACCGGTCTCGTCTTTCCACTGATCGACCGCCTGACGCAGGCGTTCCACAATGGCGATACCTTTGGCGCGAAGCTGCTCACTGTCGTACAGGTGCTTGTCGCCAAACAGCGCGTTGATGGTCTCGTGAATGCCGATGTAGCCCAGAGAGATGGACGCGCGACCGTTTTTAAAGATTTCTGACACATCATCGTCCGCTTTCAGACGCACGCCGCAGGCACCTTCCATATACAGAATTGGCGCAACGCGAGCTTTCACGCCTTCCAGACGCGCAATACGGGTCATCAGCGCTTTACGCGCCAGCACCAGACGATCGTCGAGCAGTTTCCAGAAGGTGGCTTCATCGCCATGGGCTTCCAGCGCGATACGCGGCAGGTTGAGGCTGATAACGCCGAGGTTGTTACGGCCATCGTGAACCTGTTCGCCGTTCTCGTTTTCCCACACGCCGAGGAAGCTGCGACAGCCCATTGGCGTTTTGAACGAACCGGTGACTTTGACTACCTGATCGTAGTTCAGGATGTCCGGATACATACGCTTGCTCGCGCACTCCAGCGCCAGCTGTTTGATGTCGTAGTTCGGATCGCCAAACTTGTGGTTCAGGCCGTCACGAATCGCGAACACCAGTTTCGGGAAGACCGCAGTTTTACGGTTTTTACCCAGGCCAGCAATGCGGTTACGCAGAATGGACTGCTGGATCAAACGCGATTCCCAACTGGTTCCCAGACCAAAACCGAAGGTAACAAACGGCGTCTGACCGTTGGCGGTATGCAGGGTATTCACTTCATACTCGAGCGACTGGAAGGCGTCGTAGCACTCTTTCTCGGTACGGGAATGCGCATAGCCGTCGGCGTCCGGGATCTGCCACTCTTCAGCGGTTTTGCGATGCTTGTTAAAGCTCTCGGTCACGAACGGCGCAAGAACTTCGTCAATACGGTTAATGGTGGTGCCGCCATAAATATGGCTGGCAACCTGCGCGATGATTTGCGCGGTGACGGCGGTCGCGGTAGAGATGGATTTTGGCGGTTCAATCTCCGCGTTACCCATTTTAAAACCCTGCGTCAGCATGCCTTTCAGGTCGATCAGCATGCAGTTAAACATTGGGAAGAACGGAGAGTAGTCGAGGTCGTGATAGTGAATATCACCACGTTCGTGCGCCTGGACGACATCACGCGGCAGCAGGTGCTGACGTGCGTAGTGTTTGGCAACGATACCGGCCAGCAGGTCGCGCTGGGTCGGGATCACTTTGCTGTCTTTGTTGGCGTTTTCATTCAGCAGAGCAGAGTTGGTTTGCTCAACCAGACCACGAATTTCCTGGTTCAGACGGCCACGTTTTTCACGCTGTATATCACGGTCGTGGCGATATTCGATGTACGCACGGGCGAGTTGTTTATACGGGCCAGACATCAGCTGGTTTTCTACCGCTGTCTGGATCTCGTTGATATCGACCTTGCTGCGCTCATTCATCTGGCTACTAACGACTTCTGCGACGGTGGCACAGTAATCTGCGTCATCGACTCCCGCTGCTTTAGCTGCACGCAGAATGGCTTCTTTGATGCGCTCTGATTTAAACGGCACTTTACAGCCATCTCGTTTCATCACATGCGGTGTCATGATCACTCCATATTTATAAGAACAGGTTATCCACAGAGGTTGGGGAAGCGGCCATGGCTTTATTCATCTCTATTGCCAATGACTTCCCGCAATCCTGACCCACTTTATCCACAATTCCACCGTCAAGCGGTGCACTGTAGTTGTAGCAATTGTAGTCGATTAATACAACATATTGGGTCGGCGTGCATTTTAAGTTCTATATGTAGTGATTTGCATCAAGGATGTTTACGATTTTTTTGATGTAGCGCAAAGTAAAAATCGGAGCGTACAGATGACGGGCAGTACAGCCGATTGTAAATTGTAGGTAGAAAATTCTGATTATTTATTCAGCAAAAACAGAAGGGTAAGCTAAGCGTATGTAACAAAGCCCGGCAGCGCTATGCGTACCGGGCCAGAACATAATTGCAAGCTATTTTTGCACCCACCAGACGGCTTCAAAAGGACGTAGCGTCATGTCTGCAGGTTGGCTGGCGACTTCGGCATAGTTGTGCATTAGCACCTGCCAGTTTCCGTCGGTTTGGGTCGGCTGCCAGTTCTGGACGGTATCGCTCAAATTAGCAATCACCAGCAGCCGTTGCCCTTGCCACTCTCGTTGATAGCACCACAGATGCGGGCTGTCCGGCAGCAGATCCTGGTAGTCGCCCCAGGTGATAACCGGCTCCGCTTTGCGTAAGGCGATCAGCTTCTGATAGGTATAGAACACCGAGTCGGTATCACTCAGCGCTGCCGCTACGTTGATATCCGCCGCGTTGTCACACAGATCGATCCACGGCTGACCCGCGGTGAAGCCCGCGTGTTTGCTGGCATCCCATTGCATCGGCGTGCGGCTGTTATCGCGGGATTTGCTGGCGAGGATCGCCAGCAGCTCTTGCGCATCGCGTCCCTGGCCGTTCAGGGTGGCAAACATGTTATGGCTTTCCACATCGCGATAATCGGTAATCTGGCGGAAATGCGGGTTGGTCATGCCAATCTCTTCCCCCTGGTAGATGTAGGGGGTGCCCTGCATGCCATGCAGCACCATCGCCAGCATTTTGGCGGCCGGAACGCGGTATTTCCCTTCATCGCCAAAACGCGACACGATGCGCGGCTGATCGTGGTTACACCAGAACAGCGCATTCCAGGCCTGATTGTGCATGCCCTGCTGCCAGTGGCGGAACAGGGTTTTGAGCGCCACATAGTCGGGTTTTGCTAACGACCACTTTTCGCCGTTAGGGTAATCCACTTTCAGGTGGTGGAAGTTAAAGGTCATCGACAGTTCGCTGCCATCGAGTGCGGCATACTGCTGGCAGTTTTCCAGCGTGGTGGACGACATTTCCCCGACCGTCATCAGGTTGCGGGGTGTGAAGACGTCGCGATTCATCTCGCGTAAAAATTCATGCGCGCGCGGACCATCGGTATAAAAACGGCGGCCATCGCCGTCAGGATCGTCCGGGAAGTCCTGATCTTTGGAGATAAGATTGACCACGTCGAGACGCAGCCCGTCCACGCCGCGATCGGCCCAGAACTCGCACACTTTCTTAAGCTCGGCACGGACTACCGGGTTCTCCCAGTTAAGGTCGGCCTGCTCCGGAGCAAAGAGGTGCAGATAGTACTGCTCGCTTTCGGCGTGCCAACCCCAGGCGTTGCCGCCAAATTTGGAACGCCAGTTATTCGGCGGGCTATCTGGCGTGCCGTCGCGCCAGAGATAAAACTGACGATACGGGCTGTCTTTATCCAGCGCTTCACGAAACCAGGCGTGCTGAGTTGAGGTGTGGTTAAACACCATATCGAGAATAATACGGATACCGCGCGCTTTTGCCTGCGCTACCAGTTCGTCAAAGTCTGCAAGCGTACCGTAGGACGGATCGACAGACATGTAATCTGCGACGTCGTAGCCGTTATCAACCTGCGGCGAAATATAGAACGGCGTCAGCCAGATGGCATCAACCCCCAGCTTTTGCAGATAGTCGAGACGCTGCGTTACGCCGCGTAAATCGCCGGTGCCGCTGCCGGTGGTGTCCTGAAAACTCTTGGGGTAAACCTGATAGATAACGCCGTTTTGCCACCAGTGGGGAATATTCATGGTTGTTTCCTGGAAATACGTTGGGGCGCAACTGCGCCCCGAAGAAAAGTTAGACAATTTGTAATGTACCCAGACGGTATTTACGCTGGTAAACAAATGAGGTCAGTACCATTGGAATAACAATCGCAATGACCATCGCCATACCAAAGACCTGCCAGTAAGTCGGCTGGATAGAGAGGATGCCCGGCAAGCCGCCGACGCCAATCCCATTCGCCAACACGCCGTTCAGGCCGCAAAGCAGTCCGGCGAGACCGGAGCCGATCATCGCGCATAGCATCGGGAAGCGGTATTTCAGGTTGATCCCGTACATTGCCGGTTCAGTTACCCCGAGATAAGCGGAGATTGCGGCAGGAACGGAGATTTCACGTTCGTTGTGTTTACGACTGGAGATAATGATCCCGACCACCGCAGAGGCCTGGGCGATATTCGACAGTGCGATCAGCGGCCATACCGGCGTACCGCCCATGCTCTGAATCATCTGCATGTCGATAGCCAGCGTGGTCTGATGCACGCCGGTGATCACCAGCGGTGCGTACAGGAAGCCGAACAGCGCCGCGCCGATCGGGGCAAAGCTGCCGGTCAGCAGATGCCGGACCGCAAACGCGACACCGTCGCCGATCATGCGGCCAAACGGACCGATAAAGGCGTGCGCAAGGAATACCGCAAGGATCAGCGAGCACACCGGGACGATCACCAGATACAGATAATCCGGCACGATGCGTTTCATGCGCGTTTCAATAAATCCGAGCGCCAGTCCGGCCAGCAGTGCCGGAATAACCTGCGCCTGATAGCCGACTTTCTCAATGCTGAACAGGCCGAAGTTCCACACTTCAGGCACCTGCTGGCCGAGCAGATAGGCGTTCATTAACTGCGGAGAAACCAGGGTCACTCCCAGTACAATTCCGAGGATCGGCGTACCGCCCATTTTTTTCACCGCCGACCAGCAGATCCCGACCGGCAGATAGAAGAAGATCGCTTCGCCAATCAGCCACAGGAAGTCATAAAGGGTTTTCAGCGAAGGATGCATCTGCGCCAGCGTCTGCCCGTTGCTCATGGGCAGATCGCCGATCACGTTACGGAAACCTAAGATCAGGCCGCCGCTAATCAGCGCAGGCAGCAGCGGAAAGAAGATCTCCGCAAAATGAGAAATGAGCTGTTCGTGCCATTTCATATTCTGTCGCGCGGCCTTTTTCGCCTGCTCTTTGTCGGCGCTGGCCTGCCCGGTTGTCGCCAACAGCGCCTGGTAGTAATCGCCCACCTCGGTGCCAATCACCACCTGAAACTGTCCGGCGTTGGTGAAGCAGCCTTTGACCATCGGCAATTGTTCGATCTCTTTCGGCCTGGCATTCGCAGGCTGATTCAGCACAAAACGCAGGCGAGTAATGCAGTGACTCACCGTGGCGATATTGTCGCGCCCGCCTACCAGCTCAATCAGCCGGTCGATGTCTGCTTGTTTTATTTTGCTCATGATGATGTGTGTTCCCCGTAGACCGGAAAAGACGCTGTAGCGTCGTCATTCGGCAACTCTCTCGTTGTTGGCGCCAGAGTATATCGTCGATGAAATTTTAAAAATGGGAACGTTCCCGAAACGCAGCGAAGATCACAAATTAACGCTCAGAAAGCGATCAGGAGAGGGCGGAAGGTATAACGATTTGTCGTGGTTCGCTACGGCCGTTGATCTGCTCGATCAGCTGTGAGGCAGCTTGCCGTCCGGCTTCAGCGTATCCTGGATCGACGGTGATAATTTCCGGATGGAGGAATTTCATCAGCGGCGTGCTGCCCACGCTCGCCAGCTGCAGGTTCTCTATTCGCTGCTCCTGCAAATATTTACTGACCCCAAGGGCGAGGGTATCCGTCGCGCAGACTAAAGCGGTGGTTTCTGGGGTGATGACGTTGGCGGCCTGCTCATAGCCCTGCTTCATGGCCAGACCCGGCAGCGCGGCGACGGGGTGCAGTTTGTGTTTCTTACAGAACGCCAGGTAGGCTTCATGGCGGCGCTTACCGGTGGTTACGTCGCTATGAGGAACGCCAAGAAAGCTGATCTGGCGATGCTCGCGATCGTATAAACGCTGCATCAGGGTGCGAATGGCGCCCTCATCGTCATAGCAGACCGAGGCAAAGCCTTTCGCATCTCTTGCCAGCAGCACCAGCGAATCCTGCCAGGAGGCGAGCATGGATTCAGTAATGCCGGTAAAACCAAACAGCACCACGCCGTCAATATTGCGGCGTCTGAGCATGCCGAGGTGCTCCTCAACCAGCTCGGGCGAGAACTGGCTTTCCATCATGATCGGGTCGTAGCCCTGCTCATAAAAGACCGGTAGCATGGTTTGCACCGCGAGATTTTCCGAAAGCGAGTCCAGACGCGTGACGATAATCGCCACCACCTTATCACTTTGACCGCGCATGGCGCGTGCGGAGCGGGAAGGGGAAAAACCGTGCTGGTTCATCACCGCTTCAACGCGTTCGCGCGTGCGTTCGCTCACGCCGCTTTCATTGTTAAGCACACGGGAAACGGTCGATTTTCCCACGCCGCTTAAGCGGGCGATGTCTTTAATTGTCAGCCGGTTTTGCATCCTGTTTTCCCGTGTTGCGTGTGAAGTTATGCCAAATAGAGAATAACTTTACTCAAGCGCGGTGCAATGGGCAAAGTCTGGTATACGTTTGGTTTAGTTTCCATGGTTTATCATATCGCCATAATTGCCACAAACCTTATGGTTTTCTGCGTATAATCCGCAGCGCAAATCATTCACTTACCGGAGGCTATATGGATCCCGATCCCACCCCTCTCCCGAGACGGAGAAACAACCCTTTCCGGTAAGCCTGTCTTTCACTGTCTTACCGGAACAGTAAGACAGTGACGTTCTGACGTCCCTGTTGTGATTTAATAATTGCCATCAGGCAAGGCCTTGCCACGCCTGAAGGATTTACTGCGCCTGTTTATACTGGTGCAGAGGGACTGCCTATGTTCAAAAATATGACTCGCCAGTTGTTTGCCCGACTAAACCGCCATTTACCGCATCGTCTGGTGCATCGCGATCCGTTGCCTAATGCCCAGACCGTTGCCAGCACGCCGATCCCGCCATCGCTGAGCGAACATTGCCTGAAAATGGCCCTGATGGACGAAGAAGCGCTGTGGAAAACGTTCGGCACGCACCCGGAAGGGTTGAACGCCGCGGAAGTGGAAAACGCTCGCGAATTACATGGCGAGAACCAGTTGCCGGCGCAGAAGCCGTCGCCATGGTGGGTGCATCTGTGGGTCTGCTACCGTAACCCGTTTAACATTCTGCTGACCATCCTCGGTGCGATTTCCTATGCCACCGAAGATCTGTTTGCCGCTGGCGTCATCGCGCTGATGGTCGTCATCTCTACGCTGCTGAATTTTGTGCAGGAGGCGCGTTCCACCAAAGCGGCAGATGCGCTGAAAGCGATGGTCAGCAACACCGCCACGGTACTGCGCGTTATTAACGAGAAAGGGGAGAATGGCTGGGTTGAACTGCCGATCGACCAGTTGGTTCCCGGCGATATTATCAAGCTGGCGGCAGGAGATATGATCCCGGCCGATCTGCGCGTGGTGCAGGCGCGTGACCTGTTCGTGGCCCAGGCTTCGCTGACCGGTGAATCGCTGCCGGTGGAGAAAGTTGCAACCAGCCGCGACCCGCAGCAAAGCAACCCGCTGGAATGCGATACCCTGTGCTTTATGGGCACCAACGTGGTGAGCGGCACGGCACAGGCCATCGTGATTTCAACCGGAGCTAATACCTGGTTTGGGCAACTGGCGGGCCGCGTCAGCGAGCAGGAAAGCGAGCAAAATGCATTCCAGAAAGGGATCAGCCGCGTCAGCATGCTGCTGATCCGCTTTATGCTGGTGATGGCGCCCATTGTGCTCATCATCAACGGCTATACCAAAGGCGACTGGTGGGAAGCGGCGCTGTTTGCCCTGTCTGTGGCAGTGGGACTGACCCCGGAAATGCTGCCAATGATCGTCACCTCGACGCTGGCGCGCGGGGCGGTGAAGCTGTCAAAACAAAAGGTCATCGTCAAACACCTCGACGCCATCCAAAACTTTGGCGCAATGGATATCCTGTGCACTGATAAAACCGGTACCCTGACTCAGGATAAAATTGTGCTAGAGAATCACACGGATATCTCAGGAAAGCCCAGCGAACACGTCCTGCATTCTGCGTGGCTGAACAGCCATTATCAGACCGGGCTGAAGAATCTGCTGGATACGGCGGTGCTGGAGGGGGTGGACGAAGAATATGCCCGCCAGCTCTCAACCCGCTGGCAGAAAATCGATGAGATCCCGTTTGATTTCGAACGCCGCCGCATGTCGGTGGTGGTCGCAGAAGAAACCGATGTGCATCAACTGGTATGTAAAGGCGCGTTGCAGGAGATCCTCAGCGTCTGCACCCAGGTGCGCCACAACGGCGAGATTGTCCCCCTGGATGAGGGCATGCTGCGTCGGGTGAAACGCGTCACGGACACGCTGAACCGCCAGGGGCTGCGCGTGGTAGCGGTGGCGACGAAGTACCTGCCTGCGCGTGAGGGCGATTACCAGCGTATTGATGAGTCGGATCTGATCCTCGAAGGCTATATCGCGTTCCTCGATCCGCCGAAAGAGACCACTGCGCCGGCGCTGAAAGCGCTGAAAGCCAGCGGTATTACGGTGAAAATCCTCACTGGCGATAGCGAGCTGGTGGCGGCGAAAGTGTGTCATGAAGTGGGGCTGGATGCGGGCGATGTGGTTATCGGCAGCAGCATTGAGGGGTTAAGTGACGATGAGCTGGCCCGACTTGCCCAGCGTACCACGCTGTTTGCTCGTCTGACGCCGATGCATAAAGAGCGCATTGTCACGCTGCTCAAGCGCGAAGGTCATGTGGTCGGCTTTATGGGCGATGGCATTAACGACGCCCCGGCGCTGCGCGCTGCGGACATCGGTATCTCCGTTGACGGCGCGGTTGATATTGCGCGTGAAGCTGCTGATATCATCCTGCTGGAAAAGAGTCTGATGGTGCTGGAAGAAGGGGTGATCGAAGGACGCCGTACTTTTTCTAACATGCTGAAGTACATTAAAATGACGGCCAGTTCTAACTTCGGTAACGTGTTTAGCGTGCTGGTGGCGAGCGCCTTCTTACCGTTCCTGCCGATGTTGCCGCTGCACTTACTGATCCAGAACCTGCTGTACGATGTATCCCAGGTGGCGATTCCGTTTGATAATGTCGACGAAGAGCAGATCAAAAAGCCGCAGCGCTGGAATCCCGCTGAATTAGGCCGCTTTATGATCTTCTTTGGACCGATCAGCTCGATCTTCGACATTCTGACATTTTGCCTGATGTGGTTCGTGTTCCATGCTAATACGCCAGAGCATCAGACATTGTTCCAGTCTGGCTGGTTCGTGGTGGGCTTGCTGTCACAAACGCTGATTGTGCATATGATCCGAACCCGTCGCGTGCCGTTCATCCAAAGCCGCGCCGCATGGCCGTTGATGCTAATGACGCTGGTGGTAATGGTGGTGGGCATTGCATTACCGTTCTCGCCGCTGGCCAGCTATCTGCAGTTGCAGGCGCTGCCGCTGAGCTACTTCCCGTGGCTGGTTGCGATTCTGGCGGGTTACATGACATTAACCCAGCTTGTGAAAGGTTTTTATAGCCGCCGCTACGGCTGGCAGTAATCCTCAACTTCTCTTCTGCAGGATGGTGTTAATACCATCCTGCATTTCTCTTTTTCATTCGAAAGATATTCTCCGGAAATATTGGTGTTTTATTTTTATTGAAATACCAACGCGGGCAATTAGTATCAAATCCCCTTCTTTGCGTTGCTTTTTTATCAATAAAACGATCTGCGTTGCAAAAATGAAACAGTGTGCTAAAAATTATAAGCATCTGCGATTTTTTGTGAACACAGTCATCGAAATAAATTGTTACACCAGTTAGTCTGCGCAGGTAACGTCGTTAAGAAAGTTTCTCGCTGCCCGTTTTTAATTCCGGCAGTCATTTGCTCTGCAAGCTATTCCTGTTAATGGATATTATGAACTTCTGGAGAAGGACAAATGAAACTGACAAAAAACCTGTTAAGTCTGTGTATTGGCGCGTCTGTATTACTGGCGAGTCATGCCACGCTGGCACAAACCTTTCGCGCCGCAGATGTGCATCCGGCTGATTACCCGAACGTTGTTGCCGTCAAACATATGGGGGAGAAACTTAGCGCCGCGACCGACGGTCGTCTGGAGATTAAAACATTTCCCGGTGGCGTGTTAGGTGATGAAAAACAGATGATTGAACAGGCGCAATTGGGCGCTATCGATATTATTCGCGTTTCAATGACGCCGGTTGCCGCCATTCTCCCTGAAATTAACGTCTTTACCCTGCCGTATATTTTTCGTGATGAAGACCACCTGCATAAGGTTCTCGACGGCATGATCGGTCAGGAGATTGGCGACCGTCTGACGGCCAACACCAAATCGCGGCTGGTGTTCCTCGGCTGGATGGATGCCGGAACGCGCAATCTAATCACCAAAAATCCGGTGGTGAAACCGGAAGATTTACACGGTATGAAAATCCGCGTTCAAGGAAGTCCGATAGCGCTGGATACCCTGAAAGCGATGGGCGCTAACGCCGTTGTGATGGGCGTCAGTGAAGTATTTAGCGGCATGCAGACCGGTGTTATTGATGGCACGGAAAATAATCCGCCAACGTTTGTTGCGCATAACTATTTGCCGGTCGTGAAAAACTATACCTGGAGCAAACACTTTATTATTCCTGAGCTTTTTCTGTTCTCGAAAGCTAAATGGGATAAGTTGAAAAAAGAAGACCAGGATCTCATTATTAAACTCGCTAAAGAAGCCCAGGTAGAGCAACGCAAACTTTGGCAGGATTATAATGCGAAATCGCTGGAGACCATGAAAGCCAATGGCGTTCAGTTCCACGATATTGATACGGACTATTTCTATAAAGCCACGCAGTCAGTGCGGGATAATTACGGTAAAGACCACCAGGATTTGATCAAACGTATTCAGGATGTGAAGTAATTCATCAGGTGGAGGATATCAACCCTCCGCCTGAATCTTTTGATTAATTCGAGGTGATGATTATGGGTGAATGCTATTCATCGGTAATGGATTTTCTTTATCGAGTGTCAATGTGGATTGCCGGTATCGCATTATTGGTCATGGTCGCCATTATCCCTATTGGCATATTCGCGCGTTATGTTCTGAATAACGCCCTGTCATGGCCAGAACCCGTCGCCATTCTTTGTATGGTGACATTCACCTTTATTGGCGCGGCGGTAAGCTATCGTGCAGGCTCGCATATCGCGGTGAGCATGGTGACTGACCGTCTGGGTGATGCTTCCCGCCGTTATTGTTCGGTAATCGCAGACGTTATGCTGGTGGCGATAAGCTTGTTTATCCTCTGGTACGGAACCAATCTCTGTCTTGAACTGTGGGACCAGCCCGTGGCGGAATTCCCGCTTTTAAGCGCCGGGCAAAACTATCTTCCGTTGCCGATTGGCTCTGCCATAACGCTGCTGTTTATCGCAGAAAAGATTTTCCGTGGTCCGCAGTACCAACGTCCCGTTGTCATGCTGGGATCGACCAGCTAGTTACCGCCCCCATTTTAGAAAGGAAAGCAGATGGATGCATTTATTCTCGTCTTTACGCTCGGCATTATGCTGGCGATTGGGGTACCGGTAGCGTACGCGGTTGGCATTAGCGCCATCATTGGGGCCTGGTATATAGATATTCCGCTGGAAGCAGTAATGATCCAACTGACCAGCGGGGTGAATAAGTTTTCGCTGCTGGCGATCCCATTCTTTATTCTGGCCGGGGCTATTATGGCCGAAGGAGGAATTGCGCGGCGACTGGTGAACTTTGCCTATATTTTCGTTGGCTTTATTCGCGGTGGGCTGTCGCTGGTAAACATTGTGGCATCGACCTTTTTTGGCGCCATTTCCGGATCGTCCGTGGCCGATACCGCGTCCATCGGTTCGGTAATGATCCCAGAGATGGATAAAAAAGGCTATCCGCGCGACTTTGCCGCGGCGGTCACTGCCAGCGGCTCGGTACAGGCGATCCTCACACCGCCCAGTCATAACTCAGTTATCTACTCGCTGGCAACGGGGGGGACGGTGTCGATTGCCGCGCTGTTCATCGCCGGGATCCTGCCGGGCCTGCTGTTAAGCTTCAGCCTGATGGTCATGTGCGTGGCTTTCGCGCACAAACGCGGTTATCCAAAAGGGGAACGCGTACCGTTTCGCCAGGCGCTGAAGATTTTCGTCGATACGCTGTGGGGATTGATGACGGTTGTGATCATCATGGGCGGCATCCTGTCAGGTATCTTTACCGCGACGGAGTCTGCGGCGATTGCCTGCCTGTGGGCCTTCTTTGTCACCATGTTTATCTATCGTGACTATAAATGGTCTGAGCTGCCGAAGCTGATGTTCCGCACGGTGAAAACGGTCACTATTGTCATGATCCTGATAGGCTTTGCCGCTGCGTTCGGTGCCGTCATGACCTATATGCAGTTGCCGATGCGTATCACTGAAGCCTTCACCAGCATCTCGGACAACAAATACGTCATTCTGATGTGCATTAACATCATGCTGCTGCTGATCGGTACGCTGATGGATATGGCGCCGCTGATTCTGATTTTGACGCCGGTTCTGCTGCCGGTGACCAACGCGCTCGGTATTGATCCGGTCCATTTTGGCATGATCATGCTGGTGAACTTAGGGATCGGCCTGATTACGCCGCCGGTAGGGTCGGTGCTGTTTGTGGCCAGTGCGGTGAGTAAGCAGAAAATAGAGCAGGTGGTAAAGGCGATGTTGCCATTCTACCTTGTGCTATTCCTGGTGCTGATGCTCGTGACGTACATTCCGGCGATTTCGCTGTTCCTGCCGAAACTGTTTGGTGTGATGTGATAAATGCCCGGTGGCGCTCGCGCTTACCGGGCCTGTAAACTACCCGTGCGTTGGCCGGACGAGGCGAAGCCGCCATCCGGCGCAAGGAGACTTAGCGACGAACGGCGATCGCTTCAATCTCGATTTTCACGTCTTTCGGCAGACGGGCAACTTCTACGCAAGAACGCGCAGGGAAAGTCGCGTTGTGCTCGGTGAAGAATGCTTCGTAGGTCGCGTTTACGGTTGCGAAATCGTTCAGGTCTTTAACGAAAACGGTCGTTTTTACGATGTCGCCCACTTTCAGGCCTGCTGCTTCAACGATAGCTTTTACGTTTTCCAGCGACTGACGTGCCTGAGCGGACACGTCTTCCGCTACGGCACCGGTTTTCGGATCGACCGGGATCTGACCGGAAGTGATTACCATGCTACCCAGGTCAACGCCCTGAACGTATGGGCCGATTGCTGCTGGTGCATTTTCCGTCGCGATAGTCTTGCTCATGATTTCTCCTGAATTACAGCGGTAGTAGAATGTTCCCGGCCATTATAGAGAGGCCACATTTCATAACCAACCCCAATTAGTTGGCCAGCACCACATAATGCGAAAACTCTTTTTCACAGTATTTGCATTTGAGTGCGATGTCATCAGCGCGCTTTTTCACTGCAAAACTGGAAGATACTGGTTCAGCATGGCTGATGCAGTTGCTGTTCGGGCAAACCAGCACGTTGTCGATACGATCAGGCAGGCTCGGGCGCGATTTACCCACGACATCATAATCGTCAATGCGGTTTACCGTTGCCTGCGGGGCATACAGAGAGAGCTGGTTTACCTGCTCGTCGGTCAGGAACGTATTTTCAATCTTTATCAGATCCTTACGGCCCATCTCGCCAGACGGCAGGTTCAGACCGATGGTGATGCGTTGGTCGGTTTCCGTCAGTTTGAACAGCGTCAGCAGCTTAAAACCAACCTGCGCGGGAATATGGTCAATCACGGTGCCACGTTTGATGGCTTCAACCTGCAGTTTGTTATCGTGTGTCATCTCTTTTTCTCCCTTACAGTGCCAGTTCGCTATTCAGTACCAGTGCCAGTAACGCCTGGCGGGCGAAGATGCCGTTGCCAGCCTGCTGAAAATACCAGGCGTGCGGCGTCTTATCGACGTCGGTGGTGATTTCATCGATGCGCGGCAGTGGATGCAGCACCTTCATGTTCGCTCTGGCGCCGTTCAAATCGCTGGCGCGCAGGACAAACTGTGCTTTCACGTTGGCGTATTCGGACGGGTCCAGACGCTCTTTCTGTACGCGGGTCATGTAGAGGATATCGACCTCCGCCATCACCTCTTCGATAGTGCCGTGCAGGCTCCAGGCGATACCTTTTTCGTTCAGCATATCCAGAATGTATTGCGGCATGGCCAGCGCGTCCGGGGCGATGAAGTAGAAGCGGTTACCTTCGAACTTCGCCAGCGCCTGGGTCAGGGAGTGGACGGTACGGCCATATTTCAGGTCACCCACCATGGCGATTTGCAGATTGTCCAGGCGACCCTGAGTTTCCTGAATGGTAAACAGGTCCAGCAGCGTTTGGGTGGGATGCTGGTTGGAGCCGTCGCCAGCGTTCAGTACCGGAACGTTGCCGGAGAACTCCGTTGCCAGACGTGCGGCGCCTTCCTGCGGATGACGCATGACGATGGCGTCGACATAGGTGCTGATGACGGAAATGGTATCGGCCAGGGTTTCGCCTTTTTTGCCCAGCGACGTGTTGCTGCTGTCAGAAAAACCCACCACGCTGGCGCCCAGGCGGTGCATGGAGGTTTCAAAGGATAAACGGGTACGGGTTGACGCCTCAAAGAAGCAGCTGGCGATCACCTTATGCTTTAACAGCTCCGGCTGCGGGTTAGCTTTTAATTTCGCCGCCGTCGCGAGGACCAGATTGAGGTCGTCGCGGCTGAGGTCGTTTATGGAAATGATGTGTTTTTGATAGAGCGGGTTAGCCATGTTTATCTCCTGACGCCTGGGCAAAAAAAAAGCCCCTCAATTGAGGGGCTCGGAATGGGTGATCAACGGAAAGAAAAACGGCAGGCCAGCGTCCTTTTTCAGACGCGGTAAGACAAAATGTCGTACACACTGAACCATACATCCTCCCGGCAAATTGTCCGCGATTATACTCAGCTCCGTTATGGGATCAAGCGGAAAATGCACAATTTATTCACCGCAAACGGTTCTTATGAATTTTAATTCATTTTAAATAGATAGTTAATCTGTTTGTGCACTAGCCCCGTGCGCTGCACTACTCGCGGCGCAACCCAGACAATACTGCTGCCAGCGATGACCCCCAGAATCTCTGGTAACGCGTGGTAATCGAGGATTCTGGCAACGGCACGGCCATAACCTGCTGCCGTGTGAATGAGGATAAACTCGCTATTATGTTCCACGCTGACCACCATTTCAGCAATCGATCGGGCAGCATCGGGAGCGGGTCGTGATTGCGGATTTACAGAATAAATTTTTTGCCCTTTTGTATTTCTTATTTTTATAGCCCCGAGCAGTTTCAGCAGACGGGATACCGTTGACTGGCTAATTCCGGTAAAACCATGCTGTTGGAGATCGCGGCGAAGCGCTTCCTGGGACAGGTAGCTTTTTTCAGTAATCAGGCGCTGACAAATCGCCAGTTGTTTCTGCTCTTTGGTCGAGTAATCATCGAATTCCTTCATAAATACACCCTAAATTTATCATTTGTATCAATGTGATGGCGAAATTCACCACATTTGCAGTATCAATAACGGCTCAAACGGGCGGTTGTGCAGAAAAACGAGAGTGCGCTCAAAAAAGCCGTCGGGATCCGACGGCTAAAAGGGCTACAACATCGCGCCGATACTCAGAACGGCCATGTTCAGTAACGTCAAAATGAGCAGGAGCGGGGCGACCCATTTCAGGTATCGCACGTAAGGAACGCGGGCGATGGCCAGCCCGCCCATCACAACTGCTGAGGTGGGCGTAATCAGATTCACAATGCCGGAAGCGGATTGATACGCGGTGACGACCAGATCCCTGGGGACATGCGCGAAGTCGGCCAGCGGGGCCATAATGGGCATGGTGAGGACCGCCAGACCCGAAGAGGAAGGGACCAGGAAGGAGAGCAAAACTTCCAGCCAGTAGGTCACATTGATGAAAATGGTGGTGGAAAGTCCGGAGACGACATTTTCCGCACTGTGCAGGATAGTATGGGTGATCATGCCGTTATCCATCACCACTACGATGCCGCGTGCAATACCGATAATTAGCGCGACGCCAAGCAGGTCACGTGCCCCGTCAATGAATGTGCCAGTAAATTCCTCCTCACTCATGCGGGCGATGACGCCGACGATAATCGCAGATGCCAGAAAAACCCCGGAAATTTCTGCCATCCACCAACCGAGCACCGCCACCCCATAGATCATAACCGCAAAGGCAGCGGCGAAAATCAGCAGGATCCATTTACGCGTTGTTGTGAATTCAAGATTGGTATTGGCGCGACTACCGAGAAAATGGACGCGGTTTTCCTCCATTTTATCTGCCACGATGGAAAGTTCAGGATGGCTGCGAACTTTCCGTGCATAGCGCATGACCCACACCACGCAGATAACATAGCCGACGACCAGCAGCAGAATGCGCATCAGCATTCCCTGGGTGAAGGGGATCCCGGCGGCGTTAGCCGCGATAACCGTTGCGAAAGGGTTGATTGTCGAGCCGAGTGTGCCAATGCCTGCGCCGAGCAGAACGGTGGCGGCGGCAACCAACGGATCAAAGCGTGCGGCCATCATTACCGGAACCAGCAATGTGTAGAATGGGAGTGATTCCTCCGCCATCCCGTAAATCGTACCTCCGGCGGCGAAAAGTCCCATCAGAATGGGGATCATCCACTCCTCTTTACCGTTCAACCTGACCGTCACGCGCTCGATACCTGCGTCGATGGCGCCTGTTTTATTTACTACGCCGAGAAACCCACCAATAATCAGGACAAACAACGCCACATCAATTGCGCCTGCGGTATAGGTTTCGTGGTTGTAAAGACCGTCAATCGGGGCCAGCAGTACAGCGGTAAAACCTTGCGGGTGCGCTTCTGTGGGGGCATAAGTCCCGGCAACCGGCACTTCTTTACCCAGGGTCGCATTCATCGCCATCTGGTATTTCCCTGCCGGGACTATCCAGGTCATAACCGCGACGAGCGCAATGAGAATAAACAGGATGGTATATGCACTGGGAAATTTGAATTTGCCCATGATGTTCTCCGGATAGCTTGGGCATATGCCGTCAGGCGACATATGCCCGCTGGGGTTAGTCGCCGAGGGTCGCTACCATTACCGCTTTAATGGTATGCATCCGGTTCTCTGCTTCGTCGAAGACGATTGAATGCGCTGACTCAAAAACCTCTTCCGTGACTTCAAGCCCTTTCAGGCCGTAGGCCATTTCAATTTCACGTCCAACTTTTGTGTGCTCGTTATGGAAGGCGGGCAGACAGTGCATAAATTTCACATTGGGGTTACCGGTTGCGTTGATGACCCGTTGGTTAATCTGATAGGGCGTCATCAGACTTACGCGTTCTGCCCAGGCTTCTTTGGGTTCGCCCATAGAGACCCAGACATCGGTGTAAAGGAAATCGACGTCGTATACGCCTTCCTCGACATCCTCTGTGAGCGTAATACGCGCGCCCGTCACGCCGGCGATTTCACGGCATTCGGCAACTAATGTCTCGTCCGGCCAGAAGGATTTAGGGGCGACGAGGCGGATGTCCATCCCCATTTTCGCCGCGCCTACCATCAGCGAATTACCCATGTTATTGCGGGCGTCACCGAGGTAGGCGAAGCTCAGTTCAGGTAAGGTTTTGCCCGGCGCGTGTTCCAGCATGGTCATCAGATCCGCGAGGATCTGCGTAGGGTGAAATTCATTGGTCAGTCCATTCCATACCGGAACCCCGGCAAATTGCCCCAGTTCCTCGACAATGTCCTGACCGTATCCGCGGTACTCAATGCCGTCGTACATGCGGCCTAGCACGCGGGCGGTATCTTTCATCGATTCTTTGTGACCGATCTGCGATCCGCTTGGGCCGAGATAGGTCACCTGTGCGCCCTGATCGAAAGCGCCGACTTCAAAGGCGCAGCGGGTGCGGGTTGAGGTTTTTTCGAAGATCAGCGCGATATTTTTACCCACCAGCGTCTGTCTTTCGCGCCCGGCCTTTTTTGCCGTTTTTAACTCGATAGCCAGATCGATCAGGTACTGGATTTCCGTCGGGGTGTAGTCCAGCAGTTTGAGAAAATTGCGATTCTTCAGGTTAACAGTCATGAAAATGTCCTTATGTAGGCCGGATAAGGCGCAGGCGCCGTCCGGCAAAAAAGCCCTAAGCGTTAGCCTCGGTGGTTTCGAGCCGAATGAGCGTGCCTTTGTCTCCGGCGAGGATGGCCGAACCGTCAGCCAATGAGCCGATGCCTGCTATTGCGTGACAGCGAGAGACAAATTCCGCGCAGGCGGTGACTTTGGGGCCCATTGAACCGGCGTCGAATTGCATTTCACCGAGCAGTTCCGGCGTAACCTGGGTCAGCGGGCGCTGAGTAGGTTTGCCCCAGTCGAGGTACACGGCATCAGCGTCAGTCAGGATCAGCAGCGCATCGGCGTTGATTTGGCTGGCGAGCAGGGCAGCGGAGAGATCTTTGTCGATCACCGCTTCAATACCGTGGTAGCCATCGGCTTTTTCCACCACCGGTACACCGCCGCCGCCGTTGCAGATAACCAAATGATCGCGGGCGATCAGTGTGCGAATAGCGTCACTTTCAACGATACGTTTGGGTTGTGGAGAGGGCACAACGCGGCGGAACGCTTGACCATCAGCTTTGAAAACCCAGCCTTTTTCCGCCTGCAGGGTGCTGGCCTGGGGGGCATCGTAAATCGGCCCGATATATTTAGTGGGATTGCTGAAAGCCGGATCGTGAGCATCGACTTCAACCTGAGTCAGCAGCACACTAATTTCACGCTGTGGAAGCTGGTTTTTCAGCGCCTGTTGCAGCATATAGCCAATCATTCCCTGACTTTCCGCGCCGAGAATGTCGAGCGGATAGGGGGTGACGCTGGCATACGCGCTGTTTTGCAACGCCAAAAGTCCAACCTGAGGGCCATTGCCGTGTACCAGGATCACGCGCCACTGCTGCGTGAGCTGAGCGATAGTTTTTGCTGCCAGCTCAATATTCTTGCGTTGGATGTCAGCTTCCAGCGGCTCGCCGCGTTTAAGTAATGCATTGCCGCCCAGAGCCACAACCAGGGTAGGTTTGTTTTCCATGACTTTTCCTTAAATACCGTCGCGTTCCAGTGGGCAGCTCATGCAGCGTGCGCCGCCGCGTCCGCGTCCAAGTTCGTCGCCAGGAATGGGTAAAACGGTGATGCCGGCTTTGTCGTATTTCTCGTTGGTCCAGATGTTGCGCTCGTAGCCCACGACTACACCGGGGCGAAGCGTCAGGACGTTGTTGGCGTCATTCCACTGTTCACGTTCGGCTTCGAAGGCATCGCCACCGGTGGTGATCAGGCGAATTTGGTCGAGGCCCAGCGCTTTCTCGAGAGCATGGAGCAGCGTATTTTCCGGCGTCCTTTTCAGGCCGCCGCGCCCGTCTGGTGTCAGGGTCCAGCACTGCACATCAGGGCGCACGACTTCCGGGTAGACGGAGAAGGTATCGATATCGATGTGGGTCATTACGGTATCGAGATGCATGCAGGAGCGATGTTTAGGCAGTTCGACCGCAATGACGCGTTCTGCCTGGCGATGGCTGAATAGCGACTGGGCAAGGAACTCGATTCCTTGCGGCGTTGTGCGTTCCGACATACCGATGAGGACCGCGCCGCGACCAATGACCAGCACATCTCCACCTTCTAATGTGGCGTGGTCGTAATTAATATTTTCATCGCCGAAATATTTAATAAATTCACCATCGGCAAATTGGGGGTGCCAACGGTAGATCGCCCGCAGGTTATTGGTTTCTCTTTGTCGCGCGGTTTTAGCCATTGGGTTAATGGACACACCGTTATATATCCAGCATGAGGTGTCGCGGGTAAATAAGTGGTTTGGTAATGGCTTCATAATGAAATCATTAATATCGTGAGTATCGACCACCATATTTTTGATTGAGGCAGGAATTTCTCCGTAGGTTAGCCCACCGCTTAAATGCCGGGCGAGTTCCCGATGCTGCATATCTGCAAGCCAGGCGCGAATATCCGTGGCGAAAGCGGGGCCAAGGCGATAATCAGAAATTTGTGTATCCAGTAGCCAGCTTTTGGCATCTGGGATATCCAGGGTTTGTGTCAATAAATCAGTCAGTAACAGAACCTCAATTCCCTGTTCACGCAACGTGTTGGCGAATATGTCATGCTCTTCTCCTGCACGTTCTACCGAAAGAACATCATCAAAAAGCAGTTCCTGACAATTTGATGGCGTCAGCCTTTTTAGGCTGAGGTTAGGGCGGTGTAGCATCACGCTACGTAATTGACCGATTTCAGAACCGACATAATGCTTTTCCATCATTATTCCTTTAATACTATTTTAAAAAATAAAGAGGAGATGCCTGCAAATAATATTTATCGCAGTCATGATTTTTCAGCTGATTTCAGAATCTATATTTAGATCTTATTTGATGAGGAAACGTGATTTATTTCACAGTCAGGTCGATATTTGACTTTTGATGTTTAATTTATGATATGGCTCGGAGAATTAATAAAATAAAAATGCGAATAATTGAATTACTACGCGGGAATATGTCTTGTTATTTATTGGTGTTAATTTTATGTACACTTTTAGAGTGTTGCAATATAAGTAATTTATTGATTTATTTGTTCTTTTTTCTGCATGGTGAATTATTATGCGAATATATGATTTTATTATTTGCGCGGTAAAGTTTATTTCAAAATAAATATGACGATGAAGAAGGATAACGAAGGAGAGGTGAACTGTGACCGATAGCTGGTTTTTCTAATAAAACTTTCAATAACAGTAGGTTGCTGATGGGGTTGAAAAAGGGTAGCCGAAAGTTATGCAAAGTTTATGCATAACCTGTTGCTGAGAGTTAGCAATTATTTAACATCATCAGCGATAAACATGCGTTGACGCAAAATATCGGCAAATAGCAGTGGTATGGCAGAGCGTTTTTTCGTATAACAACTAAAATGAAACGATGTTTTAATTAAGGGGTTTGAGATGATTGTCGGCAATATTCACAACCTGGATGCCTGGCTGCCGGAAGAGCTACGTCAGGCGATTGAACACATTAAAGCGCATGTGACGGATGCGACGGAAAAAGGTAAGCACGACATCGACGGCGATCGTCTGTTTTATCTGATTGCTGAAGATATGACGGAGCCGTTTGCGCAGCGCCGCGCCGAATATCACGCCCGCTATCTGGATATTCAGATCCTGCTCAAAGGCCAGGAAGGAATGACTTTCAGCACCCAGCCTGCAGGCGCGCCGGAAACTGACTGGCTGGCTGACAAAGATATCGCCTTCGTGGCGGAAGGGGTACAGGAGAAAACGGTCGTGCTGAATGAAGGTGATTTCGTGGTGTTCTATCCGGGCGAAGTGCATAAACCGCTGTGCGCGGTCGGTGCCCCAGCGATGGTACGCAAAGCCGTAGTGAAAATGCGGGTGGAATAAGCGTATTTGCCGGGGGCGGCTTCACCTTGCCCGGCCTACGGGAGCGCGGTTGTAGGCCGGATAAGATGCTTAGCATCACCATCCGGCATTCTTTTCATCCATGCTCTCACTTCACTAATGTCGCCACCATCACCGCTTTGATGGTGTGCATCCGGTTTTCCGCCTGATCAAATACGATGCTGGCGGGTGATTCAAAGACCTCATCGGTCACTTCCATACCGCCGTGCAGACCATATTCCTGCGCCATTTGTTTGCCAAGCGTGGTTTGATCGTCATGAAACGCGGGCAGGCAGTGCAGGAACTTCACCTGCGGATTGCCGCTCAACGCCATCATCGCGCTATTAACCTGATACTTACGCAGTAGCGCAATACGTTCGGCCCACTTCTCTTTCGCTTCACCCATTGATACCCAGACGTCGGTATAGATAAAGTCCGCGTCTTTCACGCCCGTGGCGACATCTTCGGTCAGCGTAATATTGCCGCCGTTTTTCAGCGCTTGCGCTTTGCACTCCGCGACCAGGCTTTCTTGCGGCCAGCAGGCCTGCGGCGCGACCAGACGCAGATCCAGCCCGGTTAACGCGGCGGCTTCCAGCATGGAATTGCCCATGTTGTTGCGGGCATCGCCGGTGTAGACCAGCGTCATCTCATTAAACGCTTTCCCCGGCAGGTGTTCCTGCATTGTGAGCAAGTCGGCCAGCAGCTGGGTAGGGTGAAACTCGTTGGTTAATCCGTTCCATACCGGAACGCCGGCATATTCCGCCAGCGTCTCGACAATATCCTGACCGTGGCCCCGATACTGAATACCGTCGTACATACGACCGAGCACGCGGGCGGTATCTTTGATCGACTCTTTATGACCAATCTGACTGCCGCTCGATCCGAGATACGTTACGCGCGCGCCCTGATCGTATGCGGCAACTTCGAAAGAGCAACGGGTACGGGTTGAGTCTTTTTCGAAGATGAGCGCGATGTTCTTACCGGTGAGTTTAGCGACCTCAGTACCGTTTTTCTTCTCCGCCTTCAGCTGTGCGGCGAGCTTGAGCAGTGATGTGAGTTCAGAGGAGGTGAAATCAAGCAGTTTCAAAAAATGTTTCTGATAAAACGTAGACATGGTTCCCTCACATGGCTTAGGCCATTTATTGAATTAAAATTCAATTTATATGGATGTTTATTCATTTGCAACCTTGTTTAACAAATCTTTCCTGGAAAGGTGGAGGCAATGTCAGCGGTATGTGACAATAAGAGTATCGGCAGGACATTATGAGGAACGAGCCATGGCAAACCCGGAACTACTGGAAGAACAGCGTGAAGAAACGCGCTTGATCATTGAAGAGCTACTCGAAGATGGCAGCGATCCAGACGCGCTGTACACCATTGAGCATCACCTTTCCGCGGATGACTTTGAAACCCTGGAAAAAGCGGCTGTAGAAGCCTTCAAGCTGGGTTATGAAGTGACCGAGCCGGAAGAGCTGGAAGTGGAAGAAGGCGACACGGTTATTTGCTGTGACATCCTGAGCGAATGTGCTCTGAATGCCGAGTTGATTGACGCTCAGGTTGAGCAACTGATGAACCTGGCTGAAAAATATGATGTGGAATACGACGGTTGGGGCACCTATTTTGAAGACCCGAACGGCGAAGAAGGTGAAGACGGCGACGATGAAGATCTCGTCGACGAAGATGATGACGGCGTGCGTCACTAAGTCATCTGCTGACCTACGGTGGCATTTGCTGCCGTAGGCCAAGGACTACGTATGGATTACCTGCAAATACTCTCCCCAATCCACAACTTCCTGCACTGTAAAACGCCTCAGGCCTGGCTTGATAAAGCGCGAGATCCGGCGAATCTTCCACTGTTACTGACCGATCATCTCGTCTGTGAGCTGAAAGCGGCGCAAACGGCCATGCTGCTGGTGCGTAAGTATGTCGCAGATAAACAGGGATCGCAGGCGCTGCTGGACTGGCTGAAACCCTATGAGGCGTATGCTTTCAGAGAAGGGGATGAACCGGATTTTATTGCGCTGAATAAACAGATAAGCAAAAGCGTGATGCCGCAAACCGACGACCCGTGGGGACGCAAGCTTATCGACAGTATGGTTTTGCTGATCAAAGAAGAGCTGCACCACTTCTGGCAGGTGCGTGAGGCGATGATGAGCCGCAACATTCCCTACGTCAAAATTACCGCCAGCCGTTATGCCAAAGGCATGCTCAAAGAGGTGCGCACCCACGAGCCACTAACGCTAATCGATAAACTGATTTGCGGGGCTTACATTGAGGCGCGTTCCTGTGAACGGTTCGCCGCGCTGGCGCCGTACCTGGATGAGGATTTACAGGCGTTTTACCTGTCGCTACTGCGATCCGAAGCGCGGCACTATCAGGACTATCTGGCGCT
This sequence comes from Citrobacter sp. Ce006, assembly GCF_030336535.1. Classification (NCBI taxonomy): domain Bacteria; kingdom Pseudomonadati; phylum Pseudomonadota; class Gammaproteobacteria; order Enterobacterales; family Enterobacteriaceae; genus Citrobacter; species Citrobacter sp. Ce006. The sequence continues at coordinate 166,804 of NZ_JAOWDO010000073.1, forward strand.
GGCGCAGCAGGTTTCGGCTGATGATATCAGTAGCCGGGTGCGGTTCTTTGGCGAAGTCGAAGCCGCGCTGATTACCTCTCCCGACGATGAATTCCGTTTTCACAGCGGCGTACCGGCTTAGCACCCTTCTGAGACGCGCGGTGCCTATCGCCGCGCGGTTTAATCCTTCCTGTTTCTGTTAGCAAAATCTGGTGGCTGGAAATCACTCGCTGCTGCCGTGATAATCAAAAGACGCGAAGGGGAAATATATCCCCATAACCGAGACGATTTGGCAAAAGGATGGTTAATGAACTGGGCACACGTATTGTTGGCAGGTTATATCGGGGCGGTGATTGCTATCGTCGTCGGCATGTTTCGCAAAAAAGGCTGGTTGGGCAAGATTTCCGGCGCGGTAATTTTTGTGGTAGCAATTATCGCGTGGAATCTGTTTGATGTGCACTACCTGATCCCCCGTGAAAGCCCGGATTATGGTCTGACTGAAAAGCAGCAGTTTGAAAAGGCGATGCTCTCTAATCCGGCGTTTCAGGTCATTAAGGAGCAGGAACCTGAACTGACACAAAAAATTATCAGCCAGGCAGCGCAGATGAAGAAAGCAGGGAGCAGTGAACAGCAGGTCATCGACGCGATACAGCCGCAAATTCTTCAGCTACAAATGGCAAGATTGCAGCAGGCGCCAGATGCCAACGTCATTGAATATATGAAAATTAACCTTGAGCAGATCGCTGCTGTGGCCAAAATAGGTGATGACGAATGCTTCCGCTTTCTGTTTCCGGCGGTAAAAGGTGGGATTAACCCGGCGCGTCTTGTTCCGCGTGAGATCATGGATCGTCGTATGGCGAGTGATATGAGCATGATGTATGCCTCACACGGCCCAAAAAAACATACGGTCACGGCAGAAGAGAAGCAGCTGGCGTTGCAGGATCTGCAAGCAATAAGCCCTGGGCTGGTACAGCGCTACGGGGATGATATTCAGATCATGGCCGATCCGACGAAAGCGATCGGCAAAGAGAAGATTGCTTGTGAGATAGTACAGGATCTCTGGTCACAGGTGCTGAAGCTGCCAACCGCTCGCGCGGCTGGCGTAATTCGCCTGATGCTTTCAACTGAGATGCAGTAAGGCCGACATGGCCCCTCGGCGTGAAGTCAGAGGGGCTTTAACATCCGCACTTCGCAATCCACGTGCCCGGTACAGCCGAGCGCTTCGCTGATATGCTCAAAGCCTAAATGTTCATACAGGCGGATAGCCTCGGTCAGAAACGCCGTGGTCTCCAGATAGCACTGCTTAAACCCCTGCTCGCGGGCGTGATCCAGCGCCATTAGCGCCAGCTTTTTCGCCAGCCCCTGACCGCGTGCGCTCGACAGAAAGTACATCTTTTGCAGCTCGCAAATGTCCGGTTCGCTACAGCCTAACGGCGCGACGCCGCCGCCGCCCACTACCTGACCATTCTGCTCAACCACCCAGTAGGCCGCGCCCGGCTGGCTGTAAACCTGGAACAGCTCATCCAGATTCGGATCGGCCACCGTGTAACCTTTATCGGCGGTCAGGCCGTGTTCGGCAGAGACCTCGCGGATGACGTGGGCGATAGCGGCGTTATCGTCGGCGGTAATGCGGCGTAGCGTCGCAGAAACAGGGGTAATGACACTCATAGCGAACTCATGACATAAACGTGGAACATATGCAGTTAATACCACTGCGGTGAGGGGAAGCGCAAGCGAGGATAATTCAATAAAAAGCCTCTGAGCGAGGACGCCAGAGGCTTTTTAATCGTCAGTAGTGTCGGATGCGTTACGCTTATCCGACCTACGTTGACGGTGCTGTAGGCCGGATAAGCGCAGCGCCATCCGGCAAACAGCTTTACAGCGCGGCGATGACCGCCTGCTGCTCAATCAGCTTCGCTTTTGCTTCTGCGTAACCGTCCAGCTTCTCACGCTCTTTAGCGATGACCGCTTCCGGTGCGCGAGCGACAAACCCTTCGTTGGAAAGCTTGCCTTCGATACGGGCAATCTCACCTTCGATTTTCGTCACTTCTTTCGCCAGACGCGCCAGTTCATCTTCTTTGTTGATGAGGCCCGCCATCGGGATCAGCAGCTCGGCGCCGTCGATGATTTTGGTCACCGAAACCGGACCTTTGTCATCGGCTGGCAGCACGGTGATGCTTTCCAGACGTGCCAGGTTCAGCAGGAAGCTGCGGTTGTCGTTCACACGACGCTCCGCATCGGAGCTCGCACCGCGCAGCAACAGCTCCAGCGGTTTGCCCGGTGCGATGTTCATTTCCGCACGGATGTTACGTACGGCAACGATCGCCTGTTTCAGCCATTCGGTATCAGCAAGCGCGGCTTCATCAACCTGTGCAGCGTTATATTCCGGGAACGGCTGCAGCATGATGGTATCTGCGGTGTTGCCGCAAATCACTTTCACGCGCTGCCAGATGGTCTCGGTGATGAACGGAATAATCGGGTGCGCCAGGCGCAGCAGACCTTCCAGCACGGTAACCAGCGTATTGCGGGTGCCGCGCAGTTCAGACTCGGAACCACCGGTCATTACCGGCTTGGTCAGTTCCAAATACCAGTCGCAGAACTGGTTCCAGGTGAACTCGTACAGGATGCCCGCGGCGATGTCGAAGCGGAAGTTATCCAGCGCTTCGCGGTACGCTTTAACGGTCTGGTTGAATTCAGCGAGGATCCAGCGGTCCGCCAGCGACAGGGTCATTTCGCCGCCGTTGAAGCCGCAATCATTTCCTTCGGTGTTCATCAGCACGAAGCGGCTGGCGTTCCACAGCTTGTTACAGAAGTTACGGTAACCTTCCAGACGCTTCATATCCCAGTTGATGTCGCGACCGGTAGAGGCCAGCGCCGCCAGGGTGAAACGCAGGGCGTCGGTACCGTGTGGCTCAATGCCGTCCGGGAACTGCTTCTCGGTACGTTTGGCAATCTTTTCTGCCAGTTGCGGCTGCATCATGTTGCCGGTACGTTTCTCCAGCAGGTCCGCCAGCGAGATACCGTCGACCATATCCAGCGGGTCAATCACGTTACCCTTGGATTTGGACATCTTCTGGCCTTCGTCGTCGCGGATAAGACCGGTCATGTAGACGGTCTTAAACGGTACCTGCGGCTTGCCGTTTTCATCTTTGATGAAGTGCATGGTCATCATGATCATGCGGGCAATCCAGAAGAAGATGATGTCGAAGCCGGAAACCATCACGCTGGTTGGGTGGAACTGACGCAGCGCGTCGGTGTTTTCCGGCCAGCCGAGGGTAGAGAAGGTCCACAGCGCGGAGGAGAACCAGGTATCGAGAACGTCTTCGTCCTGACGCAGCGCAACGTCGGCGCCGAGGTTGTTTTCCTGACGCACTTCGTCTTCTGTACGGCCAACGTAGACGTTGCTGTCGTTGTCATACCATGCCGGGATACGGTGACCCCACCACAGCTGACGGGAAATACACCAGTCCTGAATGTCGCGCATCCAGGAGAAATACATGTTTTCGTACTGTTTTGGTACGAACTGAATGTCGCCGTTCTCAACCGCTTCTACCGCCGGTTTCGCCAGCACGTCGGCACGGACGTACCACTGGTCGGTCAGCATCGGTTCGATAACTACGCCGCCACGGTCACCGTAAGGTACGGTCAGATCGTGCGGTTTAATTTCTTCCAGCAGGCCCAGCGCGTCAACGGCTGCGACGATCGCTTTACGCGCGGCAAAGCGTTCCAGCTTCTGGAATTCAGCCGGGATAGCGTTGGAGTAAACGTCAGACTCTTCGCCTTTGGTGTCGTACACTTCTGCGGTTTCGCGGATGTCGCCATCAAAGGTTAGAATGTTGATCATCGGCAGGCCGTGACGTTTCCCGACTTCGTAGTCGTTAAAGTCGTGCGCAGGCGTGATCTTCACGCAGCCGGTGCCTTTTTCCATATCGGCGTGTTCATCGCCCACGATCGGAATACGGCGGTCAACCAGCGGCAGAATAACGAACTTGCCGATCAGATCTTTATAACGCGGATCTTCCGGGTTCACGGCCACGCCGGTATCGCCCAGAATAGTTTCCGGACGGGTGGTGGCGACGACAAGGTAATCTTTACCGTCTGCAGTTTTCGCGCCGTCGGCCAGCGGATAGCGGATGTGCCACATGGAGCCTTTAGACTCGCGGTTTTCCACTTCCAGGTCAGAGATGGCGGTGCGCAGTTTCGGGTCCCAGTTCACCAGGCGCTTGCCACGGTAAATCAGGTCTTCTTTGTACAGGCGAACGAAAACTTCTTTCACGGCATTGGAAAGGCCTTCGTCCATGGTGAAGCGCTCGCGCTCCCAGTCAACGGAGTTGCCGAGACGGCGCATCTGACGGGTAATGGTGCCGCCGGATTCCGCTTTCCACTGCCAGATTTTGTCGATAAACGCTTCGCGACCGTAGTCGTGACGGGTTTTACCTTCTTCAGCGGCAATCTTACGCTCAACCACCATCTGGGTGGCGATACCCGCGTGATCGGTACCGGCCTGCCACAGAGTGTTTTTACCCTGCATGCGCTGGTAGCGGATCATGGTATCCATGATGGTTTGCTGGAAAGCATGACCCATATGCAAACTGCCGGTGACGTTCGGCGGCGGGATCATGATGCAGAAGGACTCTTTGCTTTCATCGCCGTTAGGTTTGAAATAGCCCTGCTTTTCCCAGTGCTCGTAAAGCGGCTGTTCGATATCTTGTGGGTTGTATGTCTTTTCCATTATTTCCAGGTTGCCGTATTCAGGTTAAAACCAGCCACGCGGTAAGCTTTGTAGCGATCGCGTGCCGATTGTTTCAAAGAATCTTCGTAAGGAACGAAGTCTATCACTTCTGTGAAAGCGGTGGCAAAATCTGCAAAGCCAACGCGCAAACTGATCAGCAGGTCGCGCGGGCTGCTGTTGCGTTTCTCCGGCCAGGCTATTTCTACCGGCGCGCCGCCTCTGGGGCCTTCACCCGCCAGATTATGTGGAACAAAGCTTTCTGCCGGTCTTGCCCACAGGGCTTCATCCAGTCGAAGAGCCTGCTTTTCGTTTTCACAGGCGATCAGCACGCGCTTGCCAGCCCGCCAACGTTCTGCGGCAATTTCACACACCAGTTGCTCAACGGCGCTTAAGCCATCTTGTTGTGTGTCGTTGTCCAGAAGATAGAACGTCGCATTCTTCATATATGGGGCTTCTTGTGGTGGATTTAAATGCGTTGCCATGAGCACACCGTAGGCCTGATAAGGCGCAATAGCGCCGCCATCAGGCGTTTTGCCGGATGGCGCTGCGCTTATCCGGCCTACGGGGCAATCTCAAACTTACTCTTCGCCGTTAAAACCGGCGCGATTGAGCAGGAACTGCGACAACAGCGCCACCGGACGACCGGTTGCGCCTTTGGCTTTCCCTGAACGCCATGCGGTACCGGCGATGTCCAGGTGCGCCCAGTTGTACTTACGGGTAAAGCGTGACAGGAAGCAGCCTGCGGTAATGGCTCCGCCAGGACGTCCGCCGATGTTCGCCATATCCGCAAAGTTGGACTCTAACTGCTCCTGGTATTCATCACCCAGCGGCAAACGCCATGCGCGGTCGCCAGCCTGCTCGGACGCGCCGATCAGCTCATGCGCCAGCGGATTGTGGTTCGACATCAGGCCGGTGATATGATGGCCCAGCGCAATCACGCAGGCGCCGGTCAGGGTTGCAACGTCAATCACCGCCTCCGGCTCAAAGCGCTCGACGTAAGTTAACACGTCGCACAGCACCAGACGGCCTTCGGCGTCGGTGTTGAGCACTTCAACGGTCTGCCCGGACATGGTGGTCAGCACATCGCCTGGGCGATACGCGCGACCACCCGGCATGTTTTCGCAACCCGCCAGCACGCCGACGACGTTGATTGGCAACTGAAGCTCAGCCACCATGCGCATCACGCCGTATACCGCTGCCGCACCGCACATGTCGTACTTCATCTCATCCATGCCTTCGGCAGGTTTGATGGAGATACCACCGGAGTCGAAGGTTAACCCTTTACCGACCAGCACAATCGGACGCGCGTCTTCGGACGGATTACCTTTGTACTCGATGACCGACATCAGCGACTCGTTCTGCGAGCCGTGACCGACGGCCAGATAAGAGTGCATGCCCAGCTCTTTCATCTGCTGTTCGCCGATCACGCGGGTCACAACATTTTTGCTGTAGCTGTCTGCCAGCTGGCGCGCCTGAGAGGCCAGGTAGGCGGCGTTACAGATGTTTGGCGGCATGTTGCCGAGATCTTTTGCCGCTTTAATACCGGCGGCGATCGCCAGACCGTGCTGGATAGCACGCTCACCGCTGGTCAATTCGCGGCGGGTCGGTACGTTGAAGACCATTTTACGCAGCGGGCGACGCGGCTCGCTTTTGTTGGTCTTCAGTTGATCAAAGCTGTATAGCGTTTCCTGTGCCGTCTCAACGGCCTGGCGCACTTTCCAGTAGTTGTTGCGCCCTTTGACGTGCAGCTCAGTCAGGAAGCAGACGGCTTCCATTGAGCCAGTATCATTCAGCGTATTGATGGTTTTCTGAATGACCTGCTTGTACTGGCGCTCATCAAGTTCGCGCTCTTTGCCACACCCAATGAGGAGAATTCGCTCAGACAGAACGTTAGGAACATGGTGCAGCAACAGGGTTTGACCCGGTTTGCCTTCCAGTTCACCACGACGCAGCAGTGCGCTGATGTACCCGTCGCTGATCTTGTCGAGCTGCTCTGCAATCGGAGAGAGGCGGCGTGGTTCAAAGACACCCACGACGATGCACGCACTCCGCTGTTTCTCCGGGCTACCGCTTTTTACACTGAACTCCATGCACTACGCTCCTGAATCTTAAAGACAACGGCGGTGGCTACGGATAGAATTGCAAGCTTTCGTAACTCATACCCGCTGTTGCGGTGACTTCGTGTTAATCTTAACGTTATTACGGCATTGGCACGTCAGAACAATTTCTGAGAGGTGGATCCGTTGAGTATAATGATCTTAGCGACGATTTCGACGACTCAAGAGAATAAATGACGTTTAAGCCATGAAACAAGCTAAATTCCGGCAAAAGACGGGTTTTTACGGGCGTATTTAAAGTGATAATCATAAGATATCTGGTTCGGGAAACGCTCAAAAGCCAACTTGCGATCCTATTCATCCTGCTTTTGATCTTCTTTTGTCAAAAGCTGGTCAGGATCCTTGGTGCGGCGGTTGACGGTGATATCCCGGCGAATCTGGTGCTCTCGCTGCTGGGGCTGGGCGTGCCAGAAATGGCGCAACTTATCTTGCCCTTAAGCCTGTTCCTCGGGCTGCTGATGACGCTGGGCAAACTGTATACCGAAAGTGAAATTACGGTCATGCACGCCTGTGGGCTGAGCAAGGCTGTATTAGTGAAAGCGGCGATGGTGCTGGCGCTGTTTACCAGTATTATTGCGGCGGTCAACGTGATGTGGGCTGGACCGTGGTCCTCCAGACATCAGGACGAAGTGCTGGCGGAGGCGAAAGCGAACCCCGGTATGGCGGCGCTCGCTCAGGGCCAGTTCCAACAGGCGACTAACGGCGGTTCGGTGCTGTTTATCGAAAGCGTTGATGGCAGCAACTTCAACGATGTGTTCCTCGCGCAAATCCGCCCGAAAGGTAACGCCCGTCCTTCGGTGGTGGTAGCGGATTCCGGACATCTTACCCAGACGCGCGATGGCTCTCAGATCGTGACGCTTAACCAGGGTACGCGCTTTGAAGGGACCGCGCTGCTGCGCGATTTCCGCATTACTGACTTCCAGGATTATCAGGCGATTATCGGTCATCAGGCCGTGGCGCTGGATCCAAACGATACCGACCAGATGAACATGCGTACGCTGTGGACGACCGATACCGATCGCGCCCGCGCGGAGCTGACCTGGCGTATCACGTTAGTATTCACCGTATTTATGATGGCGCTGATGGTCGTACCGCTGAGCGTGGTGAACCCGCGTCAGGGTCGCGTACTGTCGATGCTGCCAGCCATGCTGCTCTATTTGCTGTTCTTCCTGGTGCAGACATCGCTGAAGTCGAACGGCGGTAAAGGTAAGCTGGATCCGGTATTCTGGATGTGGACGGTTAACCTGGCGTATCTGGCGCTGGCGATTGTGCTTAACCTCTGGGATACGGTTCCGATGCGCCGCTTGCGTGCCCGTTTTATGCGTAAAGGAGCGGTATAATGCAGCCTTTTGGTGTACTTGACCGCTATATCGGTAAAACCATTTTCACCACCATCATGATGACGTTGTTCATGTTGGTGTCGCTCTCCGGGATCATCAAGTTTGTCGACCAGCTGAAAAAAGCCGGGCAGGGGAGCTACGATGCGATGGGCGCGGGGCTGTATACCCTGCTCAGCGCGCCGAAAGATATCCAGATCTTCTTCCCGATGGCGGCGCTGCTGGGTGCTTTGTTGGGTCTGGGCATGCTGGCCCAGCGCAGCGAACTGGTGGTGATGCAGGCTTCCGGTTTTACCCGTATGCAGGTGGCGTTGTCGGTGATGAAAACCGCGATTCCGCTGGTGCTGTTGACGATGGCCATCGGTGAATGGGTGGCGCCGCAGGGTGAACAGATGGCGCGTAACTACCGTGCGCAGCAGATGTACGGCGGCTCGTTGCTCTCCACCCAGCAGGGGTTGTGGGCGAAAGATGGCGACAGCTTTGTCTACATCGAGCGGGTGAAAGGCGACGCCGAATTAGGCGGGATTAGCATCTACTCCTTTAACGACAAACGCCGTCTGCAGTCCGTTCGCTATGCCGCAAGCGCGACGTTTGACCCGGAACAAAAGGTCTGGCGTCTGGCGCAGGTGGATGAATCCAACCTGACCGATCCGAAGCAAATCACCGGATCGCAAACGGTGAGCGGTACCTGGAAAACCAACCTTACGCCCGACAAGCTCGGCGTCGTGGCGTTGGATCCTGATGCGCTGTCGATTAGCGGTCTGCATAACTACGTGAAGTACCTGAAGTCGAGCGGCCAGGACGCCGGACGCTATCAGCTCAATATGTGGAGCAAAGTCTTCCAGCCGCTGTCTGTGGCGGTCATGATGCTGATGGCGCTGTCGTTTATCTTTGGTCCGCTGCGTAGCGTCCCGATGGGCGTGCGCGTGGTGACAGGGATTAGCTTTGGCTTTGTGTTCTATGTGCTGGACCAAATCTTTGGCCCGCTGACGCTGGTGTACGGCATTCCGCCGATTATCGGTGCGCTGTTGCCAAGCGCCAGCTTCTTCTTGATTAGCCTGTGGCTGATGCTGCGTAAGTCGTAATATCTACCCCTCCCGCTGTGCGGGAGGGGCTTCCTGTTAACGTTTTCTCCCGCCCATCAAACTTCCCAACATACCGCGGATTATCTGATTGGTGACCTGGCGCGCCGCGCTTTTAGCCACGCTCTGTACTACGCCATCGCGCTTGCCGCCACGTGGTCCGGTGCTGCCAAACAGAATATCCTTCAACCCGCCGAGAATACCGCTGTCCACCTCAACCGCTTTACCGTTGGCGGGAGGCGTATTTTGCTGCTCGGTGCTGGCCTGCACGCCTTGCTGCAAACGTTCATAGGCGGATTCACGGTCGACCTCTTCCTCATATTTGCCGTACAGCGAAGAGTGATTAATCAGCCCGTTGCGCTCGTCATCTGTCACCGGTCCCATCCGTGAGTACGGCGCAATGACCATCGCTCGCTCAACTACTGACGGGCTGCCTTTGGCGTCCAGAAACGACACCAGCGCCTCGCCGGTTCCCAGTTCCTGAATGGCTTTTTCGGTATCAAATGCCGGGTTGGCGCGCATGGTTTGCGCCGCGGTCTTCACCGCTTTCTGGTCTTTCGGCGTGAACGCGCGCAGGGCGTGCTGCACACGGTTGCCCAACTGGCCGAGCACGTTGTCCGGAATATCCGACGGGTTTTGCGAGACGAACCACACGCCGACCCCTTTCGAGCGAATCAGACGGATCACCTGCTCGATTTTATCCAGCAGCACCTGCGGGGCATCGTTGAACAGCAGGTGCGCTTCATCGAAGAAGAACACCAGTTTTGGCTTCTCCAGATCGCCCGCTTCCGGCAATTGTTCGTACAGTTCGGAGAGCATCCACAGCAGGCTGGCAGCGTACAGTTTGGGCATCTGGTAGAGCTTCTCGGCGCTGAGGATGTTGATCATCCCTTTGCCGCTGGCGTCGGTACGCATCCAGTCTTTGATGTCCAGCATCGGTTCGCCAAAAAAGTGCGCCGCACCCTGTTGCTCCAGCGACAGCAGTCCGCGCTGGATAGCCCCGACCGAGGCGCTACTGATATTGCCGTACTGATTCTGAAAGGATTTGGCGTTATCGCCAATATACTGAGTGATGGCCCGCAGGTCTTTGAAATCGAGCAGCAACAGACCCTGGTCATCGGCAATGCGGAAGATAATATCCAGTACGCCGGACTGCACATCGTTGAGGTTCAGCAAACGGGCCAGCAGCAGCGGACCGAGGTCAGATACCGTGGCCCGCACGGGGTGACCTTTTTCGCCGAAGATATCCCACACCGTGACCGGATTAGCATGCGGTTGCCAGTCGGTAATGCCGATGTTTTTCAGGCGGGCGAGCAGCTTTTCAGAGGCTTGTCCTTCCTCGGCTACGCCGGTTAAGTCACCTTTCACATCGGCCATAAATACCGGCACGCCAATCTCGGACAACGATTCGGCCAGCTTCTGTAGCGTGACGGTTTTACCGGTCCCGGTCGCGCCGGTAATCAGCCCGTGACGGTTGGCCATGCCTGGCAATAAAAACAGTTCGGTGTCCGGCGTGCGGGCAATTAGCAGGGGTGCGCTCATTGAGATTTCCTCCATTTATCCTGCCTGGAGTATAGGCAATGTCCATCAAAGAGAATATGCGATGGCGAGAGAAAATGAGTTAAAGCGTATTGCCGTGGTAAATCTGATACCCCAAATCCACGGTGTTGTGATTATGGTCGTTGTTCTTGATTTTGCTCAGCAGCATCTGTGCCGCCATACGGCCAATGTCGAAACGCGGAGTGATCACGCTGGCGAGGCTGGGGATCATCTGCCGGCCCATTTCCAGCCCGTGAAAACCAGCAATCGAGATCTGCTCCGGAACGGCCAGCTCGCGTTCGCGGCACAGCAGCAGTGCGCCCATCGCGATGTCGTCGTTGGTACAAAATACGCCGTCTAAATCCGGATGCGCGGTGAGCGCGTCCCGCATCATCTGGGTGCCAAGATGAATAGAGGAAATAGATCGCGGATTGACGCGCAGCGGCGTCAGACCCCGACGCGTCATGGCATCGCAATAGCCGCGATAGCGCTGTTCATCGCGGACATCATCTTTTGAACCAAGGTAGAGGATTTTGCGGCGCTGGCGTTTGTCCAGCATGGTGCTGACCATATCAAACGCCGCCTGACGGTTATCGAACCCTACTTCCATGTCCAGACGATCGCCCTGAATATCCATCAGTTCTACTACCGGTATGTTGGCTGAACGCAGAAATTTAACCGTGCGCAGAGTGTGATATTTCTCGGACAGGATAATGCCGTCGATATTATACGACAGCAGATTGATCACCGACTCTTCCTCGGATTCCCGGTCATAATTGTAGTTGGCGATCAGCGTCTGATAATTATGGTCGGAGGTGACCGATTCAATACCGGCCAGAATGTCGGCGAACAGTTGGTTTTGAAACGAGGGGATCAGCACGCCGAGCGTATAGCTTTGCGCGTTCAGTAGCATCGCGGGCGCGCGGTTAGGGATGTAATTAATCTCCTCCATAATCTGCGCAATGCGTTCACCGGTTTCCTTTGCGACCTTTTTCGGCGAGCGAATGTAGCGGCTCACCGTCATTTTGGTCACGCCCGCCAGCGTGGCGATGTCTTGCAAAGAAATTCTGTGGTTCCTCATCTTCTCTCCAGTACCGGGGAGCGCTGACCTGTGCTCCCCGGTGATGACCGTTTTAATGCAGGATGGCGTTCAGCGCCAGAACGCCCAGCAGACCCATAATGGAAATCAGCGTTTCCATCACCGTCCAGGTGCGCAACGTTTCCCCCACGCTGAGATTAAAATAGCCTTTAAACAGCCAGAATCCCGGATCGTTAACGTGGGAGGCAATCACGCTGCCCGCGCCGGTAGCCAGCACCATCAGCGCCGGGTCGGCGTGGGTGACGTTAATAATCGGCAGCACCACGCCTGCGGTAGTGATCGCCGCCACGGTGGCTGAACCGAGCGCGATGCGCAGCAACGCGGCTACCGTCCAGCACATCAGCAGCGGAGAAAGCGACGTGCCGGTCATCAGGTGCGAGATGTATTGCCCCACGCCGCTGTCGACCAGAACCTGCTTAAACGCGCCGCCCCCGGCGATGATGAACACAATCATCGCGATCGCGCCGATAGAGTCGCCAATGATATCCATAATTTGCTCGATCGTCCGTCCGTTACGTCGACCAAGGGTAAAAATGGCGAGCACGATAGCGATAAACAACGCGACCGCAGGGTTGCCGATAAACTCAAAGAACACCCGCACGCTGTTGGTTTTCGGCAGCGTAATTTCGCACACTGCGGCGACCGCCATCAGTATGACCGGGATTACCGCCGCAAAGATACTATTCCAGAACGACGGCATCTCTTCTTCAGTGAACAGATGCGGGTTGAATAACCCTTCCGGCGGCGCTTTCTCAAAGCGGGTCAGCAGCTTAGAAAACAGCGGCCCGGCAACAATCACCGTCGGGATAGTAATAATAAATCCGTACAGCAGGGTGGTGCCGAGATTGGCCTCGAAAATGGTGGCAATCGCGGTAGGCCCCGGATGCGGCGGCAGAAAACAGTGGGTCACGGACAATGCTGCCACCATTGGCACGCCAACATACAGTAGCGGCAGACCGGAAGAGGCCACCACCGTAAATACCAGCGGCAGCAGCAGAACAAAGCCGACTTCGAAGAACATCGCCAGACCGACCACCAGACCGGTGATCACCAGCGCCCACTGCACGCGTTTTTTACCGAACGTGCCAATCAGCGTGGTGGCGATGCGCTGAGCCGCGCCGGTATCGGAAATCAGCTTACCGAGCATCGCGCCGAACCCGAGGATCATCGCCAGCCCGCCGAGCGTCCCGCCGATCCCATTTTGTATTGAGTGCAGAACGGCCTGGGCATCCATCCCTTCGGCAAAACCGACGACCGCCGCCACCAGGACCAGAGCAATAAAGCCGTTAACTTTAAAGCCAATCATCAGGACCAGGAGCAGCGCGACGCCTGCCGCAATTATTATTAATGGCATAATCGTTTCTCTTATATCCCCGTCATACTTCAAGTTGCAGGTGTGTTGGCTACAGCTCGAATTATTTAGGGGGGAGCCAAAAATGCAGCGCCTGGGCGCTGCGTGATGTTGCGTTGTGTGGTATCAGACGGCGACCAGCATGCCGCCATCGACAAACAACAGGTGACCGTTTACAAAATCGGATGCTTTAGAAGAGAGAAATACCGCCGCGCCGATCAGCTCCTGCGGATCGCCCCAGCGCGCGGCTGGCGTACGTTTGCACAACCAGGAGGTGAAAGCTTCATCCTCGACCAGCGCTTTGGTCATTTCGGTTTTGAAGTAGCCCGGCGCGATACCGTTGACCTGGATATTATGGCGTGCCAGCTCAACGCACATCCCGCGGGTGAGCATTTTTACCGCGCCTTTGGAGGCGGCGTACGGCGTGATGGTGTCGCGGCCCAGTTCGCTCTGCATGGAACAGATGTTGATGACCTTCCCGGCCTGGCGTTCCACCATGCGACGCGTTACCGCCTGCGAGACCAGGAATACCGCCGTCTGGTTAACGGCAATCACATCGTTCCAGTCCTGTTCCGGGAACTCGGTAAACGGATGGCGACGCTGGATACCGGCGTTATTCACCAGCACATCAATTTGGCCAATGCCTTTTTCGATATGCTCGATGGCGGCATCAATGTCCTGTTTATGCGTAACATTGAACGGCGCGGCAACGGCGCGGATCCCTTCCTGCTGCAGTTTGGCGACGGCGGACTCCGCACGCTCTGGCGTAATATCATTGACGATAATCTGCGCGCCATATTTACCCAGCCCGGTCGCCAGTAAATAACCAATACCCTGAGCCGAACCGGTGATCAGAATGTTTTTGCCGTCCAGTGAAAAAAGATCGTTCATCATGTTATTCCTTATTTTGTTTCTGCAAAAACGAGCTGGACTTTCGCCGCCTGGGTTTTATCCCCGGCGAAGATCAGCGCCTGTTCAAGCTCGGTAAACGGATATTCGGCGCTGAGTAACGGCAGCGGATCGATAACGTTATTCGCCAGCCACGACACCGCGGTGTTGAACTCGGTGGTAAAGCGGAACGAGCCTTTGAGCGCGATCTCTTTGCCGATCAGCATCATCATCGGGAAGTCCGGCACCGCGCCGCCCATGCCGACCTGCACCATCACGCCTTTTGCGCGGGTGACTTCCAGACAGGTGGTGATTGAGGATGGATGGCCGGAGACTTCGAAGCTGACGTCGAAGTAGCCTTTCTCTTTTTTCCACTCGTCGAGCGAGTCCTGTTGCGGGTTAATCAGCGTGTCAGCCCCCATCTGCTGGGCAAGCGACAGCGAGCGCGGGCTGATATCAGCACAGACAATCTCTGCTGCGCCGAGCGTTTTCACCGCGCTGACGATCAGACAGCCGATAGGACCGACGCCGGAGATAAACACGCGCTTGCCCTGCAGGTCGCCCGCTTCATGCGCGGCGTGGATCGCTACCGCCAGCGGTTCGGCAAAGGCCATGACTTTTTCATCAGCCTCTTGCGGGTAAGGGATGCACTGCGCAGTATCGACGGTTTTAAACCGGGTAAAACCGCCGTCGACGTGGGGAAAATACATGGCGCTGCCAAAAAAGCGCATTTCCGTGCACTGGTTTTCTTCGTGCTGCAAACAGTATTTACAGTGGCCACACGGTTTCGACGGATTAATAGCCACCGACTGACCTTCATGTAATTCTTTTGAATCGCTGTGCACCACTTTACCAATAACTTCATGGCCTAAAATCATCGGCGCTTTAACGGTAAAATTACCGACTTTCCCTTCCTGGTAATAATGTAAATCGGAACCGCAAATACCGCCGCGGGTAATTTGTACTAATGTTCCTTTATTATCCCATTCAATATTTTGGTCGGTTATGGCAACAGTTTTCTTACCCGCAACAACGCAGGATTGGGTTTTGACTTGCATAAATGCCTCACTGGTCAGGTAGTAACCTCGGCAGCATTTAAACGGTTTTGATTGTTATTATTTGTGACGCAGGTCACGCTGGAAAATTGTTACACTACAATGTTACGCATAACGTGATGCGCCTTGTAAATCTACGCAGTCGCGGCGAAAAAAGGTGAATTCTGCAATGTGGAAGGCGTAGTATCGCGCCATGGAATATGAATCTGGAGTTTTTCGATGGCCGGGGAAAGTTATATTTTGATGGGCGTTTCGGGTAGCGGTAAATCTTTAATTGGCAGTAAAGTTGCCGCAGTGTTATCGGCTAAATTTATTGATGGCGACGATCTCCATCCGGCCAAAAATATTGATAAAATGTCTGAAGGTATTCCATTAACCGATGAAGACCGACTGCCGTGGTTAGCACGATTAAATGACGCCTCATACAGTTTATATAAAAAGAATGAGACCGGGTTTATTGTTTGCTCGTCATTAAAAAAACAGTATCGCGATATATTGCGTCAGGGCAGCCCGAATGTGCATTTCCTGTGGCTGGACGGCGACTACGAGACCATTCTGGCGCGCATGCAGCGTCGGGCAGGGCATTTTATGCCGGTGGGATTACTCAAAAGCCAGTTCGACGCGCTGGAGTGTCCGCAGGAGGATGAACGCGATATTGCCCGCATCGACGTTAACCATGACATCGAGCATGTGACGGAACAGTGCCGCCAGGCGGTGCTCGCGTTTCGTAACGGGCAATAGGCCCAGCCCCTTGCGGGACTGAGCCCGGCATCAGAAGTCGGCTTTCAGCACCACGCGGTAGCGGGCCTTGCCGTCACGCACGTGCTGGATAGCGTCGTTAATTTGCGACATCGGGTACAGCTCGGTGGTAGGCGACACCTTGCTGCGACCGGCAAACTTCATCAGCTTGCGCAGTTCGAACGGCGTACCGGTCGCCGAACCGGAGATGCTGCGATCGCCAGCTATCAAAGTGAACGCCGGCACCGGCAGCGGCTTCAGCACCGCGCCGACGGTATGGAAGTTACCGCCGTAGGCCAGCGCTTCAAAATAGGGCTGCCAGTCGAGATCGACGTTAACCGTGTTAATAATGAGATCGAACTGGCCCGCCAGCGCTTTTAGCGCATCCGGATCGCGGCTGTTGATCACCTTATCCGCTCCCATCGCCAGCACTTCCTGCTCTTTCGCTGGATTGGAGCTGAACGCGGTGACTTCGCAACCCATCGCGTGTAACAACTTAATGGCGATATGCCCCAGGCCGCCGATGCCGATCACCCCAACGCGGCTGGTGGCGGTGATATGGTGCATCAGCAGCGGTTTGAACACCGTGATGCCGCCGCACAGCAAGGGACCGGCCGCCGCCAGGTCGATGCTCTCCGGCAAGGGGATCACCCACTGCCAGTCGGCCCGCAGCTTCTCGGCAAAGCCGCCGCGATTAAGAATCGTGGGCACGGAACCTTCCAGGCAGTTAATCTGATTACCGCTGATACAGGCGTCGCAATGCCCGCAGCTGCGCGCCGTCCAGCCAATCCCAACGCGCTGACCAACCTTCAGACCCTTATCTTGCGCCGCGCTGCCGAGCGCCGCCACGCGACCAATCACCTCATGCCCGGCAACCAGCGGATACTGAGAGAATCCCCATTCGTTGTCGATCATCGACAAATCGGAATGGCAGATACCGCAGTAATCGACCTGGACTTCGACATCTTCCGGCTTAAGCTCGCCCGCATCATATTCATAGAGTTCGAGTTCGCTGCCCGCCGCTTTTGCAGCGTAGCTTTTTATCATCGACATCGTGTTTCCCTCAGTGTGGTGTTGAACTGGAAGTGTAGAGCATGGGGAAACGGGACGCTTCGCAGAAGGGGGGATTAAGGTGGGGGCAAACTGTGATGATGGTTACAGGTAAGAAAGGTAATGCTGAAATTTTCAACACTTAGCGAGCCGGACACACGCTGGCACTTGCATGGTGGCGCACGACAGGTATAATCCACAACGTTTTCCGCATCCCTTCCGTGCCGGAGTGGCGAAATCGGTAGACGCAGTTGATTCAAAATCAACCGTAGAAATACGTGCCGGTTCGAGTCCGGCCTTCGGCACCAAGTGATGCAATAATTAGCTACCTAAGGGTGGCTTTTTTTGTGTCCATTTTCGTCCAAATTCGTCCATATCCGTCTGTAATTCAAAGATAATTTATTTTTCGATAATAACCATTTTTATTTTGTGGTCTTTCCGTGTTGGTCATTTTTCATCCATTGACATCCACGCGATTTGGGGGCCAAATTGGGGGCTTAGACGTAGTTCGATAATAGTGAGGCCCCCAAATGGCACTAACAGATCGCGCTATAGTCCACGCCAAGCCTTGTGGCAAGCCGTATAAGCTCAGTGACTCGCATGGACTTTACCTGCTGGTTAACCCTAACGGTTCAAAACGCTGGTACATCAAGTACCGCTTTGTAAACAAAGAGAAAAAGCTCGCTTTAGGCCCTTATCCGCTTTTGACGCTTGCACAGGCAAGACGCATGCGTGAAGAGGCCCAATTACTGCTGATTTCCGGCATCGATCCGAGCGCACACCGAAAGGCTGAACGTCTTGCGATAACGCCGGAACATACGTTTGAGTCTGTGGCTCGCGAATGGGTCACCAGCAACGTTAACTGGTCGGTGGAACATAAGAAGCGGGTGCTGCGTTATTTTGATCTTTACGTCTTTCCCACGAACGGCAGTTTCGACATCACCAAAATGAAGGTCAAAGATCTGCTGGTGCCCATCAAGGAGGTGGAGAAAGCGGGCAAACTGGATGTTGCTTCCCGGCTTCAGCAGCGCACTGCCTGCGTGATGCGCTACGCCGTCCAGAACGGCATTATCGATCATAACCCCGCATCGGATTTAACCGGCGCGGTCTCTACGCCCAAAGTTCGTCACCACCCGGCGCTGGATCTGAATCTTATCCCTGATTTCCTGGAAAGAATCGATGATTACAAAGGCCGTCAACTGACTCAACTGGCGGTAAAGCTGGCTCTGCTGCTGTTTATCCGTTCCAGCGAACTGCGCTTTGCCCGCTGGGATGAAATTGACCTGCGTAACGCCATGTGGACAATCCCCGCCGAGCGTGAGCCGATCCCCGGCGTTAAATATTCAGCGCGTGGGGCGAAGATGCACTCCCCACACTTGGTCCCATTGTCACGTCAGGCCATCGAACTGCTGCACGAGGTGCGGCAGCATTGCCGACCGGGAACTGAACTGGTATTCCCCGGCGATCATAACTACCGCAAACCGATGAGCGAAAACACCATCAACAAAGCGCTGCGGGTGATGGGCTACGACACCCAGAAAGACGTCTGCGGCCACGGTTTTCGCACTATGGCCTGTAGCGCGCTGGTAGAGTCAGGCCTGTGGTCAAGCGATGCGGTAGAGCGCCAGATGAGCCATCAGGAGCGCAAGCGCGTGCGTGCGGCGTATATCCACAAGGCGCAGCATCTCGAAGAACGTCGGGAGATGATGCAGTGGTGGGCCGATTATCTGGATGCAAACCGGTTCAGGCATGTGGTGCCGTATGGCTTCAAAAAATCGCAGGGAGGCGCACTCGACCATATGAGCTTCCAGGAGCGCAATGACCGGCAGCTAGAGGAGCTGAAAGCCAGAATACTGGCCGACTCGGAATGGCTGACAGCGTCTGAGTTATCGGCAAAAGCGGGTTTCCGTTCTGCCGATCCTGAGGCTGGCCCGAAAGGCTGGAAAGCCGCCGGGAAGATATTCTCGCTGAAGGTCGATGGTGAGGATTTGTATCCGGATTATGTTCTGGATGAGAAAATGCGGCCTCTCAAGGTTGTCAGGCTGATTCTCTCGCTGTTCAAAGAACGCAAAACGCCCTGGGGACTGGCTATCTGGTTCGGTTCGGCAAACCGTAGGTTGAGAGGTGGGAGGCCGAAAGATTTGTTGGTATCAAAGTCAGAGTTGGTACTGCTGGCAGCGCAGGATGAGGTGGAGTCGGGGGAGTAGGTTGTGGGATAAGGTAGAGATTAAGTTGGGGGATGATGCTCCAGTGGCATTACGAACGAGGTTCTTTAGCAGCATTTACGAAGCAAAAGGTATTGATGCCCATATACATTTAGAGCATTAATCGCCTAGTTAGACGGCTCTGCACTGTGATGGCAATGCTAAAAACTGAGTGAAAATCAAAGTTTGAATTTTATCTCATTCAGTGGTACTGTGTATTTATACAGTAATGAAAAAATTTAACCTCTTGTAGGTCCTTGGTTTTATGGAATAATAAAATCAATTAATTTACAGGAGTTTTCTTATGCAATTGTTCGCCTTACGTGTGTTAATGAGACCACGCGACCCTGATCTTTTTTCAAAGGGATCTGTTCAAAAAGACATTGTGCATTTTGAAAATGCCATAGTATTCAGCGCGCAAAAGTTACATCTGACATCATCAACACCATCCGTTCATAAGAAAACCAGCTACACCCTGAAGCTGAGTATAAAACCCACTGAAGGCGTCATGGCTGGGGTTATATCAAAACAGCAAAAAATTAAAGGACATGATAAGGATTTTCGCGAATTCGATGTAGACAATTATCCACCTATCGTATGGATCTGGGATAGAGAAGAGCAAGTGTTATT
Organism: Citrobacter sp. Ce006; assembly: GCF_030336535.1. NCBI lineage: Bacteria > Pseudomonadati > Pseudomonadota > Gammaproteobacteria > Enterobacterales > Enterobacteriaceae > Citrobacter > Citrobacter sp. Ce006. The sequence goes on from NZ_JAOWDO010000073.1 coordinate 186,605, forward strand.
GGTCGAGAAGAAAACAGCGGTATTTAAGGATGCGCATCAAGTTGCTAAGGCATTTGAAGATCTTGCCAACAACGACTATTTGGCCCAATTGGGGCTAAGAGTATTTATCGAAGCTTGCCTTGAAATGGAAGATTTTTGGTCTGAATATCATAGACTTCAGTTTATTGATAAAGTTAGTTTTACGTTGATTACTCCGAATATTTTCGGAAGTAGCAAGCAGGCCTTAACTGACGATTTGCGAAAGCTTGAGGCAGATACTAATGCAAACGCTGTAACCACAACATTTGAAAACACAGATGGTAATTTAAAGCTTAAAGGTTCTCATTGGGCATCTGTTTTTGTTGATTGGGTAAAAGATGGTGGTGGTTCTTGGTTAATTAAAGGTCGAAAAACACTCAAATCAAAACCTACAACTGTATCCAGTAATCAAACGGCCAAGATAGTCCTTATCGAAGGTGAGATTTCAGAAATTCAGTTAGATGGTTACTCACCGAGTGATATCAAAGAAATCATAGCATTACATCAAAAAAGGTACACATACAAAAATGAAGAATCTAGGCGTCTGGATTAAAGCTATAGCGCTATTCATATTATGCTTAGCGTTATCGTCAACCGATAAACAGGTTTATACCCTGCTTGAGCAGGCATCGGCAGGGGTGATCGGCTCAATTCTTGGAGGGATTACTGCAGGGATCTCTGTAATTTTTGGCATTCTGGCGGTCATCAATAAGGGGCAAAAACGCTCAAGTTTTACAAGTTACTTGGGATGTTTAGAAGCTGATCTGAAATTACTTGTGATCTGTTTAGGCGCAACAATTTTTTTGCCGTACCTTCGAAATTATGACTTACCTCTAATAAATTATCCCAAGCATGAGTTGATTCCTTCTAAGGATAAGTTATTTACTGCGGCAGAGCTGTTTGCCGTAGTGCTGTCTCTCAATCTCATTGTTGAAGTGATAAGTTGCATGATTTTAGTAGTTAAACAAAGTCTGAAAACGGAAAATTGATAAGGTTTTTTTAATGGTTTTATTTGTAGTTACTTGAATTTTAATGATAAAAATATGGTTGGTTTATCACTAACTACGATTTTTGTGGCCGATCATGATTTTATACAGTACCTTTAACAAAGTCTTTTGCATGTATATATAAGTATATGGATACGAAAATAGAGTTTCATAAGACTTCAAATGATATCTCTTTTTAAGAACATATAGTTATCCCCTAAAGCGTATATACGGAAAATATCTGTCATGGGGGATAAAATGAACGTTACTTCACACAAAATGTTGGCTCAGGCAGTGAGGAATGCTCGCAAGCAATGTAAGCTGACTCAACGCGAAACTGCAGAAAGTATAGGCATGAAACAATCAACGGTTTCAGAGTTTGAGAATCATCCTGAGGGGATCCGCATAGGTACGCTCTTTAAGCTGCTTGCCGCTCTGGACCTTAAGCTTCAGGTCGTAAGCCGTAGGGGCGAACATAAATCGTCTGATAGCTGGGACCAGCAGTGGTGAACTGTGGAACCAATAAGCTTTACTGATTCAATTCCTGCACCAACCTGGTATTGATATACAGCTTTTCGCGACCAACGCTCATTTCTTCCAGCACGCCTATATCTACCAACTGTTTGAGGTAAGCTGATGCCGTCTGGCGTTTAGCGATACCTCGTTCAACAAGGTTATCGATCCGGCAATACGGTTGCGCATAGAGCACCTGGATGAGTTCATAGGTATAAATTTTTGGTAGCTTCTCACGTACATACTCGGTCGTTTCTGCCATCAATGCCCGAACGACCGCAATCTTGTCAGTCGTCCATCGGGACGTGTTTTCTACGGCCTCCAACATAAATAATATCCACGATTCCCAGTCTCCTTCTTCTGTTACCCTACGCAAGAGCATGTAGTAATCACTACGTCTCTCCAGAATAAAGCGGGACAGGTACAGGATAGGCAGTGAAAGTAATTCATTTTGAATCAGGTAAAGAATATTCAGGATACGACCTGTTCGTCCATTCCCGTCCGGAAAAGGGTGGATGCACTCAAACTGATAGTGCGCAATAGCCATTTTCACTAATGGATCTAAATCATCATCGCCATGTATGAACTGCTCCCAGTTCGCCAATAAGTTACGGATGGTATCTTCACCCACCGGGGGTGTATACACCACGCTGTTATTCTGATCGCGCAGTACCGTGCCCGGTGTTTTTCTTATATCGGTCTGAACTGCGCGTAATTTGGTACAGATAGCGATTGCGGTGTTTGTGCAAAGTGGATAGGTCTCAAGATGGGTATAACCATCATAAAGCGCCGTACGATAGCGCAATGCTTCTTTGGTTGCTGGATCTGCTCCGTCTGCACGATCAGCATACTGAAAGAGCTGATCGCTGGTCGTTACGATATTCTCAATGCGTGAGGAATCTTTCGCTTCCAGCATCGGGATAATGTTAATCAACAATCCTTGATCGGGGATCAACTCACCCGCCGTTTTCAGCTCTGCAATTGCCGCGCGCGCATTTATACACGCTTTTAGTACATTGCGTGTTTCTATCTGCTGCAGATCAGGCGGCAGTTTTGGCAGATCGTTGTAAGGGGCTTCGGGATTCCAGTTCATATGTTTATAAAAACCGATTTCATCGACATATAGACATCATATGTCGATGCTATAAGCATGTCACGGCATCATGTTTAAAAAATCGTGTTTTATCGACATATCGCCGCAACGTGTCGATGGCATAAACATGTTTTGGCTATATGTGTAAAAAAATGCTTTTTATCGACATATCCTCAGATGCTTGGCGCAGACTATCTGGATTTGCCTGGGAAGAGACTTCACTACCTGAGATGTATTGACCTTTAAATGAGGTCTCTCGGCAACCTTGCAACTGCAAAAAATGCCCCTATTTCATGGCTAATTAACCGCTAAATTCTAGCCATGGAGGAAACTACCGATGTCATCCCGGACACACCGCCAGCTCGTAAGCGTTGAAGTGATGTGGCCTGCTCAGACGCTACCGCTTCCTCTGCAACAGGTAGTCGAAGCATTGAATCAGGGCGAAACGCCCGATCAGATTATTATCCGCATGAACCAACGGGGTCTGCTGGCGTGGCGTGAGGATGCATCTGTGCAGGATACACACGATATCTTTCTGGTACGGCTGGACAATAAGCATGAGGCGCGGTTCCTCTGTCGCTACGTTACGCTACCGCTGCACTGATATTTTATTTTATAGTTCCGTTTCGCCAATATATAGCTCCCTTTTTACACATGGAAGCCTTAATATGCTATAAACTACAGAGTTGGTAGATGTCGTTTCAGGGATGATGGATTGTAAATGAAGAAGAAACTGCCAGATCTTATACCAAGGGAATGTATTATTGCAGCTATGCGTGCCTATGATGAGGGAATCACTCATCCGTTTAGTGAGTCTCGGTTATATGACGTGGTATTTGAAGGCCGGGGCTACCCACCGAAAGCAATAATAGGCATCGCGGTGTTAAATATTACCGGTGTTATGCTTAAACCCGAAAATTTTAATGGCGGTCTAAATTCTAAATGCTTTAGGTTACTAATTGATCAAGGGTTTGAGATTGTTCAGAAAGAAGAAGATAATGAACAGCCTGCCATCACCATTTTTCCTGATGAATTACCGCCGCAGAACGTATTTACTGAAGGTGCCGCTACGCAGGTAACGGTTAACCGCTATGAACGCGACCATAAGGCCCGGCAGGCCGCATTAGCCTTGCATGGTTGCCTATGCAAAGTATGCGGCATTGATATGATGAGGGTGTATGGTGAGATAGCAAAAGGTTTTATCCATATACACCACCTGATTCCGCTATCAGACATTAAAGATAATTACTCTCTGGATCCCAAAAAAGATCTTATTCCCGTCTGCCCTAATTGCCACGCCATGTTGCACCGGCGTAATCCGCCTTTTTCGCCTGAAGAACTGAAATCAATTATTGAATATCATGCGGCTCTTTAGGTATTACAGCCCATTCGCTGTGGCTCGGTGGAAGAGAGTATTTTGATATAAATTGCTATTCGCGCAGCAACTTCAGCCACGGATTATTCGCCGGCACTTTCTCCCCAAACACCAGCCCCAGATCTTCCATCAGAAACCCTTTCAAATGACTACTTTTCTTTTGTGGCGCGCGAACCTCGCAGGTCCAGATAAAACTGTCATCATTACAGCGCAGGGCCAGCCCTGACTCCTGAAACATTCGCTGTGCCAGCTTCCAGCCGTCGCCGGTGTCTCCAGTGGTTTCTGATGCGTATATCTTAAAGATCCCCGGTGAAATCAAGAAAAGATGGTTTTCCACCACATGTACCTTGCCGTTCCGGGTATTCACCGTGGCTGAAGGGCTGGTGTGGTTCTTCAGCCACTGCAGGAAATTATTATTGTCACCAAGTCTCGGGTCGTCTGCTATCTCCGGTAGCGGTTGAGTGGGGGCGCTAAGTTCAGGGACGGGTTCAGCTTCGCTTACCGGCGTCACATCACCGACAAAACAGGCGGGACGTTGTTCGCCTGGCTCCCATATTGCAGACGGTGTCAGGCGCAGCAGCGTCAGCGGTTCAACGGGCGACCAGCCCTTATCCGATCGGATAATGCAGCGCCAGATCGCTTTATCCTCATTGGCAACGATAAGCTGATGCGTCAGCAGTTCGTCAAACAGGCGGTTATTGTTTTCCGGCACGCTAGATACGCCATGCTGGAGCAGCCAGGCGCGAACCCGGTCGGCGGTGGTTTTGCTGATAAGCCACAGCGCATCCTCCGTCAGCCAGCCATCGGATCCGCATTCGGGGTTATTGAGTCGGTACTCGTTTTGTACCAGTGAGCGTAAGGCAGTGAGAAGCTGCTGGGGGAAGGAAGAGGGCTTTTGCGCCAGCGCGGTTTTGATATTGCCGCCGAGGTATCGGGCGACAGAGGCTTTATCTGCCTGCTGCACCAGTTCAGCCAGCGCGCCAGCCCGTTCGTAGTGTCCGGTGAGCTGATAAATCAGGGACGCAAAAGCCGCCGGGTATCCGGCCAGCCAGTCCAGTAATGGCGAGGGTATCAACTGATTAATCAACATTGCGCCAGCCGCCGGATGCAGATGATAGTCGCGACCGTGGCTCTGGTACTGCCAGCGATAAGGCAGTGCCAGATTACCTTGCCACGGATGCCAGCGGGTGCCATCACGTTGATGAATCTCCATATCCACGACGATTTTTCCCGTATCGTGCAGCAATGCCGCGCAGACTACTGCGACCGTCCATGCGCTGGCCTGCCGGGCCTGTTCTTCCGCACCCGCTTCCGGTGGCAGAAGATAACCCAGGCGCAGTCGGATGGCGTTGCAGGCAACCTCCAGCGAATGATCCAGTAGTCCACCGGGAATGGAATGATGATGACTTTGTGAGGCGGGTAGCAGTTGTACTAGAACGGCGAGGCGATTAATCGCCGTGAGGATCCAGCTATCGAACAGTGTATCCGGCAGCGGGGTCAGTTGCCGTAACTGCTGCAAACAGGATTGGCGTAACGGTGCCGTCAGCAACTGTTCTGCGGATAGTGGCGCAAACCAACCCTCCGGCAGCGCTGCGTCTGGCGCAGGTGGCTGGGTCTGGGATGGTCTTTGTAGCCACTTCAGCATATTTCCCCTTTTCGGGCAGGCCCCTTTGCCCTTGTCGCCCTTCCTTTGCAGTTTCGCCCTTTGAGCCTTTTACATTTTTATTAGTAAAAACTGTATGCTCTCATGCGCATATCTGGCGTTGTATTTATGATTGAGGAGTAAAAAGTGACCGACGTTTCGTCGGCCACTTTAAAACTACCACCAGGCATAAAACATCAGCCTGTCTCGCTCAAAATCAAACGTCTCCAGCGTCTCTTTCACCCAGAGGGTGACGGCGCGAACGTCTTTCCAGTAGTGTTCTCCATAGTCGGTATATCCATAGAAAAAGCCGTCAATCGTGGGATAAACCGCACCGCAGTTATCCGGCGTCAGGCTTTGCAGGTCGCTCAGAAGCGCCTGCAAGTGTGCTTTTGTGACTTCTAACAGCACCTGGTTGCGCACCAGCCCAACGTGTTTATCCACCCATTTGAGTAACGGGTTTACCTTGCGGAAATAACCCACTCTGGCGTACTGGCTTTCATCGGGCGCGTTTTTTGCCCGTTCGAAAAAGAAGAGATCGAGTCCCATATATCACTCCAGAAAAAAGGGGAGCAATTCCCCGGCGGGGAAAACTCCCGTTCGGGTGGGCTGTCAGGCGCTAAGCTGACAGGGTTGTGGTACCGCGTTGAGCAGCCATTCACTGGCGTGGCGCGCCATACCGCTGGCGCGGATCACTGTCCGCTTGTCCTGGCGCAGGATATCCAGCCAATAGCCGATATAGCTGGCGTGCTGGAGCCTGCCTCGAATGCCGCAATGGGCACACAGGAAGGCGCTACCCATCTCCGCCACTAATTCTTCAGCGGCGTAGAGTGCTTCGGTGCGTTCTGCTCCGGCAATACCGGGGCGGTTGAGGCGTGAAGCGTGACCAGTAGCGTGCGTCAGTTCATGCAGTAGCGTGGCGTAGTACGCCTCGCTGCTTTCAAACTGCTGCGGGTGCGGCATCATCACCAGGTCAGTCGCGGGTTTGTAATACGCTTTCGACTGGCGGCGATGGCGCAGCGTTACGCCGCTATTCATCGCAATGGCTTCGGCCATCTCCACAGGCTCTGCGGGCCGGGTAAACGGCTCGGACAGCGACTGCGGCAGGCCGTCGCACTGCGACAGGTTAAACAGCCGAAATTCACGAATGATCCCGAAATTCCGCACTTTCGGCTCGCCGTCTTTATCCAGCAACGGCTGGCCGAGTGCATCGGTCTCTTCCTGTGTGCGCGGCAGATACAACACCGCCAGAGAGGATTTTTCCCCCCGGCGTACCTGCCCGCCGAGCGCGCTGACCTGGTGGAACGTCAGCCAGCGGTCGCTGGCAAAACTCTGCTTGTCGGCGCTGTTCCACAGCAGTGGCACGTTAATGCCGTGATACGGACGACCGGATAACGCATTGATCGGGAACGGCGGCTCGCCATCGCGCCACGGGCGGATCCACGGCACATTGCCGTTTTCCAGCTCAGCAATAATCTGGTCGGTGACTTTCTGGTAGATATCGTTGCTTCTGTCCATTGTGCGATCCTCATGGAAGAAGCCGGAGCTGCCTCCGTCCGGAAGCGACTCCGGCGGGGAGAGGTTATGCCTGTTCAGCCATCGAGACCTGCACGTAGTGGCCGTGATAGTTGAGCGACAGCGGTAATGCGACAGGGACTTTCATATCGCCCTGCGGCGGCTGGCAGTAGATCGTAAAGGTGACTTTCTTGCGGGACGTCCCGGCGGTACGCAGGGTCAGCAGTACGGCGAGCAACAGATTGCCCAGCCGTTCTTCCACCTGCTGCGGGTCGGCGGGAAATTCCACAGCGGATTGCCAGACATCAGGGGCGATAACCACCGGCATTAACGACGGTTTTTTATCGAAAAGCGACATGGTGTTTCTCCTGTAAATGAGCAGGGAATACCCTTCGCAGGGCATTTCCCTGCGGGATGGAATAGTACGGGTATCCTGCGCATCTGCGCCGTTCGCACCTTCCGGATACATGGCGAACTTACTGCATGGCTGGCGGTAGTGTTTTCTGTGCGGGTGATAAAAGGGAGGGGAAAATCATTACCGGGACTGAAGAGTTTTGTCGTTCCTGAAATGTGAACGCAGGCAGATTGATGCGCACACATCGCTCAAAAAATGATCTTTTTCAGGCGGATACTGAAATCAGAAAAGCATATGACCTTGAACAGTAATCACCATGACTGGAGGGATATGCTAATGAACCGACAAGATATAAACGCATTAAAGAATTTTGATTTTCTGGCGCGCAGTTTTGCCCGTATGCACGCCCTGGGCCAGCCAGTGGATATCGATGCCGTGACCGGCAATATGAGTGATGAACAGCAAGCATGGTTCCGGGAGAGATACGACCACTACCGAAAGCAGGCTGAGCGGGCGAGAGTGATAGAACTGCGGTGATATAACGAACAACGGGCTTAACGGCCCGTTGCGTATTTTCAGGCTTTGAAAATCTGTTTACGGTGCCAGCCAACATACTGTTCAGCAGGCCACTGCGTTTTGTCATAAGGGAGGAATAACTGCTGGCCGTCCCGGTGCCAGAACAGATGGTCTACCACCGGACTACGACTGACGCCGCCGGAGATGCGGATGGTCATACTCTCATCCAGCCCGAATGCCCCCATATCAAACGCGTCATGGTGTAATGTACAGAGCGCCAGGCCATTATTTACCACGCACGGACCACCATATGCTTTCCAGTGAATATGCGCCGCTTCAATACCAACCAGCGCACCATCCAGCCGGAGATCGTAACCGCAGAACGCGCACCGTGAGTGGTAAGCGCGAAGAACGATATCCCTGAAACGTGGATCGCGGTTCCTGGAGCGATCGATAAAATCGAATCCCAACTGGTTGGCAAGGATCCGCTGAATACTTTCCGGGAAGCGATCGATGAGGATCTTCTGGGCCAACTGGTCGATCATCTCAGGGTGGGCCAGCAATTGTTGGTAAGCCGCCTCATCGAAGCCGCCCGCCACCTGGTTATCAATCAGTTCTTTCTTTGTCGGCTGAGTATTGCCCTTACGCGGTTTGCAACCTTCCGCGTGAGCGATCTCCCAGAATCCATCTGTTCGCAGCCGCCAGAACGGCATATTGGGGTAATCGGTGCGCCGTTTAGGGCCAAACTCTTTCAGCAGGCGAGTAAGCGGTTCGTGGATCTCCAGGCCATAGTTAAACAGGCGTGAATGGCCTGCTTTGTACTGCGACAGTACATACAACAGCAGTAGCGGTTTATGCGGCGCGCATACGTCACCCTGACGCCAGACAGAGACGTTAGAGATGGCGGATTGCAGCATTTCAGGAGAGATCATAAGAATGAACCGGGTAACAGGCTGATGTTATTGCGATCATGCTCGCAAAATGCCGGTGACTCAAGCCCCGTTCATCACACCGTCAGTACGAAATCTTCAGGGAATGCGTGTTTTACTGACGATCATCTTCCCGACTTGTTCGCCAGCGCTGCGGATATCGCCGACCGCGCTGCCCATCACCCCGGCGACTGCTGCGCCGACCCTTACGCCTGCCCACGTCAGCGCACCCAGCCAGAATGCGGGTAACACCAGGAACATCACGCCCATAATAATATTCACAATCAGATCGTCGGAGGTGTTTTGCAGGCCCCAGAGGTTGAAGTACGAGTGGGTATCGCTGTCGTACATCATCTGCATCAGCCAGTTATCCAGCCAGCGGGCCAGTTCCCACCAGAAGGTAAGGAAGGACAGGGCGAATTGCACAAAGCTCAGCGTGATCACGGTCTTCAGATCCCATGCGGAGAACAGCAGGATCACCGGGATACAGATCACCAGCGCCATTTCGAGGAACGCCTGCACCATCGGTAGCGCCTGGCGGACATTATCAAAAGCCGGAAACAGGGCGTAGCTGGAAAGTCCCGCGCCGATGATCCCGCCCACACGACTCAGCAACTGCGTCTGGCTTAAATTATCCCCCGCACTCCCACCAAACCCGTTGTACACCAGCCCGCCCTGCGACACCTGCATATTGCGCGGGCTCACCAGTGAGCGCAGTACCGCCTCTTCATACTCCTCTTTCGACTGCCCCAGTTTTTGTAGTTGCAGCCAGAGCGTGGTATCGACCTGCTTCAGTAGCCGATTTTTCAGCCCCGTATCGCCATCGGCCCACCAGTCCCGGCATGTTGGATAGCCACCGCCACCCGTATCACTCAGACCGTCGTCGCGGCTGGCGTCATAAGGCCAGGCGGCGCGCGGTGAACGGGAGTGATCGTGGTCGTAATAGCCCGGCGTGGCGAGGTAAAAAGACGATCCCACCCAGTCCACTTCTCGGCTCTGTTCCTCGCTGATATCGCTGCCCAGCCTTTTGAGGCGTGTGCGCGACGGCCCATAGCAGTCATTAACGAAATCCTGTAACTCCTGCGCCAGCGCCGGATCGGCGATCCGGGTGTGCTGCACTTCAAAGCGCAGTTGGCGCAGGTCCGGCTTGCAGGGGAGCACCGCGACGGCGGCGCTGGTGATTCCTTTGCCCAGTGCATGCGTGAAGTACCACCACACCGGAACGGAAGCACTCTGGCCGCTAAGTTCGTTGATCAGCGGTGCATAGCCGGAATCACCGGGCTGTACTACCGACCAGCCGCACTGCTTTGTGCGCTGGCTGTCGTAGGTGAGGGTATTGATATCGACATTGAGGAACGGCACGCCCGCAAAGAGGATCACCAGCAGGGCGCTGTAGAGCGAGTGCTCCACCCAGACGACCAGCAGGCGGGCGACGTTGCCTTCATCCGCCCCCTGGCCGCGCGCTTTAAGCCACAGGGCAACCAGTTTTGCCAGCAGGGGCAGGGCGAATAGCCCGGTGGCGGTCAGCGTCTGCCACACGCCGTTGTTCACCAGCCAGCCGAGCAGGGTGAGCACGTACTCGAAATAGCTGTTGGCGGTCATCGCGGGCTGTCCGGCTGTGGATTATTGAGATTGTGCAGGCGGCGATCGCTATCGTCCGGCACTTCCACCGCCTGACCCTGAAGCTGGTCGCGCTGCTGTTTGCGTTGCAGGATAAGGCTTGCGGTATTGCGCGTCAGCGCCTGGCGGAAATCGAGTTCCAGCTTTAACTGACTCAGTTCTTCATCCAGTTGGGCGGTGGTTTTGCTCAGGCTCCCCTGCGCCTCTTTGACGTTGGCGATATTGGGCTCGCGCATGCCCGCGAGCAACGTGCGCCGGGCTAGCAGCGCCTGCTCGGTGACGCGGGCCAGCGCCAGTTCTCCCGCCAGCCGTTCGGTGAGGACGGCAACATCCGGATCGTCGCGCAGCGCCTCGACCACGCCGCGGGTTAGCTGCATGGATCCGCCGGAGGCTTTCGCCAAATTGTCGAAGCCAGGTTTCTGGCTGCCGTTAACCAGATCCGTCAGAAGGGGCAGGATCTTCGCCTTTTCTTCGTCGATCAGCGGATGCAGGCCGATCCCCGCCTGTGCGCCGGAACTCGCATCCGGATCGTCGGTGACCAGCGCGACGCTGATAGTCTGCTCGCCAACCACGCGGGTCATCCATCCGGCGGCCTCTTCAGGGGATGTCCAGGTGCTACAAAGTTCTCCGTCGCATTCGGAGGAGGCAAGAGACATGGTGCTGGTGGCAGGCTGCTGGTTGAGGATATTCCAGCCTGCGGCGGTGGCGTCATGCACCACCTTAATCGGCGGCTGGCCTTTGCCGCCGCGCTTTTCGCCGCCCACCCAGCGCTTACCCTTTTCGGCGGCCTCTTTTGCCGCTTTCTGGTCGGTGCGGATGGCGTCATTATCGCTGGCGGCGAGGGACTGGTAATTCTCCGCTTTGGCTCCCGAAAACCAGGCGGAATCTGTCGCTAAATCGGTCATCTTCTCCGCCATTTTCTGGCAGTTCAGCAGCGACTTATCAAAATCCAGCCGTCCCTGTAGCACGCCGTTGGTCAGCAGATCATAAAGCTGCGGATTGGCGCGCTGGATAATCATCGCGGGCAGGCTGGCGACCGCCCCGGTGGCACTCTGGATAACGTTGCCCATCAGCTGCTGGAAGCCGTCGGTGATGCCGTTTAGCTGGTTGCGTACCGTGGTGTCGATGTCAAAATTGCCGCACATCATATCGGCATTCCAGCCAATGCCCACGCTAAGCGGTGAAGGGCTACGGCGTACCGGAGGCGGCATGACGGCTTCACCGCCGCCAATCTGGTAGTAAAGCAGGTCGTCAACTGCGCCTCGCGTGCGGAAGCTGTAGTCGTCTGCCGCCACGCAAACCCAGGCGAAAAACAGTAAGACCAGGCAAAGCGCTCTCATCATCGCCTCCGTTAACCCGTACTGCCGAGGAAGGTTTGCCCCCGGCGCGGACAGCATTTATAGGGCCGCCACAGCGTCCAGGCGTACGCGCCATTCTCCGCCAGTTTGTCGGCGTAGGTGTCGGTGGCGCTGCCATCCGGGAACACCGAACAGGCGGCGGATTTTTTCGGGGTGAGCATCTGCCAGCGATGGTTATCGCTGTCGCCTTCGATAACCGGGGAGGGCGGCCAGTACCCGGCGCGGGATGAGGCCGTCAGCGGGGTGTAGATATGCGGTTGCCCGGTACGGGTCACCAGATCGGCCACGCGCTGGGCGATAACGGCGGCGGCTTTATAGTCGTGCGTCTGGCTGATGGCTCCGGCACGGGGATAGATATTGCCCCACATATCACCGTTTTGACCGACTTCCCGCATGCCAGGCGTCAGCGCCTCCGGGTATGTCATTTCCGGCACACCGCTGCGCCATGCCAGCGCATCCAGTTGACTCAGAAAGTACGGTTGAAAAGGCTGCGATAACGGCGAGCAGATATAACCAAACTGGGTGAAAAACGTCGCCAGTTCATCGCCTGCCGGGAAGCCGATGGCATCGGCATTCTTAAAGCGGATCTTACTGTGCTGGTTTGCGGCGCGGGGATGAGTATCACCGCCGCCTTCTGCAATGCCGGGTAACGCCGGACTGAGCAGCGACATCTCCGTCCACGGATTTTGCCCGGTGTTGCTGTAGGCCGATACCACCAGGTCCGGACGGAAATGGCTGACCTTCACCGACGTGCGTACCGAGCAACCGAGCGGCGTGCAATAGAGCCAGTAGCACAGGCCGACCACCCGATAGTTCACGCAGTCCGGCGATAGGGCGGAAGCGGCGATTTCCGGCGTGGTAATGGCTCTGAGCGGGAAAGCGGCGCACAGCATCAGGGGCAACAGAAGAGAAAAGCGGTCTGGCATAACGCCTCCAGCAACAGAGTTTTCTTCTGCCGGGTGTAGCGCAATGCCCATAAGATCACTGCTGAAAACTGGAGCCCGCCCGTGAAAATTGTTGAGTCTGGCATCAACTTTTGTTGGGCTTTCTGGTGCTATTCTGTGGTTCAGGCCGGGCTACGAAAGTGGTTCCGGCCTGTTTTTTTCTTCATTTTTTATTGTGTTTAAGGAGCAAGACCTATGCCAGTAAAACGAAAACATCTGACCCGCCATGAAGTGGGACAGATACTGCTTGCAGCGGACAGAGGGATCCATTTTGAGCGGGATTACTGCCTGATTCAGATGTGTTTTTTACACGGTCTGCGGGTCAGTGAACTGTGTGGGATGCGCCTGTCGGATATCGATTTGGTCGGGCGTTCGGTCTATGTCCGACGGCTTAAAAACAGTCTCTCAACGCAGCATCCGCTGTTTGATGCCGAATTGCCCGCGTTGATGCGCTGGCTGAAGGTGCGCCGCCGCTGGCGGGAGGCAGACAGCGACTGGCTTTTTCTGTCGCAGAAAGGAGGCCCGCTGTCGCGTCACCAGGTCAGGTTATTGCTCAGACGTTACGGCGAACTGGGCGGTGTCAGTATTTCCGCATATCCCCATATGCTGAGGCACGGATGCGGCTACGCGCTGGCGGACCTGGGGCGTGATACGCGTCTGATACAGGATTATCTGGGGCACCGGAACATCCGGCATACGGTGATTTATACGGCGACAAATACGCAGAGATTTATGAATGTCTGGGGGAATATGAGAGAAAACCACACAATTAGTGCCAGAATGTAAAGTAGTATCAGAAAAATTTAGCAAAGTGTCAAAATTTTTCTGAGACCCCTTTTGATAACGGATTATCTCTCTGTTTTTAAATAATTATTCCGATCTAATGCAGCTTAACACACCTTTGGTACCCTGCTGGCAACGTGCGTGAGTCGTCCACGTTGCCAGTTTTCATTTGCTCACCGCCTTACTGTTTTATGCCATTCCGCAAGCTCTGCTCCTCTCTCGATGGCATTTTATTTCTCATTCTCTTCTTCCACATCATTTTCTCCTGAACTCACCACTCTGGCACTAACGGGAAAGTCTAATGCAGATTTTTTCACCGCCAGAGTGATGCGGGGCCGAGTCCCGAATGTTCTTTCATCAAGGAGAAACACATGAAAAAAACGATGTTAAGCGCGTGTTTTATGCTGGCGGCGGCTAATGCCATGGCCGCCGACGGCACCATCCATTTCACCGGTAGCATTACCGACCAGACCTGCAAGATCGACACTGGCTCCCAGAATCTACCGGTGAACCTCGGCAATGTTGCCCAAACCGCCCTTAACGGGGCGAAGGGGATGAGAGCGGCGCCAACGCAATTTACCATCAACGTGAGCGAGTGCCCGGAAACGGTCACTGGTGCAAATGTGAAATTTGACGGGACATCCGATAACAACGACCAGAGCCTGCTGGCGCTGGACAGTGGCACGGGCATCGCCACCGGGGTTGGGATCCAGATCGCAGATAAAAACGGCACGGCCATCCCACTGCACTCCGCTTCATCCGACTACACCCTCGCAGAAGGCGCAAATGCGCTCGACTTTGTCGCCCGCTATGTCTCCACAGGACCGGCGGTCACCACCGGTACAGCAAACGGTACCTCTGAGTTCACCATCATTTACAAATAACGCTGTGCCGTCGCGGGGCGCATTCTCCTCCTCCTACCCATGCGCCGCCGCATAACAGGGAGCGTTTCGCAGGGATGCGGTTTTTTCGTCCGGAGATAACAAGATGAACAGGTATGCAGACATTTTGCTGGCGCTATTGCTGGCCGTATTTACCGTGCAGGCGCAGGCCGGGATTGTCATTGGCGGGACACGGATCATTTATAACGGCGACAAAAAAGAGACCTCCGCTTCTATACGTAACCCCGACAGATCCGGCGTCTGGCTGGTGCAGAGCTGGGTAGACAGCGGGATGAAGGGAAGTAAAACGCCGTTTATCGTCACGCCGCCGTTGTTTCGTATTAATCCAGGCGAAGAGAACATCCTGCGCATTGTGCGCACTGGAGGGAGCCTGCCTGAAGACCGGGAATCGGTGTTCTGGCTGAACGTGAAGTCCATTCCCGCCACCGACGACAGCGTGCCGCATGACAACGTTCTGCAGGTGGTGGTGAAATCCCGCCTGAAACTCTTTTACCGCCCGGCGGGGCTGGAAGGACTGCCGGAGACGGCTTACCACCATCTGTCGGTCTCCCGTAGCGGCAATCGTCTTACGGTCAGCAATCCCACGTCTTACTACGTCACTTTGTTCACCTTAAAGGTGGACGGGCAGGAGATCAAAGAGGCCGATATGGTGCCGCCGAAAGGCAGCGTCAGCTTCACACTGCCATCGGCCACGGCGTCCACAGTGACCTGGCAGTCGATCAGTGATTACGGCGGCGTCAGTCAGACCGAAAGCCGTAAGCTCTGAAGGAGGGAATATGAATAAGCCGAATTCCCGACTGATGATCTTCCTGCTGGCGCTGTTGCTGATTATGGTGCTGCTATTGGGTTATCTGCGTCATGCGGAAGCTCGCGAGACCTTCAATACCCACGCGCTGGAGCTGGACAGTCCGGGCCAGGCGGTCGTTGACTTATCCGCCTTTTCCGAAGCCGATTGTCAGCTACCGGGCACTTACCGGGTGACGGTGTACGTCAACGGCGAGCAGCAGGGCGAGGCGCAGGATATTGCCTTTGTTGCCGGGGCAGATAAAAAACTCACCGCGCAGTTAACTCCCGCAATGCTGAAAGCCTGGGGCGTGAACACCGCCGCGTTTCCTGCGCTTTTCACACTGCCAGCGGACAAACCGCTGGAGGATATTGGCCGCTATATCCCGATGGCTTCCAGCGAACTGCGTTTCAGTAAACTGCAACTGAATCTCAGTATCCCGCAGGCGGCGATGAGCGCCACCGCGCGCGGCTGGGTGGATCCGTCCGAATGGGACGAGGGCGTACCTGCCGCGCTGCTGAACTATAACCTCAGCGGCAGCAATACCTGGCGCGACGGGGAAAATGGATCCGATGATAACTACTACGCCAACCTGCAGAGCGGCCTGAACCTGGGCGCGTGGCGGCTGCGCAACTATTCCACCTGGAATTACGACGAGGACAATGGCAGCCATTGGGATTCGGTGAACACGTATCTTCAGCGGGATATCCAGCGCCTGCAGGGGCAGCTCACGCTCGGCGACAGCTATACGCCTTCCGATATCTTTGACAGCGTGCAGTTTCGCGGCGCGCAACTGGCGTCTGATGACAATATGCTGCCGGACAGCCTGCGCGGTTTTGCCCCGATCATCCGCGGTATTGCGCAGTCGAACGCCCAGGTCACCATTAAGCAGAACGGCTACACCATCTACCAGAGCTACGTCTCGCCGGGGGCCTTCGCCATCAGCGATCTCTACCCGACCTCGGGCAGCGGTGACCTGGAGGTGACGATTAAAGAGGCCGATGGCAGCGAGCGAACCTTCGTCCAGCCGTTCTCGGCGGTGCCGATTATGCAGCGTGAAGGCCGTCTGAAATATGCCCTCACCGCCGGGAAATACCGCAGCGGCAACAGCGACAGCGATGAGCCGGAGTTCGGCCAGATAACAGCGATTTACGGCCTGCCGCATGCCATCACGATTTATGGCGGCACGTTGTACTCGGAGGACTATCAGTCCGGGGCGGCAGGGCTGGGGTTTGGTCTCGGCGAGCTGGGTTCGGTCTCCGCGGATATCACCGCTGCGCACACCACCCTTAATAACGATGAAACCCACGACGGTCAGTCGTATCGGGTGCAGTACTCAAAAGATTTTCAGGCCACCGATACCAGCTTCACCCTGGCGGCGTACCGCTATTCCACGGAAGGGTTCTATACCTTCCAGGAAGCAAACGACTTACGCTCGGACAGCGATGATGGCTGGCGGCTGACATACAACAAGCGGCAGAAACTCCAGCTCGATCTCACCCAGAGTATCGGCAGCTACGGTTCGTTCTTTGTTTCCGGCTATCAGCAGGATTACTGGCATGAGGATGGTTACGAGCGCACCCTCAGCACCGGCTGGAACGGCAATATCAACGGTATCAGCTACAGCGTTTCCTACAGCTACAGCGATTACCCGGACAGCACCCAACCTGCCGACCAGCAGCTGGCGTTCAGCATCCAGGTTCCTCTCAGCCGCTTTATGCCGAACGCGTGGGCCAGCTACAGCGTCAACACCGCGAAGCACGGCGACACCCGCCAGCAGGTGGGCCTCAATGGGACGGCGCTTGCCGATAACAACCTCAGCTACAGCCTCCAGCAGAGCTACACCAACCATGGTGTGGGCGGCTCCGGCAATATCAACGCCGACTACAAAGGCGGGCAGGGGGAAATCATCGGCGGCTACAACTATGACGACGACACGCAGCAGGTGAACTATGGCCTGAAAGGGGGGATTGTCGTCCATCCGCATGGCGTCACCCTTTCCCAGCCGCTTGGTGACTCACTTGCCATCGTGAAAGCGCCCGGCGCGGATGACGCGAAGGTGCAGAATAATACCGGGGTCTATACCGACTGGCGCGGCTATGCGGTCGTGCCGTACGTCAACGCTTACCGGAAAAACCGCATCGCACTGGACACCAGCACGCTCGGCGATGGAGTCGATATCGACACCGCCGTGCAGACGGTGACGCCAACGCAGGGTGCAGTGGTAATGGCAGACTTCAACACCCGCGTCGGACGGCGCGTACTGATGACGCTGCTTTACCGTGGGTTGCCGGTGCCGTTCGGCGCTCAGGCGAAAATGAAGGAAGGCGGCAGCGGCATCGTTGGCGATGATGGACAGGTATACCTGACGGGCGTCCCGGATGAAGGTGATATCACGGTGAACTGGAACGGAAAACAGCAGTGCGTGGTGCATTATCGGCTACCGGAGAGTGCCGCAAACGCGCCGGTAACGGAAACTGAGCAGGAGTGTCGGGAATGAAACTTATTCGCTACATTGTGGCCCTTACGAGTGTCATCATGTTTTCTCTGCCAGTGATGGTCTGGGCGTCATGCGCCTTTACGGGCGGTGTAACCTCAGAAATTAGCGGCTATGTCACATTTGGCAATGTGTCTGTTCAACGCGATGCGCCGATAGGCAGCGTGCTAGCTACGGCGACAACCGGGACTTATAACGGTGGGCAGGCGATTGCCGGATGTTCTGAATCCTGGACTTATCGCTGGGAACTGAGCAAATGGAGCTCGTTGAGTTCCCAGGGCAACAAAGTCTATAACACCAATATTGCAGGAGTGGGGCTTCGGCTAACAAACACTGCATCCGGAAAGTTGCTCCCTTATGACCAGAGTATGGGAACGGGCAGCGTCATTATTAATGCTGATGGTATTAAAGCTGAATTAATCAAAACGGGCGATATTACGGGCGGAACCCTGGATACCGGTATGCTGGCGCGGGCCTCGGTGGCAAACCAGTTTTATTTTGCCAATGTCACTTTGAATGGCACAAATACCATTACCTCTGAATCCTGCTCCGTTACCACTAATCCGGTTAATGTCCCGCTGGGCGACCATGACAAAAGTGAGTTCAGCGGTCCGGGTACTGCAACAGCCTGGCAGACATTCAATATCAATCTGAGTTGTGTTCAGGGCGCGCGAATTAATGTGCGTATTGACGCCACAGCAGATAGCGACGCAGGCGTACCCGGCGTCATTAAACTCGACAGCGATCCCGTTAATGCCAGCGGTGTCGGCGTTCAGCTCTGGTATCGCTATGAAGACAGCCCGGTACAGTTCGGTCAGGAGCGGTATTACTATACCTCGCCATCAGGGGGTAACGAATATGTTCAGCTTCAGGCGCGCTATTACCAGACAACGCAGAGCATCACGGCCGGGAAAGCGAACGCCACAGCGACATTCACGCTGAGCTACAAGTAAATCACCGGAGCAATGACATGAGAAAAGTTATATGTTTCATGCTGTTGATGCTGGTGGTTTCACCGATCGCCCGAGCCAGTTGTTCATTTTACAGCGGCGTGTCCGGAGAAGTGCCGGGTTATCTGAACTTCGGCAATGTGGTTGTTCAGCGTGATGCGCCGATAGACAGTGTACTCGCCACAGCGGTAACAGGCGCTTATAACAATGGCAATGCCATTGCAGGATGCACCAGGGAGGCCTGGACCGCTCGTTGGGAGTTGACACAATGGGGAACGCTGAGTGGCTATGGCAACGGCGTCTACAATACCAACCTCGTTGGTGTCGGTTTACGTCTGAGTGCAGCACAAACGGGCAAAGTACTGCCCTATGAAGGCAGTTACCCCTACAACGCCGGAGGCTCATGGGCATCTATTCCTGGCGATGGCATCAAAGGGGAGCTTATCAAAACGGGAGATATCACCAGCGGCACGTTAACCGACGGTATGCTGGCGCGCGCCTCGGTAGTGAACCAGTTTTATTTTGCTAACGTCACGCTTAACGGCACCAACACTGTCACTGCAGCCTCCTGCTCGGTGACCTCGGTGGATGAGCCGGTCCAGCTTGGCGATCACAACAGGCAGGAGTTCAGCGGAGTCGGCTACACCACGGAGTGGAAGGCGTTTAATATCGTGCTGGACTGCAATAAAAGCGCGCATATTTATGTGCAAATTGATGCCACAAAAGATGCGTCGAATGCGCCAGGCGTGATGGCCATTGATTCCGAAAGCGGCAGTACCGCGGCGACGGGCGTTGGGGTTCAGCTTTACTTCGCACCGGACAACAGCGCGGCGCAGTTCGGGCAGGTAAAGGATTATTATACTTCGCCAAATGGCGGGATGGAGACCGTGCAGCTCAAGGCGCGTTATTACCAGACGGCCTCAGCGGTGACGGCAGGGCCCGCCAATGCCACGGCGACATTTACGCTGACGTATAAATAGCTACCTGAACAATTTTAAAGGTTTTAGACTAACCCTCTGTTTATCAGGGAAGATGATAATGTCCCAATATTGGTGGAAAGATCTTTTTGATCGCAATAATAACTGGCAGGGTCTGGAGTTGACACTCAAGAGCAGCCAGAGGACCGACGTGGCAATGGAAATGCTAAGTGGTCGTTATGGGCGGATGGCGCTACAGGTCTCCGGGAAGACATTATTCTGGGCATCGATGTTGAAAGATCATTCTGGTGTCTGGTTGGTGTTTAATGCCGATCATTCCGCTTGCCAGACATTATTACCGGCTGTCACATCTGAAGATATTGAGGGTATTAATAACAAAGGCGAACGTGCCTGGACAGGTGAATGGTGTCGCTATTTTTCCCGGCAATTAATGAATGCGTCAGTGCCTCTTCTGTCTCCTCGCCGATGGCTGATAAGGCCGATGGAAGCCAAATATTCATTACCAAAATTATCCGGACAGCGTGTTCCTGTAAATAGCTGGCGTTTTGATGCCCCAGAAAGCAGCGGGGATATCGGCTGTAGCTGGACGCTCTACGGCGAAGATTTTCCTTATTTGGTTAATCCTGACAAAGTCCGATTAGTGGATTGGTGGTGGGGAGGTAGCTTACTACTCGGACGTTATCCGATACAACCTGATGCCGGAAGGTTGAAATGGTGGCGTAAAAAATGCCGTGAGGGTGCGCTGCCTCCAGTACTTGTCTGGTATATAGCAGGACTGGGATCATTTGTTATTCTTGATGGTCATTATCGTTTACAGGCAGCGATTGCAGAAGAAATTCCACCTTCATTTCTGGTGCTCAGCGAATTGCAGGAACGGGATTTTGCTACCGATCAAGACCATCGTGCCCGCATTGTCCGGGCTTTAGAACAGCAGCTAAAAAATCCTAAGTGCAAAATCGATGGTGTAAATCAGACGCTGATTAATCTTTATGATACACGCTATCTTTATGGCTCAACCCATAGCCGCGCGACGCTCGGCGAAGGAACGCGCTGGGCACAGGAGTTAGAAAGCTATCTACAACGGCATCAGTTGGAAGACTATCGGGACAGAGTACTTAATGGCGTTAACGATGAATGCTGAATTAAGGATAACAAATGGCGGCATTCTTTAGGGAATACAGAATAAACGGGCTTGCGGATACCAGCATCCCTGCTGCCCGACTATTTTAATGACACTGGTTTTTGACTTTCGAGACTCTGGTGTACCGCCTCACAAATACGGCTGACCGCCAGTCCGTCCACAGCGGTGACCGGGTAAGGCGCTTTATGTATGATCGCCCGCACAAAGTCATTGATCGGGTCGATACCGAAACCACTGGCGACGCCGTTGCGGTAGTTGATGAAATAGCTGTTAGGCGTGAGCGTCATGCCCGGCGTGGTGATTTCCAGCCCGCGATGCTGTGAAGTGCTGCGGATATAGGTTGCCTCGCAGAGAATATCGATACGCCCGTCGTTGTCCTTCGGAAAGCCCTCCGGCAGCACCCACGAGTTTTCCACCACCCACGAACTGCCGTCGGCCATCGTCAGCAGGCTCTGTACGCTGTCGAAGGTGTCGAGGCCGCATTCAGCCATCAGCCGCTTCTGCCCGACGGCGTACACCGACACCACCTCCTGTCCGGAAAGATGGCGCACCAGGTCAAAGCAGTGTGAGCCGAGAAACCACACCGGGGAGCTTGCGCCCGCCCAGTCCAGCCACTCCGTCGGCACACTTATCACGTCGTCCATGCTGATATGCCCGCGCAGGATCCGCCCGGCTTCCGGTTTCTCCAGTTCGGCCTTAATGCGCATCACCGCCGGGTCCCAGCGCTTGTGGAAATCGACGCCGACCAGCAGGTCCCGCTGCTGCGCCATCTCCACGATAAGCTCGCATTCGCGTACCGAGGTGGCGAGCGGTTTCTCCGCCAGCACATGTTTGCCGTAGCGCAGGGCGGTGAGGATGGATTCGGTGTGGTACGGATCAGGTGTTGCCACCGAGACCACGTCGATGGCTTCCTCCTGCAGCAGGACATCCAGCCGGGTATAGCCCATCACGCCGTATGCCATGGCAAGGTCATCGCAGCGCGCTGTATCGGTGTCGCAGATGGCGACCAGCACCGTGTCCGGGTTGTGGCGGTACGCGTTCATATGGTGTCTGCCGTAGATACCCGCGCCCACCACGGCGGCTTTGATTTTGTTCATCGTTGAGTCCTCAGAATAAGCCCAGGGAAAACAGCCAGCCGACTATTACCGCAAGCGGTCCGGTCAGTTGTCTCGACAGCAGAAAGGCAGGGACGCCCTTCGCAATGGTCTCCGGTTTCGCCTCCTGCATGGAGAGTCCCACCGGCACGAAGTCGCAGCCGACCTGCACATTGATGGCAAACAGGGCGGGCAGGGCGAAAGCCGGAGATATCGCCCCTGCGCCAATCTGTGTACCTATCATCACGCCAATCACCTGCGAGATGGCCGCGCCCGGCCCGAGCACCGGGGAGAGGAACGGAATGCCACAGATGAGCGACAGCAGCACCAGTCCCCACAGCGAGTTCGCCAGCGGCGTCAGGGCGTGGGCAATCAGGCTGCCGAGTGCGGTCTCCTGCACCAGGGCTATCAGCAGCGAGACAAAAGCCATAAACGGGATGACGTTGCGCAGCGACACATCCACCGCCTCACGGCTGGCGGCGAACAGCAGGGCGATAACGTGGCCGGTGGCGGTACCGGTCTGCTCGACCATGCGCACCAGCTTCTCCGCGCCGCGCGGTGGTGGTGGAGTGGTGGTAACCCGAGGTGCAGGCTCCGGTTTTGTCTCAGGCTCGCTGTCTGGTGCTTCGGCGGTATCGACCAGAACCAGTTGCTCCGGGGTGACGCCGGAAACGTAGTTCTCTTCGGTAATAAACTGCGCCAACGGCCCGGCGCGCCAGGTTGGGAGTACGTTGATGGTCGGGATGCCTTTCTGTGGGTACAGGCCGCATCTCAGGGACCCGGCGCAGTTAATCACCACGCACAGCAGTTCCTCATCCGAGGGAATACTGGCAAAGCCATTGATGATTTCCGACTCGGTGAGTGCGCCGATTTCTATCGCCACCGGATGAATCTCGCGTCCGGTGAGCGACAGCACCTTCTTGCCACTGGCGACGGGCAGCCACAGCCCCTTGCCATAGCCGCCGGGGCCGGGAGGAATAAGCACCGTGTTCATGGGCGTCCCTCCGCAATCACCAGTTCCCCGTGCAGGGACGCAAGCGCAGGCAACGGACCGGAGAGGTGGACCACGCCGGGATGGAAGGCATTCAGCCCGCCGTCAAACTTCATGGTCAGGTGACCGAGTTCAAACAGCGCCTGCTGCGCCCCTTTGCCCACGGCGGTAATGAGATAGCTGTATCCGGCCAGTAATAGCGTGTCGCCGGGCAGAATGAACAGGCTCTCTTCCCGCAATAAGGTCTCCAGCGACAGCGAGTAATCGAGGCAGTCCTTCGGCCCGTTGCTGTCGAAGGTGATGAGCATTTTGTCGGTCAGACCGTCGGCAACAAATACCCCGACGGCGACGATATGTGCACGGTAGGTCATCGTGGCACGCTCCCCCGTTTGCTTAAACGCAGGAACAGATACTCGGTGATAATCCCGCGTATCAGTCCAGTCACCATGGCGGCCGCGATATAGCGCAGCGCCAGTGAGGTGACCGGGAGACCGAGCGCCTGGATCCCGGCAGCGACGCCGAGCCAGACGAACAGCTCCGACGGCACGACATGGGGAAACAGGCTGGTGAGCGGATGGGCGGTGGTGCCGAGCGCATCTTCATAACCGGGCTTGCTCTTCTCAGGTAAGAGCTTGCCGAGAGTCAGCGCACCGGGGCTGCTCATAAAGAACCAGCCGAGTACCGGCAGCACGCCGTAGGTGAGAATGCGCGAGCGGCCGAGCAGGGTGGCAACTTTCTCCATTCGCACGGTGCCGACCAGCTTCATCAGGAAATTGATGGCCAGCAGCAGGCAGATGAGCATCGGGATAAGCCCGGTCATCATGTCGAGGAAGATTTTGCCTGCGGCCTGGAACAGGTGGATAAAGCCTTCAGCCAGGGAGACCAGAAACATGGCGGCCTCCTGTACTCAGTGCGATGGTGCATGGTTGTGGTTCGGTGTGCATAAACAACTCTCCTGTCAGGTGTCGTTGGTTAATGCGTCCTGCCACTCACAGCGCGGGTCGTTATGTCCCGGAGTTGTCGGTTGTTGTCATGGGGTGAAGCGGTTTTTTGGGTTGGCGTTTATTTCCAGCATTGAGGTAACGGCCCGGCCAGATCTCGGACGGATGAAGCTCCAGCGAGATGGCAATCAGCCACTCGCCTTTCGGCCACGGACGCGTCAGGGTATTCGACAGCGTTGACGAGGCCAGTCCCGCTTCCCGCGAGAGTTTCGCCAGACTGGTACCACGCTTGTGTAAGGCGGCAACGATGTCGGCGGGGTGCCAGTCTTTTTTAGCCATTTCGTTTACCTTCTTGTGTTACAAATTTGATGAAATATCCCATTTTGGGATATTTTTGTAAATGGCTGATATTCGATTTTGGGATATTAATCGGGTTTTATGAATGTCATCTATTTATTCTGACGAATATCAGTTAGTTATAAAGTTACTGCGCTCTGCAAGGATTGATCGTAGGATTACTCAATCTCAACTGGCGGAATCGCTCGGCAAACCCCAGTCATTTGTTGCTAAGGTGGAAAATGGTGAGCGCCGTCTGGACGTGATTGAATTTGCTACTATTGCCCGCCTGCTTTCGCTTGATCCCGCAGAAATACTGAACGCAGTTATGAAGTAATTTGCTTGGGTCATTATCCTGTTTTGGGATAATGACAAGGCCACCGGATAGTCAGTCTTAATATAGAGTTGAGGCTGCCGGGATGACTTCTATCTACTCAAATGACTACCAGATGGTGATTAAAGCTCTCCGGGAAGCTCGGATTGCTTGTGGCATTACTCAGCAGGAGGTTGCCAGTGTTTTCGGAAGGCCGCAGTCATTTATAGCAAAGGTAGAGAGTGGAGAAAGGCGTCTTGATGTTGTCGAGTTTGTTCGTTTCTGTCGTGCGGTGAGTGTTGATCCAGTTAGTATTTTAGAAAAGTTATTGTGTGATAGCTGATTTCTTTCATCCTCAATAACGGAGGTTTTGTAGTAATGTCCAAATAAAAATATTTTTAAGTGCTCAGTTTTATTTTTTAATAATAGAGGTTTGTGACCTAATTAACGTAAAAGTGTAGTGTTAGTTTTTATTTTATGACCCGGCATCCTAACGATATTTAAAAAAATCATATCATCCTTGATTGTTCTTATTTTAACGGAGTGCCTTTATTTTATATTAAGGCACTCTATTTGCATTTCAAAAAGCACTAGCGTGAATTGAGTATAGGGCCAAGCAACTGCATAAGAGGAGCTATTCCACTCGAATAATGGTGATCTATGTATTTACGATACAAAAACCGACGAACTGTATTTTCGTCAGTACCACAATGTGTGCGAATATATCCTACAATTGAATCTAATTTTTGTTTAGCTACTTTACGAGGGGAGTCGCCAGTTATATTTTGATATTCTGGTAACATAATGTGGTTAGTAATATTTACGTTTGAACCATAGAGATTAATATTTAATTCAGTCGTGTTTGTGTTGTTGTAAAAATTTTGGAGCATATTTGTCACACCAATTTCAGGGGTGCAAGGTAGAAATGATACTTTATTCTGAATCCGATCATATAAATCTGTTATCGGACGTGATCTACGTCTTCTTGCCTCGGGAAGAGCCTCTGTTCTAACATCATCATCTAAAAAAATATGACGTTTCACGTGCTGAGGAATAATTAACGCTGATCTCTCTAGCATTTGCATAACTTGATAGTATCCACCAACTGGAACAACTTTAAACATAGGTTTATGAGCTGTTCTATTCTCTTCGAATTTTCCACAAAGTTGCTCTAATAGTAATTTTGCTTCTTCATCTTCTACGAAGAAAATAAAATCACTCTTAACTTCTTCATCAAAAGCTATTTCTCCGAGAACATGTGCAGGAAATACATCTCTTATAGTTGTACATACTCCATTTTCATCTTTTGAAATGAAAATTATTTTCTTTTTATCTGTATTTTTGATTAGAGTTGATGAGTGAGTTGAAAAAATTATTGTCAAATTTTTATCACTAGCTATCTCATTCAACTTATTGATCAGACGAACTTGTGCTTGTGGGTGTAAGGCCATCTCAACTTCATCTATTAGAATCAATGAGCCGTTTTCTACATCAACTATTTTTTGCGCAAGTTTCAGGATGCATAGTTCTCCGAGACTGAAGTTTTTTTCTGAATAGTAATGAGTTTCTCTTCCAGCCCTATAGGGAAGAAGGAATGCTTGGTTTCCAGTGCCTCGTCTGGTATTAACAAATTTTAAGGAATTCCAGTTATTATTATGAAGTACATAAGATAAGAAGCTACAGACTCCTGAGCTTACATCCTTTATTCTTCTAGTCGTTATTTCATCAGCATAAGGCTCCACTCTGTTACCGTTAGCTTGAATAAAATGGATGCTTGCGTAAGGAAAATTAGATAAAATATTAGCGTTTGCTCTTGGCGTTGGTGGCCATCTTTTCCCTCCATAGGAATACGTAACCTCACTTCCATTTATCTTATATGTAATTCTTGCATTTTTGAAAGTATCTAATTTTTCTTGTGTCGCTGTAGTCTTGTAATGATCTTGAAAAGCTCGACTATGTCTTATTCGATACAAAGCGGCTAATAGGCTAGTTTTGCCTGAGCCATTTAGACCAGTAAGGAGCCATAACCCTTGGCCAGGGATGTCGAAATTAAGCTCGGAAATACCTTTTAAGTTTTTTATTTCGATTCTCATTTCTTTTCCATATACATGAACGCATGTTAGTTTTTATAACTTAAATTATCTTGGTGACTTATCAATTTCGCACTGATATTTATCAAATAATCTCATGTTTAATGCAAATGTCAGATAATATTTTAAACGTCACAGCATTAACATTACGATATTTTCTATTGTTATTCAAGCGACAGTAATCAAAATGGCAGATTTTAAACACGATAAGAACTAGGGGGGTATATCATTGAGAGCACAAATTTTGTATGTAACGATATAGAGGGTCGTATAAATGTGATACGGAATAAGTTAATAATTATGGACATGTGCTTCCGCTAACATTATTGCCGCTTCCACCTCACTACATCCCGTCTCCCGTATAATTCGCATTCGCTCAGCCTTTTCATGTTTCTCGGTCATCGCCAGCGCCAGATAGAGCGCTGGGGGCACCACCCGAAACAGCGCCTCAACTCGTGGGGAGAGCACCACGCCCTCGGTATATTGCCCAGGTGATTTCACCGCCGAGCGCAGCAGTTGCCGCTGTTCTTCCGTCAGCGCCTTAAACCGGCACACCTGATCGATCTCCTCGGGAGGCATCACCAGCAACTCCCACCACTCGATCATATTGAGCAGCTTCTTCGCCTCGTCGGGAAAATCCGCCAGGTTCTGGGTCGCCAGCCACAGCCAGATGCCGAGCTTGCGCCACATCTTTGAGCCCTTTGTGAGGAACCGCGCCAGTAGCGGGTTAACGGTAATGATATGCGCCTCATCGGTGATGTTGACGATAGGGCGGGCCAGATGCTGGTCGCGCTCGCCGAGGTTGTTGATGTGGTTTATCAGCGAGATATAGCTGATGGCAAGCTGTGCTTCGTAGCCTTCGCGGGCAAAGGTGGCGAGATCCACCAGAGTGATATCCGCCTCCGGCCAAATCTGGCCCTCGCGGTTAAACAACTCACCTTCAAACCCCGCGCAGAACAGGTTGATGGATTCCGCCATTTCATATGCCCGCTGGCGGCGGGATTCCGGCAGGCTGCTGTCGCGGGAAAGGGTGAATAGTGCATCGCGGATATCTTGCGTCAGCG
Source organism: Citrobacter sp. Ce006 (assembly GCF_030336535.1). Lineage (NCBI taxonomy): Bacteria > Pseudomonadati > Pseudomonadota > Gammaproteobacteria > Enterobacterales > Enterobacteriaceae > Citrobacter > Citrobacter sp. Ce006. Next base: position 214,293 of record NZ_JAOWDO010000073.1, read on the forward strand.
TCTGGCGTTTTTCCTCGTAGCAGGTATGCGCGGCAGCGATAATCGCCTGGCGGATCATCGCCCGATCCGGCCGGGTGAGTCGCGCATCCTCCTTTGCTTCGCCGCCGGTGATCATCAGCCGGGCGGTGATCTCCATTTCGCCGAGTACGTCTCGCTGGTCGTCGCCCTCGCTCTCTTCGTCCTCCGGCGGTTCGGCGTCGGTAACCGCCTGTTCCACCAGTCGCCAGGCATCGGCGAACAGGGGCAGGGTAACGCCGGAGCCGGGACGCAGGCTGATTTTGTTCACCGTCAGGCCGTGGGCGGCGGCGTAGTCGGCCATCAGGCCAAATGAGTTTCCGGCCTCAATGATAAACAGGCGCGGGCGATGGAGCGCCATCAGTTGCGCGATTTTGGCGTTGAGGGTGGCGGATTTGCCCGCTCCGGTTGGCCCAAGAAGTAAAAGGTGGCCGTTCTGGGCACGATCCAGCTTATTCAGCGGATCGAAGCATAGCGGCGCGCCGCCACGGTTGAAGTAGCAAATCCCCGGATGCCCGGTGCCGGTTTCCCGTCCGTACACCGGCAGCAGCCCGGCGATATGCTGCACAAAGTTGAGCCGGGTATACAGCCCGCGCGGATCGCGCAGGGGATCGAAACACATTGGCAGCCAGCGTAGCCAGTGGCTGAGTGGGGAGACTTCGTGCTGCTCCTGCACTGGCACCAGCCCGGCGTTGAGTAACAGGCTGTGCAACTGTCGCTGCTGGCGAAACAGGGTATCGGTGTCGGGCGCATGCAGGTAAAACGCCAGCGTACTGCGGTAAAGCTTATGCCCGTCCTTCAGGTAGCTGCGCACATCGCGGCACTCGCGGCGGGTGTATTCCGAATCGGTATTGTCGCCAATCGCCCGGTCGGAAAGGTGGCTGATGTGCTGCTCCAGTTTGTCCTGCGGATACACCACCACCGTCAGGTTCATGATAGTGCCTGCTGGTAACAGGTCGAACAGGGCGTTGATACCGTCGCCACGCGTGGTTTCTCCGGTCAGCATGCCGGGTGGCGGCGCTTTGCGCAGGCGGTCGACCACCACCACTTTATGTGGGCGGTTATCCAGCCACCAGACACCGTTCTCCGCATCTGAGCGCGGCTCGCTTGTCAGCAGTCGTTCGGCGAAATCGGTGATGACGGGCTGGGATTCTGCTTCCGGTAAATCCAGTTGTCGCCAGAAGGCTTTTTTATCTTCCACTGGAGGCGCAGGGTTAAACCAGCGCACCAGCCAGCGGTGAATGGCCTGCTCATTCTGACGGACTGCGCTGATGCCTGCCGCCTTCAGCCCGGCGGTGAGCCGTTCGCAGATATTATTCAGCGTCTCTTCCGGTGACGGTTCATCCGGCGAGAGGCCGGGCAGCAAGCGGTAGATCACCATCCGCGTGCGCCGCCACGTCGCCCGCCAGCGGGTACGGGTGACGGTGTTATCGAAAAACAGCCCCTCGTCGCGGGTGAGGTTCACCATATGGTTTGTCATCTGCGTGAGCCATTCGCGGGTAAAGGCGGAGTCGCGGATTTCCGGTGCGGCGTAAGAGGCAAGTGATGCCAGCCACGCTTCACTGTCGTCCTCGTCCTGACAGAAAAACTGTACTACCCATGGCGCACGTTCGTGCTCATCAAAGGCATCCTGCAATGCGTCAGTGACGGTATCGCGGACCTGCTCCAGAAACGCCATCGAGCGGCCTTCGGTGCCAACAGGCGTCAGTTCGAACACTGCACCCACCGAACGGCCATCCTCCAGCAGTAGCGTCTGTGAATCCGGCAAAAACTCCACCCACGGCAGCCAGTCGACAAATGACGGGCCTTTACAATAGCTGGCGTCCAGTGCCTGTTCGGTCAGGCCGCGCCGTTCACTCATGGCGGCGTCAGGCGCTCGCCCGGCAGCGCATACTGCGGGCGGGTGTAGAAGGGGAAGACGGTGCTGTAGCCGGGTACCGGTGTATTGCCGTTAAGGTGCGGGAAAACGTACAACACAAGATCCGGATTGGGTAGGCGCGGGAACTGGCTGCGGATGGTGTCCGCTTCGGGTTGTGTCACCGGACCATCTGGCGGGCGGCGCAACTGGGCGCGGGCATCCAGCAGGGCCGCGCTGCCACCGCTTTGCTGCTGCCACAGTGAGAGCATGCTGGCATCGGGGTCGACTGGCATCAGCTCTTCCTGAGAGGTGCTGCATCCAGCCAGTAAAAACAGCAATGTTAATATGACACGTATCATTCCAGTCCCCCCGGTGTGTTGGCCTGCTGGTATTTCACTTTGCGACCCTCCAGCTCGTAGTCGATGGCCAGCGGTTCGGTGAGATGCACCGCTACCTTGTGGCCCGGTGGCACATATACCGCATCAAACATCTGGCCGTAGTGCTGTTTCATCCAGTCGGCGGTATCTTTTAATCCGCCGCCGATGGCCTGGCCGAGCACGTACTGACCGTTGTTGCCCGTCACTGCGCTGGTGATGCTGCCGTCCTCCACCACGGTGGTGCTTTCACCATTGGCGAAGGCCTGCGCCGCCGCGCCGGAACCCGCCAGCAGGAACTGCGAGGTCAGGTACTCCTTCGCGTTGCTTTTGCGCTCGCCGGGAATACACGGCAGTCCCTGGTTATCCGAAAGCCAGCCGATCTCCTGCTGTTTGTTGCCGGATTTGCCGCCATGCGGGACGGTGCGGATGGTGCCGTCGTGGAACACAAAGGTCATGGAGGTAATTTGCCCGCGCACGCAGGAGAGTGTCCAGTCGCCGGAAGCGATGCCGGAGACCACCGCGCCCGCCACGTCCGGGAGTTCGATGCCGTTGGCGGTGAGGTTGTCCTCGCCAATCAGCAATTTGAACGGATAGGGATCGCTGACGGTGCCGTTAAGCGGCACGCGGCCAATCAGCGCCGTCATGGCGACCGAGCCGGTCAGCGTGGTGTTCTGCGGCAGGGTGTAAACCTTCACGTCAGGTTTTGGCAGTGGTTTGTCCGCCGCTTTCAGAGGGGCGTGCAGCAGCTTTTCATCCACAGGCGGGGGGGCATCCAGCGGCTCCAGCCAGCGGATATCTGGCTGTACGTCGGCAGGTAGTTCGCCGGGCGTCAGCCCCAGACCGGGCGGGATATCGTCCGGGCGCTTGGCCATCAGATGGTCGAGCTTATCCAGCAATCCCCGCTGGCTTTTTAGTAGTTCATCGCGCATCTGGTCCTGCTGCCTGCGCATATCCCCGCGTAACTCTGATACCAGCGTCGCCTGCTGTGCTTTCAGTCGCTTTTCGCGCGCCTGCTGGCTTTCATTATCGCTCTGGATAGCCTGAAGCTCGCGGCGGTACTGCTTCATCTGGCCGACCAGCGTGGCGACGGTATCGGCAGGCGTGTCGCCATCGATGCCCAGATCGCGCAGTTCCTGCGGCGTTAATGCTGCCACGCTGCGGGACGGGGATTTCTCAGTGGTGTTTTTGCTGGCGGGATGCAGCAGCAGCCATACCGTTACCAGCACAATCACGGGCAGCAGGATTTTCAGCAGGAGACTCTGGCGCGGCATCATGGTTTCGGCTCCGGCAGCAGGGCGCGGGAAACCGGGCCTTCCGTCACCAAGTACACCACGGTGGTATCTTCTGCCAGACCACACGGGCCGAGCCAGTCATGCTGGAACGCGGCGGCGGTGAACTGCCCCTGAAGCTCGCGCGGATCGAGCGTGATGCGCTGTCCGCTCTGGTTTTGCAGGCGGATGGCGGTGACGGTGGTGGCGTTGACCTGCCATGCTGCCAGTGGAGTCGCCGTAACAGGCTGCTGAGGCAGCAAGGTGGTGATGAGTTTTGCCAGCCGGACGGGCGCGGGCGTGACGCCGGGCAGAGCTTCAACGGTGCGCAGCGGGGCATACAGGTTCTGCGCGGCATAGCGTACCAGCAGAATGGGCAGGGGCTCGGTTGATGCTGTCACCGGGACGGACGTTTTTGCTGTGGCAGGCGTCTGCGGCGCATAGCTAATTTTCACGGGTTCAGGTGGCGAAGTGCCCTGGGTGGCCTGAATATCCAGCAGGATCAGCTCGCCGCTGCCGGTATCACGTAGCTGGATTCGGGTGGACGGGAACGCCGTATTCGCCAGCAGGAAGACCTTGCCGCCCGCGCTTTGCAGACGCACTTTGCCTTCCAGCGTGGCGGGATAACCGATGCGCACTGCTTTACCCACGTCGACAATACGCTCCTGCCCGACATGTAGCGCGATGGGTAGCGGGATGTTTTCCCACTGTACCACTTCCGTGGCGAAGGCCGGGAGACTGAATAACAAAGCAAAGAAGAGGTATTTCATTGTTTCTCCTCCGCTACCAGACGCTGCGGAGCGGCATCGGTACAGTCGATCGCCAGTCCCCACGGGTTTTTCTCCGCATCAATGGCGTAGCGCACCACCTGCAACGGGTAGCGCACCAGCGCTTTTTTCACCGGCTCGTTCTGGTAATACTCCTCAACCGCTACATCAAGTGTCACCCGCCAGGCATCCCGGCTTAAGGTCTCGACGCGGGTGAAGGGGCGTTTATCGCCGTCATGCACCAGGCTGCTGTAGCCGTGACCTGGAAGCTCATACACGCCGCGTGTGCGTTCGCGCAATTCACCGCCGTTGCGCCGCACCTGAAAATCGTGCTCCAGCCGGGTGTAACAGGCGGGCGTCAGGTAGGCGCGCAGTGAGCGGAGGTTGCGGGGATAGTCCTCCTCGCCGTTATCCGGCCAGCGGTTAAGCTGCTGGAAAATATAAAAAGTGAAGGCGTAAACGCTGGCGGGCGGCACTTCCCACCACGGACGAGTGCTGCCGCTGCGCAAGTCCGGTGGAAACCAGAGGGTGAGCTTTTGCGGTGCGCGGTACCAGCCGTAGCCGACGCCTGCCAGACACAGGCACAATAGAATAATCACCGCCCTCAGCGTCAGAATATGGTTATCGCGCTCGGCCAGCGCATGGCGAAAGCGGCTCATCGCGGACTCCTGCGCACCACCCAGACAGCGCTGTGCTGGATCAGTTGCGTACCCCGAAGATGATGGCGTTCCAGCCTGGCAAGGATTGCCTGTGGTAGCCAGGTGTCTGGCTTGCCGCGTTTGGTGCGGGCCAGGATGCGTCCGCCGCCCTGAATCAGTAATGCCGCACCTGCCAGCGCTGAACCGGGGATCAACGGCCAGTAGTGGGTTATCAGGGCCAGCAGAATGCCGAATACGCAGCCGACGCCAAGACCGAGAGCCAGCGCCAGAAACAGTTCACTGGTGGTCAGGCCGCGCCAGACCACGGGCTCGCGGTTGAGGCGGTCGGGGAGAAAGGGGATGGTCGCCATATTACAGGACGTCCGAAGCCTGGTTGAGCAGCCAGATGATGACCACCAGAAGAATGCTGCCAACGCCCGCCATCGAGCCCAAATCTTTCCACTGTTTGCGCCCGCTCTGGATCTCGGAGTAAGTGGCAATGCAGTTGTTCGCCACCACCAGAAAACCGACGGCGCAGATGGCCAGCGCCAGCAGCACCACGATGTCAAACCCGTAGTTTTGCAATGTCTCCATAATGCCCTGACCCTGGCCGCGCGAGGGATCTTCCATCGTCGGCAGGTCGGCGAGGGCGTTAAATGTGGCGAACAGCAGTAACAGAAGCCAGCGCATGATGCCTCCTCAGCTCAGTACCAGCCAGAAGCTGACCAGCACCAGTAATAATGAACGGGCCGCCACCGCGCCAAAACTCTGCCAGCTCAGACGTTGGCGGCAGACGCCCTGCCAGGCGACCAGCAGCGTCCAGGCGCACCACAGCAGCAGGACGCTGGTAAACAGGCCGACTATGAGCAGGCTGACGGTTTCCGGTTTGCTCAGGCTGGCGGCCTGGAAGGCGGCGAGTTGGGAGTCAGTCATCAGAGTTCTCCCGCTGGTAGCTGGTGCTCAGGGGCTGGACGGCGCGTGGCTGCGCTCTCGCCGGGCTAAGGTAGCGGCGGATGCCCTGTTCAACGGCATAGATGTCCTGCTGCGCCTGTAAGTAGTCGAAGAAATAGCGTGACTGCGAGTCTGTGCTGGCGCTGCTCCGGGCGCGTTCCAGCGAGGTTTTCACGCCGTCGAGTTGCTTGAGTGCGAGGGCGAGTTGGGTGGATTCCGGGGAGGCGTAGGCCTGCGATACTGTGAGTAAAGCCAGTAACAGAAATAATGAGCAACTGCGCATGATAACTTTCTCCGGAAGTCTGTTCAGGTCAGAGTAGATGAGAAATTAATGAAGGATCAGCTAATAACTGTTTGTATTTGATAAAAGATTCAGTTGGATTGGGGAATTTAGCACTGAAAGAAGTAAAAACGGTTGTGTAATATGACATATAGGTAACTATCCCCTCATTTTGAGAGTACGACGGTAAGAACTCAGCCATTCAATGTTTGAACACATCATGTGGACGAACTCAGCATAAGGCTGTGAATTGATATCACATTCTTACTGTTCTTTTTTATTTTAAGCAGTAATAGGTCTTTACACTGAGTTTACTGGTGATTAAGATATTACGGATAAAAATAAATGAATTACTCGTTACGTAATTATTTTTTTATGGGAAGTTTAGAGGTAAGATATGTATCTTTTTAAATATTATAGACCTGACTTTTTCTTTGATAAAGCCATTAGGTATAATGAGCTATATTTTTCAGCACCTGCACAACTAAATGATCCAAATGACTTGAACCTAGATTATCGCTTTGATAATAGATTGAATCTTTGGAGTTATCTGCTGCATTCGAAATGTGAGTACTCTTACGAGGATTTAAGTCATATATTAGATTTGAGTCAGTTAAAAATCGTGCAAGGATTGAATAAAATTTTCAAAGGTAAAAGAATTAAGGGTAATCTTGAATCACTCGACAACCTTTTTGATGAGCATCTTGATGATATACGGAAAGTTATACGTGAAGGGATGTTGCCAATAAATAGAATTAACCCCATTATTTATGATAATTCGCCTGAACCTGAGCAAAAGTTAGTAACTATATGTGAAAATGGTATTAAAGAGAGATTATATAGGAAAATAATTCCGGCAGTTTTTAGTGTGTCTTTTTCCAGCAACGCGTTAGATCGTATGATGTGGGCACATTATGCAGGTGGTTTTAGTGGATGTGTAGTGATATATGAAACTCAACAACGTGTTGATAATACTTTATCTTTTATGAAGTTAAGGGATAATGTATTTTCGTCAAACACTTTTACTTTTCCAATTAAACCTATCAAGTATAGCAATCAAGCTAAAGAAGTATCATTACTGGAGCCTGGTGTTGATATTACAGAATTATTTTGTGTTAAAAATAGGTTTTGGAAGTATGAATCTGAATACAGGATGTTTGTCCCTGAAGCAAACGTAGGGATTGGAAATGAACGTGATGTTAAAGATATTATTAATCGTAATGTAGGCCATATTTTTCATCATGATGTTAGTGCTATACAAGGAGTTATATTTGGACCCAGAATGAGTACGCTGAAGAAAGAAGAAATATGGCAAACCATAAAATCCAATATGGAAAATTCAACAAATCCAAAACCCTGTTATTTTTTTGACTCTGAATTATCCCCGACAGGGAAGATTGCTATCTCAATGGGGCAGCAAGCAATACCAATGCAGGGTTATGCGCTTATCAAAACAACCATGAACTCAACTCAATTATCGGAGATTCTTAAAGATATTGGTATCGCTAAATAATAATCTTTTTACCTCACTCTTTGTGAACTACATTTTATCATGTGATGATATTATGATAGTCGCAAATGAAGAATATTAATGTGGCGTTAAAGTGAGTAAAGTAATCCCAAGGTACAACCTGTGTGAGTTACAACCAACGTTTAAAGCTTCCTGCAGCTATCCATACCGTTATTCCAAACCATATGGTGGCTGGTAATAAAACTAACCTCGTAGGCAGAAACAGCGGCTGTGCCAGATAAAACACCCACAGCGTCGTGGCGACTGAACTGCAAGACCTGATAACATAACGGTGGAGAAAAACGGATTCCAGCCCGGAGCCAAACCGCCTTAAATCCCGCCGCACCAGACCTTCTGTCAGCCCGATTAATACACACAGACAGACCAGGGGGAGCATGGAGGCGAGCCATACCAGGCGCAGCATAAAACTCACCAGCGTATAGGCCAGGGCGATGAACGGTTTCTGCAGGAACATGTTGGCCATATGCACGTGCGTTGCCCCTTTTTCCAGCAGCACCAGAATTTCATTCCCCAGCGGATGCGGTTGTAACGCAGTAACCAATTCCGCCTGCTCATGCTTCATCACCATAAAAACATGCCTGCTCCCCTCCTGCGGCCACCAGAAATAGAGCCCCGCCAGTTCCAGTACTACCCGCAGCACCAGCGCACCAATAATCAACCCGATGAGCTGCCCGGTCAGCGACAGCAGCCAGCCAATCGGTCCCTGTGGTGGGCGTGACGGAGGCGTTCGCTGCTCACTCATTCCACCTGCCCCTGCTGGCGCGCCTGCATCCACGCCGCCAGTTGTGCGACGGACTCCGGCAGAGGGCAGTGCTTATCCGCTACGGGCAGCGGCAGACGGATCTTCCATAGCTGGCCGCCTTCAAGCAGGGCAAAGGCCTGGCCTTTGGGGAGTTGGATCAGGGCGGCGGTATCAAGTAGCGGCACATTACTGGTGATCACCTGTTCGCGGGTGTTGCTGGTAAAGCTGTTGATGCCGCCCGGCGTGTCGGTGACGCCGGAGCTAACCTGACGGCTGCGCACTTCGACCTGTGGCAGTTGCTTCGTCAGCAGTTCGGCGGTGACGGTTTCGCGTACCCGCAGCATGATCAGGTTGTTAAAGTTGCCGACCACCTGACCTGCCTTGGGGGCGCTGCCGATACGGGCCTGAATATCACTCAGCGTCTGGGTGTAGGCGGTGACCTGAATGCCCGCGCCGCCGCCCTTGTTGACCAGCGGAATAAACTCCTCGCCCATCAGTTCATTAAACTCATCGCAGTGCAGGTTGATGGGCGACGGTTTTTCGCTATTGCCGGGCAGTCCATCATTGAGGCCAAATTTATACAGATGCCCGGCGACGCTCACCAGGTCGGCAAACATAGAGTTACCCACGGCGGCAGCAACCACTGCATCGGAGAGTGCGTCCAGCCCGACATACACCACCGCCTTCTGGCGGAACGCCTGCTGCCAGTCGAGGATCGGGCGCGCATCATCCAGATCGTGATAGTCCGGGGCGAGCAGGGCGGCGAGCGTGCCGGTGGTCAGCTTTTCCAGCAGCGGCAAAAGTGAGGCGACAATCTTGTCGAAGTAGGTTTTGTCATAGCGCACCGCTGAGAGCAGGCCGTCGAGGATCGGATCGTATAATTTCTCCACGTTGAGGTACTGCTCCAGCGCCACCACGTGAGGATCGCGGCCCAGCATATGGCGCGGCGTGTTTTTGTCGTTAACGCGCTCCGCCAGTTGCGCCACCACTTCCCACGCCCGCGCGTTGTGACGTGGCAGCACGATGCGGGCATAGTCGATAAACAGGGCGTCGATATTGACGACATGGCGGGAAATTAACTGATAGTCGGGACGCTGGCCGAGCGCCACCAGGGCGCGGGCGATGATATTGACAAAGCGCCAGGCGAACTCGCGAAAGGCCGCCGAGTTGCCTTCGCCGGAAAGCTGTCCGGTGAGGCGCGATGCTACTTCCGAGATGCGGCCAAAGCGCCCGATGGCGTTATAGCGGGCGGAGATCTCCGGATACGCCAGGTGGAACAGGATAAAGCGGTCGCCGCGTCCGGCGTGCTGCGCCTCTGTCCACAGACGCTTCAGCAGATCCGCGTCGCCTTTCGGATCGAAAACGATCACCACCTCGCCACGGCGGATGTCCTGAGTGGCAAGCAGTTCCGCCAGCCGGGTTTTGCCGACGCGGGTGGTGCCGAGCACCAGTGTGTGGCCGGGGCGTTCACTGAGCGGCAGGGTGACGTCGCACTCTTTCAGCTCCACGCCGTGCAGCCACGGATTGCCGCCGACGGAGGGCAGCGGGCGCACCGGGTTCAGCCAGCGATCGGCGCTGAGCAGACGGGTAAGACGGGGAAGGGTATGTTCGCTGCGTTTTTCGATGTGTCTTGCCAGGCGGTAACACCATCCCGGACGCAGCCAGCGTGCGGCTTCCGGTTGCAGGCAGTCGTACAGACGCTGGGTGTGGATGGGCAGCCAGCGAAAGCCTTTACCGAGAAACAGCCTCTGGCGGCTGACCGGGATTTTCCGGCTGGTGAGCGCGTAGCGCGGCAGGCGCAGGAGGTTACGCTGGTAGCGCACGATTTGCCAGCCCTGCCAGCCGCGTCGCAGGGCCAGCAGTATCAGGGCGCAGGCCATCAGGCGGGCTTGCCACGGCGTCAGCATCAGCAGTGGGGCCTGCGTCAGGCAGATTAATGCGCCACAGCCAGCTGTGACGGTGCTGTAAAACTCCACGGGTGGGCGCAGCAGCGCCTCCAGCGCGTAGCGGCTCATGGTGATGTGGCCTGTTGCAGATGGCGACTGACAAGCTTGCGGTAGCGTGTGGCAGGCGCGCCGCCAGCAGGACGGTGATAGCGGGCGGCGGCATTGAGCCAGCTTCCGGGATGTTCATCGTAGCGCTGACGCAGCAGTTGCGCGGTGAGTGACAGGTTTTGCAGGGGATGCAGGGCGTCGCAGGGAGAAGCAAAATACGCCCGGTGCCAGCCGATATTGATTTGCCCGAGCCCCACATCAATGCGCTTCGGGCTGGTGCGGCGGATGGCGGCCAGCAGCGCCTGGCAGGCCTGCTCCCGGCTGGCGTAGCGGTAGCCGATACCTTTGATATTGAGCGTCCACGGCCAAGGGAGATGCCTGCCGCTCAGGTTCGCCCCGCTTTCGGTTTGTGTGACGGCCCACAGTAGTTCCGGCGGCACGCGGTAATTTTTTGCGGCGCGCATATAAGCCTCTGGAAGAGGCTGCGCCAGCGCCAGACAGGGCAGCAGCAGAATCAGGGCAGGACCTCGCGCCATTGCTCCCCCTTACGTTCCAGCGCCACCGGGATTTTGCTTTGGCCCAGCAGCAGCCAGCGGCCCGCGTCGTGGTTAAGCGTGATGCTGTGTTCACCCACCAGCTTTGTGTCAATACCGTGCGCCATCGCCCAGCGGCGCACCCGGTTATCATCGCCTTCGCTGTTGACCAGCCAGATATCCAGTGGGCGCTGTTGCGCCAGCAGGGTACGCAGCAGGCTGTCGCAGGTCGGGCAGTCTTCCTGGACAAACAGAGAAACGCGGGAAGTGCTGGCAGAGGTGGTTTTCAGCGGCGTCAGGCCCGGATAAAGGCGCTGCCAGGCGGCATCATAGGCACGCTGGAAGGCGAGTTCTTTCTCCAGCCTCTGGTACTCCTGCCTGACCAGCAGTTCTGCGAAGCGCTGACGTTCGTGGTCTGTGTCGGCTTCGACGCCCAGCGTGGTCAGCGGATCGAGCCCCGGCGACCAGACGCCGCGCGCCTGCTGTTTCAGCGTGAGATAGCGCTGCCACTCCTCTGGCGTGATGCCCCAGACGGTGGCCTGTTGCTGAGTGGTCAGCGGTCTGAGAGCAGATTCCGCGTTCTGGCTGGTCTGAACCTGAAGCGGTTGCGCCCACGCGCTGGCGGTGAATAGTAACAGAAGAACCAGGCGTTTCATCGCTTACTCCGGCATCTTCAGCGTCAGCTGGCGTTTGCCGTGACGGAACACGGCCCGGCGCTCATCAAACCGCTCCAGCCGCCAGCCATACCACTGTTCTCCCTTGCGTAGCCACACCACCTGATGGAGGTAAACGGCCTTGGGCGGCACAATTACGGCCAGTCGGATATCGCCACGCTGTATGGTCCCGGCGAGAAAAAATGGGGCCGTTAACGGCCCCAAAGGGCGGAGGGACACGGGATGACGGTAAGCCACCGTCGGGGGAAGGGAACTGTCACTGGCAAAACAAATCTCGCGACGATTTTCGTCAGCGCTCATCCGCCACACCGGGCCCGCCAGCAGTTGCAGGACGGCCTTCAGGCGCAGGGGGCCAATGTTGTACTGACTCAGCGGTAACGGGAGCCCATAAAGCTGCGCCCGGCGCGCATTGGCAAGACACAGAGACCAGCCGCTATCGCGCAGCAGGTACTGCAGCGCTTCCCCTACCGTCGGGTGAAAACCGGGCGGAACGGACAGGGCGGTAAGCTGTTCGAGTGGCGGCTGTTGCGGTGACGTGCTGACCAGCAGATAGCGGTCGTAGCGCACTACGAAAGGCGTAGCTCTGGATGCAGTAGAAGTGTTGTTGACTGCTATCAATATAAACGCCAACATTGTGAATAGCAGCAGTTTCATAGTGTACTCCAGTGTGGTCTTGTCTGGAGAATGCTGGTGATGTTGAATGGTTTCCATCAACAATTATTTTTTTGCAGTGAAAAGTTATTGCATGAGAATTAGCTAATTTACAGTGGCTGGAGTGCCGCTATCATTTTAAATACCGTCAGGAGAATGTAATGGATGTGGCATTGGTTTCCAGTATGATTAGTGGTTTGGTTGCTATCGTAGCGGTTGTCATTCCCGCCTTTAATCAGAATCGAATAAACAAAATAAATCAGATGCAAGAGTCAAGTAAAAAACATAAGTTTTATCTTGAGCCATTAATAAAATCTTCAGCAGATCTACAAAGTAGAATATATAATATAACCGAAGGTGGATTTCTTGATGGTTATTATCATGGTGGTAACCAGAGACAACGGGACTATGTCATACTGCACACAACGTATTTATTTTCACAGTTTTTTGCTTGGTCAGAGGCAACCCGTCAGGATGTTCAGTTTCTCAATCTTGAAAATGATGAAAGAACACGAAGGTTGTCAGAATTACAAGATGTAATATATTCACTTATTCAGACCGACCGCTTGGGTAAGTATTTTGTTATTTTTTCTGGAGAGCAGCGTGCAATTGGTGAACGTATGCTTGTTAAATCAGTCAATGGTTATGGTTGTATTGGTTATGGTGAGTTTATAAAAATGGACTTGGTTAATCATGAACCTTTTTTAAATCAGTTGAAACAAGAAGTGGTTCATATGGCTGATGATTTTATTCATTATCAATCCAAATTTATAAAATTACAGCATGCGCTTATAGATCTGATTGATTACCTTGATCCGAAATATATCAGAGTTACTGAGAATAAGCGTAGAAAAATACTACTATAAAGAATTTAGTGCTCACCTACCTTTAAATGAAAAATAGCGCCCGGTCCCGGGCGCAAAATCAGATCAGTAAGGGAATCTTTCCCCCATCAGCCCCAGAGTGGCGGCGATGGGGATGCCTTGCTCAGAAAAATGAACGCGTAATGTCAGCCTGACGGTTTGCTGCTGCGTGCTGCCGTTGGTTTTCTGCGCCAACACCGAGCGGTAATCGATACGGATCGTGCGTTGTGGCGGCATTCGGGCGATAAACGCCACTATCACCGCCATTTCAACGCCTTTCAGTAACTCCTTTCTGGCGTTTTCATCCCGGCCTTCCAGACAGTGCTTGTGGGCCGGAAGGGTAATGGCCAGATCCGTCGGCAAGCCGGCGTCCAGCGCTTCGTCATCAAGGTTAATCAGTTTGCCCCGGTTAAGGGCTTCTTCACGTGAATTCAATGCGGTATTCATCATGCGTTTCTCCGGTAAAAGACCAGGGAAACGCCCCGACGGGGAATTTCCCCGGCAGGGTGAATGCTGTGCGTCAGAACTGCGGTACAGGCTCTGCTGGCGGTGCGGCTGGCGCTGGCTGGGATTCTGCTTCGCGCTCTGCCCGGTAAACCTCTTCACCGTCAATTTTGATAAGCCCGATGTGCAGCAGATGGGCTTTCAGGCTGACGCCGGTTTCGCCTTTACGGCCGCCTTTGCTGTAGACAAAGGTGTCGGCATACAGATCGCCGAGGCGGAACTGGATCAGCACCTTGCGTCTCTGCTCGCAGGCGTCAATACAGCGGTGCACCAGTTTCTGCGCTTCCTTACCGCTGACGCGGCAGTCGAACCAGGTGTGCTCCGCGTTGCTGGCTTCGCCCCGTAGTGCGGCAATGTCGCAGCACAGGAACGGTTCGCCTTTTTTCGGGGTCACTTCCCGGATCCGGTTGAGGTAGCCCAGACCGCTGGTGTACAGGTTGAAGTAGTGGGTATCGTTCATGGTGGTGTCTCCGTTTGGAAGGTGTGGAGCGCTCCATGCGCGGGAACACCCCGCTTCGGGTTTGGCTCATTGGCTGGAAGGTCTCAGAGTTACTGGCAGTACGGGCATTCCGCGCTGTGCGCCTCCGCGTTTCAGGAATGCATGGCGGATTTTGGGTTGACCCGTTTAGTTGAATCTTTGGTTGGGGGAAGCGAAAGGGGGAATTGTTTCTAAGGCGTGAAAGTTGGTAGTACAGAATGCAAAAAGGCCTTAATAACTAAGGCCCTGAAAGGTAGCTAAATATTATTTCCGGCGGTCATCGACTTCTTTGGCGACACCTTTAAAGGGAGTGCCGTCCTGCTTCTGGTCGATAAAGCGACCTGTCGTTGTATCGCGTTTGGTGTAGTTGCCATTCTGCGGATTCTGAACCTGTGTGCGGTCTGTAACAGAGCCCTTGCGATAACCGTCTCCGGTATTCTTGGCCATCTTAACACTCCGAAAAATGAGGAGTATTCCTCAGAGAGGATCATCAGACTGCCAATTTGAACGAGCAATCAGGGAAAAGTAAAAGTGTGATGTAGGAAACAGGTTATTTACTCATTCCGTAACGACTTAATCAGCTCAGTGACGTTCTGCTGCTGCTGCGTCAGAAACGCCTCCAGCCCCATTTTCCCCGTCGCGATGTCATCCAGCATCTGCTCCCACAGCGCAGTGGTGCCCGGATCTTTCAGCGCTTCCGGCAGGGCGTCAATCAGCGCGCTAGCGGTATCCGTTACCAGCAGAAAGCGACGTTGCTTAATCAGATAACCGCGCTTAAGGAGCGTCTGGATAATCCCGGCGCGGGTGGCTTCGGTGCCAATACCGGCGTTCTCTTTCAGCCGCTGCTTCAGGCGCTCATCGCTGACAAAACGGGCGGCGTTTTTCATGGCGGCAACCAGCGTCCCTTCGGTGTAGTGCTCTGGTGGTTGAGTCTGGCGGGCGCGAACGTCCACCTGTTCCACCTGGCAGGTTTGTCCCTGTTGCAGGGCGGGAAGTGCCTGCGTTTCTTCCGGTGATTGCGTTGCCATCTCGCGCAAAAACAGTTGTCGCCAGCCGCTGACAATCACCACTGAGCCACGGGCAGTCAGCGTTTCCCCGGCGCAGTTCAGGCGCAGGTCCGTTTTATCCACTTCGTGGTCTGGCAGAAACTGCGCCAGAAAATGGCTGCGCACCAGACCGTAGACCTTGCGCTCGCTGTCGTTCAGCTGCGTCAGATCTACCGTTTTACGGGTCGGGATGATGCCGTGGTGGGCGGTGATTTTGCTGTCGTCCCACAGCCGGGAGCGCTGCTGTAAATTTAGCTGCGTGGCGAGGGGTTGGAGAGAGGCGTCGCTGGCAACCAGCGCGGCCAGCACCTGCGGCGCTTCAGCGTGCATGGAAAGCGGCAGCCAGCCACAATCGGTACGCGGATAGGTGGTGGCCTTATGGGTTTCATACAGGCGCTGAGCGATATCCAGCACCTCCTGCACGCCCATGCCCCACTGTTTCGAGCAGACCTGCTGCAGGGCGCTGAGGGTGAAGGCCAGCGGTGGCGGCGTTTTCTCCCGCCGGGTTGTCACGACCATTACCAGCGCGGTTCCGGCCTGTTGCAGGTGCGCGGTGGCCTCGCGGGCGGCGGACTCGCGGATACAGCGCCCTTCGTCGTCGCAGTACGCACTATCCGGCTGCCACTGCGCCAGAAACGAAGCTCCCTCTGCATGCAGTCGGGCGTCCACCCGCCACCAGGGGCGGGGCGTGAAACGGGTGATCTCCCGGTCGCGTTCCACCACCAGACGCAGGGTCGGTGTCTGCACCCGACCCACGGAGAGCACGCCTTTGTGCCGCCGGTTCATCAGCGTGCAGGCGCGGGTCATGTTGATGCCGACCAGCCAGTCGGCGCGGGCGCGCGCCAGTCCAGCCTGGTACAGCGGAAACGTACTGTCACCGGGTCGCATCGCAGCAAGCGCCTTGTGGATACTGGCGTCATCCAGCGCCGACAGCCACAGCCGCTGGACCGGACCGCGCCAGCGGCATTGTTCCAGAATTTCGCGGGCGATGGTTTCGCCTTCGCGGTCGGCGTCGGTGGCAATCACCACTACATCCGCCTGTTTCAGTAGCTTTTCGATGATACGGAACTGCTTACGCACCTCCGGGCGGATCACCAGCCGCCATGCCGGGGGAATAAACGGCAGATGCTCTGCCCGCCAGTGTTTCAGCGCCGGATCGTAATCCTCCGGCGCGGCCATGCTCAGCAGATGGCCGAAGCACCAGGTGATGGTCACGGTGGCGTTATGCAGGTAGCCGTCGCTGTGGTTACGGGCGTCAAGAACGCGGGCGATATCACGCGCCTGAGAGGGTTTTTCGCACAGATAAAGTTGCATGGGCTGTCTCCGGTGAAAGGGAGTTCAGCATGGTGTGCCGGAGGGATGAGGCGACAGGGGAAACTGGAGGGCGAAGGTAAAAATTGCACCTTAAAACGTGCATTAAGCGGATAGTGCCTGTTTTTAGGTGCATGAGGTGAGTTTAAAATAATCGCTAACGTGACACTCAGGGTTTAACTTTGCGCAAAATTTTAAACCCGCATGGTTAAGGGCTGTATCCGCCGCAGCATAAACATCACCACTGAAAGCTGTGTATTCAGTACCTGCCGCCGCCATTCGAGCGCCATCAGCGCGTCGCGCAGTTCATCGCTCGTGTCCGGCTGTTGAATGGCCTCCTGCAACGCCACGCCTCCCGAACGGTTGTTGTCCAGATTACGCCAGCGCAGATAGCTGACGCCGGAGCGCGCCGGGTTGCTGCACAGGATCAATGGTACGTTGCGTCCCGGCAGTTCATACACCGCCTGTTTCAGCATCGGCTGGCGTTGTTGCAGTTGCGCGCGCAGCGCCTGTAATTCCCGCACCAGCGCTCGCAGCTCTCCCTTACCCTTAAAGGCCTTTAAAAGGCCCTTTAGCGAGCTTTTGCGGGCGGCGCTTTCTTCGTCGTCTTCACCGATCATCACGCAGGATCTCCGCAAGCATCTTTTTGGGTAAATTCCCGAGCTTATGCGCCATCGACTGCGCCAGCGGACTGTTCGCCCTCACGTCGGCGCGGGTCACGCCAGTGGTGCGAAAGCGGTTCACGAAGCTGAACACCTGGAGCATCAGGCGTGGGATGGTGGCAATGAAATCGCGCTTCTCCGCCTGGGTGATGAGGCCGAGGTGCCAGGCAAGCAGGGTTCGGCGGACCAGTAGATCGTAATCAATTAACTGTTGCAGCAGGCGTAAACCGGGCGGTGAGAACTGCGCCAGTGGCAGGATGAATTCGGTCGGGGACGGGTTACTGACCTGCGTGGTGTGGATAGCGCCCGGCAGGCTGGCGAAGGCATGGTCCAGCCGCCGGTTTTTTTGCTTCAGCAGATGCGCGATCAGGTTCAGGCGGATGCGCAGTTGCTTCAGCCAGTGGGCGGCCCACGGATCGTCGGCCTCTTCGGCGCGCAGCAGACGCCTGAGTAGCGCCAGACAGAGCAGCATGCCGGTAGGATGCGCCACCCAAAGCCGGGCGGCGACGCGGGTGTGCAGGGTGATGCGGATATCGCTGAACAGGGTTGTGCCAGGCATCGGAAATTCTCCATGGATTCAGATGCCCGCAGTGTCGGTCCGCGCAATCAGTCAGGCGACGGGAAACCCATCTGGTTCGCAGAAAGTTAATTTCGCCGATGAATGAGGTTTGATTGATAGCTGGTACACAGGCTTTATGCGGTGCGCATAAAATCCGGGCTATCTGCGCCTGCGCCGAAGCTGATTGAACTCGCCCCGCCTGGCTTTCTCCAGCGTTGCCAGCAGATAGGCGAGGGGGCGGTGGATATCGTGGGCGGCGATCCGCCACAGACAGTCGTCCAGCACCTGTTGGCAGAGAGCGGGATCCAGATTGCGCATCGCGCGTTCGACGGTGCGGCGCTCGCTGGCGCTGAAGGGATTATCCACAGGCCAGTGCAGCAGTTGCGTACGCTTTTGATGTTTATTGTTTAAATCTGTACCAGTATGTACGCAATGCGGTTCCGGCTGCCCGTCAGCCCCCGCCACATCACTGAGTCTTAATTGAAGACTCGGGCATTTTTTACTGAGTCTTCGATTAAGACCAGGGGCGGTCTTCAATGGAGACTCAGTGCAGGTTCGTCCACTGTCCACAGGTTGTTGCAGGGTGAGCAGTAACCCGATGGCAATGGTGCGGATACGCCGGTTGCGGTGGCGGGAACAGGCCGTAAGCAGCGCCAGATATTCGCTGTCCATCCGGCAGGCATCAGCATGAGTCAGTGGCGCATCATGCAAGGCGTAGAGGTTGCCGGTGATCCTGCCGCTTTGCTCGTCGCGCAGTCGCTGGCACAGGCTCAGCCAGCGGGTGATCCGCAACATCATCAGCGCGTTGCTGACGGTACTGCGCGAGGCCTTCTCGCCCTCAGGCTGGTCAGAGAGCCAGCCCTGCAGGTCGTTGTAGGAGGGAAAGACGCCGCTGCCGTCGTCGCGGGCGTGCAGGCGCAGCAGTTGCCACGTGAACTTGTCGCGCGGGGAGAGGTTGCGCGCCAGCAGCAGGCGCTTTGGCACGCTCTGCTGCGGATTGCCGAGAAACAGCAGCCGATCGTCACTCTTCATGCAGCAGCTTCTCCTGAGTCCACTGGCGCAGCAGGTTCCAGATAACCGTCAGCGACAGATCGTGTTCGCGGGCCATTGCCATCATGGCGGTCAGCGCTTCGGGTGAGTCGAGCTTGTTCACGCCCGTCTTCTGCCACTCATTCCATACCAGCGTTTCCACCTGCTCATCCGGAGCATTGTTGCGCCCTTGCCGGACAAACAGGCCAATCAGCCGCCGCCTGGCGCAGACTTCCGGCGTGGAAAGACCAAAGTAGTGGTTGATGAACTCGATGGACGCGCCCAGCGACAGGGCTTCCTCCAGACGCTGCTGGAACAGCCGCTCCTGCTCCATCCTCGCCAGCATCCGGCCCAGCATCTCGTGGTCAATGTGGGTGGTGATGAACTGCACCGCGCTGTTGCTGAGAAACAGGATGTCGTCGGCGGTAAGACGCGTCAGTTCGCACAGCTCCTGCGGGCTGAAGCCGAGCGATTCGCAGTAGCGGATCTGCCCCTCCTTCAGCGCCTGGACGATGTGGGTGAGCACCGCCTGGTTAACTGAAGGCGTCATGGTGAACCTCCCGCAGCCGCCGCTGGCGGCACAGGCTGATAAGCTGCATCAGTTGCTGGATCTGAGCGTTGTCGTAGTCCGGCGACAGCAACAATTCAAGGGCGGGCATCGGCGTACTGGTGTCGCCATTCAGGGCTGCCAGCACCTGATAGCAGCGCTGTGCCGCCGGATGGGGAAATTCGTCGCAGGGCGCGAGGGTGAAACCGGCCGGAGTGCTGTCGTCCGGCTGGATACAGGCATCCAGCCCCCAACTGGCACACAGCGACCGTGCCGTCTGCACCAGCGGCGAGGGCTTTGGCTCGACGGGCGCAGCGGGTTCAGTCGGTGGCTCAGGCTCTGGTAGTGGTGTTTTTTCCATTTCCGGCGGTGGCGGCCAGAGGACCTTTTCGGCCGGAGGCCCCAGCAGCGCCTGCCGCTTACACTGGCCGTCAGTCAGTTCCGCCAGCAGCGTATTCCAGCTCATGCCGCTGCGACAGCTCATTTCGCCGAGCAGTTCGTCCTGCACCAGTTGCGGTACCACGGCTTCCGGCTCGCCGTTGGAGGTGGCGAGGGCGGTGCTGAACAGGTCGGCAAATTCGGGCTGGTGTTCCAGCGGCATCAGCTTTGCCCACACCTGTTCCGCCGCGCTGCGTAGTGCCAGCAGGCGATCGATAATCTTTCGGGTCAGGCCGCCGTATAGCGCATTGGGGATGCAGGGCAGCAGCCAGTCTACGGTCTGTAACATCCGGCTGATTTGCGACTGGCTGACGGGATAGCCGTCGCGGGTCAGTTGTTCCGCCAGCGCCAGCTGCGTCGGGCATTCAATGCCTGCCTCGTGGTAAAGATCGCGCAGGTGCAGGATCCCTTCCGCCCGTTCGATAAACATCAATCCGTTATGCAGATCGCTTTCGGCAAGATGACCTATCAGGCACTGGACTTCGCCTTGCTGCGATGACAGCGTTTCCGGCCACGGTCTGAACGGCCAGCAGACGCGGTGGTAACGCTCATCCTGCGTCTCCTGCCACAGTTCATTGAGAATGGCGAGGCGCGTATTCCCCCCGCTGGCGAGCATATATTTTTCATCACCGGGGCGACGGGTCAACACCGGCGGGTTATCCAGCCCGCGGGCAAGAATTGACGCTTTCAGTACGTCATAGCCGGGGTTGCGGGTGACGCGGGGATTGAGGGAGAACGGCTGGATTTGCTCCAGACTGACCTGGACCATCTCCTGTTCTCCGGTAGTGCTGGCACCGTGAAGCCAGCGGTTGAGCAGGTGTGAAGCGCACATAATCTTCCTCCGGCATTCAGACATCGCGGGTGAGGCGGATGCGCTGGTGGATCCACGCGTCCACCTCGCTTTCCAGCCAGGCGACGTGGCGGCTGTTGAGTCGGATGGACGACGGAAACTGTTGCAGCTGGATTTGCCGATAAATCCACGATTTACCGAAGCCGATTTTGTCTTCCACCTGGCGTAAGCGTAAAAATCTGTTGCTATTCATAACCATTCCTCCTGTGTCCAGAGTCGTTCACATCAGCACGATGGGCGTGGTTATCAAAGCAGCAGCGTCCCTGCCAGGCAGTAAAAATCCTTATCTGGGTTAGTGAGAGTTGTTAGTTGAAAGGGGTAGTTGATCGCGTTACGGCGGTGCGCCGCGCTGGAGGGCGGTTTTCAACGTCTCGGGGCTCAGCGGCAGGTGCATACCTTCCTCACGCGCCCAGCATTCGAAAATGTTCAGCAGTTTGTAGGGATGCTCCAGCATTTCATCGTCCAGTTGCGGGTTGTGCTTGCAGGCCAGCCACAGCAAACGCGAAAGCGCGGAGGTGATCCGCTCCTTTGATTCCGGCTGATGACGGGTCAGGAAGACCTCGAGATGAGTGCGACGGATGACGAACAGTGCGTCAGGAGGCAGCGTGTCCTGCAGGTAGCAGACGGACAGATTGAGCCGGGATTTCAGGTCGTTGCGGCCATTGCCATACAACTGGCCAATCAGCAGATGCAGCTCCTCCTGGAGGTTGTTTTGCGTGGCGAGCAGTTCCAGTAAAAGCTCCCGCAAAGATTTGCGGCAACAGAGTTGGTAGTAGCTGTCGTTCTCATCGCAGACCACAATGCCAATCTGGTTGCAGCAGTGGGTATCTTTGGGGCAAGGGCGATTCAACGTTTTCGCCAGTTGCTGGTGGAGCAGCAGGCGCTCAAGGCCGATTAACGGCAAATTCCATAAATGACTGGTTGTTAGTTGTAGAGTTGGGTCGCGTCTGCACGGCGGCGAGTTCGCCATCACTTTGCGGTTGCCGGGTTTGTTGCACTGTGAAGGCGGGAAGGGTGTGTTGCTGGAACGGCAGGCAAAGCGGCAAGGGGGATTGAGTGGTCTCAGAAGGACGGGCGAAGGGAAGTAGACCGAGAGTGGCAGATCGCCGTGCAGGGCATGACGGATCAGGTCTGCAGGCAGCAACGTGATGTTGTGCTGCCGGATGACTTCTGCGGCCTCATCCAGCGTCAGCCACTCCTGGCGGATTTTGTGTGGGGGCATGGCGTGTTCCTTTTTGTGTTGTTGGTTGCGTGTAGTGCTTGTTGATGGTGAAAACCGGTGTGAGATGTTTTTGCTAAAACAACTAACCTGATCAGTTTAGTTAACGATCTTTTCAGACATTATTTGGTGATGAATTACGCTGGAAAAACAGTGCATATCACGAAGATACGGTATATCAGAGGGAGGAAAGGCTTAATTGGTTTTGTCATGATGGTGGATTTCAGGGCATGCGTTTCTAAAACGTGGACTGAACCCACGCCCGTAGACATATTCTGTCTGCATGACGAGGTCTGTCGAAAGGGCACCAGGATAAGGTCGTACCGCAGCGTAACAGGCTGGTTGGAAATTCACTGACGAGATGATGGGAGCTAGACAGAATTTTTGACAGGTTTTGTTTAACTACTTAGCAATACTGCTAAAATAAATATCTACCTAGCTCTGCAAACAGAAACTATTACTAGAAGATGAACTCTCAATCATTTAAGCAACTAATCAAACAGATTCAAATAGGAAAACAACTCCCTGATGCGGTTTATTTGCATAGAGACGCCATGCATGAGCTTCCATCTGAATTGCAAAAATTTATACCAGCTGTGGCCCGGGCGGTGAACTTACCGGATGAACAATGGAACCTAATCAAGTTGTTTAAGAACGAATTTCGCTTATCATTACTCAACTACCCCAACTTTTATAGCGACTCGTACCCAGTCTTGGAACAAAGTCTCAACGTAGATTTGAGCAAACTCAGTCATAAAGTAACTTGCTACCGTTCTTCTGATAACCCACCTATTTTACACCGAAAGGAAACCATGATTTTGCCGGGGAGTGACTACTATGAACACTTCACTACATTGACAGAAGAAGGGGAGAAGGCCGGGTTGTACGAAAACACCCGTACTATAGGATTCAAACGTTCTTGGCTAAATTTGATTCACAAAAAAGGTTACCAGCTAGTTGAAGGGCGGTTACTCAGAGCAGATAGCGTACCTCCGAGTATTGGCGCTTCGGAACCTGGCATCGATCGCTACAAGACTGCTATTGTCCGCTATGAGTTATCCGGGCCGATGAAAACGTTAGCTAAGCAAGGCTATCTAGATGGCCGTTTTTCTATTTTTGACTATGGGTGCGGTCGAGGAGATGACCTAAGGGAGCTTGAGGCAAATGGTCTTGATGCTTTAGGTTGGGACCCTGTATTTTCTCCTGATAACGACAAAGTAAAGTCTGATATTGTGAACTTAGGTTTTGTTCTAAATGTTATCGAAGATCAAGATGAACGCCTCGAAGCTCTCTTGAGTGCTTGGGATCTAGCGGACAAAATACTTGTCGTATCAGTAATGTTAGCTAACGAGGCGTATATCGAGCAGTTTCAGCCTTATAAAGATGGCGTAATTACTTCTCGAAATACCTTCCAAAAGTATTATGCGCAATCGGAGTTCAAAGAGTACTTAGAACGTTCCTTGCAAGATGATGCTATTGCAGTCGCGCCTGGTATTTTTTACTTGTTCAAAGATAAGTTAGAAGAACAACGTTATCTTCAGAGTAAGTATCAAAGACGTTATAATTGGCAACAACTCACTTCTCCTCAACCCATTGAGAGTAAAGATCGAGCAAAACTTGTTATTACCCAAAATAGGGAGATCTTTGATAATTTTTGGAATGTTTGTCTAGAGCTTGGTCGTATACCGGCAAACGATGAGTTCAAGAGTTCTGAAGAGGTGAGAAACTTGATTGGATCTCACAAAAAAGTCTTTGGCCTGCTTCAGGAAATGTTTGGTGCTCATGAATTTGCTAATGCACAAAAATCCCATAAGGAAGATCTACTAGTATATTTTGCTATGGGGTTATTTGAGAAAAGGAAACCATATACTCATCACCCTGAAAATCTAAAACGTGACATCAAAGCTTTATTTGGTGATTACCGAACGGCGAATAATCTTGCGAAAGAATTACTTTTTGCGATTGCAGATACGCATTTAATTGAAGAAGAATGCATAAAAGCACACAAGCAATTGCCTGCAAGCATTCTTAATAATGGACACTCTTTGATTCTCCATAAAGACTATATTGAGGCACTGCCACTCTTATTGCGTGTTTATGTCGGTGCTGCATTGCAACTTTACGGAGAACTAGACGACACCGTTGAATTAGTTAAAATACATATTAACTCTGGTAAACTCACGTTGACACGCTACGATGATTTCAGCAAATCTGTTCCTTATTTGATAGAGAGAACCAAAATAAAAATGGTTAATCAAAATATAGATTTCTTTGACTATCTAGATGAAAGTCGCCGCCCACCACTGCTCAATAAGCATTTGCTACTAAGTAATAAACACGAACAATATGAAAAACAAAAGAACTTTGATGAACGATTGTCAAAGCTCTTGGGAACAACAGCCACGGGCGAGGTTATCTTGAACAGGCAGATATTTGAGGAACGGTTAGCGCTTACCGGAAAGCACGTGGCTGGCTTTAGGCTAATTTGTCACTAATCTTATACGGCGGAAGACTAATGCGGTAAGTGCGACGCGCTACTTGTTCCGACATCCCCATTGCGGTTAAAACATGGGAAGCTACATTTGAAAGAGCATTGCACGCTGAACCTTGAGATATGAACCATGGACAATCATTCGTAAAACGTTTTACCTCCTCGTCGGAGGGAAAGGTTACACTCCAGATTGTCGGTACCACTGCCTCGCTACCGTTTCTTATGAAATCATATTGCACCATAAGATCTAGAAACTGCTTTTCGATTGGGCTTGCTTGAGTAGGGTAGCACTCTACTGCAGCTGCAAGCCCTACTATCAAGGGAGTAGGCGATGTGCCGCCACGTAACCCAGCCTCTTGTCCCCCGCCATGAATAAGGGGAACTAATTCTGCATTTCTAGCATTACGCACATAAAGTGCACCAATCCCTTTAGGTCCATAAATTTTATGGCCAGACAGTGAAAGCATATCGATATCCATATCATCGACATTAATATCGCATTTGCAGAAGCTCTGTGCTGCATCAGTGTGAAAAGGAATGTTGTGCTCAAAAGCTATTGCACCAAAGTCTTTAATGGGCTGAATTGTCCCTAGTTCATTATTTACATGATGGATTGAAATGAGGATAGTATTTTCTCTTATCTCCGCAGCGAGTGAGGATGGCGATATGCAGCCTCTCCTGTCAGGGGGGAGATAAGTCACTTCGAAGCCAATCGACTCCAGAAATGCACAAGTATTGAGAATACATTTGTGCTCTATAGCTGAGGTAATAATGTGGCCTTTGGTATTAAGATGTTTGAAAGCTACTCCTTTTAAAGCCAAGTTGTTAGCTTCACTAGCGCCACTGGTAAAAATAATCTCACTAGGAAGTGAACCTATTTTATCTGCAATTAGCTCTCTTGCTTGTTGGATTGCTTGAGAGCTCAGCCTTCCTGCTTGATGCGCAGAAGAAGCATTCGCAAAATTTTCGGTCCCCCAAGGACTCATCGCCTCTAGAACTCGCGGAGAAACTGGTGTAGATGCAGCATAGTCGTAGTAATTATTCATTTTCAACTAAGTACTCTAATGTTTGATTAAATATAATATTAGTCACTAGTGGCTCACCAATATTATTCATTATCCAACTATCAATGATTTTGAGACCACTATTGCAATATCCCTCAAAAATATCAATTGCTTGTCTTAAATTTTCATCTTTGAGAATGTCTAGAGATGACGCTTTTGTTAACGCAAGAAGATAGATATAAGCATCATGTCCTGTTGTTGCATAAGTATCCAACAGGATCGGCGTGGTTTTAATCTTAGGTTCAAGTGGTTGATATTCATCTAGTTGATATCCCACTAACGCAGCAAAAACCATTAGTTCTTTGACTGTACTAAACATCCGGGAGTCATTGTTAGCTCCTTTTGTCGAGCAAAATCGTTCTTCTAAAGATTCGAAACGAGAATCCCGGTGAACCTGTAACTTACGCCAGTCTAAAATTTCAGCCATAGGTAGGAATCTCCTCGATAGTTACTTTGTCAAAATCACTACCAAAACGAACAACTTCGTAATTAACGCCATTCACCGTAAGTTGCGTCGGATACTGGCCTTTAAATTCTTCCTTGGTAAGCACTGTATGTTGAACAAGATTATACTCCTTACCTATTTTATGCCGTATTCCTTTGTCGGTATGTGTTTCAGTCCACTGAGCTTGAGAAAACAAAAAGATTGACTGCTCAACTTTCTCCGCGATGTAACGAACAAGCTCTCGACCGTTATCTGGACCGATAAAGGCAAGAATAGAGTCTGCAATAAATGGGGCAATAGTACCAGGGGTAAGAAGATGCTGCTTGTTATATGCGCGAACCTTCGAGAACTCAATTAATGCGACGATAAAAGATATAGCAAGCATAGCTTGATATCCGTTACCAGCGGCTGCACGTTTGCCTTTATTATCAACAATTGCCCATGTAAAGCTCCCTGATTTTCCGTTGGTGTCCTTTTGAACCGTGTAGCCATTAAAAGCAACTTGACTAAACAATGATTGCATCTTTTTCAATAATAATTGCTCAACTCCATTTTGCGAGGAATTCATAGCTTCCTCATATAACTCGATTATCTTGTCTGTCGCTAGAATCAGGTTGCGGACTTTCTGGGCCTTGGGCTGAGTCGATGACAAACTGCTCACTCGGCGATCAATTTCTTTAATATCGATATCTTTTTTACGGATATTCTGCTCTAACTGAGGAATCTGTCCTTTAAGTTGGTCACACTGAGATTTAGCCAAATCTTTGGCACGTTCGATAATCTTAATATCATCAATGTCAGACTCGACAATCGTAAAACTTAACTCTTTTATACTGTGTTCAAGTTCCTGCATACCAACTTCGTAGTCATCAATATCAGCTAATAATTTTTCCATACTAGCTTTTGGTAGTTGCTGGCTGCTAATTCTTTGTTGTAGCTTGGTCGCTCTCACCCAACGGTGCTTAAGATCAGGGTCAACGGCATGTTTACCGAGTTCATCTAAAAGCCGTGCCGCTGAGCTGTCTTTTTCAATATGAGTGCCGCAAATACATTCGTTATTGTGTACAATCTCACGTAACAATTGCCTGTCTACAGTATAACGTAATGACTTATTGAGCTCTTCAGTATTAATTGCTGAAACATCGAACGAAGCAAGCTTTTGGCTAAATGTCGTCAATGCCCAGTCAGGTGTTTTTGAGATTTTTTCAGACAGGAACTGCTTATGCTGCCGTGCGTAGTCACTAAGTAACTCTGTTTTCTGTTTGCGAAGCTTAAGTTGTTCATCAATTGTTGTCTTATCAAAACGAGCAAGTTTACCTACTTGAGTTTCATATTCTTTTTCCGCAATCTCTAGCTCACGTTGCTTTTTTTCCAGTAGCATCTTGTCACGTTCTAAACTTGAAACTAAAGTATCTTTGTTTGTCAATAAAATATCAATTTCATTGTTTGTATCATATTGCTTGAGATCTTTTTGATAATTTATCTTAACGGCAGACAAGTGTCTTAGTGTTGTTTTAGCAACCGTTAGGCCTAAAACTTTTTCGATAGCATCTTTGATGTGAGAGAAATCATTTTGACTACTTAAAGTACCGGTTCCTTCACCTTGATAGAAAAAGTACTGAGACATTTCTTTTGGTAAAAAAGTATTGATTAACGTATTCGGGTTTTCTTCAGCTTTTTCTGCATAGCAACCATCAATAATTTCATAAACATGTAAGTTACTGCTACCACTATTCTTATCTTGAATCCTTCGAACGTCAAGTAGGCGATTCTCATGTTCTAGTTGAACAGAAACACTGAAAGTATTCTTACCTTGAGATTCTGCATGCTTATTGAGAAGATTTTTAGGGTCGAGTAAGTTTTCAGTGGTTTCCTCATAAAGGCACCAACGAAGCGCATTAAGCAACGCTGTTTTGCCACCATTATTCTCACCATGAATTAGTGTAACTCCGTGATCAGGATCTACAGCGAAATCTATAGACTGCTTTCCATAAAATTGACGGAAATTATTTATCTCAAGTCTTATTAGTTTCATTTATGATATCTTCCACATTAGCCTCAATAATATCTTTGATCTTCTGAAGATGACGACTTTGCACTAAATCTCCATAGTAAAGCTCTTTCTCAAATTGCATAACCTGCAGTGCTGCTTTATGCACAGCAGATTTCTTTGAGTAATCCAGATGAGCGATCTGGGTATCTTTATCGACTTGCTTTAACAAAGCTTTAAAGGCATCAAGGTCCATTAATAGAGTCCTAATTCGATGGTTTTTTTATCAATCTCTTCGGGGTTTATAGCGGTTAACTTGAAGTCATCTATTCTTTTCAACTCCGCACGTCGTAAATTTTGACTAATATTATTCACTACTCCCGGTAATGGAAGAACAACAAAATCCACAATTAAGGCTTCATTTTTATCCAAAGATTTTCGAAGAACACGACCTCTTCTCTGGATATATTGTCTGGGATTACGGGTGCTTGCCAAAATAAAAGCACTTCGACATACCGGCACATCAATCCCTTCATCCAATACCTTCATAGCCACTAAAGAATCAATGCGTTGTTCTTTGAAACTTTCCATAATCATACGTCGCTCCGACGATGTCTCTTGGGAAGTAAATTTTGAAACTTTATAGCCATGTTCATGTAGGCAATTAGTGACCTTAGTTATATATGGTATACTTTCCCCCGGTGCAAAACCTTCTCCGACATAGATTAACGAGTGTGTTAACGACAAAGTCGGATGATCTTTTAAATAATAGAGTAATGCCGGTAATTTTCCTGAACTAGTGGCCAGTAGCCTTGATCTTGCACCACACAAATTGGTCAACATTGACTGCTCATCAGTTGATAATTTCGTTGATTGAGCTCTTAAAATTAGCTTCTGAATCTTTGCAGAATAGTCTTCATAGGCCTCTTGCTCTTGCATATCAAGATAAACTGGAACAAGATCATACCGATAAGGAGAAAGTATTCCATCTTTAATAGCATCACTCAGTGAGTATTCACTTATAATGCCTTTAAAGTATGAAAGCAAATTCTGTCTGATTTTATCAGGGAATGGTGCGCCCTCAACCTCATCATCATCGGTGCGAAAAGGCGTAGCGGATAATCCTATTCGATAACGAGCTGGGGGCAGCGTATCGAAATAACCTTGGCTACCAAGGTGGTGACATTCATCGCCGATTAACAACATATCCTCAAATGGTATTTTGGCTATCTTTGATTGAAATAACTCTGATGACAGGGTCTTGTTAACAGCAATGACACAGATAAAATCTAAAGTGCCGCTTCGAAAGCGTAATATTTTCTTATCTAATGCAGCAGCCCAATTATTAGAGCTATCGTAACATTGAATAGGGATGACATTAAAAGGGGCTAGCTCTTTTACCCATTGATTAGCCAATTCGATATAAGGGACACTAATAATAACAAAGGTTGCGTTACCATTCTTATGACGTTCTTCATACAATTCAACCATCGCAGAGATGGACGTGAATGTCTTACCTGAACCTGTAGCTAATTTAAATAGACCGTTATAATCTGCCTTTCGCCAGCTTTCTATCGCTTTGACTTGATGTGGAAACAACTCAAACGCTCTATCTTTCACTATCAATGGCTTACGAGGTATTTTCACTTCAATATTTAGTTTTGTTAACTCTTGTTCTGATTTAGGGAAGCTATACGAGAAGAAAGGTTTGGTCTTATTGGGATGAGGGGATGCCGGAAATAATTCTTTACTTAACACGTCCAGATCAACACCAGCTCGGATTTTTTGGTAAGCATCTGAATCAATTGCAACAACTTTCACTCGCTTCTTGTTATTATTCCAAAGAGCATTGAAATTGTCTACTTCGACTTGGCCATAATCAGCAAAAGATTCACGCCAGCTGAAAAATAGAGAAATTTCCTCAGAATTATACTTCGATAACCCAGCTATAGTTTCATTCGCGGAGCCGCTGAAAACAACGGTTTCATTTTGTTGATAAAAGATCCCAATTTTTTTGTGGAACATACCTTGGTGCGTGAAAGCGAACTTAATCTCAAGTAGCCCTTTAGCCACTAAATACGTTAGCAGCTTTAGGTTTCGTTCTGTGCTTTCAAGCAACAAATCTGCTAGTTGAAGTGATAGAGCTCTAACAGGATTTGATACCCCTTCCATCACCGCCTCAAACTCATCGTCAGATAGTGGATCTCCAATGATAAGGCGCATTTTGCCTTCTGAATGGATAAACTTATCCAGACCTTGCGCTGCAGAAACCAATACATCTGACGAAAAGTATCCCACGGCCCTATCATAGCGATCTGCGCGAGCAAGCAAGGGGATATGTACACATTCAAGTATACTTTCTTCATCTGAGTCATACTTAGCTTTGAGTTCAAGGTCTGAGAACCGCATTTTTACTCCCAATCAAGCCATTTAGTAAGATTGCGCCATGCGTTACTCAGGAGTAATGAACTGCGTTCATCAATCTGCTGCTTTCCCCATTTATCGGCGAACGTTATATCACCAAATTTTTTCTCTAGCATCAAGACTGAAGCATGACTTTTAGCATGCTCAGAAATATGGCACTCTGATGATAAGATATCTTCAATATCGTTAATTGAATCGTTAGCTAAGGCCTGAAGTAAATGTTGCTTTAGATTATACCAAGACGGTGAATTGGAGCTGGAAACTCCGTCTCTGACATCAATTAATACGTTACCAATCTTGTTATAAATTTCTGGGTTTGCAATCTCCTCATCCCCCCAGCCTTCTGTAGAACCACCATTGAAGACCTTCTTAATAGCGTTCTTTCGAGAAATTAATTCCCACATCGTGGTTGTTAGGAAGTCAGTACTCAATTTATTTGAGATCTGGTGATCAACGCCTTCAAGTTCAACACCATGCAAACCAGCTAAGAGCAACATCTTGATACTCTTCGGTTTGGTTAGAATTTGCTGTTTCGAACAGATATCAAGCCATTTTTCATCTACTGTATCTTTTGGAGAACCTTTTGTAATAATTTTATTTACAAGTTCTTCTCTGAAAAACTGATTAATAATATCTGGATTAAACCGATCCGACGTCAGAGAGCCGTGACCTAATGTGAACCCTTTTTGATCTGCATTCACACCGCGTTCATGTAATTTTTTGTAAACCGCATCAATACCATCAGCTCCGCCACTCATTGCTCGCCAAAGTACACTAAACGCTGTTACAGACTTAAGCACTTTTGCGAAGTCAGAATGTTCTGTCCCTGTTGCTTCAAATTTCTCATCAATTAATACAAATTGTATCAATAGACTTTGAACAATATCATGCTTCATATCCACAAGGTATCGAAGACATAAATTAGAAATATCTAAAACGCTAGAGTCAACTAATTTCCCAACATTTGGTACTACTACTTGCCAATGATCGAACAAAAAGTTGGCAGATGTTGCCAGCTGGCTTAAGTAAACGCCTTTGAGATCATAGTCGCAATTTTCATAACTCTTAAGCATTGCATCTCGCTGATCTCTTAAACTCGTAACTTTTACTTTTCCTTCAAAAGCTCGTACAAATGCCAGTATTAACGCTTTAGTTTTAAGGTTTTTTTCTTTACTATCGATGATATTTTCAAAACGCTCAGTTATGGAATTGAGAACATCCATTGCTGCTTCCAGTTCTTCTTCTGGAGCCCCCTCTTTACGCTTTTTACCTATGAATTCAATAGCTTTTGGTACAAATGTTTCAATCGCTGTGAGTGGTTCGCCCGTAGTATTCAAAGCTTCAAACATATCGAATGCATACGATTCATTGTTAACTTCAACGTATGTAAGGCAAACGCGATGAAGCAAAAATTTCGCAAATACGGCGATGTAAATAACTTCTGCAACTTTAGGATACGATTCAGCAACCAATGCTAAATTTTTATCAACAGGGAAATCTAAACACACATCCAATGTTTCAACATCGACTAAGTCACTAATATTAATTTTTTCTTCAGTTTCGCTATCAGGAAATTGAAATTGAAAGCCTTTTTGTACGCAGTCAAGCTGTTTTCTAATTTCTTTAACGTTATTAACGACACGTTTTGCAGAAGTACTCATCAATGATAAGTCTAAAGGCTTAAACACTGAATTATCACGTTGCTCCATAATGTGACGCTGATACACATACAACAATTCAGCTATTGGACTGTCATATAGAGCGTTTTTCTCACTTCTACCCCAACAATCGACCTGTGAACGAATAATTTTAGGGAGATATTTGTATACTTCATGTTCTGCAGTTGTCTCTACAACCGTATTCGAAGTGTCGATCTCTAGCTGGGAAACTACTTGGCGTAATTCATCAAGGACGTCTTTTATTTCTTCATCTTGTTCTGAGTTAATTGCTTTTTTCAAACTCGGTAAAAGTATTCTTAATCTTTCGTTAATACAGAGTATTATCAACATCAAAGTCGAAAGGCGCTGTTGTCCATCGATGATAAGTTTGATTTCTTCCGGTTTATCCCTTTTTACTAAAGGGTAAATGGTTAGGGCAATACTATCGTCCACACTGAGTATGGAACCGAGGAAAATAATCGCATCATGAGAATCAAGAAGATTTCTAAATACGTTTTCACAATCAGAAAACAAATCTCTAATATGACTTTCTTCCCATGAATATGGTCTCTGATAAGCAGGCATATAAAAGCCTGTTGTTTTACGTTTGCAGATGACATCAAATACTGATTGAGGTTCTGCTTTAAATATATCCAGAGACTTTTGCATCGATGTTTTCCTAGGTTACTGATATGCTTCGAAAATACCCTATTTATATCATTAAATCTAAGGATATTCTATGATCTTGACCGGGCATTTAAGTATAGTGAGCCTGGCGTTTCACTGGCCGCTGAGATTCCAGTCACAAAAGGCAGCTAGTTGAGTGGTTCGATGAGCTGAACATTATCCTGAAAGCCACAATATGCTAGGCAAAGCACATGAAATCAAGGACATTTTTAGAGACAAGCATCACGCTGGATTGAACATCAAGCTTTGCACCGGGCATAGTTTTCATTTCCCATGAAACAAGCACGGCACAACAACTTTACGATTAATGTTGTCAGTAGCTGGGCAGGGCAATGATGCACTATCATTGATGCCTTTAGTTTATGCCATTTATATGATGTGTTTTGATTTTATGTTTTTTTAGTGATATATTCTTATGTTATTGATTTTCATGGTGTAATGAACTTCTGAATACAATGAACTTCTAGATGCAATGGCCTTCTGATACAATGTTGTTTCCGTTTGGATAAAATCTCCAATTCAGCAGTAAGGTAACTACATTGAGCATCGAATCTACGATACTAAAATTCTCCGGACATCAAACTTTTCCTATCCGTTACGGCTGGATTTATAAAATAATTCAAGAAATTGTAAAAGGTGAGTCCATCTCGAGTAAGTTGAATATAGAGAAGCAGATGCAGTCAATGGGGATGGGAAAGAACATGGTACTTTCTGTCCGGCACTGGATTCGTGCACTGAATTTGGTGATATGCGTTGATAACAAAGAACAAATTTATCAACTGACACCGCTTGCTGAACAGTTATTTACTCATAAAAACGGTAGAGCAGCGTATGATGAATACCTTGATAAGATCGGGACGATCTGGTTACTACATTGGCTATTGCAATCCATTGATACAAGAAATGCTGAATTAAATGCGTCTCGTTTTTTATTCAATTATTTCAATGGGATAAAAGTAAAGAAAGAGTTTTTAGCAAATGAAATCAAAGATGCACTAACTAATCACGAGAAAGAGCTTACTGAAGAAACTCTAAACAAAGATATCGACTGTCTGTTGCAGATGTATGCACATAAGTCATTGCAATCCAAAAAAATTAATGAGGACAGCTTTGCTTCACCTTTCACAGAGCTAGGTTTGTTGAAGCAAGAAGATGCCAGGAGCTACCTGGCAGAACTTTCACGGCGTCCTTCACTGCCCGTAGAGGTCTTTACCTATGCCCTCATTGACTATATGCAGAGAAAACACCAAGAGAGTAAGGTAAACACGTTGTCTTTTGAAGCATTACTGAATGACGTAGGCTCTCCTGGTCGAGTATTTCGTTTATCTGCTGCCGGGCTTAGTGACAAACTTGATCAAGTTGAAACATTAACCGAAGGCAAAATAGCCTGGACAGATACCCAAGGTTTAAGGCAAGTACAGCACTGTTTCGAAGATATCAATAATATTAAAGCTGATCAGTACCTCAAGCATTACTATCAACCAGAAGGAAAATAAGAGTGACTCTTAGTAAACTTTACTCTATCGCTACACGCCATCAACGTTCTACCCGTATCGATAGTGATTTGAGCGCCGATTTCTTTCCTGGTTTGGTTTACCATGGAACTGCACAATCTTCCTTAGAAACGCTCTTCCGGCAGTACAAACAAACCGGACAGAGCGCCTATACACTTACTGGTGCTTATGGTTCGGGTAAGTCGACGGTTGCGTTGCTTGTAGCTGGTTTACTGCATGCTGATATTAATATTCGTAGTGAAGCACTCATTACTATAAATGATGAGTCTAAAATTCTATTAGAAGAAAGTGTCCCTTACCAGGAAGGGTGGTTACAAATACGCTCCGTAGGTGGAGTGAGAGGTCCTATAGAATCATTTTGGAATGCAACTCTTAGAGCACTCGAAGAACATCCAAAGACATGCAAATCCAGCATACTCAATAAGTATAGTAAAGTGAGCGTAGAGAGTGACAGTGAGCTCCTTAACTCATGGAAAACCCTGTTTGAAGACATTGCTCCATACGTTGATGGTGTACTTATCATCGCAGATGAAATGGGCAAAAGCCTAGAGTACATTAACCGAAATGGTGGTGATTTACATTTATTTCAGGATATCGCGGAAGAGCTATCTAGGATTAACACTCCAGTTATTTTTTTAGGATTGTTACATCAGGCATTTAGTGAATATGCTAAAGAACGTGGCACCAAGTTACAGGATGAATGGGGTAAGATTCAAGGACGCTATAGCGATATTCTTTATAACGTATCAACTGATGAAACGGTTGCATTAATTAGTAGCTCGATAAAAACAATATTACCGAAAAACGATGGTGATCAGCTCGTTAAACGTGTACTTGCAGCCCTTGAAGATAAGCGACAGCGTAAAGAGCTGCTACTTACACGATTGGAGCAATGTATTCCACTTCATCCATTAACCGCATTGCTATTAGGGCCTATTGCCAAGCGAAGATTTAGTCAAAACGAACGCAGTACGTTTAGTTTTTTGAATTCTCATGAACAGTTCAGTTTTCAACTTTTCTTACAGCAAACAAGTGACCAAAACGCTCGATATGATCTTAGTCATCTTTGGGATTATTTAGAAGCCAATATGGAACATGCTATTTTGGGATCCCCTGATGGCCATGGTTGGGCGACAGCAGCTGATGCAATAAGAAAAGCCTTGAAACAAGACTTTTCACCGCAATGCATCAAGCTGCTTAAAAGCATAGCTTTGATTACCCTGTTTGGTAAATCTGCCAACCTCACCGGCACTGAGAAGATACTGCTTACCGCAACCGAGATTACACAGCAAGAACAGCTTAATGCGTGTCTACAACAACTAAAAGACGCTTCCTGTATTGTATTTAGAAAATATTTATCCTCTTGGGTGGTGTTTGAGGGGTCTGATCTCGATATTGCTGGTTTAGTTGAAGAAAAACTTGACCAACTTCATAATAGTCATGAAGCGATTGAACGTATTAATTTTAGCTCCCAAGTTATTGCGAAAGGCCATTATCATGAATTTGGTACATTACGATGGGCTGCTCAATCGGTAGCAATGCAACTTAGTAGTATCGAAATTGGTTCGTTACTTACATCTCGAAATGGTGAATTCGCGAATTTCTTACTATTACTAAAAGAAGAATCGAAAGCGCGATTGAAGGAGTTGACACGAAACAACAAGTCACTAATGCTTGCTTGTGCACCAAATGCTAATGAAATTATTAACCTTGCGAATGAAAAATACGCGTTAGATCTTATCCAGAGTGATAAAATAACTGGAGCTGCGCTTACTCATGACAAAGTAGCTCGCGAAGAACACAATGCTCGTACTTTTAATGCACAATCAGCCCTTGAAACCGCTTTAACCTATGCATTCAACAACGCGGTTTGGTTTCACAACGGAGTTGCTTATGACAAAGAGACCATTAGTGAAATAGCAACCTTCGCTGCCGACAACATATTTTTCCAAACACCTAAAATCCTCAACGAGCTTGTTAATCGTAATAAGTTGTCTGGTACCGCAGTTTCTGCTTTAAAAAAGCTTCTTGAAGCCATGCTTGATAAAGAAGACTGTGAAGATTTAGGTATTGAGGGGTTTCCTCCAGAGAAATCCATGTATATAAGCTGCTTAAAAAATACATCTATTCACTCGGCCGAAGGTGAAAAAGGGCAGCATTGGTTCAGAGATTATTTGGATACAAATCTCAGTGCCGTGTTTGCCGCAGCTGAACAACTATTGAAAGATCGCAAAGGTAGTGAAGTTGGTTTGTCTGAAATCGCCGAATTATGGGGTAGTGCACCCTTTGGTTTAACGAGAGGCGTTATTCCGATTTTCATACTCGCTTTTTTGAAATCAATGGGTGAACAAATCGCATATTATGAAAAAGATATGTCTGGCGAATTTGCCTTTATCGCAGAGCCAGACAGTGACTATGTTCATAAACTGATCAAGAACCCAGGCGATCTTGCCGCGAAATATATCGTATTAGCAACTGACGAAAAAGAGTGGTTGCAAAACCTTGCGATTTTCGCTGCAGCGGAAACCAACCGTAATATTTCAAATAATATATTATCAGTTGCGACACCATTAGTTACCACAATACATAATCTACCGCAGTGGGTAAAAAATGCACACCATATTGTGCCAGATAATGATGCACGTAATAAAACCTATTTGAGAGTGCGAGATCTTTTTTTGCAAGCAAATGATCCACATACTCTACTTATTAAGAAGTTACGGAAAGAGCTGGTAGATTTTGGTGCTAATGATTTTACGAGTCAAATTGATCTCTTGGAAGACTGTTTTAAAACTCTCAGGCAAAAGCACGAGCAAATGTTAGTTTCGATCAAGACCAGAGTAAAAAATATTTTTCCAGAAAATGGTGAAGAATTAGCTCAAATGTGCCGGTACGTTGAGACAAATTCAGGTGACTTGCGCTTAAAAGCTTTTGCTAGAGAGCTCGCCAAAAGTGATACTGGATTATTACAGTGGCTAGAGAGCATAATTCAAATTGTCACTGGGCGCGGAAAACAAAACTGGAACGAAGGAATTCTTCAAACAGCATCAAACAAAATCAGTGACTACGCACAAGATTTTTTGAGTGTGGTAAAGTCGCAGCATAATGACGAAGCTAACTCTAGCTCTGGTAAAACAAAATTGGTCTCCTTAGTATTAGAAGGCGATGATGGTAAGCTAACCTCATTTAAGCGAGAAATTAGAGTTGTTGAAATGGATGAATTGCAAAACACAATGAATACTATTGAAGGTCATCTTTCTGAGCTTGATGAATTCCATAAAATCAATGTGTTGCAGCAATTGCTGAGAAAGTCCCTTGAAGCAAAAAGTTAAATAAACAGGTATTACTCATGAGTGATGAACGCAAGGTGAAACATGTTCTTGGCCTATCAGGAGGTAAGGACAGTGCTGCTCTCTCGGTGTATATGGCTAGGAACTATCCTGAGCTCGACATCGAGTATTTCTTTACTGATACGGGCAAAGAATTACCTGAAGTTTATGAATACTTGGAGCAACTAGAAATTGTTCTAGGTAAACCTATTCTGCACATAAACGACAAAAAAGGATTTGATTATTGGTTAGAGCAACACAATAATTTTCTCCCTGCAGGACAACAACGGTGGTGTACCATCCGTATGAAACTCGAGCCATTTGAGAAATGGATTCGCCCTTTCCTCAACGATGGCTATGAAGTTATTTCTTATGTGGGTATTCGCGCTGATGAACCTTGGCGCGATGGTTATCGTCCCAATGAGAACCAAAAATATCTCACAATCAAAATGCCGTTTGCTGAGGACGGCATTAAAAAGCAGGGTGTACTCGATATATTAGATAGTGCAGGGCTTGGTTTACCGAAATACTACGAATGGCGTTCTCGTTCTGGTTGTACCTTCTGCTTCTTCCAGAGAAAAATTGAATGGGTACGGCTACGTGAAGAGCATCCTGAGGCTTTTGAAGAAGCTAAGTCTTATGAAAAAAGAGCTGAGACTAGTGAGAATGGCGAAACTTTTTTCTGGATGGGGCCAAATGAACCATTAGAAACACTGGAGGACCCAGAGCGTGTCAAGCAGATTAAGGAAAACCACGAGAAGGTAAAAGCTCGTTTCGAGAAGAAAAAACAGCGCGAGAGAAAACGTCGATTAGGTATGCATGCAATGGTGGATGAAAGCATGATTATTGACACGTTAGATATGGACGCGATGTATGATCTTGAAGAGGGTGGCGGCGCTTGTATTACATGTTATAAGTAGCACTGTTGTGTATGATGCATAAACATCAGTTTACTATAAATGGTAGAAGCACTCCGAAGAGAGTGCTAACTGGAGCTGATTATTTTGCGGGCTTGCCTGTCAGTATTTCTGTGTATATGCCCACTTTTTAAGGCAATCGCTTAGATGGCTATGGCTACCGGACCTGACAATAAAATAACTAATTGTCAATTGTAACTCCCAAAAGGTAATTTTTCAGGCTTGATCCGAACAATGCTATGTGATCGTCGGTTGCTGCTCTAGAGGCCTGTGCAATTGTAAGTGCCTGCGTAAAATCGCCTAGAGGCCTTCCATCCATAATGTTTATGTCATCTGAGGAGATCTCTAAGCGTAACATCCAATTCATCGAGCACCAGATTGACGCCGTTATGAACCCTGTCGAAGCTGGATATAGTGATAGATCATGAGTTCGTCAGCTATCTGACGACGCAGTTTACGATAAGAATACGGCAATCATACAAGATATTATCGCTGAGTAGGGCAGTATTTTGTTATCAACCGGATACGCAACGTGATGAACGAGTTAATCAGATGGCCACAAGCTGGAGCTGCATGTGGGAGATTTATCATCTCGATTGGCGCAATGCCGTGAGAAGCCTTACTCTGGAATGCGTTTCGGAGCTGGAAAATAATCACGCAACTTTGTGATCTTCCACGCAGTATTCAATTTTATGTCCCATTTTGGGGGCAAATCCCCAAAATAAATTCTCACAACCCATTAATTTTCAATAAATTAAACGAAAAGGCGAGTCCGGCCTTCGCACTCACCCTCTAAACACCTCCTTCCTGCGCCACTCCACAAACCCTTCTTTTGGATAATTCTCGCGTATCATCGGTAGAGCAATCTCCTTCCCGGAAAAATCCCAGAATAGTCTGCCTACTATGCCGCTGCCATTTACTGCGGGTGACACCTGAACCCGCATACTCTCATCCAGCCCAATCGAACCTTTATCAAAGGCTTTATGGTGGATTGCGCACAGCGCAAGGCCGTTTGAAATCTCGCACGGGCCGCCGTGCTGTTTCCATTTGATATGGGCGGCTTCAAGCGCAACCGAAGTGCTGTCGTGGCGCATATTGAAGCCACAAATGGCGCATTCATAGTTATAGGCACGCAGAACCTGCTGGCGGAACAATGGGTCCC
Source organism: Citrobacter sp. Ce006 (assembly GCF_030336535.1). Lineage (NCBI taxonomy): Bacteria > Pseudomonadati > Pseudomonadota > Gammaproteobacteria > Enterobacterales > Enterobacteriaceae > Citrobacter > Citrobacter sp. Ce006. The sequence continues at coordinate 253,759 of NZ_JAOWDO010000073.1, forward strand.
GCTGTTTGCGCTTTTGCAGGATATCAAACCCCAGTTCATTCGCGATCTCTTCCTGAATGCTTTCGGTGAAGTGCGCCTCGAGGATGTGCTGGGCCAGTGCGTTGATGAGGTTGTTACTCTTTTTCAGCAGGGCAAAATGTTGTTCATCAAATCCTCCGGCAACGTTATACGTCACCAGTTCTCCGGCTGGGGGCTGTTTGCTGCTGCCGGATGTTGAACAATGCTCGGCGTTTTGTAGCTCCCAGAACCCATCTCCCTGTAAGCGCCAGAAGGGCATATCGGGGCGGTACTGCGCGCGCTGTGGCCCAAATCGCTCCAGCAGGCTATGCAACGGGTCGCGAACTTCCGTACCGTAGTTAAACAGGCGACCGTGACCCTGCTGATAACCCGCCAGCACATGAAGCAGCAGCAGGGGCTTGTGCGGCGCGCGCTGCTCGCCTTTACGCCAGATGGTGATGTCGGCAATTACCTGTTGCAGGGTTTTACTGGAAGTCATTGATTTCATTATCAGGTAAATAATTGCGATGATGCTCGCAAAATATCACCTGATCAAGAGGAGTGAGGCCGATACACTATCGATGTCACTTTATCGCTTGCCGTTATTTCAGAAAGCCTTTAGTTAAAGGAACCTGCCCAATGAATGAATTACCTGACACGCTGCCGCGCGAGTACATCATCAAGGCCATTCACGCCTATGACTCGGGCTTCTCGCATCGTTTCAAAGAGGCACGACTTTATGAGCTGGAATTTCAGGGGCGACGCTATCCATCAAAAGCTATTGCCGGAATTGCGGCGACGCTTTTGACGGGCAAAGCGTTTACCCCTCAGGATTTCTCCGGCGGTATCAGTTCGAAATGCGTTAGATTATTGACTGAGCAAGGTTTTCATATTGTTCAGGATAAAAATCGTGCTGCGGTGGTGAGCGACACGATCTTCCCTGAAGAACTCGAGGCGCAAACTGAATATATCGAGGGGGCAGCGACTCAGGTGACCGTGAATCGCTATGAGCGCGACCGCAACGCCCGACAGGCAGCGCTTCACCACCACGGCTATCAGTGCAAAGTGTGTGGCATGGATATGTCAAAGGTCTACGGTAAGATTGCTGAAGGGTTTATCCATGTACATCACCTGGTACCCTTATCGGTAATAAAAGAAGACTACCGCCTTGATCCCATCAATGACCTGATCCCTGTGTGTCCAAATTGTCATGCTATGCTGCACCGGCGCATGCCGCCGTATACCCCAGAAGAACTGAAAAATATGCTGTGCTAAACGCTCAAAAAGGCGCCCGCAGGCGCCTCAATGACAATTACACTCTCACCCCTTCAACCCTTTCCCCGCAATCACCCCGATAAACTCCAGCACCTGCTTTTGCTTGCGCGCGGAGAGCTTTTCCACGGCGCGCAGGGATTGCATCAGTTCTGACTCTTCGGGTTCAGCGGCGCGGGCGGTGAGTACGATGCAGCCTTGCATTACGCGTACATCAACGCGGGTGCCGGTGTCGAATCCGGCGGCTTTCAGCCACTGGCCCTTCATCACGATGGACGGAAACTGGATGTACTTCACCGGCAGACGGCTGTAATCAGGATAGCGGCTCGCATAACCCACCTTCAGGCGACGGTTATCTACGGTGTGCACTTCTGGATCAAATGAAACTGCAATACAATGCGTATCAGTCATGGCGACTATTCTCACTTAATAGTTACTGTGATTAGCGATGCGCAGGTGTTGGCGCACCTTCGCATCGCGCTAATAAAACCCCTGTAAATTACCCCAGTATCTTGGGCTAAGTCCAGATGTAAATAAGATGAAATAAGCGCGAATAGCACGCTTTCGGAATAAATAGAAAACTCCCTCATCCCAATAAATCCGGTATTATTCACTGTATAAATTCATTGCCTTTTGCACGCCTGAATATCCCCTCGTTCCAGAAAACAGTGCCTGTCGGCATCTGGATAAAAATGTGATCTAACTCACTGAAGCAAATAGTAAACTCTGAAACAAGACTGTTTTGTACACTTTGCTTTACACTTTTAGTGATGTGAATCACAAATATAAACCCGCGAAGTGATCTGACTCTCACAAAATGGGGTGTACTCATTGAGCAATACATTATGAGCACAGCCTGGAAAGTTAAGTTTTCAGTATTTCCCCCCTCTGTGGGCGCACTACCGCAAACGGCAAATCAACCCGCAAAAAAAAACTCGTTGAATATGAACGGGTAAAAAAATGACGTGTGATTTGCATCACTCACATTTACAGCTTTTTAAATTATTGCCAGTGATTAATGTTGACCGGGCTATTTCCATAATCAATTAAATCTTGCATAGTGCCTCCACATTATTTCTCCCCCTGAATCAGGAGGCGAATAGTTATATTTCATCAGACTTTATTGATGAACTCGATATGCTTTACTTCACATTAATACGTACATGACCACTGTTACTGGAGAAACAAAATGAATTATCCGGCAGAACCCTTCCGTATTAAAAGCGTTGAAACTGTATCTATGATCCCGCGTGACGAACGCCTTAAGAAAATGCAGGAAGCGGGTTACAATACTTTCCTGTTAAATTCGAAAGATATTTATATTGACCTGCTGACCGACAGTGGCACTAACGCAATGAGCGATAAGCAGTGGGCCGGAATGATGATGGGTGATGAAGCGTACGCGGGCAGCGAAAACTTCTATCATCTGGAAAGAACCGTGCAGGAACTGTTCGGTTTTAAACATATTGTTCCGACTCACCAGGGACGCGGCGCAGAAAACCTGTTATCGCAGCTAGCAATTAAACCGGGGCAATATGTTGCCGGGAATATGTATTTCACCACTACCCGTTATCACCAGGAAAAAAATGGTGCGGTATTTGTCGATATCGTTCGTGACGAAGCGCACGATGCCGGTCTGAATATTGCGTTTAAAGGTGATATTGATCTTAACAAATTACAAAAGCTGATTGACGAAAAAGGTGCCGAGAATATTGCCTATATCTGCCTGGCGGTGACGGTTAACCTCGCGGGCGGACAGCCGGTCTCGATGGCAAACATGCGTGCGGTACGTGAACTGACAGCAGCACACGGCATTAAAGTGTTCTACGACGCCACCCGCTGCGTAGAAAACGCCTACTTTATCAAAGAGCAAGAGCAGGGCTTTGAGAACAAGAGCATCGCCGAGATCGTGCATGAGATGTTCAGCTACGCCGACGGTTGTACCATGAGTGGTAAAAAAGACTGTCTGGTGAACATCGGCGGCTTCCTGTGCATGAATGATGACGAAATGTTCTCTTCTGCCAAAGAGTTAGTCGTGGTCTACGAAGGGATGCCATCCTACGGCGGCCTGGCCGGACGCGACATGGAAGCTATGGCGATTGGCCTGCGCGAAGCCATGCAGTATGAGTACATTGAGCACCGCGTGAAGCAGGTTCGCTACCTGGGTGACAAGCTGAAAGCCGCTGGCGTACCGATTGTTGAACCGGTGGGTGGTCACGCGGTATTCCTCGATGCGCGTCGCTTCTGCGAGCATCTGACGCAGGACGAGTTCCCGGCGCAAAGCCTGGCTGCCAGCATCTATGTGGAAACGGGCGTACGTAGTATGGAACGCGGAATAATCTCTGCGGGCCGTAATAACGTGACCGGTGAACACCACAGACCGAAACTGGAAACCGTGCGTCTGACTATTCCGCGCCGCGTTTATACCTACGCGCATATGGATGTCGTGGCTGACGGTATTATTAAACTTTACCAGCACAAAGAAGATATTCGCGGGCTGAAGTTTATTTATGAGCCGAAGCAGTTGCGTTTCTTTACTGCACGCTTTGACTATATCTAAATAATAATTATGGCCCCATCTCATGATGGGGCTTTTTTGTCTTTCTTTTCCATGAACAGGAAGCCTTTGCGGTGCCCGTTACCGTGACATAACTAAAAAAAGTAAACCCTGACTCCGACATTTTTATTATCCGCATGATGTACAAATGACAGCTGTAATTATAACGAATAGTCTACAGGAACATTTATCATGGATATTAATGCCATTGAGCGACAGAGTAGTACCCCCGGACTGATTAGCGGAACCATGTTGGTTATCGCGACCGTAGTGGGTGGCGGGATGTTTTCCCTGCCGATAGCGATGGCCGGCGTATGGTTTCCCGGTGCGTCAGTTATTCTTCTCTTTATCGCCATCATGATGTTATTAACCGGTCTGATGCTGGTTGAAGTAAACCTGCATTATGGCGCTGGTGCCAGTTTTAATACCTTTACTCAGGATTTATTAGGCCGTAAGTGGAATATCGTTGTCGGTATCGCTTTCGGCTTTGTGCTGTATATTCTGACCTATGCCTATATCTCCGGTTCGTCGGCGGTGATGGCGCAAACCGTGTTCAAATACAGCGGCGTGCGCTTTCCGGCGAATATCTCGGTGGTGATTGTCAGTATGCTGGTCGGGGCGATTGCCTGGTACAGCTCCCTGCTGGTTGGACGTATTACTACCGTGTTGATTATCGGTAAGTTTATCGCGTTCTTTGCCACCTTCTCCGGGCTGGTTGGCCATATTGAAGTGGCAAAGTTGGTCGATAGCGTGGCGGTGGCGCTGCCCGATTCGCAGTACCTGCCGTATATCCTGATGACGTTGCCGTTCTGCATTATTTCGTTTGGTTTTCACGGTAACGTGCCGAGCCTGGTTAAGCTGTATGGTACGAGCGGGGTCCCGAATATTACGCGTTCGATTATCATCGGCACACTGTTTGCCCTGCTGCTGTATATCTTCTGGTTGGGCGTGACGATGGGCAACATTAGTCGTTCCTCGTTCCCGCCAATTATTGCCAAAGGCGGCAATATCGACGTGTTTGTCGAGGCCATTAGCGGGCTGTTCACCAGCCGTTATATGGATCTGATCCTGACCTTCTTCGGCAACTTCGCGGTAGCCAGTTCACTGCTGGCGGCGACGCTTGGCCTGTTCGATTATATCGCCGATCTGTTTCACTTTCCGGATGACGGCATGGGCCGCCTGAAAACCGCGCTGGTGACCTACTTCCCGCCAGCCGCCGTGTGCTTCTTCTTCCCGAACGGTTTTGTTCACGCGATTGGTTACGCCGGTCTGGCCTTTACCATCTGGAGCGTGATCCTGCCGCCGTTCCTGGTGAAAGCGGCACGGAAACGTTTTCCGACCGCCAGCTATACCGCGCCGTGTAATAACACCGTGCTCAACCTGGTGATTGTCTGTGGGGCGGTTGTTTATCTGACGGTTGTTCTGGACGTATTTGGTCTGCTGCCAACGTTTCGTTAGACGGAGTTAAAATGAAAAACGTGTTGTCTGTTCAGTCGTCAGTCGTTTATGGCTATGCCGGAAATAAAGCCGCCGTGTTGCCGATGCAGCTTTCGGGGATCGATGTCTGGCCGTTTTACACCGTACAGTTTTCTAACCACACCCAGTACGGGATGTGGCAGGGCATGGCGATGCCGCACGGTGAGTTGAGCGCCATCATCAGCGGGCTGGATGACCTGCAAAAGCTGACGCAATGCGATGCCGTATTGTCCGGGTATCTTGGAGATAAACGCCATTGTGAAGAGGTGAAACACGCGGTCACCACCATTCGTCAGCGTAATCCGCAGGCACTCTATTTTTGCGATCCGGTAATGGGCGACCCGCAAAAAGGCTGTATTGTCGCGCAGGGCGTGGAGTCCTTTTTTGTCGATGACGCCATTCAACTGGCCGACATAATGGGACCGAATCTCTATGAGCTGGGCGTGCTGACGGGCAGACAACTGCGTAGTTTTGACGAGGTAGTGGAAGCGGCGCGGCAACTGGTGTCGTGGGGCGTAAAGAAGGTGCTGGTGAAGCATCTCGGCGACTGCTCGCGTGACAAACAGGCGTTTGAAATGCTGCTGGTGACGGCGGAACAGACGTTACACATCGCCCGGCCGCTGTATAGCTTTGCCAAAATGCCGGTGGGCGTAGGGGATTTGATTTGCAGCGTGATGCTGGCCTCACTGCTCAATGGTTATGAGGACAAGCTGGCGCTGGAGCGGACCACCAGTGTTGTTGACGCGGTGATGCGACTAACGAAAGAGCGCGACTCGTATGAACTGCGGCTGATAGACGCGCGTCACCAGATAATGGAGCCGCAGATTCGCTATCAGGCAACGGTACTGTAGCGCCGCAAGGAGGCTGTATGTTTCTGACATTGCTGCGGCTTCAACATCCGCTGTTCTACCGTTTTGCGTGGCTGCGTATTTGGGTCAGGGTGTTAAGAGCGTGTGGACTGCGTAAGAGAAAGGGGTGAGCATTTGCTGCTGTCGCTGCCGGATGCGGCTCGCGCCTTATCCGGCCTACAAATGAGCGTGAAACGCAGGCCTACAAATGAGTGTGAAACGTAGGCCTGATAAGCGAAGCGCCATCAGGCATAAGTGCCTGGTATTACACGCGGAAGTAGCGTGGTGGGATCAACGCGGAAAAGGCGTCGAACTTCTTCACCATCTTTTTCCAGAACAACATAACAGCAATCCTCGATTTGAAACATCGGCGCTATTTTAGTCAGCGCCGACAAATCGTAAAGTCTGTCACCCCGTTCCGTTCCCGGGGCGGTGTAAACCTTTTTGGTCACCGCGTCGTCAAATACGGTTGCCGCGAATTTGACGGGGTTGACAAGGGTTTACGCCATAAACCAGTAATAAAACAGACCGACTTTCAGGCCGAGGATCACAATGTAGGCGCAGCAGTATTTCATGGTGCCAGACATTATCTGGTTGGCCTGGCCGTCCATTTTTGTGGCCGAAACCGCAATAGCGATGCTCTGCGGCGAAATCATTTTTCCGCCCGTTGCGCCAGAGGTGTTGGCCGCCGCCAGCCAGTTGGGATCGATATGCAGTTTACTGGCGGCAATGGTTTGCAGCTTGCCGAACAGAATGTTCGAGTTGGTATCGCTGCCGGTAACGAACGTGCCCAGCGCGCCAATCACCGGGGCGAGGAAGACGTATGAGCTGCCGGTCAAATCAACAATCGACTGGGCCAGCGTGGAGATAATCCCGCTGAGATCCATCACCGTGGCCAGCGCGACGATCGCCATAATCGCAACAATGGAATTTTTAAGCTGGAAAATGGTTTTGATAAACACTTCCAGCATTCCGCGCGCGGACGCTCCCTGAATGAAACCGCCGATAATGGTCGCAAAGATTATCAGCATCCCCGGCGTGGTCACCCATTCAACTTTCAGCGCCATCGTTTTGCCGTCAGCCAACGTGAAATGCAGCACCGAGGCCAGTTGAGACGCTGCGCCTTTTATTGTCGGGAAAAGTGGCGAACACAGCAGGATAAACACAAAAATAAACAGATAGATAGAGCCAACGCGGAACAACACTTTTGCCGAGCGCGGCGTGGTTTCGCGGGTATGGCTGACCTCAATGCGCCATTCAGGATCGGTTTTCCCTTTGCGCAGGCGGCTGACCATCGCCACGGCAAGCAGGCTGACCAGGCTCCCGGCAAAGGCGGGCAATTCCGCGCCAAGATGGATAGCGACAAAATATTGCGGAACCAGCGTGGTGATGCCACACATCAGCGTGATCAGAAATACGCCGCGAATGGCTTTCAGGCCACCGCCAATTATGCAGACAATGACAAACGGCAGCAGGATATTAAACAGCGCCAGCTGCAAAATAATGGTTCCGCCTAAGGTATAAACCGGCAGGTTAACCTGTTCCGCCAGAATAGAAACCGGGATCCCGACCGCGCCGAATGCAGTGGGAACGGTATTTGCCACCAGAGAGGCAATCGCCGCCTTCAGCGGGTTGAATCCCAGCGCAATAAGAATGCCGATCGGAATGGCGACCGCCGTACCATAACCCGCCGCGGCTTCAAGAAATCCACCAAAGCACCATGAAATCAGCAGCACCTGAATACGCTTATCTTCGCTAATGCTGGCGAGAATATCGCGCAGAATATCCAGCGCTTTGGTCGCCTGCATGACGTTATAACTGAAGATAGCGCCGAGGATCACAATCACAATCGGCCATAACCCCTTCAGTGCGCCATAGCCTATCGCGACTTTCAGATTCTGTACGGGCATCTCCCAGAATATGGCCGACAGCGCGGCGGTGAATACTAAAGAGATCAGCACGGAATAATGGATGGGCATTTTCAATTTCAATATTAAAAATACCATCAGTAGTAACGGAGAGAGTGCCAGGGCAAACATAAAATATTCGTTCATTGCTATTCCCGATTGGTTCATTAAACCTGATTTATATTTATGGCGGGGAGGCTACATTGCTGTTGTAATAAAGTATGTAAACTGAATCGCTTCAGTGAATAAAGTAATTATGATTTGTAGTTTTGTAACTATTGTAATCTTTTAATTAAAATTTAATGCCGGATAAATATACTTAAATGTCGGTTAAATACCTATAAGTAGTTATTTCATAACCTTTTTAATAATGGTAGTGACAACAGTGGTAATCACCTGAAACTGTTTTCTAAGGTGTTAATAACGCTGTGGTTTACTATATAAAAATGTGAGCGAGGCCGAAATAAATAAACCAGGGTATTGCATGTGTGAGTCGATTAGGGGATTATTTGGTTTTGTCATACAAATGAAAATACAGACATTTGCGACTGTCCTGATATAAGAAGAGGAGAGTCGTCATCAAAGGAAAACGATCAGAGCATCACCATGAACCCAGGCGTTGGTAGAACCAAAAAACAGAAAACTGGGCGTGAATTACGGCTGAACCTTTGCTTGATATAGCGATATCAAGCGCAACAAACAGAAATGAAGCAATGGAGTAGTTATTGTGAATGTAAATTTCTTTGTTACCTGCATTGGTGACGCACTGAAATCACGGATGGCACGAGACTCCGTTTTGCTGCTGGAAAAACTGGGTTGTCGCGTGAATTTCCCTGAGAAGCAAGGGTGTTGCGGTCAGCCAGCTATCAACAGCGGTTACATCAAAGAGGCGATCCCCGGGATGAAAAACCTGATCGCCGCGCTGGAAGACAACGACTACCCAATTATCTCTCCGGCGGGCTCCTGTACCTACGCAGTAAAAAGCTACCCGACGTATCTTGCCGATGAACCGGAATGGGCGCTGCGTGCTGAGAACGTTGCCGCCCGTATGCAGGATCTCACCTCCTTTATCGTCAACAAACTTGGCGTGGTGGACGTGGGCGCCAGCCTGCAGGGCCGCGCCGTGTATCACCCCTCCTGTAGCCTGACCCGCAAGCTGGGGGTGAAGGAAGAGCCGCTCACGCTGCTGAAAAATGTGCGCGGGCTGGAGCTGCTGACATTTGCCGATCAGGACACCTGTTGCGGCTTTGGCGGGACGTTCTCGGTCAAGATGGCCGAGATATCCGGCGAGATGGTGAAAGAGAAAGTCTTACATCTGATGGATGCGAAGCCGGAATATTTGATTGGCGCGGACGTTAGCTGCCTGCTGAATATTGGCGGTCGACTGCAACGAGAAGGCCAGCCGGTCAAAGTGATGCATATTGCTGAAGTGCTGATGAGCCGCTGAGGAGAAAGAGATGTCGATAAAAACCAGCGATGTAGAATTTAAACTGCGCATCCGTCAGCAGATAGAAGATCCGATCATGCGTAAAGCCGTGGCCAATGCGCAGGAGCGTATCGGCGCGAATCGACAAAAAATGGTCGATGAGTTAGGCCACTGGGAAGACTGGCGCGATCGTGCCTGCCAGATCCGCGATCACGTTCTGAGCAACCTCGACGCTTACCTGTATCAACTCTCCGAGAAAGTGACGGAAAACGGCGGGCACGTCTATTTCGCCAAAACCAAAGAAGACGCCACCCGCTATATTCTGCAGGTTGCGCAGAGTAAAAATGCGAAGAAGGTGGTGAAGTCCAAGTCGATGGTGACCGAAGAGATCGGCGTCAACCATGTGCTGCAGGATGCCGGAATTCAGGTGATCGAAACCGATCTCGGCGAGTACATCCTGCAACTGGATCAGGATCCGCCTTCGCACGTCGTGGTCCCGGCTATTCATAAAGATCGCTACCAGATCCGCCGGGTGCTGAACGAACGTCTGGGCTACGACGGCCCGGAAACGCCGGAAGCCATGACCTTATTCATTCGCCAGAAAATCCGTGAGGATTTCCTCAGTGCCGAAATCGGCATTACCGGCTGTAACTTTGCCGTGGCGGAAACCGGCTCGGTGTGCCTGGTGACCAACGAAGGCAACGCGCGCATGTGCACCACGCTGCCGAAAACGCACATTGCGGTGATGGGCATGGAGCGTATCGCACCGACTTTTGCCGAGGTGGATGTGCTGATCACCATGCTGGCGCGCAGCGCCGTGGGCGCACGTTTGACGGGCTACAACACCTGGCTGACCGGCCCGCGTGAGGCGGATAACGTTGACGGACCGGAAGAGTTCCATCTGGTGATTGTCGATAACGGCCGCTCGCAGGTGCTGGACTCAGAGTTTCGCGATGTGCTGCGCTGCATTCGCTGCGGAGCCTGTATGAACACCTGTCCGGCATACCGCCACATCGGCGGACACGGCTATGGCTCTATCTATCCCGGCCCTATCGGCGCGGTGATTTCTCCGCTACTCGGCGGCTATAAAGATTTTAAAGACCTGCCGTACGCCTGTTCTTTATGCACGGCCTGTGACAGCGTCTGCCCGGTGCGTATTCCGCTATCAAAACTGATCCTGCGTCATCGCCGGGTGATGGCCGAGGAGGGCATTACGCCGAAAGCCGAGCGGCGGGCGATCAAAATGTTCGCCTATGCCAATAGCCATCCGGGGCTGTGGAAAGTCGGGATGATGGCGGGCGCGCATGCGGCGAGCTGGTTTATCAATGGCGGCAAAACGCCGCTCAAGGTTGGCGCGATTGGTGACTGGATGGAGGCGCGCGATCTGCCTGATGCTGACGGCGAGAGCTTCCGCAGCTGGTTTAAGAAACATCAGGCGCAGGAGAAAAAGAATGGATAACCGTACCGCGTTTTTAAACACCATCGCCCAGGCGCTGGGTCGCCCGCTGCGTTTCGAGCCGCAAGCGGATGCCGCACCGGTTAACAACTTTGCCAACGAGCGCCTGACCGAGCTTAGCCCCGAGCAGCGCTGCTCTGCGTTTATCCAGTTTGCCAGCGAAGTGATGCTGGCCCGCTGCGAACTGACCCGCGAGGACCAGGCCGCAGATGCGGCGCTGCGCCTGTGCGAAGAATTGGGTCAGCAGCCGGTGGTGCTGAGCGGCGACAGCCGGCTGGTGGAGCTGGGCATCACCGAACGCTTGCAGCAGGAATGCAACGCCGTGGTCTGGGATCCGGCGCGTGGTAGCGAAAATATTACCCAGGCCGAGCAGGCGAAAGTCGGCGTAGTGTTTGCCGAATATGGCCTGACCGAGTCCGGCGGCGTGGTGCTGTTTTCCGCACCGGAGCGCGGGCGCTCCCTCAGCCTGTTGCCGGAGTCCTCGATTTTCGTGCTGCGTAAAAGCACCATCCTGCCGCGCGTGGCGCAGCTGGCAGAAAAACTGCATCAGAAGGCGCAGGCCGGTGAGCGTATGCCATCGTGTATTAACATCATCAGTGGACCCAGCTCGACGGCAGATATTGAGCTTATCAAGGTGGTTGGGGTGCATGGCCCGGTGAAGGCGGTGTATCTGATTATTGAGGATTGTTGAGGCAGGATGGAAAACCGCTCTGGCGCTATAAGCCAGAGCGGTATCGATGTTATGCAATCATGCTGATGATCAACACGATTATCAACCCAACCACGGAGTTCACCAGCTCCAGCAGACCCCAGGTTTTCAACGTATCCTTCACCGACAGGTCAAAGTAGCCTTTGAACAGCCAGAACGAGGCATCGTTGATATGGGTCAGGGTGTTGGAGCCTGCCGCTGTCGCCAGCACCAGTAACGCCGGGTCGACGCCGACCAGTTGACCGGTAGCCGGGTCGAGTATGGCGGCGCTGATAATCCCCGCCGCCGTCATGGCGGAGACCACGCCCTGACCGGTTGCCAGACGAATAAGCACGGTTATCAACCACGCCATGATGTACGGAGAGATATTGCCGTGCGACATCAGCATGCCGATGGTATCGCCAATACCGGTATCGATAATGGTCTGCTTCAGAACGCCGCCCGCGCCGATGATCAGGATCACCATGGCGATGCTTTTCACCGCGTTTTCAAAGGCGTTCATCACCCACTGCATGTCGTGACCACGCGCGGTACCAAACAGCACGAAGGCGACAACCATGGCAATGAACATTGCGATTGGGGAAGAGCCTAAGAAGTTGACCACTTCCCACGCCTGCGTCCCTTTCACCAGCCAGATGTTGGCGATGGTGGTGGAGATCATGATGATCGCTGGGATCAGCGGCACCAGAATAGACACACCGAATGACGGCAGATTGTTCTGGTCAACCGGTACGTCGGCCTTCATGAATGACGGCGTTGGACGATCGAGGTTGCCGAGGAATTTCGGCAGGATAAGCCCGGCGCAGATCACGCTCGGAATGGTCACCAGAATACCATAGATGTAGACCATGCCCATGTCAGCGCCGTAGGCGTTAACCAGCGCGACCGGACCCGGCTGTGGCGGGAACAGCGAGTGGGCGGTGGTAGCGGCGGCAACGGCCGGAATGGCCAGCTTGAGGAACGGGATCTTCGCTTCCGCGGCAATGACGATCACCAGCGGCGCCAGCATAATAAATGCCACTTCATAGAACATCGCCAGGCCAAAGATCAGACCAATAATGATCACTGACAGCTGCACATAGCGCAGGCCGAGTCGCGCCAGTAGCGTATGAGCAATCTGATGCGCCGCGCCGGAATCAACCATCAGCTTACCGATGACCGCCCCGAATACTACGATAATCGCCAGTTCACCCAGCGTGCTGCCAAAGCCGGATTTCATGGTGTGCAGCAGTTCCATTAAATCCATCCCCGCCAGCATGCCGACCGAGAGCGCCGCCAGCAGCAGGGCGACCATTGAGTTTATTTTGAATCTTAGATTGAGCACCAGCATCAGACCGATGCCGAATACGACCCACAGAATATTGAGAACGTGCATATAACGTCTACCTTAATTTGGTTGAACTATTATGATTTTGGTTGAGATGTTACATATATTGGTTAACCATTGATGCGATGAATGTCACATTGCGTTACATGTTTACATTGAAACGGGTCTGGCTGACCGTAATCTGGCGATCTAATCAGCAGATATCGTGATTTGGTTAACCAATTTCTCGCTTCAGGTTGACATGTAATACCAAAAGGAGGAATTTATGTGCCATATCGTCAAGTCCATAACGTAAACGAGGAATAAAACATGGAACAGACATGGCGCTGGTATGGTCCTAACGATCCGGTCACCTTAGCGGATGTACGTCAGGCGGGTGCAACTGGCGTTGTCACCGCCTTGCACCATATCCCGAACGGGGAAGTGTGGACGGTTGATGAGATCCTCAAACGCAAAGCGATTATTGAGCAGGCGGGCCTGGTCTGGTCGGTCGTTGAAAGCGTGCCGATCCACGAAGACATTAAAACCCGTTCCGGCAACTATCAGCAGTGGATCGCCAACTACCAGCAAAGCCTGCGTAACCTGGCCCAGTGCGGCATTCGTACCGTGTGCTACAACTTTATGCCGGTTCTCGACTGGACCCGCACCGACCTGGAATACGTCCTGCCGGACGGCTCCAAAGCGCTGCGTTTCGATCAAATTGAATTTGCCGCCTTTGAGCTACATATCCTCAAACGCCCTGGCGCGGAAGCGGACTACACCGCCGAAGAGATCGCGCAGGCGAATGAACGTTTCGCCACCATGAGCGATGAAGACAAAACGCGTCTGACCCGTAATATCATCGCCGGGCTGCCTGGCGCGGAAGAGGGCTACACGCTCGACCAGTTCCGCCAGCATCTGGCTCGTTATAAAGATATCGATAAAGCCGCGCTGCGCGAGAATTTTGCCGTCTTCCTGAAGGCGATTATTCCGGTGGCGGAAGAAGCAGGCGTACGTATGGCGGTACACCCGGACGATCCGCCGCGCCCGATCCTCGGCCTGCCGCGCATTGTTTCCACCGTGGAAGATATGCAGTGGATGGTTGATACGGTCAACAGCATGGCGAACGGTTTCACCATGTGTACCGGTTCCTATGGCGTGCGGGCGGACAACGACCTGGTCGACATGATCAAACAGTTTGGCCCACGCATTTACTTCACCCATCTGCGCTCCACGCTGCGTGAAGATAACCCGAAAACTTTCCATGAAGCGGCGCATCTTAACGGCGACGTCGACATGTACGAAGTGGTGAAAGCGATCGTTGAGGAAGAGCAGCGCCGTAAAGCCGAGGGCAAAGAGGACCTGATCCCTATGCGTCCGGACCACGGTCACCAGATGCTTGACGATCTGAAAAAGAAAACCAACCCAGGCTACTCCGCGATTGGTCGCCTGAAAGGGCTGGCGGAAGTGCGCGGCGTTGAGATGGCTATCCAGCGCGCTTTCTTTAGCCGCTAAAGCGAGTTGCCGGTCACCTGTCTGACCGGCGTTTTTCTTTTCTCTTCCGTTGGTCTTTCAACGGGTTCTGGAGTTCACGATGACAACGACAATTGCCAATAGCAACCTGCCGGTTGCGCAACCAGCATGGGACAGCTCGCGCCTGCAATCCCGCATTGTTCACCTCGGATGCGGCGCTTTTCACCGCGCGCATCAGGCGCTGTACACCCACCATCTGCTGGAAACCACCGACAGCGACTGGGGTATCTGTGAAGTTAACCTGATGCCGGGTAATGACTGCGTACTGATTGAAAACCTGCGCAAGCAACAACTGCTGTATACCGTGGCGGAAAAAGGCGCGGACAACACCGTGCTGAAAGTGATCGGCTCGATGAAAGAAGCGCTGCACCCGGATCTTGACGGCTGTGACGGTATTTTACAGGCTATGGCACGCCCGCAGACGGCAATTGTCTCGCTGACGGTCACGGAAAAAGGCTACTGCACCGATGCCGCCAGCGGTCAGTTAGATCTCAATAACCCACTGATTAAACACGATCTGGCAAATCCGACCGCGCCGAAGTCGGCGATTGGTTACATCGTACAGGCGCTGCATCTGCGCCGTGAGCAAGGGCTGGCGGCCTTTACCGTGATGTCCTGCGATAACGTACGTGAAAATGGTCATGTGGCGAAAGTCGCGGTGCTGGGCCTGGCGCAGGCGCGCGACCCGCAGCTGGCGCAGTGGATTGAAGCAAATGCCACTTTCCCGTGCACTATGGTCGACCGCATTGTTCCGGCGGCGACGCCAGAAACGTTGCAAGAGATTGCCGACCAGTTGGGCGTTTACGACCCGTGCGCTATCGCCTGCGAGCCGTTCCGCCAGTGGGTGATTGAAGACAACTTTGTTAACGGTCGTCCTGACTGGGACAAAGTTGGCGCACAGTTCGTTGCCGACGTGGTGCCGTTTGAAATGATGAAACTGCGCATGCTAAACGGCAGCCACTCATTCCTCGCGTATCTGGGCTATCTCGGCGGCTATGAAACTATCGCTGATACCATGACCAACCCGGCGTACCGCAAAGCGGCGTTCGCGCTGATGATGCAGGAGCAAGCGCCGACGCTGTCGATGCCGGAAGGCACCGATCTCAATGCCTATGCGACGCTGCTGATCGAACGTTTCAGCAACCCCTCTCTACGCCACCGCACATGGCAGATTGCGATGGACGGCAGCCAGAAATTGCCGCAGCGTCTGCTGGATCCTGTGCGTCTGCACCTGCAAAACGCCAGCGGCTGGCGTCACCTGGCGCTGGGCGTGGCGGGTTGGATGCGCTACACCCATGGCGTGGATGAACAGGGACAGGTTATTGATGTTGTTGACCCCATGCTGGCTGAATTCCAGCGTATAAACCAACAGTATCAGGGGGCCGAACGCGTGACGGCGCTACTGGGGCTGAGCGGCATCTTTGGTCACGATCTGGCGGAAAACGCCGACTTTGTTGAGACGATTATCGCCATGTATCAACAACTGTGCGAGCTGGGCGCGCGTGAGTGTGTTGTCGCGTTAAGCGCTGACGCTTAATTCCCCGAACTATGACGGGTCAATCAAAATACTGATTTGGTTGACCCGTTTTCTGTTTTTGACTTGCCGCAAATGCTATAGTTCGATACCTATTCACCGTATCTGATTACACGCTTCTGACGGACATAACACGATGAAATCGAACACTTCTCAACAAAGACCCTACCAGGAAGTGGGTGCCATGATCCGCGATCTGATTGTCCAGACACCGTACCAGCCCGGTGAGCGTTTGCCACCGGAACGTGAGATTGCCGAGATGCTCAACGTCACTCGCACGGTGGTTCGCGAAGCGTTAATCATGCTGGAAATTAAGGGGCTGGTGGATGTACGCCGCGGCGCCGGGATTTACGTACTCGACAATGCGGATGCGCAGGCTATCGACAGTACGGATGTCAATCATTGCAATGATGCGGGCCCGTTTGAGCTTCTGCAGGCGCGACAGTTGCTGGAAAGCAATATCGCCGAATTTGCCGCGCTGCAGGCTACCCGTGAAGATATCGTCAAAATGCGCCAGGCGTTACAGCTGGAAGAGCGTGAGCTGGCGTCCAGCGAGCCTAACGGCTCTGAAAGCGGTGACATGCAGTTCCATCTCGCCATCGCTGAAGCTACGCATAACAGCATGCTGGTGGAGCTGTTTCGCCAGTCATGGCAGTGGCGCGAGAACAACCCGATGTGGATCCAGCTTCATAGTCACCTCGACGATACTCACTATCGTAAAGAGTGGATGGGCGACCACAAGCAGATCCTGGCGGCATTAATCAAAAAAGATGCACGGGCGGCCAAGCTGGCAATGTGGCAGCATCTGGAAAACGTCAAACAACGCCTGCTGGAGTTTTCCAATGTTGATGACATTGATTTTGATGGCTATCTGTTCGAGTCCTGGCCGCTGGATAAAGTTAACGCCTGATTTTCCTTCCTCTTCCACGCGGGCTGTAGCGGCCCGCGCGACGCTTTTCCGCACAAGAATGTAGCGCGTAACAAACATTCTTTTCACGTCATGAACGTCACGTAAAAAATTGTTTCCATTGCCTCAGATGATGATTTTTCCTGCGCCTCTGTACGATACAAATTGATTTACATCAATTAAAAATAACTTATTTTTGCATGCGAAAAAATGCGTTATTTACCTTATTTTTACCTTTACGTGCTTATTTTTAGACAAAATGCGCCAGTGTTAAGTGAGAATCAAACTAATTTCCGCAGCTTTCAGGACGAGACAGTCGGGCATTACAGTGCGTAAAAACAAACGCTTCACGCAAATGTAGACATTAATAACGGTGCGTAACTTATTGGCTGCAATGATGTTTTGATTTGTAATCATGGTTTTTGTCAATGGCTCAAGCTTTTTTAATCAAATGAATAAAAACGAATATTTGTAAAGTAATAATTACACATTATTCTATAAACAAGTTATCTTTCATTTGAAATAGCGTTCCATTTACCTGCGTTTTATTAACAGTTTCATTACTATTGTGACTGTATTTTGCCGTTGACTTGTTTTTACACTGACTGCATATTTCATCGCCATAAGCGTGTTTGCGTTCAGGAGATGACAATGCCCTCTCGAGATTACCCTGATATTAGAAAAGCCAGGGGAACCCGATCAAAAGATATGGTTCTTTTAAGTGCCCGTGTCGATACCTCTCTGTGGGAATATGTTCGAACGCTGGCATTTGAAACCCGTAAAAGTAAACAAGATATTATTGCCGAAGCATTAATGTTGTATCGCTCTGTTAATGAGAGCGTAAACGAAGAATCCAAGTAATTACTCTCTGTTCGGGTTTTATTTAAAACCCTAAATGATATGTGTCTTGCCACTTTATTATTGCCTTCATTGGTGTGTTAGAGGCTTTCCCCTTTTCCATAGGGGACTTTTTTATGCGGGTATTCTGCCTTCATAACAAAGTTGATAGCAAAATTCACAATTAAAAGTGAGTAATAACATGAAAAAGTCAGTAGTGGCATTAGCTGTAATGGCATTAGGGGTAACCTCCGTTCATGCAGCGGAAATTTATAATAAAGATGGCAACAAACTGGATCTGTACGGCAAAGTAAAAGCGGTCCATTCCTGGACTGACGGCACCGATGCCGATGGTACCTACGCGCGTCTGGGTTTTCGCGGTGAGACACAAATCAACGATCAACTGACCGGTTATGGCCAATTTGAAAGTCAGTTTGATGCCTCTAAAGCAGAAGGTTCTCAGAATGGCGTCAATACACGTCTGGCGTTTGCTGGCCTGGATTATGGCCATGACGTTAGCTTTGACTACGGTCGTAACTACGGTATCGCTTACGACGTGGGAGCTTACACTGACACTCTTTCAGAGTTCGGCGGTGACTCCTATGAAGATACTGACCGCTTCCTTACTACACGCACTTCTGGCGTTGCAACACTCCGCACCAAAAATCTGTTTGGTGCCGTTGATGGTCTGAGCGTCGGCGCGCAATATCAGGGTCAGGATGACTCTAACGCTAACCCAGCAAAACAGCACGGTAATGGCTACGGCTTCTCGCTGGGCTATGACAACATCGCGGATTCCGGCGTATCTGCCATTGCGGCTTACACCACCAACGCGGTGACGGCTCAGCAGAAACGAAGCGGCTGGGAAGGTGAAAACGCAGAGTTCTGGGGCGCGGGTCTGAAATATGATGCTAACGCTATCTACGTCGCGACCATGTACGGCGAGTCCCACAACCTGATTCAGGATGCGGACAAAGCTGAGCACTTTGAAGCGATGGCTGCGTATGTGTTTGATTTTGGTCTGCGTCCGAACGTGGCTTACGTCCACGCGCGTGATAACAACAATAATGACCTGACCGAATACGTAGCGCTGGGTACAGACTACTACTTCAACAAAAACATCGTGGCTGATGTGGGTTACAAAATTAACCTGCTCGATGGCGCTGATGGCGACAACCAGGTTGTTGCGGGTCTGACCTATCAGTTCTAAGTTTTTGTTCTGATCTGCAAAAAGGCGTCTTAGTTAAGACGCCTTTTTTACCTCTGTCGGCGTTTAAACCGGCTGACTCTCTTCCTGCTGTACACCGCTAAACAGCCATTGCCAGATGCCCACTTTTACCCATGCGACCACGCAGAGGATCAGATAAAAAAGCGGATTATGCGTAATAGTTACGCGCATGACTTCCATTAAATCCACATGCAAATTTCCGGCAATGGCCATATTGATAACAAAAATAGAGGCTACCGCGCTGGCCAGTAAAATAAATACGGCCTGTAATCTGGTTATCTCCGGTAGCCTGCCAGAAGCCCATTGCCATAAGAAAGTCGTTGTTAACAGGAAGATAATAAACAATCCTAGTGCGCCAAACAGGCCAAAGTCTTTATAATCCTTTAGCGTGCCAATTAAACCAGCCAAAATAATTAACCCCAGCAGTATTTTTTTAAACCACGACATGTACTTTTCCCGACGATGGTGTTGATGTTGAATTAATATGTCCATTTTTACGCATTTTAAATTGAGTTTATAAATGAACAGCCGGGAATTATAAATTGTCTGGCGGGTAATTACCGATTATTTGCGGTTTATTAAATGTTGACATTTAATTGCGGATTAATCCGAATATATTTGTTTATAGGCTATTGATTATACCCTTTTGGGGGAAGCGAAACGCTGTTTATATAATTGCGTCAGGCTGATAAGCGCCGCAATGAACAACGCGACGGCGCCGCACAGCGTGGCGTTAACGATCGCCTGTGCACCGCTTCCCAGCAGGCTGGTTAATAGCGGCCCGAGTATTTGTCCAATGCCGTAAGTCAGAGTGACCAGGCCCAGCAGATTAATATTACGCGGGACGCTAAGTTGACGGGCGAGCGGCATCACCAGTGAAGTGGTCCCCATAAACGTTGCGCCAAACCCCACGCTGCTTATCACCAGCAGCAGCAAGGAGTCGCTGGCGAGCGTCATCACCACGCAGGCGCTTTGAATCAGCAAATTCGCCGTCAGGCATTGCAAAACTCCCCAGCGTCGGGCGGCCCACAGCCAGGCGAAACAACCTGGAATTATCGATATGCCGACCAGCGACCAGAGATGGGCAGTCAGCAGCGGCGAACCGGCGCTTTTCGCCATTAGCGGTAGATAGGTGGCGACAATGATGTAGCCAAATCCGGCCAACCCGTACAGCAGCGCCAGCAGCCACCAGGACATCGGCTGATGTTCCGTTTTTACCGGCGCCGCGGCGGGGAGGGCATGATCGCGAGATGGCAGGAGTATAACCAGTAGGACAAAGAACAGAGCTGACGCTGCCGCTGCGCCCAGCCAGAGGGTGTGCGATGACAGCGCAAAATGCAGACCGCTAATGACATATTCATTGCCCAGCAAAATGCCTGCGCCAACGCCGGAGAACAACGCCGCGATCACGAAGGGATGCCGGGTATGATGCAGAACGATCATTGAGCCAAAGATCATCATACCTGCACTGGCGACGCCCGCCAGAAAACGGATCAACATCACCAGCGCGGGCTGCGTAAAGCTTGCCATCGCCAGAATCAACCCCGCGGTAGCGAGCGCGGACGTTAGCAACATCGGGCGTAAGCGTGAGGGAAGATGAAAGAGCCCGAAGGAGAAGAGCAGGCTTCCTGCCAGATACCCAGCGTAGTTGGCGCTGGCAATCCAGGAAAGCTGGTCAAATGTGAACTGACCTTCCGACAGCAGCACCGGGAGCATTGGCGTATACAGAAAGCGCCCAATTCCCATACCCAGCGTTAAGACCAGCATGCCAAACAGCGCGACGCTGATAGCATGACGATTTGAATCTGGGCTTTCCTGGGACATACGGGCTCTCATTTCACGCTGCTATCTGATAATTGTTATATTACATGCGTAAATGATAATGAAAAGTAAAATAAAACGCAGTGCCCTCGCGCGTTCAGGAAGGAGGGAAAGTGGCAATGCAGCGCCAGTCTCCGTTTTCAAGGCGGTAGATAGATTCGGTATGACCCGCAATTACCCACTCATTCTCCTCGCCAGCAATGCAGTCGATGTAAATACACAGCCCGCAGCCACCGCGTAGCTCGCGGGGAATATCGGCCACCCGAAAGCAAATACCTGCAGCCTGTAGCGCTTTACGCGTTTTGATGACGCCGAGAGTAGTGTGAAACAAGAACAGGGCTTCCTTCACTCACGTTTCCCCTGACGTTGACCAATTAACGCGGCCCCAATTGCCCCGGCAAACTGCGCGTCGGGATGCGTGTGCACGGGAATACCCACGTGGCCTTCGAGCATACGAGCAAAGGCGCGGCTGTGGCTTACCCCGCCGGTAAATAACAGTGGAGCCTGTGCAGAAAGCCGCCCGATGAAGTTTGCGCTGCGTCTGGCCATCGCGTTGATTACGCCAGCTAAAATTGCCTCCGGCGCGACACCCGCAGAGCGCAGGCTGATGACCTCAGATTCGGCAAAAACCGTACACATGCTGGTGATGGCATGCGGTTCGACGCCAGCGGTGATCGCATCCAACTGATCTACGCTGGCGCCGAGCGTACGTGAGATGACTTCCAGAAATCGCCCGGTCCCTGCCGCACATTTGTCGTTCATCAAAAAATCGCTGAGGTTGCCATCATCATCTAACTGGATGACTTTACTGTCCTGACCGCCGATATCAATCACTGTGCGGGTACCGGGAGCCAGCAAGCGTGCCCCCAGCCCGTGGCAGGAAATTTCAGTGACCTGTTTGTCGGCATAATCCACGAGCTGCCGTCCGTAGCCTGTGAGGGTTAAAAATGGTTTATCGTCCAGCCCGGCCTGCAGCGTTTCCCATGCCTGCGCGATCGCTTCGGCAGGGCGAAAAGGCGTTGGGCAGAGGAAGCGACGTTTGATGACGTTCCTTTCCAGCAAAATACCTTTCGTCGCCGTGGAGCCGGAATCGATCCCTATTGAGAATCTCATTCCTGTTCCTCACAACATTTCAATGAACGCGGCGACACGGGTGCTAAGCTGGCCGATATCCGCGCTGGAGTAATCGGTTTCAATAGCGATGTAGGGAATGTTGTGCTGCTGGCGGACGTGGCGTTTAATGGCCAGTGATTCAACGGCGTAAGTGTGGCAAGCCTGTAAAATGACATCGACGACGCCGTCAGCCTGGTACTCTTCAACCATTTGGCTAAGCATTTTCAGGCGTTGATCGTTAGGGGAAATACAGGAGCAACCGATGGCGAGGTATTTATCGGTCAGTGCGTCGTAGACGTCGCCAGTTTCCGCCACGCACTGCTCAGTGGCTTTCGCGCCGGTGCAGTTTTCATAACCCACTACCCAACCGCCGTTTTCTTCAATGGCACGCACCACTTTTTCTGCCGCGCCGCCAATGGGGCAACCGGTTATCAGTATGCGTGGACGTGATGCCAGGCGTTTCCCGGCCTGCCATTCCTGATGTACCCGTTCGGCCATGCTATTAAGCTCGTCGATCAACGCTTCTTTATCAAAGCGGAAGGTTGCGCCGTAAACAACTTTCAGAATGTCACTGCCGCTGAGTGCGGGTGGATTGAGTTGGCCAACGCGGTAAAAATTCGCCAGTGCGCGACGCTCCTGATTTTTTAGAATGATGGCTTCACGTAGCGCAGCTTCGGTAATCGGGGTGCCAAAACGGGCTTCGACAGCCTGCTGCAGACGTAGGATCTCGGCTTTCCATAGCGCACGCGAAGCCGCATCGTTGGCGCTGTTGGGCAGTTGCATCACATGTACCGCTTTAAATTCAGCCATGTACTCGTACATCTTCTTTTTACCATCGCAGGTCGTTTCGCCCACCACGAGGTCAGAGAAGTAGAAGTACGGGCATTTATCAGTTTTACCAAACCCGTAGCTGCTTTTGATCAGCGGACACAGATTACGTGGTAGATCTTTTTCGGCTTCTTCTATGGTTTCATCAGAGGTTGAGCATAGTGAAACGACTACCGCGCCCGCCGCCATCGCTATCTCCTGCGGCATAAAGGTGCAATAGGTTCCAACGAGCGGGATACCCTGCTCTTTAAGATCCATTACGGTGAGAAAACCTTTCTGACGGGCGTCGGAGAACTGGTTGAAAATGGCGGGTAAATCGGTGATTAGCGACATGATTTTCCTTCCCCGTAACACGGGAGAGAGTAAAAGACGTCGCATTATAACCCTGTAATTTATCTGGCTTTATTGATGTACAACAATTGTACGCTTACAGGTTACGACTGTAGACCCGCGAGACTTCCCCCCACGGGTGATAGCCTGGCCCGTCAAAGTAAAATCCCGCTTTCTCGTATAACCCTTCCAGGTCGGTACATAAATGGAGCTGCATAAAGCCCAGTTGTCTGGCCTGACTGGCAATATGTTCAATCAGGCGAAATGCCAGACCGCGTCCACGGTAGTGAGGATCGATATAGAGCGCACATAGCCACGGCCACAGTTCGCCGCGACTGATAAAATCATTGGTGATCAATCCGGCGCAGCCAATAATGCTGTCGCCGTCCTGCAGCCAGTACCACTGCGGTAGCGGGTTCTTTGCGCCAATACAACGGTGCAGCGCATCCTCGTAAACCTTCATGGAGTCTTCTGAGGCCCATTGTTGTTGAAAGTAAGCGGTGACCTCGTGCAGCTTTTCCGGCGTCTCGCGCAGGGAAAAAATGCGGATGTTGATTGTCATTGAATTTTTCTCCTTAAAAATTCACCAGCGTCAGCAGGGAAGGTATTTGCGACAACAGATATAAAACCAGCCCAATAGAACCGCCGACCAGCGTGCCGTTGACGCGGATAAACTGCAAATCTTTACCGATGTTCAGCTCAATTTGCTGCGACATATCGCGCGCATCCCAACTTTTCACCGTGTCGCTGATATGGCGCGTCAGGAAAGTGGCGAACTCCGGCGCCACTTTATGCGCGGCCTGCTCCAGATGCCCATTCAGTGAGGCGCGCAGAGCGCTGTCGGCAACCAGCGTTTCGCCGAACCACTGCCCGGCGCTGGCAATGCGCTGCTTCACGCGGGAATCATCGGCGTTTATGTCGGTTTTCACCCACTGGCGCAGGTCTGCCCACAGTTCGCCAAGATAACGGTTGAAGGCTTCGTCTTCCTTCAGATAGCTTTTCATGCTTTCGGCCCGCACGGCCATCTCCGGATCGTGTTTGAGCTTATCGATGAGCTTAAACGTAGCGCGATCGAAGGCGTGGCGGATCTGATGCGCACGATCGTGGCTGATGTCATCCAGCAAGGAGTTAACGGCATCAGACACCAGTTCGGCGCTGTGCTCGCCCAGCCATTCGGTCGGCAGGATCTTCGCTTTCAGCGGATGTTCGGTTTCCAGCCAGTGCACGACCTGTCTGGCGATAAACGCCCGCGAGCTGTCGCGCTGGAGCAGGGCGATCAGTTGGGCGATCAGCGTGTCGAGCAGCACCTGATGGCGATTGTTTTTAGTCATGCTTTCCAGCATCAGCGCGCTGGTACCGGAGAGATCGACCTTGTCGATGGCCTTGTGTACCGCCCGCTTGATCAGCCTCTGAATGCGCGAGTCGTCGGTCAGTTCGAGAAAACCGCTCATAATTTGCAGCAGATGCTGGCCGATGCGCTGGGCGTTTTCCGGCTGGCTGAACCAGTTGCCGATCAACAGCGCCGGTTCATGGCGGCGGATCAACGCGACCAGCGACTGGGTGTCGAGAAATTTTTCCTGCACAAATTGCCCGAGATTTTCGCCGATCCTGTCCTTATTACGCGGGATAATAGCCGTATGTTGCGAGATAAATGGGATCGGCACCCGACGAAAAAGCGCCACCACGGCAAACCAGTCCGCCAGCGCGCCGACCATCGCCGCTTCGGCGATCGCTTTGATCCCCAGCACCCAGAAGTTAGGCGGCAGAAACAGCGTGATGACGAAGGTCGCGGCGGCAATCAGCAGCAATGAAAGCGCCAGCCGCTTGGCGCGTTTGAGTTCAGCAATTTTATTCATAGGCTTAAGGATAGAGCCAGACGGGGGGATCGCGCAAAAAATGTGGAGCGCCTCCCATTTTCAGATGGGTAAAGCTTACTCCGGGATCCAGTTGTCCCAGGCGGGCAAGGGGCCGAGTTCCGCCACCAGAAAATCGATAAACGATCGCACCTTCGGATTGCTGTACTTGCTGGGAAAGTACAGCGCATACAGGGCGTGAGTTTCACAGGTGATGGTGCCGTCGAGCATCAGCGGCGTTATCTCTTCTTTTTGAATATGATCGCCAATCAGATAGGTGGGCAAATACGCCACTCCCTGATCTTCTAACACCGACTTCAGTAATACCAGGCTGCTGTTGGCCTGGATTGGCATATGCAGTTTTAACTGGTGCAGGCGATCCTGTTCATCCGCCACCTTCAGCACCGGCGTGAGGCCTGGGTAAACCAGACAATCATGGTTGACCAGGTCGCTTCGGCGCTGGGGCATGCCTTTTTTGGCAAGGTAGCCGGGTGAAGCGCAGTACGCCCAACGGACTGGCACCAGCTTGCGCATCGCATAGTTCTGCGGCGGTGCGGTGGAGATGCGCAGGGCGATGTCGAAATCCGTTTCGTTCAGATTCACGAAGTTATCGTTGAGATCGATATACAGATTCACATCCGGAAACTGGGAGCGATATTTATCCACCAGGTTCACCAGTCGGGAATAACCAAACGCAATTGAGCAGGTTATGCGTAATTCACCCTGCGGGCTGTGGTAATAACCGGAAGTGGTATTCAGCGTTTCATCGAATTCTTTCAAAAGCTTATTAGCGCGGTTGAAGAGATATTGCCCGGCGTCGGTCAGGGTAATACTGCGGGTCGTGCGTTTAATTAATGTCGTGCCCAGCGTGTCTTCCATCGCGGCCAGGCTTTTGCTGACCGCAGACGGCGATACATTGAGCTGCGCCGCGGCTTCTGACAATCCTCCGCAGTCGACGATTTTAGTAAAAAATTCCAGATGCTTGAGTGAAATCGGCGTACTCATAGTTTCCTTTAATTCACAAGTGATTTGCAAAAACGGTACGAATAGGCCGTTACATTCGCCTTTTAAACATGCAACTATTGAATCACAGGAAACAACTTGCTGGCAAAATGAAAAAATAACAACTTAGGTGAGTTACGTCACAAAATAAAAGGAGGCGAAACGGAAACTCATCACATTGTGAATTTAATCTCATTAATTATTATTCTAAAGGTACCGATTATGTGGTCACGACTCGAACCCTACAGATCGTCGATTATTTTATTAGTTGCTCTGGTGATTGGCGGCTTATTAGGTATTTATGCCCCATCGTTTGCAAGTAAACTCCAGCCAATAGGTCAGATATTCTTAAACCTGTTATTTATGATTATTGTGCCGCTGGTGGGGATCAGCGTCATGTCTTCGATCGCCAGTATGACCGACCTGAAAAGGTTAGGGCGCATTATGGCGATAATCTTTATTGTTTCGATCGCCATGGCCTTTATTCCGGCCGCCGGGATCGTCGCGCTGGCGCTATGGTATAACCCGGCGCAGGGCGTCACTATCGATCTCTCGCAGTCTGTGCAGGCGGGCAGCGGCAAGATGGATTTTGTCAGTATGATCACCACCAGCGACTTTATCGGACTGTTTTCTAAGTCCAATATTCTGGCGCTGATCGTGATGGCAATCATCGCCGGTGTGGCGATTGGCCAGTCGGATCAGGCCGGTAAACGCATTGCGTCGCTGCTGGAAGATGCCAATACCGTGATCATGAAGATCGTGTCGATCATCATGAAGGTTGCGCCAATTGGTCTGGGCTGCTACTTCGCCGCCACCATGGCCAGTCAGGACTCGGCGCTGCTGTTAACCTTTGCCCGTGCTATCGGCCTGTTTATGGTCGCCACGCTGGTCTATTTTGTTTTTGGCTCAATTCTTTATTCGTATATTGGCGGCGGTATTCCGGCGGTCAGAGCCTTCTGGCGTAATGCGATTGAGCCGTCTGCCACTGCGCTGGGGACCTGCTCTTCGCTGGGGACGCTGCCGGTAACGCTGCGTGCCGGTAAGGCGATGGGGATTAACCCGGAAATCGTTGATGTCTCCATTCCGCTGCTGGTGAACCTGAATAAAGGCGGCGTGGCGATGATTGCCGCGCTAAAAATTGTCTTTATCTATTCCGTGCTGGGCATGGAGTTCACCACCGAGACCTTCTTCCTGACGATGCTGATCGCGGTGCTCTCCGCCATTATTGTCGGCGGCGTACCGGGCGGGGCATTCCTCGGTGAAATCTTTATCGTCACCACGCTCGGCCTGCCGATGGAAGCGATCCCGATGCTGGTGGTGCTGGGCACGATTACCGATGCGCCGGCCACACTGATCAACGTTATCCATGATTTGAATGCGGCGCAGATTGTCGAACGGTTCGCTGGAAAAAAGCAGACCAACACTGAAATAAACTCTACTGCTGCGGTGGTATAGGTTTCACACGGATTAAGAACAGGAGATGTTATGAAAGACGCAATGAAGCTTGAAACGCACCTGGTTGTTGCTGGTCGTGACAAACGCTACACCCAGGGAGCGGTGAATCCGGTTATCCAACGCGCCTCTTCACTGGTATTTGATACCGTGAAGGACAAGAAATTTGCCACCGCCAATCGCGCGAACGGCGAGCTGTTTTACGGTCGTCGCGGAACCTACACCCACTTTGCCTTTCAGAAGGCAATGAGCGAGCTGGAAGGCGGCGTTGGCTGCGCGCTGTACCCGTGCGGCGCTGCGGCGGTGACCAACGCGATTCTGGCGTTTGTTCAGGGTGGCGATCATATTCTGATGACGGGCGCGGCCTACGAGCCAACTCAGGATTTTTGCAATAAGATCTTGAGTAAATTCAACGTGGAAACCACGTATTACGATCCGCTGATTGGCGCTGGGATCGTCGATCTTCTGCGTCCGGAAACGAAGGTTGTATTCCTCGAGTCGCCGAGTTCGGTCACTATGGAAGTTCAGGATGTGCCGGGGATGGTGAAGGCTATCCGCGCGGTGAATCCAGAGATTGTCATTATGATCGATAACACCTGGGCGGCAGGCGTGCTGTTTAAAGCACTGGATTATGGCGTGGATATTTCCATTCAGGCGGGAACGAAGTACACCATCGGTCATTCGGACGGCATGCTGGGCACGGCGGTGTCGAACGCCCGGTGTTGGGATCGCCTGCGCGAAAACTCCTATTTGATGGGGCAAACGCTGGACGCCGATACGGCCTACAACGGCAGCCGCGGATTGCGCACCCTGGCGGTACGTCTTAAGCAGCATCAGGAGAGCAGCATCCATATTGCCCGCTGGCTGTCGGCAAGGCCGGAAGTGGCGCGGGTGAATCATCCGGCATTACCGGAATGTCCGGGCCATGAGTATTTTCAGCGTGACTTTACCGGAAGCTCAGGCCTGTTCTCGTTTGTGCTGAAAAAGAGACTGACCGACGAACAGATGGCGAATTTCCTCGATAACTTCTCGCTGTTCCATATGGCCTATTCGTGGGGCGGATTTGAGTCGCTCATTCTGGCTAATCAGCCGGAAGAGCTAAACAGCATTCGCCCGGCAGGAGAGGTGGATTTCAGCGGTACGCTGGTCAGGGTGCATATTGGCCTCGAGGATATCGACGACCTGATTGCCGATCTGGACGCGGGATTTGCCCGCATTGCGTAAGGTGACGTGATCGTAGCCGGATGCGGCGCAAGCGCCTTATCCGGCCTACTACAACTCTGCAGGCCGGATAAGCGGGCAGGTTAGTTTTCAGTGGCTAACGTGGTTACCTCATGCTGGCGAACCCGTTTGAGCAAACCTGCCAGCGTGAACACGACAGCAATCCCCGCCACAACCGCCAGCAGATGAAATGAAATCCTGCCGCCGTTAAACCACAGCCAGCGTCCGATTTCGACAGAAACCGCCATTACCGTCAGGATCACCATATTCAACGACGCCGAAACCGTACCCTTCGGTAAGTTGTTGGAAAACAGCGTAAAGCGGAACAGCGTGGGGAAAATCATTCCAATGCCAAAGGCATACAGGCTGGTTCCCAGCACCGACCACAGCCAGACGTGCGGCCACAATAAATTGCCGGCAATCAGCACCGCCAGCCCGCTCAGTTGAATGGGGACCGCTCGCCAGATAAAGTGTGGCCGGGTCGGATCCTTCACAAAACGAACAACCACCATATTGGCGACGATCACCGCGCCAAATACCGGCGCCTGGGCCCAGGCAAACTCCGTTGTGCTCATACCGCCTGCGTCGATCAGAATAACCGGCGAGACCGCCACCCAGCTCATCATCGGGATATAGCTTAACGACAGCGTGGCTGCGCCAGACAGGAACACCCGATTACGGAAAACGTCACGGAAATCACGCAGTACGCCGCGCGCACTGAACGGCACTGCGCCGCGCTGGACGGTTTCCGGCATGGCTAACGCTAATCCAATCAAGGCGATAAGCCCCATGGCGGCAATGATGGCAAACAGGATCTTCCAGTGTACAAAGTGCATCAGCGCAGCCCCGGAGAGCGGGCCAATGACCGGCGCCACCAGCACTATGGAAGTGATTATCGCCATCAACTTAATGGCCTTCGTTTGCCCAAACGCCTCCTGTACCGTGACGTAGCCAACGGTCGCGATAAAGCAGATGCTGGTGCCCTGCACAAATCGGGCGACCAGAAATTGCGTCATTGAGGTGGTGAACAGTGTGGCAGCGCAGGCGAGCGTAAAGATTAACGCCCCCGCAATCAGCACCGGTCGACGGCCAATCCGGTCGGAAAGCGGCCCCAGCAGCCATTGCAGCGCCATGCCGCCCGCCAGATAAAGGCTCACTGCAGCGGGCGCCAGGCTGACGTCGGCGTTGAAATCACGCACCACATTGATGATGCCGGGCTGGATCAGGTCCGTGGACAGATAGGCGGCGAAGTCATATAAAATCAACGCGACAGGAAAAAATAGCGTTGTGGCGCGTTGGGAGAAAAACGCGAGAATCCGTTGCATAAAACAGCTCCTTGTCGGGAGAAAACCCTCAACGGGAATAGCGAAATTCAATACCGTCTTTGAGACATCAGACCGATGACAGAATAAAGCAGACTGCAAATGTACTGAATTTCATGTAATCAAAAACGCTGCCTGCGCGAAGCGCAAACAGAAGATACGTTCACTGACGCGGGGTCAGAAAACGTAACGATTACAGGTAACAATCAGCACATCGCACCTCAGGAAGAGTAAGTTGAACGGGTAATAACCATCCGCAGTGTAATGCGGATTGGATATTAATTAAACGAGTTTATCCGGTTTATTTGCAGAAAATCGCCGCGCAAATCAGACTACGATGCTCTGCAAAAACCGCAGCGCGATGGCACAACCGAAGATAATCAATACCCCCCCAGCGATACGCTCTACCCACAATATCCCTCTGGTTAACCGTCGCTGGATCTGCGGCAAACCGATGAACATCACGATCAGCAGATCCCAAAACAGGACCACGCTGGTCATCCAGATCCCGCTCATGGTTTGTTGCAGCAGCGTCACCGACGGGCCGAGCAGGGCGGTCATCAGCGCCAGATAAAACAGTGCATTTTTTGGATTGAGCAGTGATGAACCCAATCCCAGCAGCAGTTGTTTGCCAAATCCCGGACAGGTAGACCGGGCGTCCGCTCCGGTCAGCGTTTGCGGGCGGCTGCGTATCAGCAGGCTGCCAATCCACAACAAATAGAGCGCGCCCAGCAGTTCAATAACCGTAAACAACAGGGGAAGCTGGCGCAGGATCCCCCAACCGATAATCGCCAGCAGGATATACAGCCCGTTGCCGAAAGCGATCCCCACGCACAGCCCGGCGCTGCCGCGCATCCGGTAACGTACGGCATAACCGACCAGTAAAAAGAAGTCCGGTCCGGGGCTGAGCAATGCGACAAAATGCCCCAGCGCCAGCGCGGGGAAAGCAGAAGGAAAAAGTTCAGTAAGCAACGACATAGCGACCTCAGAGAATGAATCTGAGATCACCGTACGTCTGGCGCAGCGCTAATTATTGTCTGATATTGATCGTCCCAACGCGTACTGGCGCGGTGTGGCGGCGGTGTAGCGAACAAAAGTGCGATGGAAATGGCTCTGGTCGGCAAACCCGCTCTGGTAGCCGACATCGGCAATCTCGTCTCCAGCCCGCAGACGCTGGCGGGCATAGTCAATTCGCAGGATGTTCAGATAACTTCCCGGCGTCAGCCCAGTGTCCTGCTTAAAAGTACGGATCAGCGTCTCTTTACGCATGTGACACTCATGTGCCAGCTCATCGAGTGAGGGCGGAGTGAGCAGGCTGGACTGCAAGCGCTCGCGCAGATACTGGCTGGTGGCGCTTAGGTTATCTGGTGTTACCGACTGCAACGGCAGCGAGTGCAGCAATCTTCGCGCGGCATCTGTTATTAGCGTCGTTTGCCGTTGCGGCACGAGTGCTACAAGGTGCATATAACGCTGGAATATTTGCGCATCGCGGATAACGGGAGCACGCGTGCAAAGCAGTTGACTGTTGTTCTGCACAGCCAGATTAGCCAGACACCACCGGGCATCAAGGTAAAGCATGTGGTAGCTGCGAAACTGCCCGTTGACGGGATTACAGCTGTGAGGCACCAGCGGCGGGATCACAATCAGATCGCCCACCTGCAGATGGTATTCTTCGCCATCGCACAGACAGCACGTTTCCCCCTCGAGAATTGCCCCAATCGAGAGCTGAGAGTGGTGATGACGCTTATAGGCCTGCTGGCTTTGCCAGGTGCTGCGCAGCTCCAGCCACGGCAACTGCTCATCACGCCAGAACGATTGTGGAATATCCCGGGTATGCATCACACCGTGTCCTCCATGAAAGTGATGATTTGTTATAGCACAGGCCGAGTGGTGAAAAAGTGGGAATGTGCATTGGCGTTGCGATTCTGCGGGACGCGTTCCAGACAAATGCAGATTTTACATAAGGACGTATTTATCCCGGAAATCGCCTCGCAAAGAGATAAAGTTGCAGATGAGGATGTGGTTTTCTTATGGGATTGGTTGAACAAATTGTTTCCCTGCTACTTACTGGACTGACTAATGACAGCCAGATAAAGACGCTGTTTAATTATATTTTACGAACTGGCGATGCACCTCGATTCAGTGAGTTTATTCGTGGGGTTGCCGAACGTTCACCGCAACATAAGGAGCATTTGATGACGATTGCGGACAGATTGCATGAGGCCGGATTTCAAAAAGGATGGCTTGAAGGCAAGCAGGAAGGTAAACAGGAAGGCAAACAAGAAGGGCTGATAAAGGGGCGACATGATGAGGCGCTGCGTATTGCCCGCACCATGCTGGCAGATGGCATTGATATCAGCACGGTACAAAAAATTACCCGGCTATCCGCTGAAGATATTCAGGGCTTAAGCCATTAGATATGACTTAAACCGCCTAATCGCCTGCCCGGAAGCACCGGGCGCTTCGGTTTACTCTATCGCCGTTTTTACCGCCTCGCCGAGCTTTTGCATCACTTCCCGATGCTTCTCGTTTGGCGGCAATGCACAATTGATGCGCACGCAGTTGCGATACTTTCCGGATGCGGAGAACAGCGAACCCGGCGCGACCTGGATTTTCAGGCGACAGAGCTGCTTAGCGACGCAGACCATATCGACCTGGAGCGGCAGTTCGACCCACAGCATAAAGCCGCCTTTCGGGCGGGTGACGCAGATCCCGCAGGGGAAGTATTCCCGTACCCAGCAGGTATAGATTTCCATATTGCGCTGATAAATCTGGCGCATACGCCGGATATGCCGATGATAATGACCTTCGCGCACAAAGGAAGCCGCTGCCAGTTGCGTGGCAGGAACGTTAGTGCCAATGACGGCGTACTTCATGTGCAGCAGCTTGTTGTAATAGCGACCGGGCACCACCCAACCCACGCGCAGTCCGGGGGCGACGGATTTGGTAAACGAACTGCAGAGTATTACCCGACCGTCGCTGTCCCAGGAGTGGATCGTGCGCGGGCGTGGGTACTCCGTTGCCAGCTCGCCATACACATCGTCTTCAAAAATAACGATGTCGTGGCGCTGGGCGAGGGCGAGCACTGCCCGCTTACGCGCATCCGGCATAATGAATCCGAGAGGGTTGTTGCAGTTGGGAACCAGCAGCACACCTTTGATCGGCCACTGATCCAGCGCCAGCTCCAGCGCTTCAATGCTGATCCCGGTATCCGGATCGGTTGGGATCTCAATCACCTTGATCCCAAGGCCACGCAGCAGCTGCATCGTGCCGTAATAGGCAGGCGATTCAACGGCGACAATGTCTCCGGGCTGGCAGACCGTCAGCAGCGCCAGCGACATTCCGCTCTGACTGCCGCTGGTGATCACAATATCATCTGCATTGACCACCGAACCGCCATCCAGCATCAGTCGCGCAATCTGCTGACGTAGTTCACGGCATCCGGAGATTTCATCGTAGCCCAGTATCGCGCGCAGGTTGTGCTGCGCCACGCGGCTGAGTTCACGCCACAGCGGCTTCAGGCTGGGTTGATCAATGTCGGGCACGCCGCTGCTAAACGGGATTATCGATTTGTCCGCGTTGCCCTTTAGCATATCCAGCACCTGATCCCATTGCGTTATTTCGACCGGACGCTGCACCGGGCGCGACATCGGCGGCACGGGCGGCTGCGCTTTTTGTGGCGCGACAAAATAACCGGAACGCGGCTGCGGTGTGATCAGCTGGCGCTGTTCCAGCGTCTGATACGCCTGCTGGACGGTGCTGATGCTCACCCCGTGCTCCTGGCTCAGGCTGCGAACCGAGGGCAGTTTTTCGCCATGGCGATACAGCCCGTGCTCAATGCGTTCGGCCAGCAAATTGGCCAGATGTTGGTAACGCGTCATGCTGTATCCCTCATGGGTACCATACAGATTAAAAAACCAGTACAGATTAGCGTGTAAAAAGCGATGCAGAACTCTTTTTAACCAATCTGTATGTTAAATAAAAGTACTTTGTGAGTCTGTATTGTTTTGGGCTAAATCCGTGAAGATAAAGCCTCTGGCAAGGCGGGGAGGCAAGGTATGGAATTTCACGAGAATAAAGCAAAACAGCCGTTTATTGGGTTGGTATTGATCTGGCGGGCATACAAGGCGTGGCGGCTGCGGGCGCAAACGCGGCGCGTATTGCAACAGATGAGTGATGAGCGGCTGCGGGATGTCGGGCTACGACGCGATCAGGTGGAGTGATTTTCTTTTATCGACAGAGGCTGGGGGTTATCTCCCGGCCTTTTCATATTCACCGTATTTATCAATTCATGCTTCTGGATAGCCTGTTCCTTGATACTTATCCTGATAAGTATTATTTTCTTTTCAGCGATGAGGGGAAAGTAAGATGACTGAAGATGAACTGTTTGCCCGCCGACCAATGGGAATGCGCATGGCAATGGTGGTGCGCCAGTGGCGGGCCATTATTGATGCTGCCATCACCGATACTGGCCTGACGCAGTCCAGCTGGACGGTACTGATGCAGCTGTATCAACTGGGAGACAACGTCTCGGTCAGCGAACTGGCACAAATGCAGGGCATTGAATTGCCTCCGCTGATGCGCACCCTCTCACAGCTGGAAAAGCAGGGGTATCTGCTGCGTTCCACATCGCCTTATGACAAACGCATCCGCCTGCTAACGCTAACCGCGCAAGGCCGCTTAAGGCTTGAAGAACTTAACCGGGTGATTGAGACATACCAACATCGCGTCACCTGCACCATTCCTGAAGCGGAGCTTGCCTCCTTCAGCGCAACCTTAAATCAACTCGCCTGCAATTTGCGGACAATCCGCGAAGAAGACAATCAACACTAAAAAACTATGATGACCCCAGAACAAAAATTTGCCCGTTGGGTAAGGGTGAGTATTGCCGCTTTCCTGGTAATATTCGCCTGGTTTATCGTTGCCGATATCTGGATCCCGCTGACGCCGGACTCCACGGTGATGCGCGTGGTAACGCCTGTTTCCTCACGCGTTTCCGGCTACGTCTCGCAGGTGCATGTACACAATAATAGCCAGGTGAAGAAGGGCGATTTGCTGTACGAACTGGATCCGACGCCGTTTATCAATAAGGTCGAGGCTGCGCAAATCGCCCTTGAGCAGGCGAAGCTGAGCAACCAACAGCTGGATGCGCAGATAGCTTCCGCGCGCGCCAACCTGCGCACCGCGCAATTCAACGCCCATAACGATAAGACCACCCTTGATCGCTATCAGCGCCTGGGTGCCATGCAGAACGTGTCGCAATCCGATCTCGACAAGGTGCGTACCGCCTGGCAGACCAGCGAGCAGTCGGTGGCGGCGCTCAATGCCAGTATTCAGAACCTGCTGATCCAGCGCGGCGAGCGCGATGACAAGCGTAACGTGACGCTGCAAAAATACCGTAACGCGCTGGAAGAGGCGCAGTTGAACCTCGGCTGGAGCAAAGTGTATGCCCAGACAGACGGTACGGTGAGCAATCTCCAGCTTAGCCCCGGACTTTACGCCACCGCCGCCACGCCGCTACTGGCGCTGGTCAGCCACCAGACCGATATCGTGGCCGACTTTCGCGAGAAAAGCCTGCGCCACACTCGGGTAAATACCGATGCCGCCGTGGTGTTCGACGCCATGCCGGGCAAGGTTTTCTCTGCCCGCGTTACCAGCAGCGATGCCGGTATTCTGGCGGGCCAGGAGCAGGTGAACGGCCAGTTGTCGCAACCGGAACAGTCTACCCGCTGGGTGCGCGATGCCCAGCGTATGCGCATTCACGTCGCGCTGAACGAACCGCTCGACACGCCGTTACCGACCGGGGCGCGCGCCACGGTACAGCTGTATAACAGCGAGGGGATGTTCGCCCGCACCTTTGCCGGGGCGCAGATCCACCTCGTCAGTTGGCTGCATTATGTCTATTAACACGCTGGCCCACGTCTTTACGCCGCACGGGAATATTGTCTATACCGCCAATGATTTTCGCCAGACCCTGCGTATCTCCGTGGCCGGGACAATCGCGCTGAGTATCTCGACCTTCTACAACGTGCAGTACGGCGTATTTTTTGTGGTTTATCCGCTGATGCTGCTGTCGCTGGTGCCGGTATTCAACCGCCATGTGGCAACACAGTTTGTGTTCAGCGCGGCGGTAAACTGCGTTGAAATGGTGCTAATCGTTGGTTATCTCTCACAGTGGCCGCTGATGATGACGCTGGTGGTGTTCGGTCTGTACGTGATGCGCTTTCGTTTTATGAGCAAAGGCCCGCTGTTTCTGCTCGGTTCGATGGGCGTGGTATGCCAGAGCACGATGCTCAACTTTATGAGCTATCCCACCACCAATTGGCATACGCTGATGTTCTCTAATATGGAAGCCTGCGTCATGGCAGTGGCGCTGAGCGCGCTGCTGCATTATCTGATCCCGGATGTGGAACCCCGCCAGCCGCCTCCGCGCATTGAAAAAGATGCCGCCCGGGTTCGCCACGAGTCGCTGCTTTCCGGTACGGTGGCGACGATGATTTTTGTGGTCTTCCAGATCTGCGATTTGAGTGATTCGCTGTCGGCGCTGATGGCGGGCATTTTGATCCTGTTTCCGATGCACTACCGCGGCGCGGTGATCAGCTCGATCTGGCGCGTGGTCGGCGTGGTGCTGGCCTGTCTGTATATTCTGCTGGTGCAGTTGCTTATCTATGATTTCAGCAACCATATGTTGCTGATGATGCCGCTGATTGGCCTCGGGCTGGCATTCAGCGCCCGCCTGCACGTAATGGAAAAAGTCGGCGCAGGCGTGGGGTTTGCCAGTATCACCACCATCGGCATTATGTTTGGCCAGAACCTGCACCCGGATCAGGACCTGGTGTTCAGCGATCTGTACCGCATCACCTCCGTCACCGTCGCACTGGTGGCAACGCTGACCATGGTATTTCTGGTGCATCGGGTGTTGAACTGCTTTGCCGCGACGCGGTTTGTGATTATCGAGTGAGTGGGGAGTCAGTGCCGAATGGCGGCTAAGCCTTATCCGGCCTTCAAAATTCAATTCCTGGTCGTCAAATTGTGAGGCTATTTCCAACAATCCAGGTATAATCGTAAGATAATTGTATATACGTTTTTGTATATACAATTAGGGATAAAATACATGCCAATGGAGTTTGAATGGGATGCAAACAAGGCGCAAAGTAACTACCGTAAACATGGTGTTCGCTTTGAGGACGCAGTATTGGTTTTCGACGATCCCCGGCATTTGTCCAGACAGGATCGTTATGAGAACGGTGAGTATCGGTGGCAGACCATAGGGATGATGTATGGTGTGGTGGTCATTCTGGTTGCCCATAGCGTTAGGTTTGAAAGTGGCGTTGAAGTCATTCGTATCATCAGTGCCAGAAAGGCAGACAGTAAAGAGAGGAATCGTTATGAGCATGGTTAAACATAAACGCGGCAGCGTATCCGCGCTGAGTGCTCAGCATGAGGCTGAACTGAAGGCGCTGGCGAATAAACCGGATGATGATATTGATTACAGCGACATTCCCGTGACCGAAGATAAGCAGTGGTCAGAGGCTAATCGCGGTAAGTTTTTCCGTCCGTTGAAAACGCAGGCATCGGTGCGCATTGATGCTGACGTGATGGAGTGGCTAAAGCGCCCCGGGAAGGGTTACCAGACGCGGCTGAATGCTATTTTGCGCGCGGCTATGTTGAGAGAGCAAAACAAGAAATAGTCTTATCCCGGGGCAGTAAGTACCGGATGGCGGCTGCGCCTTATCCGGCCTATGGGAAGGTGGAATTTCCAGGCCCGGTAAGCGTAGCGCCACCGGGCAATTCAGCAGGAGATTACTTCTTCAATCCCGCAAACGCTGCTCTAATCTCATCTTCCGGCAGGTTAATACCGATAAACACCAGCAGGCTGTGTGGTTGTTCGTCGCCCCACGGGCGGTCCCAGTCGGCGCTGTACAGGCGCTGGACGCCCTGGAACAGCAGTCGGTTCGGCTCGCCTTCAATCCACAGCATGCCTTTGTAGCGCAGTAGCTTCTCGGCGGATTCCAGCAGCAGGTTTTCCATCACTCGCGACACGTCGCTGATGTTGACCGGGTAATCCAGCTCGACGACGATCGAGGAGATATCGTTTTGCTTGTCGGCAATAAAGTGGAAGCGCGGTTTGGCGCTGACCACGTTCTCTTCCAGCATAAAACCGTTGGTGTCGAACAGCAGGGAGAGGTCGATGTCGCCATGCGTGACGGTATACACCGGGGCGCGGGCATTGATGCGCGCCAGGCGCTCACGCAGTTTCTCGCTAACACCTGCGACGTCGGTTTTGGTCAGCAGGATGCGGTCAGCATAGCCGACCTGCGACTGGGCGATGGTGAACTGGTTCATCTGTTCATCAGCATGTACCGCGTCAACCAGCGCAATTACGCCGTCCAGCAGGTAGCGTTCGCAAATCACTTCATGGGAGAAAAAGGTCTGAATAATCGGGCCGGGGTCGGCCATGCCGGTGCACTCGATCACCAGACGGTCGAAATTGATGGTGCCTTTGTCGAGGTTGTCGAGCAGATCTAACAGTGCGTCTTCCAGCTCACTGGAACGGGTACAGCAAATGCAGCCGTTGGTCAGGGTTTTGATCTGCGTGGCGCGATCGCCAATCAGTTGATCGTCCACCGAGACTTCGCCGAATTCGTTTTCGATAACGGCAATCTTGTAACCGTGCTGCTCGTTGAGAATATGGCGCAGCAGGGTGGTTTTACCCGCGCCAAGAAAACCGGTGAGTAGGGTAACTGCAATCGGGGTCATTCACTTCTCCTTCTAACAGCAACTGCTTCCGCCGCTACCGTAGCGGGCTTCCTGGCGCTCGCGGAAGAATTCTTCGTAGGTCATGTACGGCTTATCGGGATGGTTGGTCTTCATGTGCTCGACGTAGTTGTCGTAGTCCGGAATACCAATCAGCATCTTCGCCGCCTGACCGAGATACTTTTTTGCCTGACCTAAAGTACCAAACATTCTATCGTCCTGTTAATGAATAAAGCCGGATGGCGGCTTGCGCCTGATCCGGCCTACGTTAACTGCGGCACTAAGTGATCCTGGCCGGGTAAGCGCTCGCCACCCGGCTTCAGGTTAGTGGTGTGAAGAGGTCTTCACGCCGCCTTCCGGCACCGGTACATACGGTGTCTCTTTATCAGAGCGACCGTTGATGGCGCGGGCTTTCTGCCAGGTACGGAACCCGTAGAAAATGATGCTGTACACCACCACCAGGAACAGAATACTCAGACCTGCGTTGGTGTAGTTGTTGATGACGATGTGGTTCATGTTGGCAATCTGCTGCGCGGTCAGTTCGCCGCCGTTAGCAATCTTCTCTTTGTACTGACTCGCCATGAAGAAGAAGCCTTCCATCTGCGGGTTGGTGCTGAACAGTTTCAGACCCAGCGCCCAGGTGGTGCAGATAAGCAGCCATACTGCCGGAACCACGGTAACCCAGATGTATTTGGTGCGCTGCATTTTAACCAGCACCACGGTGCCGAGAACCAGCGCCACGGCAGCCAGCATCTGGTTAGAGATGCCGAACAGCGGCCACAGGCTCTTAACGCCGCCCAGCGGGTCAACAACGCCTTGATACAGCAGATAACCCCACAGGCCGACGCAGCCCGCAGTACCGATGATGCCCGCAACCAGAGAATCGGTTTTCTTCAGGAACGGCACGAAGTTACCCAGTAAATCCTGCAGCATAAAGCGGCCAGAACGGGTACCGGCATCCAGTGCGGTCAGGATGAACAGCGCTTCAAACAGAATACCGAAGTGATACCAGAAGCCCATATCAGCCATCGGCAGCACTTTGTGGAACACGTGAGCGATACCCACGGCCAGCGTCGGTGCGCCACCTGCGCGGTTCAGAACGGACGGTTCACCGATGTCTTTCGCGGTCTGCAGGATCTGCTCAGGCGAAATCACGAAGCCCCAGGAGCTGACGGTCGCTGCCGCATGTGCGGTAACATCTTTCAGCTGCGCCATAATCAGCGGGGCGTTTTCGCCGCTCATTTCATGCAGGTTCGGCATGGTGATGCCAAGGCCCGCAGGCGGGGTGTTCATCGCGAAGTACAGACCCGGTTCGATGATAGACGCAGCAACCAGCGCCATAATCGCCACGAAGGATTCCATCAGCATCGCACCATAACCGATAAAGCGCGCATCGGTTTCACAGGCCA
Organism: Citrobacter sp. Ce006; assembly: GCF_030336535.1. Classification (NCBI taxonomy): domain Bacteria; kingdom Pseudomonadati; phylum Pseudomonadota; class Gammaproteobacteria; order Enterobacterales; family Enterobacteriaceae; genus Citrobacter; species Citrobacter sp. Ce006. The sequence continues at coordinate 293,860 of NZ_JAOWDO010000073.1, forward strand.
GCAGCTTCGGCGTGGTACCGGAAGCAATCAGCGCGTGGAAGCCAGATACCGCACCACAGGCGATGGTGATGAACAGGAACGGGAACAGAGCGCCTTTCCACAGTGGGCCAGTACCATCAACGTACTGCGTCATTGCCGGCATTTTCAGTTCCGGGTTGAGGATAACAATCCCCACCGCCAGACCGACGATAACGCCGATTTTCAGGAAAGTAGCCAGATAGTCGCGCGGGGCGAGGATCAGCCATACCGGCAGCAGCGCAGAGATAAACGCGTAACCGATCAGGGTAAAGGTGATGGTGGTGTCTTTAAAGGTCAGCGCCGGGCCCCAGTACGGGTCGTGCGCAATCACGCCGCCGAAGTAGATTGAGGCTACCAACAGCACAATACCAATCACCGACACTTCACCCACACGCCCCGGACGCAGGAATCGCATGTAGATCCCCATGAACAGTGCGATAGGTACGGTTGAGCAGACGGTGAACACACCCCACGGGCTTTCCGCCAGCGCTTTTACCACGATCAGCGCCAGTACCGCGAGGATGATGATCATGATTAAGAAGCAGCCGAACAGCGCAATGGTTCCTGGGATCGGGCCCATCTCTTCTTTGATCATCTCACCCAGAGATGCGCCGTTACGGCGGGAAGAGATAAACAGCACCATGAAGTCCTGTACCGCACCGGCCAGCACGACGCCTGCCAGCAGCCACAGCGTACCGGGCAGGTAGCCCATCTGCGCAGCCAGTACCGGCCCAACCAGCGGACCCGCACCTGCGATAGCGGCAAAGTGGTGACCAAACAATACGTTACGGTTGGTTGGAACGTAGTTCAGACCGTCATTGTTGATGACCGCCGGCGTGGCACGCGTCGGGTCAAGTTTCATCACCTTTTGGGCGATATAAAGGCTGTAGTAACGATAGGCCACCAAATAAACAGAAACTGAGGCGACCACGATCCACAGGGCGCTGATGTGTTCACCCCGACGTAATGCCACTACCGAGAGGCAGAATGCACCGATGATTCCGAGAATCACCCAGGGTATGTGCTTGAATAACTTTTTCGTATCCATAGTAAAACCTGGTTTTTTACCCGTCATACTTCAAGTTGTATGTGCGTTGACTTCATTCGCTCACCTCAGTCACTTACTTTTGTAAGCTCCTGAGGATTCCCTCATTTGCCGCCTTCTTACAACTCGAATTATCTAGGGTACCTATTAATAATTGGCCGAAGCCGCGTGGGTTTGATCTTGTGTTTGAGGAGGTTATTTGACTGCTATGTTGGGGGGATCTTGCCAGAGAATTACGCGCGTAAAGTAAGGTAAATAAGTGAACGGTTGTATGTCAGCTTAAGCGGTCCCAAATGTCAGTGAGCGGTAAGTAGTGGGGATGAGCGGGGAAATTTATGTGATTGAGATCACTAATAAACCTATTTAGATCTTTGGCTGGCGGTGGGGATCGACGAATCGTCGATGCTGAGATCGATTCAACTAGCACGAATTTCATAAAGTTTTCCCTTTCCAGGCCGAAAATTCTGACATCTGTCTAGCGGAAAGAGAAAACATGTTAAAACGAATGAAGATTGTTACCAGCTTACTGCTGGTATTGGCGCTGTTTGGCCTTTTACAGCTCGCCTCGGGCGGCTTGTTTTTTAACTCACTTAAGAATGACAAAGAGAACTTTACCGTTCTGCAAACCATTCGCCAGCAACAGTCTGCGCTGAACGCCACCTGGGTTGAGCTGCTGCAAACGCGTAATACCCTGAACCGGGCGGGCATTCGCTACATGATGGATCAGAGCAATATCGGCAGCGGCGCGACCGTTGCCGAACTGATGCAGGTAGCCAGCACGGCGCTGAAGCTGACGGAAAAAAACTGGGCGATTTACGAGTCGCTCCCGCGCGATCCGCGCCAAAGCGAAGCCGCGTTCCAGGAGATTAATCGCACCTATGACATCTACCACGGCGCGCTGGCGGAGCTGATCCAGTTATTGGGTGACGGGAAGATCAACGCGTTCTTTGATCAACCGACGCAGAGCTATCAGGATGGCTTTGAGAAGCAGTACATGAGTTACATGCAGCAGAACGATCGCCTGTATGACATCGCGGTGGAAGATAACAACAGCTCTTACAGCCAGGCGATGTGGGTGCTGATCTGCGTGCTGATTACCGTACTGGCGGCGATTATTGCGGTGTGGTTTGGTATCAAACTGACCCTTATCTCCCCAATGAACCGTCTGATCGACAGCATTCGTCATATCGCCAGCGGCGATTTGGTGAAGCGTATTGAGGTGGAAGGTTCCAACGAGATTGGACAACTGGCGGAAAGCCTGCGTCACATGCAGGGTGAGCTGATGAATACCGTGGGTGACGTACGTAACGGTGCCAACGCGATTTACAGCGGGGCCAGCGAGATTGCGATGGGGAATAACGATCTCTCCTCGCGTACCGAACAGCAGGCCGCATCTCTGGAAGAAACTGCGGCCAGCATGGAACAACTGACGGCGACCGTGAAGCAGAACGCCGAAAACGCGCGTCAGGCCAGCCATCTGGCGCTGAGCGCTTCTGAAACCGCGCAGAAAGGCGGCAAAGTGGTGGATAATGTTGTGCAAACCATGCGCGACATCGCTTCCAGTTCGCAGAAAATCGCCGACATTATCAGCGTTATCGACGGCATTGCCTTCCAGACTAATATTCTGGCACTCAACGCCGCGGTAGAAGCTGCACGTGCGGGCGAGCAGGGCCGTGGATTTGCGGTGGTTGCGGGTGAAGTTCGTAACCTGGCCCAGCGTAGTGCGCAGGCCGCGCGCGAGATTAAGAGCCTGATTGAAGACTCGGTCAGCCGTGTGGATGTGGGTTCAACGCTGGTTGAAAGCGCCGGTGAAACCATGGATGAGATCGTCAATGCGGTAACCCGCGTGACCGATATCATGGGTGAAATCGCCTCTGCTTCTGATGAACAGAGCCGCGGTATCGACCAGGTCGGTCTGGCTGTCGCTGAGATGGATCGCGTGACGCAGCAGAACGCCTCGTTGGTGGAAGAATCCGCCGCCGCCGCTGCGGCGCTGGAAGAGCAGGCCAGCCGTCTGACCCAGGCCGTTGCCGTGTTCCGTATTCAGCATGACCAACAGCGCGCGCGTGACGTTGCCGCCGCTAAACCGGTTTCAACGGCCCAGCCGCGTAAAGCTGCGGTAACGGATGCCGGGGATAACTGGGAAACGTTCTAGACCTGTGATGCCGGATAAGGCGTAGCCGCCACCGGGCAATCAACGCAACATCAGGCGCATGGCGCAGCGTAGTTCGTACGTCTGCCCGTGCGCCGCTTCTTCAGCTCTTTTTTCGCGCAATTCCGGCGAAAGCGTCTCGTCAGCCAGCATTTCAAATCCCAGTCGCGCGTACAATGGCGCATTCCACGGCACACCGCGGAAGGTGGTTAGCGTGAGCGACGTATATCCTTTCTCACGCGCCTGTTTGGCAACATAGTCAAGCAATCTGCGGCCAATTCCTTTTCCCTGCCACTCCAGATGCAGTGAAAGTTCAGCAATAAACAGCGATGACCCCAGCGCTTCGGCAACCAAAAAACCGACCGGACGCGCATCGACCAGCGCCAGCCAGCTCATGCCTGCGGCGGCAAATGCCCGATGCTGAGCAGCCGATATAATCTGGTCGTCAGCAATCCACGCCAGTTCGGGGATAAGTAAAAAACGTTGCCCCGCAGATCGTTCGATGGCGGGAAGAGCGGCAGTGTCTGCCAGAATAGTCGCGCGCAAGGTGATGTTCATACGAGGAGCATAACATGCCCGATAAGCGCGGTGTTATCGGGCATCTGAAGGATTAATCTTTACGCGGATCGCTGATGGGTTGGCGAACCAGGAAGATGTAGGCGAGGGCGCCCACCATGGTGACGCAGCCGCAGATGATCAGCGCCAGACGGAAAGAGTTGGTGGTATCAACAATAAATCCGGTGACGATCGGCGCAAACGACGCGCAGATAAAACTGGCAAAGTTCTGGATACTGCCCACGGAAGCGGTCATGCGTGAGGCGACGGCGACGTGGATCAGGCCCCAGCACGAGGTGCCGGCGAAGTGGATACAGAACAGCGCCATACCGATCAGTAACACGGCGGCCATCGACGTTGTGGCCTGCGGCACGACGAAGGTGAAGGCTGCAGAGCAGAACATCCCGGCGATAATACAAATCTTGCGGCTCTTAATCGGCGCCATACCGCCTTTTACCAGCCAGTCGGTGACAAAACCGTTAATCAGCATGCCGGCTGCGCCAAACAAGAACGGGATCGCCGCCATTAAGCCGGTGCTTTTTAAATCCAGGTTATAGGAGGTCTGCAGGTAGCCCGGCAGCCAGGCCAGGTATAGCCATGCGGTATAGTTGATGCCGCTAAAGCCCAGCATCATGCCCCACATAGTACGGTTGCGAAACAGGCTGCGCCATTCGGCAAAGCTCAGCGGATCGCGGCGGGCATTGACGCTGCCGGCGTTCAGGTACGCTTGTTCCGTGGCGCTCAACTCAATTTGCTCGCGGTTGCGATACAGCATGTACCAGCCGATGGCGAGAAAAATACCCAGTACGCCGATAGTAATAAACATCCAGCGCCAGCCCATTACCAGCATCATGGCGGCCAGAATCGGCGGGCTAATGGCAACCCCGATGGTCGAGGCGGCGTTAAACAACCCCATCGGGCGACCACGCTCTTTGATGTTAAACCAGTCGTTGATCACCTTTACGCCGCACGGGTTCATCGGCGCTTCGCCAATCCCCATCCCGATACGCACCAGCACAAACTGTGTGAAGCTGTGCACCATGCCGGACATCGCCTGAAACAGCGACCAGAAGAACATCCCCAGTCCCAGCATAATGCGCGGCCCCTTGCGATCCAGCAGCGGGCCGCAGGGCAGTTGCGCAATACCGTAAGCGAGAGAGAATACCGACAGCAGCACGCCGATTTGCGTGGCGCTCAGCCCCAGTTCTTCCCGAATTGTTAAGTTGGCGACCGATAATGAACTGCGGTCTAGGTAATTAATCACCGCAGCAAAAAATAATAAAATCATTGCTGTGGTCTGAATACGTTTTATTCGGCTACTGCGTTGCACCATGCCCTCAGGCGGAACATTAATATCCGCAGATGACGACGTGCCAAACGAAGAACTCGGGTCGAGGGTAATATTATTTTTTTCCACGCCGGACTCCTGAACCTCAATAATTTATTTTTCACACAGCCGGGGCTGTGCAGTATTGAAAAAAATACCAGTGATGAATCAATTCGCTCATCACCGCTCACAAAAGTTTTTAATGCAGTCGACTTAGCGTGAGCATAGGCAAGAGGTATTTTTCAGGCGTTTTTATTTTTATAAAATCGTGCTCCCGGTAATGGTTTGCTGTTTTTTATCGGTACTTAATGGGCGGCGCTATGACTCTGGTTGATGGAGCGAATCATCGATTGTTTGGCTGAATTCAAATGGTTACAGAGCGCCAGGGTGGCATCCAGGTCGCTGCGACAGATCAGCGCGCTGAGGATGGTCATATGTTCATCGATGGCAATGATGTTGCGTTGTTTGAGGTCGCTCTCATCCCACTGATAGTGGAAGTGGAAAATCACGGAGATGATTTCAAGTGATTGATTGAAAAATATATTATCGGCAGCAGAGAGCAGCAATGCATGAAACTCACGGTCTAGCTGCGAGAACATACGAAAGCTGCTGCCGATGCTGTCGCGCAGGATCCGGTGGCGTTCCAGCAGCGTTTTAGCCTGCAGCCAGCGCGGGTCATCATCGGGCAGATTGAGGAAATGCTGCAGGGAATGGGTTTCCAGCATTTCTCTGAGTTCAAACAGCTGCTCCGCATAGGCCTGATCGAACTGCTTCATGCTCCACTGACCGCGTTTTTCGTTTTTGATCAGGTTGTAACGTTCGAATTTTAAAAGATATTCTCGTACGACTACCGGACTGACGCCCGCGGCTCTGGCAAGCTGCAGTTCGGAGAAGCTCTCGCCTGCACGCAGCTGGCGCTGGTTGATCATGGTGAAAAACGCCTGCTCAAAAATCCGGTTTTGCTCGGTCATGGAGGCGGTGGTGCAGGCAAAACCGTCGTCATGGTCGGGTTTACGCACGATGACATAGTGGCTGCCGACCTGGGTCAGCACGCCGCACTCGCCTAAGTGGCTCAGCATATGGCGCACTGTGGTGCGGCTGATGTTGTACATCTCCGCCAATGCGCTTTGCGACGGGAGAGGGGAAGGGATATGACCACGCGCCATATCATCGATAATCTGGTTAATCACATTGTGACGTAAGTTCTGCGAACGGCTCATGGTTTCTCCTTTTTGCCTATTAAAACCCGATTTAAAACATTTTTATGCGTTGGAATTCACAGATTGTGTTTCTGCTTTCTCCGGCCTTTTTATTTTCGTTGATATCTGAGGCAACAAAAAAACAGGAGAGCAGAATCATGTCTACGATGAATACGTTGATTTGCCAGGAACCTAAAAAATTAGTCTGGAAAGAACGCGAAATACCTATTCCGGGTGAGGGCGAAGCATTAATAAAAATTAAATCGGTAGGGATTTGTGGTACCGATATTCATGCCTGGGGCGGCAATCAGCCTTTTTTCAGCTACCCACGTGTATTAGGTCATGAAATATGTGGGGAAATTGTCGGGCTGGGAAAAAATATACAGAATCTGAAAAATGGTCAGCAGGTGGCGGTTATTCCTTACGTGGCCTGCCAGCAGTGTCCGGCATGCCTGAGCGGACGTACCAACTGCTGCGAGAAGATTTCGGTGATTGGCGTACATCAGGATGGTGGTTTCAGTGAATATCTGTCCGTTCCGGTGACCAACTTACTGGACGCGCAGGGGATTGACCCGCAGGCGGCGGCGCTGATTGAGCCTTACGCCATCAGCGCGCATGCGGTACGTCGGGCGGCGGTGGCGCCAGGTGAGCAGGTGCTGGTGGTCGGTGCTGGTCCGATTGGTCTGGGCGCAGCGGCGATTGCCAAAGCCGATGGCGCACAGGTGGTGGTCGCCGATACCAGTCCCGCGCGTCGGGAGCACGTGTCTTCCCGGTTGGGACTCCCGGTTATCGACCCATCCGCTGAAGATTTTGATGCGCAGCTGCGCGCTCAGTTTGGCGGTTCGCTGGCGCAAAAGGTCATTGATGCCACGGGAAACCAGCATGCGATGAACAACACGGTGAATTTGATTCGCCATGGCGGCAGCATCGTTTTTGTTGGGCTGTTCAAAGGTGATTTGCAGTTCTCTGACCCTGAGTTCCACAAGAAAGAGACCACCATGATGGGCAGTCGCAACGCCACGCCGGAAGATTTCGCCAAAGTGGGCCGTCTGATGTCGGAAGGCAAACTGACCGCCGACATGATGCTCACGCACCGTTACGCGTTTGCCACACTGGCAGAAATCTACGAGCGGGATGTTATTAACAACCGTGAGCTGATTAAAGGCGTGATCACGTTCTGAGAGGGTAATTGCGATGAACACATTGAATCGACGTGATTTTCCGGGGGCCAGCTACCCAACGCGCGTGATCCAGTTTGGTGAAGGAAACTTCCTGCGGGCGTTTATCGACTGGCAACTGGATATCCTCAACGAGCACACCACTCTGAATGCTGGCGTGACCATCGTTCGCCCGATCAATACTGATTTTCCGCCGTCGCTGAATACCCAGGACGGGCTGTATACCACGCTGATACGCGGGCTTAACGAGCAGGGCGAAGCGGTGAGCGAAGCGCGGCTTATCCGTTCGGTGAATAACGAAATCAATCCGTACCAGGATTTCGCGGCGTATCTGGCGCTGGCGCACAATGCGGACATCCGATTTGTGTTTTCGAATACCACTGAAGCCGGAATTAGCTATCACGCGGCAGACTGCGTGGATGATGCCCCGCCGGTGAGTTTTCCGGCCAAACTGACGCGACTGCTGCTGGAGCGCTTTAACCATTTTGCGGGGGCGGTGGATAAGGGCTGGGTGATTATCCCCTGCGAACTGATCGACTATAACGGTGAGGCGCTCAAAACGCTGGTGCTGCGATATGCGCAGGAGTGGCAGCTTCCTCCGTCGTTTGCTGATTGGGTGGAAACGGCGAACACCTTCTGTTCGACGCTGGTCGACCGCATTGTTACTGGCTACCCGCGTGAAGAAGCTGCCGCGCTGGAAGCGACGCTTGGCTATCACGATGCGTTTCTCGATACCGCGGAGCATTTTTACCTGTTTGTGATCCAGGGGCCGCAGTGGCTGGCAGAGGAGCTGAAGCTGGTGCAGTGTCCGCTGAACATCCGGGTGGTGAGCGATATCAAACCGTACAAAGAGCGCAAGGTCGCCATTCTCAATGGCGCGCATACGGCGCTGGTGCCGGTGGCGTGGCTGTGCGGACTGGAGACCGTCGGTGAGGCGATGCAGGATGCCGATGTGCACCGCTTTGTCGAGCGGGCGATTGGCGAGGAAATTATACCGGTATTGGATCTTCCGGCGGATGAACTGCGAGAATTTGCCGACGCGGTAAGCGGGCGTTTTCAGAACCCTTACATTCGTCACCAGTTGCTTTCCATTGCGCTAAACGGCATGACTAAATTCCGTACCCGAATTTTGCCGCAGCTGCTGGCGGGTCAGCGAAATGGGCGCTGGCCCGTGCGGTTAACGTTTGCCCTCGCTGCGCTGCTGGCGTTTTATCGTGCAGAGCGCGACGGGGAACGCTATCCGATACAGGATGATGAACAGTGGGTAAGCCTGTATGCCAGCCTGTGGCCGCGAGTAGGCAATGATTTAACGCTGGGTGAACTGGTGGATGCCGTGCTCGGCGATACGGCGCACTGGGGTGAAGATTTAACGTTGCTGCCAGGGCTTGCCGGACAGGTGACGGCTAACCTCGAGATGATTCTGGTGCAGGGTATGCGCCAGGCGGTGAACGGTCTGGAATAAGGTTGCCATGCAGCGCCCGGTGTGGTGTTGGGCGCTGTTTTTTTTCAGGCAATAAATGGGGTTAACGATAGGCCTGATAAGCGAAGCGCTATCAGGCCTATCATGTTAAGAGCCCTGAGCTACTACTTTGATTTCAACCATCCCGATCCCCAGCTTACGCGGCGAGTGGCCGAGAATATTGCCCTCGTTGGTGGCGACCGGATCGGGTGGGACAATTACCAGCGTATTGGCATCCGCCGGGTTATCAAAATGCAAGGTGGTGGTGCTGACGTCATGGCCTAACACCAGCGTCTGTTCCTCGTTGCCAACGCGCACGGGGATCGGACGATTGGCGTTGTCACCGAAGGCTTTCGCGGTGATGACCAGATCGAATTTCTTCGGCAGTGGGGCCTTGTATTCGATGGTCACTTCTTCACTGAGCTGCGCATTGGACCAGCGTCCCCAGGATTCGGGGCGTGATATGCCGCTAAACTGTTTGACCTCTTCAGGTGCGCCCGCCACGTTGAAGACGAAGCTATCGGCTTTGTAGCGAATGTCGTTATCGACAATTTTCAGCGTATCGACGTTACCTTTGTAGCGCTCCATGTCGATCACCGTGTCTTTAAAGACGGTTTTGCTTTTCCATTTGGCTTTGTCAACGTGCTGCACGATTTGTTGCCCGCCTAACTGACCCTGCGATACGCACCAGTCGGTAGAGAGCGCCAGCTCCGGCGCCCATAGCTGCGCCATTTTGTAGCAGCGATCGACCCAGACGAAGTTATCGCGTGGGGCGAAATCCGCCAACTGGAAGCGCAGCGGGGCCGAGTATTCGCTTTCCGGCAGCGGTTCGACGCGTTTGTCCGACACGCGCAGCAGCAGCGGCAGGCGGAAATGGCTACCAGAGAAAGAGATCATGTTTTTGTCCTGGTCGACGGTGAACTCTTTCATCTCTTTCGGGAAATTCCACAGACGGATAATATCGGGCTTCCACGCCAGCATTTTTTCTTTGATGTTCAGGAACACTTCCGACACGGATTCGCTCGACAAGCTGCTGCGACCAAGTCCGATAAAGTTATCGCCGCCGAGAATATCCAGTACCGTTGCGCCGTTATCCATCGTGTTACGCTTCACCGCCAGCGTGTCCTGCTGCGGCTGGTCGCCGCGCAGCACGAAGAACAGGTTGTTGCGATCCTGCTTGTTCAGATACTTCCATGCGGTGTTGTTCATCGCCAGATGATCGGAAGAAACTACGATTACGGTATCTTTAAACCATGGCGATGCTTTGATTTTATTGATAAATTCGGCAATATTTTCCTGACTGCAGCTGACCGCGCTGAACGACTGGTTGGCCTTCCCGTCGATGTCATAACGTTTACGGTTGCAGCTACGTGAGATAAATCCATCCGGATGATGGGTATCCACAGTCAGCGTAAACAGTGAAAAACGCTGGCCCGAGCGCGAAAGCTCTTCGAATTTTTTCCACGCTTCGTCCAGTACGGTATCGTCGTAGAAGCCCCAGTCGTTGCGATAGGCCGGGTCTGCCACCACGCTTTTTAACTCTTCTGCGCCGTACAGATGGTCAAAGCCGTGAGATTTCAGGAACACGTCTTTGCCGGCAAAGCGCAGATTGGCCCCCTGCACAAAGTAGTTCTGATAGCCGGAGTTTTTCAGGATATCGCCCAGACAGATATTGTTGGGGAAAAAGCTTGAGACCGACGCCGAGGCGTTGCCTTCAAATGGCGCAAACAGCGGAATACCGCACTGGGAGGCGACCATGCCAGCGATGGTGTAATCGGTGCCCGGAAGCTGCATGGTGTTGCTGAAATCCAGACCTTCATTTTTCAACGCGCCGAGTTCTGGGGTCAGTTCCGGGAACGCGTCATTGTTAAAATAGGTGCGTTCGAGGCTTTCGCCGTAGATATAAACCAGGTTCAGCTTGGGGTTGGGAATGGTTTTCGATGGCTCTTTATAATACGTTGGGAAATCCGGATCGCCATCGCGCGACTGCGACTTCACCAGTTCGGTTATCTGGTGAAACGCCGGGCTGGCGTCAACGGAGGCCAGCGCCAGCAGCAGGGCCAGCAGACTGTAACCCACATGATGCGGATGATGGCGACGGCGGCGTAGGATCCAGCCGAGAGCGACAAAAACCGTCGTCAGCGCCAGCGCGATGCCGACCCCCGGCAAAATATATTTTCCAATCCCCGCGCCGGTCAGGCTGTTGGTCAGCGTGTAGAGTACCGCGTCATTGATCCCATCGCCGGTGAAATAGTCACTGGCGTACAGCGTGATATTCAAGACAATAAAAATCCCCAGCACCGTTAACGTGGCGGCAAACCACCAGGTGTTGCGACCCGCTTTCCAGGCGTAAATCAGCACTGAAGCGAGAAACAGAGTGATGGAGATTAATTCTGACAACGGTCGATCCTCAATAAACCGGGCACATGCCTGGCAGGCTAATCATTAGGGGAAAGCACAATGTAATAGCGATGTTATATTGCTGCAATTGTAGTGACATTAAATTACGTTGTTATTCAGAATTGGTTTAGATATGCGTGTTTTTTGCAGGGGATTTACTGGTTATTTGACGTGTGAATGTAATGGGGTAAAAAACTGATGCCGCGCAGGTAATACGCGGCATGTCGTGCATCAGGAAATGAAGTTCATACCCTGTTTTAACACCAGATCGCAGGCCTTGGTTTTTACCTGCTTCGCCAGCGAGCTATTGCCAATCGTGTTCAGGTCCAGTTGTTGACCATCTTTGGCGTTGAGCAGGCCCTGAATACCGTCCATATAGTTGGTATCTTGCTTCTGCTCAGGAGCACTGAGCCCCAGTTTATCCAGCACCTGGTTTTTGACGTTTTGCGTGTCGGTGACCGAGGCCAGCTTCTGTTTCGCGCAATATTCCAGGATCCCAGCGGCGTTATTCATACTGCTGGAAGTCAGCGACTGATTGCTGCCATTCAGCAGGCTGGTCAGGGAAGAGAGCGACGAACTGCCCTGCGAGCCGGAGCTTTGTTTGCTCAGTTCGCTGGCCGCGCTGGAGAGTGAATCCTGCCAGGAGGCAGCAAAAACGCTGGTGGAGATGAGCGTGCTGGCGGCAAGCGCACAGCACAGCAGACGTTGGGGTGTTTTCATCATTATATGCAACTCGTGTTATGCCTTTTCAGCGCAGTATAGCGCTGGCAGTCTTAGGAGTGGTCCTAATACGTTAATACTCTTTACCGGTTACCCGACTACGGTAGCTTTCCCAGTTAAAGATTACCCACAGGCTGTTGCCAAGCCGCATGCGGTCCATTACCCGCTCGCCCAGCAGTTTGTTCATTTCATCCATATTACTGTTGGTTAACATGCCTGTTGGTCGTTTTGAAGACGAGCGGCGATCGACGATCTGATTGATGATCACTTTTTCGTAGCGCGATTCGGTTTGCATGCCGATCTCGTCGATCACCAGCAGATCCACGTTACTCAGATCGTTGAGTAGCTGTTCTTCGCTGGTTTCACGATTACTGAAGGTTTCTTTCATCGCCGACATAATATCAGCCACGGTAATGATCAGCACCGACTTGCCGCGCAGCAGCAGTTCGTTGCAGATGGCGGCGGCCAGATGGTTTTTACCGGTGCCGGGCTTGCCGGAGAAGATAAAGCTGGCGATATTGCCGTCAAACTCTTCAACGTACTGACGGGCTTTGCTCAGGGCGTTCATCTGGCCCTCGCATTCCACCCGATAGTTATCGAACGAACAGTTCTGATGCAGCGGACGGATCCCGGAACGGTTGAAAGTGCGCTGCATTTTCATGGCCCGGTTTTCGCGGGCCAGGGCTGCGGCACGAATTTCACCTTGCTCTTTTTGCCATGCCAGCAGCTCCTCGCCCGTTTTAAAGGCAGGCTCGACATTAGCCGGCATCATTTTTTGCAGACGTTTCATCAGGTCGCCAACGTTTTTCATCGTTATCCTCTAAAACCCGGTGGTATATGGTTGTCAGGCTCGCTGACGCTGTTCACATCGCGCTTCGGCATTCCGCCATTGCTGGCCCGGCCAATCTGGATACTGCGCGCCAGTTTTTGCTGCCACTGAATATGGTGAAAAACTTTGCCTTCGGCCTGCCAGTAGGCGACAAATGAGGCCAGTTCTTCAGCGGTGACCGGTTCTCTTAACGCCACGCCCCACAGGGCGGCCTGGCGCTGAAAGTCGGCATCGGGCTGCCAGTCAGCGTACATCGCAAATTTCCCCATTGGTATGGCAACGGGGGCGGCTTGCGGCTCTTCATAAAATTGTGCATCCAGCGTCACATCGCTTCCCGGGCGTGACAGCTTCTCTTCAAGCGCCAACAACTCGGCCAGTCGCGCAGGCGTCACCGCGTAAAACGCTGGCGCGTTATTGGCGAAAACGGCTACGGCACCGCCTGCAGACCTGGCCAGCACCGCGTGGTGATCGTGTAGTAAGGCGTCAATGCTAGTGACGTCCGGCGTCAAAATTTTGCTGGGCATAATGTTTCTCAATACTGAACAACAACCGAGAAGGGGACTGCTTTTATAGTAACACAGAGAAGAAGGAGAGCAGCAGATGAGGGGGTGATTCCCCTCTCTGCGAGGTGCTAAAAAAGCGTGCCGCTACACGCGCGGGCGTTTGCGATACAGCCATAATCCCGGAACGGACAGCCCGATGGAGAGCGCGCCGACAATTGATGAGGCTTTGAGAAAATTGGTCAACAGGGTGATCATCAGCGCTTCGCTGTAGCCAAAATGGCCGATCTTTACCGCCGAGATCATGGCTGTGTAGGCGGAGATCCCAGGGAACATAGGGATCACCGCCGCAACCGTGAAGACTTTCGGATGTGCCAGATACCAGCGTGACCACTGGATCCCAATGCAGCCGACCAGCAATGACGCCATAAAGGTCGACCATTCGATATTAAACCCTGTGCTCATCATCACCGTTCGCGAACCGTGCCCAAGCGCGCCGAGTAACGCGCACCAGGGGAGCGCCCGATGCGGTACGTTAAATACCATGGCAAAGCCGAGCGCCGGGATCGCAGACAGGATCATGTCCTGCATCAGCACCAAAATGAAATCGATCACGCCCATCCGCGCAGCCCCCATAAGGTCATCGACATGACGACGCCAATGCAGGTCGCCAGCGTCAGCAGGCTGGCAATCGCCCAGCGGGCGAGTCCGGTATTAATGTGTCCCTTAAACATATCCGCGACGGAGTTGATCAGCGGAAAGCCCGGAACCAGCAGCAGTACGCTGGCGGCCATGGCGATGGTTGGAGTGTGGTTAAACGTCGGCAACGTCAGGAGCAGGCCTGAAATCGTGGTCGCCACAAACGCGGTGATGCAAAAGTTGATTTGCGGGTGCAAATGCCGGGACGCCAGAATCTGGCGGATATACATCGCCACCATGCTGGCGAAAAAGGTGATCACCGCGCCATCCCATCCGCCGTTATTGAGTTTACAAAAGCAGGCGCAGGACAAGCCGACCATCAAGGCGACCAGCCATCTTGGATAGCGCAGCGGTTTAATCTGGCTAAAGCGTTTCTCAACGCCTTTAATATCCAGCAGTTTGTGTTCCGCGAGAATAACGATGTGCTGCACCTCCGTCACGACGTGCATGTTAATCCCGCGATCCTGATTTTTTCGCGTTGAGGTCAGGCACTGCCCATCTTTAATGGTGGTCAGGACGATAGCGTTAGAGGAGATAGCGCTTTCTACGCTGTCCATGCCAAGCGCCAGCCCGAGGCGGGTGGATAGCTCGTCAACCAGCGCGCTTTCTGCCCCATGCTGAAGTAAAAAAAGACCGCATTGAATACATAACCGTGTAACCGTTCGCTGTGACGACTGCTCTGTTTGCATGGCTCGCTCTGACTGATAAGGATCTCTTTGCATGAAGAATGCCTTCTTTTTATCATGAAGCATGATCCTGTTGGCTCTGGCTAAGATCAATCTTTGCGTCGAAAAAAGACGCAGGTCTTACGCGCCTGGACGCCTTACCTGCTTATCAATAAAGACAACGCTTATGAAAATGTAGTGTTATTTATCAGGATGGCAAATACGTAAGCAACGCTAATGTTCTATTGTAGTTCTTTTAATTGTACATAGAATGTATTTATGCGTAATTTTGTAATAATGGTTCAATAGTTTGACGCTATTGGGATTGTAGCGCCATTACTTTATATTTGAATAAAAGCCAAGGATAAACAATTCACCTCGTCTATTGTTTAGAGGTTTTCTGTTAATTAATATTTTTAATTTATCAGGAAATTTTTAATAAGTGCGAATACGGACTGGTGAGTGTGGAGGAGATATGTTGCCAGGACGCCGCAAAAACGCAATTATTATTAGTAAATTACCAATCGTACAAACCGGACTTAAAGGTGTAATGCAGGGGCAGTTCGCTGATTACGAACTTACCTACTGTCGTTCCGTTGAAGAACTGACATTGTTGCAGCTGCGGTGCGCTGATTTGGTGGTTGCTGATTTATCCGGAGACTGTAATCATCCACGTTCAGTCTGCGAACAATATTACTCTTTATTATCTCAATACCGTGATATTCACTGGGTATTTCTCGTTTCCCGTATTTTTTATCCTCTGGCCATTGAGCTGCTGATGTGTCCTGTCAGTTCGCTGTTATCTGATGCCGAGCCGATTGAAAGTTTAGTGAATGTTATTCACGCAGGAAATACTCGTGCTGAGAGAATTAGCAAGTCGCTGCTCTCTCCGCCCGTGATGCCAGAGTTAGCAGACCATAGCGCCCGCTCAATTGTACTTACGCTCTCGGAGAGAAAAGTGCTGAGACTGCTGGGAAAAGGTTGGGGAATTAATCAGATTGCGACATTGCTGAAGAAAAGCAATAAAACAATCAGTGCCCAAAAGAACAGCGCTATGCGTCGCTTATCAATACACAGCAATGCAGAAATGTACGCATGGATAAACAGTTCTCAAGGATCGCGAGAACTGAATTTACCTTCAGTTTATGGAGAGACCACGGAATGGAAAACAGAAGCATCAAAAGAAACGTCGCACTGGTAGAAAAGTGCGCGATGAGTAGTGTGGGTATTAAGAGTTTATTTAATACCATGCCGGATGACCGATATAAACTTCATCTTTTTTCTAATCAGCCTGCCTTTAGTCAGGCGATGTTAAAAACGCCATTTTCGGCAGTTATTTTCTCTCTCTCTGCAATCAGAACCGATCGCAGAGCTGGACTTGCCTATCTGACTGAGCTGGCGATTAATTTTCCGCGCATCAAGCGTGTGGTCATTGCCGATGATGATGCGGAGGCGCGCTTAATTGGCTCTCTGTCACCCTTGCCGCTAGATGGTGTTGTGAGTAAATCTTCCTCGTTAACGGTACTTCAGGACGCGCTATTTACGGCACTGAATTGCTCCAGCCGAGGAACCGAAGGTTCGAAAAACCATTGGTATATCAATCAAAGCCGGATGCTCAGCCCGACAGAACGCGAAATACTGCGCTTTATGTCGAATGGCTATTCAATGCCGCAGATTGCTGTGCAGCTTGAGCGGAATATTAAAACTATTCGGGCACATAAATTTAATGTGATGTCGAAACTTGGCGTGAGCTCAGATGCCGGACTGCTGGATGCGGCAGATATTCTGTTGTATCTGCGTGCAGGTGAACCGGTGCCTTTCCTGCAGGCTGCTTCTTAAGGGGTCATGTCAGATCGCCCCGTGCCGGGTTTTGCTACTGGCACGGGGCATGAAGCCTCACTGACACACATCCACCCAGGTGGCGGAAGTCAGCTCAGCCATCCTTTCCGGCGTGATTCGAACAGCGCTGTGGATGGCGCCTGCGGCGGGAAGCACTTCAGCGTAATGCTTTAACGAGACGTCGCAGTACACCGCAATCGGCGTTTCCAGTCCGAAAGGGCAAACGCCGCCAACGGGATGACCCGTCGCGTTCACCACCTCATCGCTACTCAACATACGGGCCTTGGCGCCGAACGTACTCTTTAGCTTTTTGTTATCCAGTCGGGCATCACCTTTGGCGACGACCAGAATAATGTCGTTCCTGACCTTCAACGAAAGCGTTTTCGCGATCTGACCGGGTTCGACGTTATGGGCTTTTGCTGCCAGATCGACGGTAGCGGTACTCTGATCTAATTCGATGATCTCAATATCTGGTGCATGTTGCGCTAAAAATTGGCGCACTGATTGCAAACTCATTCTTCTCTCCAAATCGCCTACAGGCAGCTGCGTACAGCAGAAAACCGCATGGCGTAATTTGTCATAGGGGCAAGCTCGCTGTAAATATTTTAATGTAACAACATGGCAACATTGGCAGTTTTTCGATCCTCTTCACAATCAAAGAAACCGGTTACAGTAACCGGTTGCAGAATGCTGAAATGACGATTAATACTGAAGTTGTCACTTCCTCTGTATCACATAATAAGAGCCAACTATGAAACTTAACTCAAAATGCAGTAGCGCTGGCGTTCCTCCCGGCACGGTTGCGAAAAGTAGTAATGGGCTTTACGTGGTGGTGTTAATGCCAGCACGGTTGCAGGGTTTTGCACAACGGGAGAACGGCTATGTCTACTAATCATGCTGTGTTTAATGTAATTTTCCGCTTTGTTGAAAACTATGTCAGTCCTGTTGCCGGACGCATTTCTTCACAACGTCATGTGATGGCCATCCGCGATGGGTTTATTTCGGCGATGCCCTTTATGATCGTAGGCTCGTTTTTGCTGGTTTTTGCCTACCCGCCTTTTTCTCCTGATACGACCTGGGGGTTTGCCCGCGCGTGGCTGGATATGGCGAAACAGTTTGAAGGCCAAATCCTTACACCGTTTGATATGACGATGGGGATTATGTCGGTCTACATCTGTGCGGCTATTGCGTATAACCTGGGCAAGCACTATGTGAAGTCACATCAGTTAGATCCATTCATGTGCGCGATGCTATCGATCATGGCTTTTTTACTGATTGCTGCACCGAAAACCAAAGGCACGATGCCGGTTGATAGCCTGGGCGGTACGGGGATTTTCACCGCTATCCTGGTGGCCATTTACTGTGTTGAAATGATGCGCTTCCTGAAGGCGCACAACATCGGCATTCGTTTACCCGATCAAGTGCCGCCGATGATCAAAAACTCCTTCGATCTGCTGATCCCGGTGCTGGTGGTGGTGCTGACGCTGTACCCGTTGAGCCTGGTGATTCAGTCGCAGTTTGACATGCTGATCCCGCAGGCCATCATGGCCATCTTTAAACCACTGGTGTCGGCGGCAGATTCTCTCCCGGCGATACTTTTGGCAGTACTGATCGGCCATCTGCTGTGGTTTGCCGGCATTCATGGCGCGGCAATTGTGTCGGGAATGCTGCAAATGTTCTGGCTCACCAATCTCGGGATGAACCAGTCGGCGCTGGCGCAGGGGGCGCCTTTACCGCATATCTTTATGGAAGCATTCTGGACGTTCTTCATTGTGGTTGGTGGTTCCGGCGCGACGATGGGGTTGGTGATTTGCTATCTGCGGAGTCGCTCGGCCCATCTACGCTCGATCGGACGTTTGAGCGTGGTCCCCAGCATTTTTAACATTAACGAACCGGTGATTTTCGGTACGCCGATAGTCATGAACCCTGTGTTCTTTATCCCTTTCTTGCTGGCCCCGATGGTGAATGCGGTACTGGCGTGGGCGGCGATGAAACTGGATTTAATTGGGCGAGTGATTTCAGTCGTTCCCTGGACGGCCCCGGCACCGGTTGGCGCGGCATGGGCGTTAGGCTGGGATTATCGTGCGGCCATTCTGGTTGTTCTACTGGCGCTGGTGTCTGCTGTTATCTACTTTCCATTCTTTAAGGTTTACGAAAAGCAGCTATTAGCGCAGGAAAAAGAAGAAGCGCAGCGTATAGAAGAGGAAAGTCAGCAGGTTGCATAAAGTGTTGGCGGGGGGCTACGGCTCCTCGCTTACTTCAGCGTGCAGTCACCGCACTGTTGAACATCGGGCAGGCGATAGCGCTGGCAGCAGGTTCTGCGCACCAGTAGTCCCTCGCGTGGAACAACGGTACGCCACAGGGGGTTATCCTGGCCGCAGGAGAGTTGTTTCTCAAAAAAGCAGGTCTGGCGCAACGTGTTCAACAGTTCTTCACCTAACAACGGCTTCATTTCCGTTAAGTACCAGTGAATTAAGTATCCCGTATTACTCCAGATAAGCTTCGCGTTGATCTCGCCTGTCGCTTCCAGCGCCTGCACAACCGGCGTCAGCGCTGTGAGAATCAGCGTTTCCATACGTTGTTGAGGAGACAGGACCGTGGCCTGGTGATCCTGATGCACATCGATCCAGAAACAGGCTGCACGGCCCGTTTCGTGGAATTCTACGTGCATGTGTTCAGGAGAGACATCGATAGCCTCTTTTTGCGTCAGCAGAGCTACCATGAGCGGAGGCATCATCAGGCCGATATACCACTGGGCCCAGAGAGAAATCAGCGGCTTATTTTCGCGTGTCAGCGTGGGCTGATTGCGATAAATATGGTCTGAATAAACCGCCAGCAATGAACTTAACGTCGTGGGTTGCGTCCATTCATGCAGCGTCATCGCACCTGGTACAGGTGTTTCGTCCAGACGAATGAAGTCCAGCAGGTGCTCACGGGTTTTGGCTATCGTTGCGCGTACGGCAGCAGCCAGCGAGGGGATCTTTGCCGGGAGATGGCTACGCCAGATGACATCTTCAACGATCGGTGCGGAACGATAAGCCATGTCGATATAAGGATGTTAATCTTAATGATAATGATTGCTAATCCTATAATTGGCGTTGAGCGATGGCAAGATCTTTGTCGCCATCTCGGGCGACACCGCACAGATAGCTCAGGCAGAAGGGCAGTTTACCCGCAGTTCATCGCTGACCAGCGTGCTGTTGCGCCCAAGGTTCTTGGCCTCATAAAGGGCTTTATCCGCTCGGGCAATAGCGGCCTCAATATCCTGCTCAACAAGAGGCGCAATGCCGATACTAACGGTTACGTTAGTTGCCACGCTCTCATTAAACATGTGGGGAATTTTAAGGTCGTACACTTTCTGGCGAATGCGCTCGGCGGCTGCCTGGGCCTGTTGGGGATCGACTGCGGTCAGCAGAACCATAAACTCTTCGCCGCCAAAGCGCGCCACCACGTCCCGGGAACGCACGGAGTCACGAATCGCGGCAGAAACCCGGATCAGTGCCTGGTCGCCCATCATATGCCCGTAGTGATCGTTATAGGCTTTGAAATGGTCGATATCCAGCAGCAGGACGTAGTGCTTCGAATTACTCAGGGCCAGCAGCGTATCAAGTCTGTGTTGCAGCCCCCGGCGATTGTACAAACCGGTCAGCGGGTCGAGCATGCTGAGTCCGTTCAGGGTTTCCCGTTCTTCCAGCAGTTTATACATCAGCTGTTGGGCGAAGCCATCGTAGCGCTTTTGTATTGCATGCTGGATGGCAATCCCGGCCATGGGCAGCGCCATAAAATAGAAAATTCGCAAACCATGCTCGCTGCCGTTCAGCCATAAACAGACGGCGACGGATGGCAATGAGTGAAGCGTAAACGCGATGATATTATTGGCAAAAGCGATAGATCCAATAAACAGCACGCTGAGAAGGGCGATCAATAGAAAATAATAATCATTATGACCTAGCGCGTTATATTTCAGGAAAATATGTAACGCCCATAGCAAGCCAAAAACGATTGAAATAAAAGGGAGATTAATTCTTTTGTCCGCATATTTCCCATGCCATGCCAGCAACAATGTACTCATTACGAGCATCAGCAGTGCCGGTACAGACAGAGCTTTCACCGCAAACAGTGGGAAAAAAAGCGTAAACAGTGCAGAGATTGCATTGAGCAGCAGAAACAGTCGTAAAGAGAGTTGGTATTTTTTGGTACGCAGAGTTCGCCAGGATTGTACTGTCATAGGTAAATATTGTTAGTTATCTGCAATGTACGAAGGTGTGTTGGTAAATAAAACAAATAACGAACGGGGTAACATTCGCTGAGGTTTTTATTGTTTTTAGTTGAAAAGCTAACCGGCGAGCAATTTATCACCTTAAATTATTTATGTCATCAATCGTTAAGTAAAACTCATATAATTGATAGTGCCCCATAGCTGACAAATGAGAAAATTTATCATATGATATTGGTTATCATTATCAATTTCATAGGTGATACCATGTTGCAACGTACGCTGGGCAGTGGATGGGGGGTTCTGCTGCCGGGAATACTTATTGCCGGGATGGCATTTAGTGACCTGTCGGTCTACGTATGGAAGGCGATGATTGTATTAGGATTACTTCTGACTTCGCTCATGTTGTACCACAAGCGTTTACGGCACTTTGTGTTGTTGCCTTCTTGCGCGGCGCTGATCGGCGGCATTGTTCTGATAATGATGAACTGGAATCAGGGATGAACAAAACAGGGAAGAAAACCGAGAGGGGAATAAGATAATTGGTGCGAGGGGGGGGACTCGAACCCCCACATCCTAAGGACACTAACACCTGAAGCTAGCGCGTCTACCAATTCCGCCACCTTCGCACAGTCATCTTATTTTTTTGATATCGCCTCGTTGGTGCGAGGGGGGGGACTCGAACCCCCACATCCTAAGGACACTAACACCTGAAGCTAGCGCGTCTACCAATTCCGCCACCTTCGCCCAGTGCGAGCAATATCAACGTGGATTATGGTGCGAGGGGGGGGACTTGAACCCCCACGTCCGAAAGGACACTAACACCTGAAGCTAGCGCGTCTACCAATTCCGCCACCTTCGCATACCATCGACACTCAAAAAGTATCGTTACCACGGGGGCGAATTCTAGAGATTTTATGCAGGGCGTCAACAGTTAATTATCGAACTTAACGTGATTGCCGAAAAAAAAGGCGTTTCTTCGGGGTTTGGCGTTTTATCCAGGCCGGATAAGCGCTAGCGCTATCCGGCGTTGATCGGTGTCACGTCGGATGGCGGTGTAAACGCCTTATCCGGCCTGGATCGGTCAGGCTTTTTTCGCCTGGCGCGTCATAACGGTGCGATAGACCTTAAAGCGCCCGGTCTGCGCGATAACTTCGTGGAAGCCAAACACTTCATCCAGTACCTTCGGATAAGGCAGGAAGGCGTTCGCCACGATACGCAGCTCACCGCCGCTGTTGAGGTGGCGCACTGCGCCGCGAATCAGCGTCTGCGCGGCATCGAGGCTGGTCTGCATCCCATCGTGGAACGGTGGGTTGGAGATGATCATATCAAAGCGACCCGTCACGTCAGAAAAGACGTTACTGGCGATGACGTCACCTTCAATCCCGTTGGCGGCAAGCGTTGCGCGGCTGGCTTCAACCGCGACGGCGCTAACATCGCACAGGGTTAAGCGCACTTTTGGCGAGTGGCTGGCTAACGCGACGGAGAGTACGCCCGCGCCACAGCCGACATCCAGAACTTTGCCTTTGGTGTGTGGCGTCAGCGTGGAGAGCAGCAGTTGGCTGCCAACATCCAGGCCGTCGCGGCTGAATACGCCCGGCAGCGTTTTGATGGTCAGATTTTCGGTCTGGTATTCATCCCAGTATTTTTCGGCATCAAAGACCGGCTGTTTTTCCAGACGACCATGGTACAGGCCACAGCGACGCGCGCTGTCGACTTTGTTCAGCGGCGCGTATTCGGCCAGCATTTGCTCTGCGCTACGTACGCCGCTGCGGTTCTCACCCACCATAAAAATATCAGTACCTACCGGTAACAGCGAAAGAAGGTTCATCAACTGGAACTGGGCTTCCGGCTTATTCTTCGGCCAGTAGTAGATTAACGTATCGCTATCGCCGACGTCATCGGCCTGCGCGACGAGGCTGAAGCGAACGTTGTCGCCCATCTGGCGGTTAAGCACCTGCCAGTGGTGAAGCTGCTGAGTGTGCGCACGGCTGGCGGCGCTTTCAAAATGGGCAGGCAGGTCATCCTGCAAATCACCGGCAAACAGAATACGGCTTTGTTCGAAATCATCACTGTGGCGCAGCAAGACTTCACTTGCCGGGGTAAAAGCAGACATGGAGTGCTCCTTAAATTGTACAGCGGGGGATTATAGTTGTTTGATGGCGCGGATTCGACAAATTTGCTATATTTGCGCCCCTGATTACAGGAGTGTTTCGCTATGACATCCCGACGAGACTGGCAGTTACAGCAACTGGGCATTACGCAGTGGTCGTTGCGTCGTCCTGGCGCACTGCAGGGCGAGATCGCGATTTCAATTCCTGCGCATGTCCGTTTGGTGATGGTTGCTGCACAGTTACCCGCGCTAACCGAACCGTTGATGAGCGATATTTTACGCGCATTAACCGTCAGCCCGGATCAGGTTTTACAACTGACGCCTGACCGTGTCGCCATGCTGCCGCAGGGCAGCCGCTGTAATAGCTGGCGGCTGGGAACCGATGAGCCGCTGCTGCTGGAGGGCGCTCAGGTCGCGAGTCCTGCGTTTAATGAATTACGGGAAAACCCAGCGGCCCGCGCCGCGTTATGGCAACAAATCTGCGCATATGAACACGATTTCTTCCCTCGAGCCGACTGATTTACCTGCAGCATTTCAGATTGAAAAACGCGCCCACGCTTTTCCGTGGAGTGAAAAAACATTTGCCAGCAACCAGGGCGATCGCTACCTCAATTTTCAGTTGAGGGTTGGCGACGTGATGGCCGCCTTTGCGATTACGCAGGTCGTGCTGGATGAAGCTACGCTGTTCAATATCGCCGTTGATCCTGACTTTCAGCGCCGGGGCCTGGGGCGTGAGCTGCTGGAGCACCTGATCGATGAGCTGGAAAAGCGTGGCATTTTGACCCTGTGGCTTGAGGTGCGCGCCTCAAATGCTGCCGCTATCGCGCTATATGAAAGCCTGGGCTTTAATGAGGCAACGATCCGGCGCAATTACTATCCGACGGCCGATGGTCATGAAGATGCCATTATCATGGCATTACCAATCAGCATGTAAGACAAGGTGTAATGATGAAGAAGTGGGACTGGATTTTCTTTGATGCCGACGAAACGCTGTTTACGTTTGACTCGTTTACCGGCTTACAGCGGATGTTTCTCGACTATAGCATTACTTTTACCGCTGAAGATTTTCAGGACTACCAGGCTGTAAATAAACCGCTGTGGGTGGATTATCAAAACGGCGCGATTACCTCATTACAACTGCAGCATGCCCGTTTCCAGAGCTGGGCTGAACGCCTGAAGGTCGAGCCAGGCCAGCTTAACGACGCATTCATCAATGCGATGGCGGAAATCTGCTCGCCGTTGCCAGGGGCGGTTTCTCTGCTCAATGCGATTCGTGGTAAAGCGAAAATCGGCATCATTACTAACGGCTTTACGGCGTTGCAACAAATCCGCCTTGAGCGGACGGGGCTGCGCGACTATTTCGACCTGCTGGTGATTTCTGAGCAGGTTGGCGTGGCAAAACCCGATCCCCGTATTTTTGACCATGCGCTGGAGCAGGCGGGCAATCCTGACCGTTCCCGTGTGCTGATGGTGGGTGACACCGCAGAGTCCGATATTCTTGGCGGCATTAACGCTGGGCTATCCACCTGCTGGCTAAATACGCACCACCGCGAGCAGCCAGCGGGCATTCAGCCCACCTGGACCGTAGCGTCATTAAGCGAACTGGAGCAACTCCTGTGTAAACACTGATTGCCTCCCCCCCGTTGATGGGTAAAATAGCCGCAATTTTTCGTATTCAACTTGCACGGCCCGTTGCCGTGCTTACCTAAGAAGATTTGACTATGACGTTGTCTCCTTATTTGCAAGAGGTGGCCAAACGCCGCACTTTTGCCATTATTTCTCACCCGGATGCCGGTAAAACGACAATTACTGAAAAGGTACTGTTATTCGGACAGGCGATTCAGACCGCCGGTACGGTAAAAGGCCGTGGCTCCAGCCAGCATGCCAAATCTGACTGGATGGAAATGGAAAAGCAGCGTGGTATCTCGATTACCACCTCCGTAATGCAGTTCCCGTACCATGACTGCCTGGTCAACCTGCTGGATACCCCGGGGCACGAAGACTTCTCCGAAGATACTTACCGTACCCTGACGGCGGTGGACTGCTGCCTGATGGTTATTGACGCCGCAAAAGGCGTTGAGGACAGGACCCGTAAGCTGATGGAAGTTACCCGTCTGCGCGATACGCCAATCCTGACCTTTATGAACAAACTCGACCGTGACATCCGCGATCCGATGGAGCTGCTGGATGAAGTCGAGAACGAACTGAAAATCGGCTGTGCGCCGATCACCTGGCCGATTGGCTGCGGTAAGTTGTTCAAAGGCGTCTATCACTTATATAAAGACGAAACTTACCTGTACCAGACGGGTAAAGGCCATACCATTCAGGAAGTCCGCATTGTTAAAGGTCTGAACAACCCGGAACTTGATGCTGCCGTGGGCGAAGACCTGGCGCAGCAGTTGCGTGACGAACTGGAGCTGGTGCAGGGCGCGTCTAACGAATTCGACCATGAGCTGTTCCTCGCAGGCGAAATCACCCCGGTCTTCTTCGGTACCGCGCTGGGTAACTTCGGCGTTGACCATATGCTGGACGGTTTAGTGGAGTGGGCACCTGCGCCGATGCCGCGTAAAACCGACACCCGCGTCGTTGAGGCTTCCGAAGAGAAGTTCACCGGCTTCGTGTTTAAAATTCAGGCCAACATGGACCCGAAACACCGTGACCGCGTGGCGTTCATGCGCGTGGTGTCCGGTAAGTACGAAAAAGGCATGAAAATGCGCCAGGTGCGCATTGGTAAAGACGTGGTTATCTCCGATGCGCTGACCTTTATGGCTGGTGACCGTTCTCACGTGGAAGAAGCGTATCCGGGCGATATTCTTGGTCTGCACAACCACGGCACTATCCAGATTGGTGATACCTTCACCCAGGGCGAAATGATGAAGTTCACCGGTATTCCGAACTTCGCGCCGGAGCTGTTCCGTCGTATTCGCCTGAAGGATCCGCTGAAGCAGAAACAGCTGCTGAAAGGGCTGGTTCAGCTGTCAGAAGAGGGTGCAGTGCAGGTCTTCCGTCCGATCGCCAATAACGATTTGATCGTGGGCGCTGTCGGTGTGCTGCAGTTCGACGTGGTGGTTTCACGCCTGAAGAGCGAATACAACGTTGAAGCGATTTATGAGTCGGTCAACGTGGCGACTGCCCGCTGGGTAGAGTGTTCTGACGTGAAGAAATTCGAAGAATTCAAGCGTAAAAACGAAATTCAGTTGGCGCTGGATGGCGGTGATAACCTGACCTATATTGCGCCGACCATGGTTAACCTGAATCTCACCCAGGAACGTTACCCAGACGTTCAGTTCCGTAAAACGCGCGAACACTAATCGACCTTCCAGGGCACGGTATCCGCCGTGCCCTGCAACTTTCCCTGTCTTTTAAATCCCTTGCGGAATGTTCTTAAAACCTCTCATTTTTCTTTTGTTTGCCTGTTTTTTAGTCAATCTGGACTGCGATCACGAAATCCTGAACTATATTTAACAATGTGATGACATAAATGTCGGCGTTAAATGCTTTTTAGGCTGCCTGTTGCAGCTTCTATTGCTGATATTTATTCCACTTACAAGATTAGTTGCTGGCTCAAGCCCTATAACGGCAGAGCATAGCTTTTAGCAAACATACAGGAATACATCGATGACAATGACAGGACTTAAGATTTCTAAAACGCTGCTGGCCGTGATGCTGACTTCCGCTGTTGCAACGGGTTCTGCTTTTGCAGAAAACTCCACGACGGATAAAGCGCAATCCGGCGTCGAAAGTGCGGGGCAGAAAGTCGATAGCTCTATGAACAAAGTCGGTAATTTCATGGATGACAGCACCATCACCGCGAAAGTGAAAGCCGCGCTGGTGGACCACGATAGCATTAAGAGCACCGATATTTCCGTCAAAACCGATCAGAAGGTGGTGACGCTAAGCGGGTTTGTTGAAAGCCAGGCACAAGCCGAAGAGGCGGTGAAAGTGGCGAAAGGCGTAGAGGGTGTGACCTCCGTCAGCGACAAATTACACGTGCGTGATAGCAAAGATACTTCTGTAAAAGGCTATGCGGGCGATACGGCAATCACCAGTGAGGTAAAAGCCAAACTGCTGGCCGATGATATTGTCCCTTCCCGCAAAGTGAAGGTTGAAACCACCGATGGCGTGGTACAGCTTTCAGGAACCGTTGAATCACAGGCTCAAAGCGATCGCGCTGAAAGCATCGCCAAAGCAATTGATGGCGTGAAAAGCGTCAAAAACGATCTTAAAACTCACTAATTAGACTTAATTCGTCCTCCTGACGTTTGTCGGGAGGCGTGTTGTGCACCACACTGAAAATATCGCCGATGGGCAGCCTGAGTGCTCATATCAAGCGGTGACATTAACTATGGTAAAGGAGAAGCACATGTTTCGATGGGGCATCATATTTCTGGTTATCGCGTTAATTGCCGCTGCACTGGGTTTTGGTGGACTGGCGGGTACCGCTGCAGGCGCAGCGAAAATTGTTTTTGTGGTGGGGATCATTCTGTTTCTGGTCAGCCTGTTTACCGGGCGTAAACGACCCTAGTAAGTAAACCGTAAAGATATCTTGCTACTCAGCCAGTCCAGCGGACTGGCTTTTACGGTTTTAGCGGCAGGCATTTTGCGTTACTTTGTTCTCCTATTACAAAAACAACAGGAAGGCAGAGGTGGGGCAGAGAATACCCGTCACGCTCGGTAATATCGCGCCGTTATCGTTACGTCCGTTTCAACCAGGCAGTATGGCGCTGGTGTGCGAAGGCGGGGGACAAAGAGGCATTTTCACCGCTGGCGTACTGGATGAATTCATGCGGGCGCAGTTCAATCCCTTTGATCTCTTCTACGGGACGTCCGCTGGCGCGCAAAACCTTTCAGCTTATCTCTGTAACCAGCCTGGTTACGGTCGTAAAGTCATCATGCGTTACACTACCCGACGTGAGTTTTTTGATCCGGTGCGCTTTGTGCGCGGGGGAAACTTAATCGATCTCGACTGGCTGGTGGATTCGACCGCCTCCCAGATGCCGCTGGCAATGGATAACGCCGAGCGCCTGTTTGCCGCAGGGAAAGCGTTTTATATGTGCGCCTGTCGGGGCGATGACTACACGCCGGGCTATTTTTCGCCGAATCGGCAAAATTGGCTCGATCTTATCCGTGCTTCCAGCGCGATTCCCGGATTCTACCGCACAGGAGTTGCGCTCGATGGCGTGAACTATCTTGATGGTGGCGTCAGCGACGCCATACCGGTGCAAGAGGCGGCGAAGCACGGAGCAAAAACGCTGGTGGTTATCCGCACAGTACCCTCGCAAATGTACTATACGCCACAGTGGTTCAAACGTATGGAACGCTGGCTGGGCGAAAGCAGTCTGCAACCGTTATTGAATCTGGTCCAGCACCATGAAGACAGCTATCGCGCGATCCAAAGTTTTATTGAGAAACCGCCGGGTAAACTGCGCATCTTTGAGATCTATCCACCCAAGCCGCTCCATAGTATGGCGTTGGGAAGCCGTATTCCGGCGCTGCGGGAAGATTACAAGACAGGACGCCTGTGTGGTCGTTACTTCCTGGCGACAGTCGGTAAACTGCTGGCGAAAAATGCGCCGCTGCCTCGTCAGACGCCGAAGATTGTGGTGCCGGGGCCGGTGGTGGTTCCTCCCGCGCCGGTGGCCAACGACGCCCACGCGCCTGTGGTAGCCAATGCGCCTCAGGCGAACGACACGACGTTTGATAATGAGGATTTGGCGTGAGTTATCGTTTTATCGATACGCATTGTCATTTTGATTTCCCACCGTTTACCGGCGATGAATCTGCCAGCATTCAGCGCGCGGCTGACGTCGGCGTGCAAAGCATTATCGTTCCGGCCACCCAGGCGGCGAATTTTCCCCGCGTACTGGCGTTAGCGGAACATTATCCTTCATTGTTTGCTGCCCTGGGGCTGCACCCGATTGTCATTGAACAGCATGGTGATGATTGCCTGGAACAGTTGCAGCAGGCGCTGGATAAGCGTCCCAAAAAGCTGGTGGCAGTAGGCGAAATTGGGCTGGATCTGTATCGGGACGATCCGCAATTCGACAAGCAAGAGCGACTGCTGGAAGCGCAGCTTAAGCTGGCGAAGCGTTACGAATTGCCGGTGATCCTGCATTCGCGGCGCACTCATGACAAGCTGGCGATGCACCTTAAACGCCATGCTTTGCCACGAACTGGCGTGGTGCATGGGTTTTCCGGAAGCGTGCAGCAGGCCGAACGCTTTGTGCAACTGGGGTACAAAATTGGCGTGGGCGGCACCATTACTTATCCGCGCGCCAGTAAAACCCGCGAGGTAATGGCGCAACTGCCGCTGGACTCGCTGCTGCTGGAAACCGACGCGCCGGATATGCCGCTCAACGGCTTTCAGGGACTGCCCAACCGCCCTGAGCAGGTAGTCAGAGTGTTTGACGTCTTATGCGAGCTGCGCCCGGAACCTGCAGATGTGATCGCTGACGCGCTGTATCGCAATACGACCGCGTTGTTTACTGTGTGATTGTTGCGTGCCGGATGCGACGCAAAAGCGTCTTATCCGGCCTACGGACTGACCTCATGTGTAGGCCGGATAAGGCATAGCCGCCATCCGGCATTTCACAGGTACAGCGCTGGGAAGATCATATTATTCACACCGCGTTCGCGTAGCCCTTGCGCCAGTTGCTCGACATCCTCCGGCGTTGCACTCGGCCAGTCTTTCGCTTCGCCATACACCCCGTGCGCATGAAAGGCATTCAGCCGTACCGGTACATCACCTGAACGCTTGATAAACGCCGCCAGCGCATCGATATGCTGCAGATAATCCACCTGACCAGGAATCACCAGCAGGCGCAGCTCCGCCAGTTTTCCCTGCCCGGACAAAAAGGTAATGCTCTGTTTAATCAGCGTGTTATCGCGGCCAGTTAGCTGTCGATGACACACGCTGTCCCAGGCTTTTAAATCAAGCATCACGCCGTCACACACCGGCAACAATTTTTGCCAGCCGGTTTCGCTTAGCATGCCGTTGCTGTCTACCATGCAGGTCAGGTGTTGCAACTGTGGATCGGTTTTGATCGCGCTAAACAGCGCCACGATAAACGGTAGCTGGGTGGTTGCTTCGCCGCCGCTGACCGTAATTCCTTCAATAAACAGCACTGCCTTGCGAATATGCTCCAGCACCTCATCAACGCTCATGTTCTGCGCCATCGGCGTGGCCTGCTGGGGGCACAGGTGCAGGCAGGTATCGCACTGCTGACACACGTCGGACTGCCACCATACTTTCCCCGCGCTCAGGCTCAGCGCTTCATGCGGGCAATGCAGTACACACTCCCCGCAGTCGTTGCAGCGCCCCATCGTCCACGGGTTGTGGCAATTTTTACAGCGCAGATTACATCCTTGCAGAAACAGAGCCAGGCGACTGCCCGGCCCGTCGACGCAGGAGAAAGGAATCAGCCTACTTACTGAAGCGCATCTGCTGTTCATGGCTAATCACGCGAGGTTGTCGTTCCAGAATGCGCGTATTGCGCGCGGCTTCTTCACCAAGCCAGGTGGTGTTGGTGCGTGAACCTGCGGCACGATATTTTTCCAGATCCGACAGGCGGACCATATAGCCGGTGACGCGGACCAGATCGTTGCCGCTCACGTTGGCGGTAAACTCGCGCATTCCGGCTTTAAACGCCCCGAGGCACAGTTGCACCAGCGCCTGAGGATTACGTTTGATGGTTTCATCCAGCGTGAGAATGTCGCTGATCCCGGCGTGATAAAACGCGTGATGCGGCGCGACGGTTTGCAGATGGGTGATCGGGTCCGGCTCATCGCCGTAGGGCAGACGCGCGCCCGGCGTGGTGCCGATGTCAGAACTGATCCCTGACTGCGCATGCAGCATCGCACGCTGATTCCAGCCATATTTCACCGGGGTGCTTTCGACAAACTCCGCCAGTTGGGCGCTGATACGATAGCCGAGCTGATTGGCGAACGCATCTTTGCCGTAGCGCGCGTTCTCCCCCGCCTTATCGCACAGCAGGTTCACCGCCTCCGCCAGGCCATACATGCCGAACATAGGCACAAAACGTTCGGGATCAATCAACCCTTCCTGCACGAGGAAGCTATTCTCAAAGAAATGTGATTTTTCATAAAGGAATTCACATCGTGAATCAATGATGGCGATTTGCTGTTGGCAATAGTGCGGTAGGGTGCGCGTAAAGAAGTCATCGACAGAGGTACTGCGCTCTGCAATGGCTTTCAGATTAAGCCTGACCAGCGTGCTTCCGCCTCCGGCGAGCGGCAACGAGTTGTAACAGCTGACGACGCCATACTGACCTTTTGTGAAAATTTTATCATTTTCAGGGCCGTTGGAAATGTGCGGCTTACTGCACTCGCAGATATTTTGCGCCACGTTGAGCAGCAGATCGTCAGGGGTAATTTGCGGATCATAAATAAATGTCAGATTAGGTGAAACCTGCTTTAGCTCTGCATCTGCACGTAAAATCGCTCGGGTGACTGGCGTATCGGCGGGGCCGATGTTGGCATGCATAAACGCGTCTGGCAGGGTTCTGTCGAGATAACGCCAGAAACGTTTTATTCGAATATCGATCTCTTCTTGTGTTAGAATTCTAACATATGGTTGCAACAGGGCGTCGAGCTGACCGAGATAGACCGGCATTGAGGTCACTGACGGAACGTGGTGGTACAGGATGGTGAGCAAGGACAACGCATCATCAAGATCGCTGGCACCTTCCAGCTCCAGCCACGATGAACCGTTGGCCAGAAAACGCGCATAGTCGGGTAAGACATAGCGCGGTTTGAACGGGGCGTGACCTTCGTACATATCGCAGATCACCCCGTCATCCAGCGCCTGGCGTGCCTCAGCAGGCAGTTGCGGATAAGGCAGCGCGTTTTCAGCCTCCAGCGCCAGAAAATGGCGTTTCTGCTCAGGGCTGAGCACCGGACTGGTCACGATTTGTTGGCAACGCTGTTGCAGCGCGAGTTCGCTTGAAGTGGGCATCGTTGATTCCTTTTTATCCCGAAGGTGTAACGCCATTGTAGAAAGCAACGCCACCACAACCTTTGATCCGGATGCGCCTGATGCCACCGCATCCCCTCAGGAAAGGTTATTTATTTGAAGTAGATCTCATTAGAGTAATGCAAATCTGTATGTGGTTTTCATTAACTGTGATGTATATCGAAGTGTAATAGCGAGCGGATGTTAGAATACTAACAAACTCGCAAGGTGAAATTTTATACGGCGATGCCGTTGGAGAATGTTATGACCGATTTAACAGCAAGCAGCCTGCGTGCACTGAAACTGATGGACCTGACCACCCTGAATGATGACGACACCAATGAAAAAGTGATCGCGCTGTGTCATCAGGCGAAGACCCCGGTTGGCAACACGGCAGCAATTTGCATCTATCCACGTTTCATTCCTGTTGCGCGTAAGACTCTGAAAGAGCAGGGCACGCCGGACATCCGTATTGCCACCGTCACCAACTTCCCGCACGGCAACGACGACATCGAGATTGCGCTGGCTGAAACCCGCGCGGCGATAGCCTACGGTGCAGATGAAGTTGACGTGGTGTTCCCGTATCGTGCGCTGATCGCGGGTAACGAGCAGGTTGGTTTTGATCTGGTTAAAGCCTGTAAAGACGCGTGCGCGGCGGCAAACGTGCTGCTGAAAGTGATCATCGAAACCGGTGAACTGAAAGAAGAAGCCCTGATTCGCAAAGCGTCTGAAATCTCCATCAAAGCCGGTGCTGATTTCATCAAAACCTCTACCGGTAAAGTGCCGGTCAATGCGACCCCTGAAAGCGCTCGCATCATGATGGAAGTGATCCGCGACATGGGTGTTTCTAAAACCGTAGGTTTCAAACCGGCTGGCGGCGTGCGTACTGCAGAAGATGCACAGCAGTTCCTGGCGATTGCCGACGAACTGTTTGGCGCTGACTGGGCTGATTCTCGTCACTATCGTTTTGGCGCATCCAGCCTGCTGGCGAGCCTGCTGAAAGCGCTGGGTCATGGCGACGGTAAGAGCGCAAGCAGCTACTAAGTTTGAATTGCCCATCGTAGGCCGGATAAGGCGCAGCCGCCATCCGGCATCAGTACGACTGCCGGGTGCGCGTTGCTTACCCGGCCTACAACGGCTTGGATTATTAAGAGTAATCATTCATTGCAGTGGGTTTTCCGCAGCATTTAACCTGATTAATCGGGGGTTACCGTGTTTCTCGCACAAGAAATTATTCGTAAAAAACGTGATGGTCACGCGCTGAGCGATGAAGAAATTCGTTTCTTTATCAATGGTATTCGCGACAACACCATCTCTGAAGGACAAATCGCCGCCCTGGCGATGACCATTTTCTTCCACGATATGACAATGCCTGAGCGAGTTTCGCTGACCATGGCAATGCGTGATTCAGGAACCGTGCTGGACTGGAAAAGCCTGCAGCTTAACGGCCCGATTGTGGATAAACACTCTACCGGCGGCGTAGGTGACGTAACGTCACTGATGTTAGGCCCGATGGTTGCTGCCTGTGGCGGCTATATTCCGATGATCTCCGGGCGTGGCCTGGGGCACACCGGCGGTACGCTCGATAAACTGGAAGCGATTCCTGGGTTTGATATCTTCCCGGACGACGCGCGTTTCCGTGAAATTATTAAAGACGTGGGTGTGGCGATTATTGGGCAAACCAGCTCGCTCGCACCGGCGGATAAACGTTTTTATGCCACCCGCGATATTACCGCGACCGTGGATTCCATCCCGCTGATTACCGGCTCCATCCTGGCGAAAAAGCTGGCGGAAGGGCTGGATGCGTTGGTGATGGATGTGAAAGTAGGCAGCGGCGCCTTTATGCCGACCTACGAGCTTTCTGAAGCCCTTGCCGAAGCGATTGTCGGCGTGGCGAACGGGGCGGGTGTACGTACCACCGCGCTGTTAACCGATATGAACCAGGTACTGGCCTCGAGCGCTGGTAACGCGGTAGAAGTCCGCGAAGCGGTGCAGTTCCTGACCGGTGAATACCGCAATCCACGTCTGTTAGACGTCACCATGGCGCTGTGCGTGGAAATGCTGATCTCCGGCAAACTGGCGAAAGATGACGCCGAAGCCCGTGCGAAATTGCAGGCGGTGTTGGATAACGGTAAAGCGGCAGAGATTTTTGGTCGCATGGTTGCGGCGCAGAAAGGACCGACCGATTTCGTCGAAAATTATGCGAAGTACCTGCCGACGGCAATGCTCAGCAAAGCGGTATATGCTGATACCGAAGGCTTTGTTAGCGCCATGGATACTCGTGCGCTGGGAATGGCGGTCGTTTCCATGGGCGGCGGTCGTCGTCAGGCTTCGGACACCATTGATTACAGCGTTGGCTTTAGCGACATGGCGCGTTTGGGCGACAGCGTAGATGGACAGCGTCCGCTGGCGGTGATCCACGCGAAAGATGAAGCCAGCTGGCAGGAAGCGGCGAAAGCGGTCAAAGCGGCAATCAGCCTTGACGATAAAGCGCCAGAAATTACACCGACAGTCTATCGTCGTATAACCGAATAATTGTATACTGATCTGATCGCTTTTTTGCGGCGCAAAAGGTACGGAGATTAATATGAAACGTGCATTTATTATGGTGCTGGACTCCTTTGGTATTGGTGCGACTGAAGATGCGGATCGCTTTGGCGACGTAGGCTCAGACACTATGGGACACATTGCAGAAGCCTGTGCGAAAGGTGAAGCTGACAATGGTCGCAAAGGCCCACTGACTCTGCCTAACCTGACCCGTCTGGGCCTGGTGAAAGCTCACGAAGGTTCTACCGGTAAAATTGCTGCTGGCATGGACGGTAACGCGGAAGTCATTGGCGCCTATGCATGGGCGCATGAACTCTCTTCCGGGAAAGATACACCGTCTGGTCACTGGGAAATCGCCGGTGTTCCGGTTCTGTTTGACTGGGGTTATTTCTCCGATCATGAAAACAGCTTCCCGCAGGAACTGCTGGATAAGCTGGTAAAACGTGCCAACCTGCCGGGCTACCTCGGCAACTGCCACTCTTCCGGTACCGTGATCCTGGATCAACTGGGTGAAGAGCATATGAAAACCGGCAAGCCGATTTTCTATACCTCCGCTGACTCCGTGTTCCAGATTGCCTGCCACGAAGAGACTTTTGGCCTGGATAAACTCTACGAGCTGTGCGAAATCGCTCGTGAGGAACTGACCGAAGGTGGTTACAACATCGGTCGTGTTATCGCACGTCCGTTTATCGGTGATAAAGCCGGTAACTTCCAGCGTACCGGTAACCGTCACGATCTGGCCGTTGAGCCGCCAGCACCGACCGTGCTGCAGAAACTGGTCGATGAGAAAGACGGTCACGTGGTTTCCGTCGGTAAAATCGCGGATATCTACGCTAACTGCGGCATCACTAAAAAAGTGAAAGCCACCGGTCTGGACGCGCTGTTCGACGCCACCATCAAAGAGATGAAAGAAGCCGGTGATAAGACCATCGTCTTCACCAACTTCGTTGATTTCGACTCTTCCTGGGGACATCGTCGCGATATCGCCGGTTACGCCGCGGGTCTGGAACTGTTTGACCGCCGTCTGCCAGAGCTGATGGAGCTGGTAGGTGAAGATGACATTCTGATCCTGACCGCCGACCACGGCTGCGACCCGAGCTGGACCGGCACTGACCACACCCGTGAGCACATTCCGGTACTGGTCTACGGCCCGAAAGTTAAACCTGGCTCTTTAGGTCACCGTGAAACCTTCGCGGATATCGGTCAGACGCTGGCGAGCTACTTTGGTACGTCGCCGATGGACTACGGTAAAAACATGCTGTAATACCCGTTGTCTTTCGCGCTGTAGATGCGTTGACTTCATTCGCTCACCCCGGTCACATAGTGAATCTATGCTCCTGGGGATACACGAATTCGTCGCCTTCCTACAACGCGAAATCCTTAGGGTATTTGGATACGTTTTGTAGGCCTGATAAGGCGTAGTCGCCATCAGGCAATAACAACGAAATAAGGATAAAAAATGGCAACTCCACATATTAATGCAGAAATGGGTGATTTCGCTGACGTCGTATTGATGCCGGGCGACCCGCTGCGTGCAAAGCATATTGCTGAAACTTTCCTCGAAGATGTTCGTGAAGTGAACAACGTGCGCGGCATGTTAGGTTTCACCGGTACTTATAAAGGCCGTAAGATCTCCGTAATGGGTCACGGTATGGGTATCCCGTCCTGCTCCATTTACACCAAAGAGTTGATCACCGATTTCGGCGTGAAGAAAATCATTCGCGTAGGTTCCTGTGGCGCTGTGCGTATGGACGTTAAACTGCGTGACGTGGTTATCGGTATGGGCGCTTGCACCGACTCCAAAGTTAACCGTATCCGTTTTAAAGATCATGACTTCGCCGCTATCGCTGATTTCGACATGGTGCGTAACGCGGTTGATGCGGCAAAAGCGCTGGGCGTAGACGCGCGCGTGGGCAACCTGTTCTCCGCTGACCTGTTCTACTCTCCGGACGGCGAAATGTTCGACGTGATGGAAAAATACGGCGTGCTGGGCGTGGAAATGGAAGCAGCGGGCATCTATGGCGTCGCGGCTGAGTTTGGTGCGAAAGCGCTGACTATCTGCACCGTATCCGACCATATCCGTACTCACGAGCAAACCACTGCGGCTGAACGTCAGACGACCTTCAACGACATGATCAAAATCGCACTGGAATCCGTTCTGCTGGGCGATAAAGAGTAAGCGTTGTTTGCCCGGTGGCTCTGAGCTGACCGGGCTTACCATTCTTCTCGTAGGCCGGATAAGGCGTCGCCGCCATCCGGCATTTTCAGGCCAGTGCTTAACGCACCGCTCCGGCAATCCATGCCGACAGCTCGCGTAACTCTTTTTCTTGCTCCGGGAAATCAACCAGCAGCGCCTCACACTCCTGTTGCAGCATATCCGCACGGTACAAGCATCCTTGCAGACGACCCGCCAGCGCTTCTAACGGCGCGGGATTGAGGCTGTCGGTAAACACCTGCGTACGTGTGATATGACCTTTCTCCACGTCGAAATGCAGCTCAACGCCGCCCCAGGTGAAACGCTCGTCAAGCAGGTGCGAGAATGCAGGTGCCTGACCAAAATTCCACTCCCAACTGCTCTGGCGGGCAAAGGTGTCGGCAAAGTTCGGCAGATCCGGCGTTTTATCCGGCGAGATAATTTCCGCTTCGACACGTTCGCCGTAGTGAGTAAAAAAGGCTTCCGTAATGGCCTGACAGACCTGTTGATGGGTAATGCCCGGCAACAGCTCCGTTAAATTCGCCACCCGCGAGCGAACCGAGGTGATGCCTTTGGCGGCAAGTTTCTTTTTATCGGGATTGAGATAGTTTGCCAGGCGGCTTAAATCCGCGTTCAACAGCAGCGTGCCGTGGTGGAATCCGCGATCTTTCGTTTCCCGATAAGCAGAGCCGGAAACCTTGCGATCGCCGTCCGGCGTTTTGACCACCAGATCGTTACGCCCGGAGGCGTCGGCCTCTACGCCCAATGCGTTCAGAGCATTGAGGACAATCGCGGTGGAGATGGTTTTGTCGTACTCTGGCTTACCGGCCATAAAGGTAAAGCAGGTATTGCCTAAGTCATGGAATACCGCGCCGCCGCCGCTACTGCGACGGGCGAGCCGCACGTTGTCTTCCTCCATACGCCGGGTATTACACTCTTTCCACGGGTTTTGCGCCCGGCCAATCACCACCGTATCGGCGTTACGCCATAAGAACAAGACGCGCTGCGTGGCGGGCATCTGGCGAAAAATGCACTCTTCGACCGCGAGGTTAAACCACGGATCGTAAGAGTCTGAGATAAGCAGGCGTAGTGTGGTCATGGTTGATTTCCCTTTATTTTACTGTTTTTACTCTTTTTTCTCGTTATCTTCTTCCTGCACCGGTTTGTTGGCGGTCAGCAGGAAAGGGGATTGCTGCCAGCGGGTACGCTTACCTTGCAATAAGGTACGGGTCAGCACCACGCCGATTGCCAGCGACAGAAGCAGCATCAGGCGTAAGATGTTGGTGGTGTTATCCACCTGCTTGGCTTCGGTCGCGAGCGTGTGGGTATCCAGCGTCAGGCGTAGATAGCCCAGCGGACCATTTTTCCCCTGGATGGGTTCGACAATCTGCTGGTTAAAATATCCCCCGGCTTTTTTGCCGTCGAGCGCCAGCCGGTCACGAACATTGACGCTCTCACCGGTGCGCGTAATCAGGTCTCCCTGTTCGTCGTACACGCCAGCGTCCAGAATACGGCTACTCTCCGTCAGTTGCGTGAGCACCGCCTTAATGCGCTTTTCATCCGGCGTTTCGGTACGCATCAATGGGGCGACGTTTAACGCGACCTGGCGAGCCAGCGTGCGCGCCAGCTCTTCGAGCTGAGGATTACGCTGCTGCTGGTGGCTTTGACTAAACCAGGAAGCCCCCTGCATCAGAGCGACGAGCAGCGCAAGGCAGGACAATACTATCACTGCACGATGAAGTCGGAATTTCAGTTTTGTGCGAGCCATATTCCACCTGCTGAAAATTTGAGACTTAATGTTGCCAGAAGCGCTGGTTACAGGGTAGCCTCATGCGTTATTTTCCCCTGATGATTCCGACCCGAACGATTTTACAGGAGCTTTAATGCCTAACATTACCTGGTGCGATCTACCTGAAGATGTCTCTCTGTGGCCAGGTCTGCCCCTCTCTTTAAGCGGTGATGAAGTGATGCCGCTGGATTACCACGCGGGCCGCAGTGGCTGGCTGCTGTACGGTCGTGGGCTGGATAAGCAACGGTTAACGCAATACCAGAGTAAACTGGGCGCAGCGATGGTGATCGTGGCGGCGTGGTGCGTTGAAGATTATCAGGTGATTCGTCTGGCGGGCTCATTAACGCCACGCGCGGCAAAACTGGCGCATGACGCCAGACTGGATGTTGCACCGCTGGGTAAAATTCCACATCTGCGCACGCCGGGTTTACTGGTGATGGACATGGACTCGACGGCGATCCAGATCGAGTGTATTGATGAAATTGCTAAACTGGCCGGAACCGGCGAAATGGTTGCCGAAGTCACCGAACGCGCGATGCGTGGCGAACTGGACTTTACCGCCAGCCTGCGCAGCCGCGTGGCGACGCTGAAGGGCGCTGATGCCAATATTTTGCACCAAGTGCGCGAAACACTTCCGCTGATGCCTGGCCTGACTCAACTGGTGTTAAAACTGGAAACGCTCGGTTGGAAAGTGGCAATCGCCTCCGGCGGCTTTACCTTCTTTGCCGATTATCTGCGTAACAAACTGCGTCTGACGGCGGCTGTGGCAAACGAGCTGGAGATCATGGACGGTAAATTCACCGGCAATGTGATCGGTGATATCGTCGATGCGCAGTACAAAGCCAATACATTGACCCGACTGGCGCAGGAGTATGAGATCCCGATCGCGCAGACGGTAGCGATCGGCGACGGCGCCAACGACCTGCCGATGATCAAAACGGCCGGATTGGGTATTGCGTATCATGCCAAACCGAAAGTGAATGAAAAGACGGAAATTACTATCCGTCATGCTGACCTGATGGGCGTGTTCTGCATTCTCTCCGGCAGCATGAACCAGAAATAACGAGGTAAAACGTGGCAAAAGCTCCAAAACGCGCCTTTGTTTGTAATGAATGCGGGGCCGATTACCCGCGCTGGCAGGGGCAATGCAGCGCCTGCCAGGCCTGGAACACCATTACCGAGGTACGCCTTGCCGCGTCGCCGACGGTGGCGCGTAACGAGCGGCTCAGTGGCTATGCCGGGAATGCGGGCGTCGCAAAAGTGCAGAAGCTGTCTGACATCAGCCTTGAGGAACTGCCGCGTTTTTCCACCGGATTTAAAGAGTTTGACCGCGTGCTGGGCGGCGGGGTGGTACCCGGCAGCGCCATTCTGATTGGCGGTAACCCCGGCGCGGGGAAATCAACGCTGCTGCTGCAAACGCTGTGCAAGCTTGCTGAGCAGATGAAAACCCTGTACGTCACCGGCGAAGAGTCGCTGCAACAGGTAGCGATGCGCGCGCACCGGCTTGGCCTGCCGACGGCGAATCTGAACATGCTGTCAGAAACCAGTATCGAACAAATTTGCCTGATTGCCGAAGAAGAACAACCGAAACTGATGGTGATCGACTCCATTCAGGTGATGCACATGGCGGATATTCAGTCTTCGCCGGGCAGCGTGGCGCAGGTGCGCGAAACGGCGGCCTACCTGACGCGTTTTGCCAAAACGCGCGGCGTGGCGATTGTGATGGTTGGTCATGTCACCAAAGACGGATCGCTGGCCGGGCCGAAGGTGCTGGAGCACTGTATCGACTGCTCGGTGCTGCTCGACGGTGATGCCGATTCCCGCTTCCGTACACTGCGTAGCCATAAAAACCGCTTTGGCGCGGTGAATGAGCTGGGCGTCTTCGCCATGACGGAACAGGGGCTGCGTGAAGTCAGTAACCCTTCCGCTATCTTCTTAAGCCGTGGCGATGAAGTCACCTCCGGCAGTTCAGTGATGGTGGTCTGGGAAGGCACGCGTCCGCTGCTGGTAGAGATTCAGGCATTGGTCGATCACTCAATGATGGCGAACCCACGTCGCGTGGCGGTCGGTCTGGAACAGAACCGCCTGGCGATTCTGCTGGCGGTGCTGCATCGTCACGGCGGCTTGCAGATGGCGGATCAGGACGTGTTCGTCAACGTGGTCGGCGGCGTAAAAGTCACCGAAACCAGCGCCGACCTGGCGCTGTTGCTGGCAATGGTTTCCAGCCTGCGCGACAGGCCGTTGCCGCAGGACTTAGTGGTCTTTGGCGAAGTAGGACTGGCAGGCGAAATCCGTCCGGTACCCAGCGGCCAGGAGCGTATTTCGGAAGCGGCGAAGCACGGCTTTCGTCGGGCGATAGTTCCCGCCGCCAACGTGCCGAAAAAAGTACCGGAAGGGATGCAGGTCTTTGGCGTTAAAAAGCTTGCGGATGCGTTAGGCGTGTTTGACGACCTATAATCCTCTGTATGCAGTGATGTTGTATAATTTGCCGGATGGCGACGCAATGCGTCTTATCCGGCCTACGGATTGATGTTGTAGGCCTGATAAGCGAAGCGCCATCAGGCAGTGTTACGCGATTTTTCCAGCAGGAGGCTCTTGTGTCATCGTTCGATTATCTCAAAACCGCCATAAAGCAAAAAGGCTGTACCCTGCAACAGGTGGCGGATGCCAGTGGCATGACCAAGGGATACCTAAGCCAACTGCTGAATGCCAAAATCAAAAGCCCCAGTGCGCAAAAGCTGGAGGCATTGCACCGCTTTCTTGGGCTGGAGTTTCCACGCCAGCAGAAAAATATTGGTGTGGTATTCGGTAAGTTTTATCCGCTGCACACCGGTCATATCTATCTTATC
Source organism: Citrobacter sp. Ce006 (assembly GCF_030336535.1). Taxonomy (NCBI): domain Bacteria; kingdom Pseudomonadati; phylum Pseudomonadota; class Gammaproteobacteria; order Enterobacterales; family Enterobacteriaceae; genus Citrobacter; species Citrobacter sp. Ce006. The sequence goes on from NZ_JAOWDO010000073.1 coordinate 335,124, forward strand.
CAGCGTGCATGTAGTCAGGTTGATGAACTGCATATCATCATGGGCTATGACGACACGCGCGATCGCAGCCTGTTTGAAGACAGCGCCATGTCGCAACAGCCTACGGTACCCGATCGTCTACGTTGGCTGCTGCAAACCTTTAAGTATCAGAAAAATATCCGTATTCATGCCTTCAACGAAGAGGGCATGGAGCCGTATCCGCACGGTTGGGACGTGTGGAGCAACGGGATCAAAACGTTTATGCAGGAGAAAGGGATCCAGCCAAACTGGATCTACACTTCTGAAGAATCAGATGCCCCGCAGTATCTGGAACATCTGGGGATCGAAACGGTGCTGGTGGATCCGAAACGAACGTTTATGAACATCAGTGGCGGGCAAATTCGCGAAAACCCGTTTCGCTATTGGGAGTATATTCCCACCGAAGTGAAGCCGTTTTTCGTGCGCACCGTGGCGATCCTCGGCGGGGAGTCGAGCGGAAAATCCACGCTGGTGAACAAGCTCGCCAATATCTTTAACACCACCAGTGCGTGGGAATACGGGCGTGATTACGTCTTCTCCCATTTGGGCGGCGATGAGATGGCGTTGCAGTATTCCGACTACGATAAGATCGCCCTGGGACAAGCGCAATACATTGATTTTGCAGTTAAGTATGCCAATAAAGTGGCGTTCATCGACACCGATTTCGTGACCACTCAGGCTTTCTGTAAAAAGTACGAAGGGCGTGAACACCCGTTTGTGCAGGCGCTGATTGACGAGTATCGCTTTGATCTGGTGATCCTACTGGAAAACAACACCCCGTGGGTGGCGGATGGTTTGCGCAGCCTTGGTAGTTCGGTTGACAGAAAAGCGTTTCAGACGCTGCTGGTTGAGATGCTGCAGGAAAACAATATCAATTTTGTGCACGTTCAGGAGCCTGACTACGACGGTCGCTTCCTGCGCTGCGTGGAGTTGGTGAAAGAGCTCATGGGCGAGCAGAGATAGTTTAAATGCCGGATGGCGGTGCTTATTCGGCCTACAAGTCGCACTAACCTCGTAGGGCGGATAAGGCGTAACGCCGCCATCCGGCGCTTAACGGTAATTACTTAGAAATACGCTTGTACTTAATACGCTTCGGCTCCAGCGCATCTGCGCCAAGCGTGCGTTTCTTGTACTCTTCGTATTCGGTAAAGTTACCTTCGAAGAACTCAACCTTACCTTCATCCTGGTAATCCAGAATGTGAGTCGCGATACGGTCAAGGAACCAACGGTCGTGCGAGATAACCATCGCGCAGCCCGGGAATTCCAGCAGGGCGTTTTCCAGCGCACGCAGGGTTTCAATATCCAGGTCGTTGGTTGGTTCATCGAGCAGCAGCATGTTGCCGCCAACCTGCAGCAGCTTCGCCAGATGCAGACGACCACGCTCACCGCCGGACAGCTCGCCGACGCGTTTGCCCTGATCCACACCTTTGAAGTTGAAGCGGCCCACGTAGGCGCGGCTTGGCATTTCGGTATTGCCGATACGCATGATATCCAGCCCGCCGGAAACTTCTTCCCATACGGTTTTGCTGTTGTCCATCGCATCACGGAACTGGTCAACGGAGGCCAGTTTGACGGTTTCACCCAGCGTGATGGTGCCGCTGTCAGGCTGTTCCTGACCGGACATCATACGGAACAGGGTTGATTTACCCGCGCCGTTCGGACCGATGATGCCGACAATGGCGCCTTTCGGTACCGAGAAGCTCAGGTCGTCAATCAGCACACGATCGCCGTAGGATTTACGCAGATTGGTGACTTCAACGACTTTATCGCCCAGACGAGCTCCAGGTGGGATAAACAGTTCGTTGGTTTCGTTACGCTTCTGATATTCGGTGTTGTTCAGCTCTTCAAAGCGCGCCAGACGGGCTTTGCCCTTAGACTGACGGCCTTTAGCGCCCTGACGTACCCACTCCAGCTCTTTCTCAATGGATTTACGGCGAGCCGCTTCCTGAGAGGCTTCCTGGGCCAGACGCTGATCTTTCTGCTCCAGCCAGGAGGAGTAGTTGCCTTCCCACGGAATACCTTCACCACGGTCAAGCTCCAGAATCCAACCCGCTACGTTGTCGAGGAAGTAACGGTCGTGGGTGATCGCCACTACGGTGCCTTCGAAATCGTGCAGGAAGCGTTCCAGCCATGCCACGGATTCCGCATCCAGGTGGTTGGTCGGTTCGTCGAGCAGCAGCATGTCTGGTTTTTCCAGCAGCAGGCGGCACAGCGCGACGCGGCGGCGTTCACCACCGGAGAGATTCTCAATTTTAGCGTCCCAGTCCGGCAGACGCAGGGCGTCGGCGGCACGCTCAAGCTGCACGTTCAGGTTATGACCGTCATGGGCCTGAATAATCTCTTCAAACTTGCCCTGTTGCGCGGCCAGTTTGTCGAAGTCAGCGTCCGGCTCGGCGTACTTCGCGTACACTTCATCCAGGCCTTTCAGCGCGTTAACCACTTCTGCAACCGCTTCTTCAACGGATTCGCGAACGGTATGTTCCGGGTTCAGTTTCGGCTCCTGCGGCAGGTAACCGATTTTAATGCCAGGCTGTGGGCGAGCTTCACCTTCGATATCGGTATCAATGCCGGCCATGATGCGCAGCAGGGTAGATTTACCCGCACCGTTCAGACCGAGTACACCGATTTTGGCGCCAGGGAAGAAGCTCAGTGAGATGTTTTTAAGAATATGACGTTTCGGCGGAACGACTTTGCCGACACGATGCATGGTATAAACGAATTGAGCCACGTGGACTTCGCCTCTTTTATAGTGATGAATAGAGTTTTCAAAGGCGAAGTGTAGCCTTTTTCATTGCTCAATCCCAGCCAGCAGATCTCACTCGCAACAAAAGTAAAAAAGTGTCCGTGACGTGGCGCATTCTGCAATGTCTGGTTAGCATGAATGAATTAAGCGGCATGATGCTGCACAGACGTAACATGAGAAGAGGAAGAGCTTGTGGACAAAGCCAATCAATTTACCTGGCGCCTGCTGGCGGCCAGCGTATGTCTGCTGACGGTCAGTCAAGTGGCGCGAGCCGATTCCCTGGATGAGCAGCGCAATCGCTATGCGCAAATTAAGCAGGCCTGGGATAACCGACAGATGGATGTCGTCGAGCAGATGATGCCCGGCCTGAAGAACTATCCTCTGTATCCTTATCTGGAATATCGTCAGATTACGGACGATCTGATGAATCAGCCGACCATTACCGTCACCAATTTTGTGCGCGCCAATCCGACGCTGCCCCCAGCGCGTACTCTGCAATCACGTTTCGTGAATGAACTGGCGCGACGGGAAGACTGGCGTGGACTGCTGGCATTCAGTCCGGAAAAACCGGGTACCACGGAAGCGCAATGTAACTATTACTTTGCGAAATGGAGCACCGGGCAAACCGAAGAAGCCTGGCAGGGCGCGAAAGAACTGTGGTTGACCGGGAAAAGCCAGCCGAACGCTTGTGACAAATTATTCGGCGTATGGCGCGCCTCAGGCACCCAGGATCCGCTGGCGTATCTGGAACGTATTCGTCTGGCGATGAAAGCCGGGAATACCGGACTGGTCACCGCGTTGGCCGGACAGATGCCCGCGCAATATCAAACTATCGCTTCGGCGATCATTGCGCTGGCCAACGATCCAAATTCGGTGATGACCTTTGCTCGCACTACTGGCGCCACGGATTTCACCCGACAGATGGCAGCGGTGGCCTTTGCCAGCGTGGCGCGTCAGGATGTGGAGAATGCCCGCCTGATGATCCCGTCTCTGACACAAGCGCAGCAGTTGAATGACGAGCAAACTCAGGAGCTGCGCGACATTGTTGCCTGGCGTTTGATGGGCAACGACGTCACCGACGAGCAGGCCAAATGGCGCGATGACGCCATTATGCGTTCGAATTCCACCTCACTTGTGGAGCGCCGCGTGCGCATGGCGCTGGGAACTGGCGATCGTCGTGGCCTGAATACCTGGCTGGCGCGTCTGCCAATGGAAGCAAAAGAAAAAGATGAGTGGCGCTACTGGCAGGCGGATCTGCTGCTGGAGCGCGGACGCGAAGCGGAAGCCAAAGAGATCCTGCATCAGCTCATGCAGCAGCGCGGATTCTATCCGATGGTGGCGGCACAGCGTCTGGGCGAAGAGTATGAGTTGAAAGTGGATAAAGCCCCAGCCAACGTTGACTCTGCGTTAACTCAGGGCCCGGAAATGGCGCGCGTACGCGAGCTGATGTACTGGAACATGGACAATACCGCACGCAGTGAATGGGCGAATCTGGTCACCAGCCGCACCAAGTCTGAGCAGGCTCAACTGGCGCGTTACGCGTTCAATAATCACTGGTGGGATCTGAGCGTGCAGGCGACGATCGCCGGTAAGCTGTGGGATCATCTGGAAGAGCGCTTCCCGCTGGCCTACAAGGATCTGTTTACCCGCTACACCAGCGGCAAGGATATTCCGCCGAGCTATGCGATGGCGATAGCGCGTCAGGAAAGCGCCTGGAACCCGAAAGTGAAATCGCCGGTCGGCGCCAGCGGGCTGATGCAGATTATGCCGGGCACGGCGACGCATACGGTGAAAATGTTCTCGATTCCGGGTTACAGCAGCCCGAGCCAGCTACTGGATCCTGATACCAACATCAACATTGGTACCAGCTATTTGCAGTATGTTTACCAGCAATTCGGTAATAACCGCATTTTTGCGTCGGCGGCCTATAACGCCGGACCGGGGCGCGTTCGCACCTGGCTTGGCAATAGCGCGGGCCGGATTGATGCCGTCGCGTTTGTCGAGAGCATTCCATTCTCAGAGACGCGTGGTTACGTGAAGAACGTGTTGGCTTACGATGCGTACTACCGCTATTTCCTCGGTGATAAACCGGAGTTGATGAGCGACGCAGAATGGCAACGTCGTTACTGATCGCGTCGGTTGTGTTATGCTATCGTACTCGTTAAAGAGTACAAAAGGGGGAAGCAAGCACGCTTCCCCCGCAACGATGGCGATATCTTATGACTCAGCAATCACCCTATTCAGCAGAGATGGCAGAACAGCGTCACCAGGAGTGGTTACGTTTTGTCGATCTGCTTAAACACGCCTATGAACAAGATTTACACCTGCCCCTGCTCAATTTGATGTTAACGCCGGATGAGCGCGAAGCGTTGGGCACGCGTGTGCGTATCATTGAAGAGCTGCTGCGTGGCGAGATGAGCCAGCGCGAGCTTAAAAACGAGCTTGGAGCGGGGATCGCCACCATTACGCGGGGGTCGAACAGCCTCAAATCCGCACCGGTGGATCTGCGTCACTGGCTGGAGCAGGTACTGCTCGGGAAAAATTGATCCGCCGGATGCGGCTTTGCCTTATCCGGCCTACGATTGAACATCCGGCACAATGCTATAAATACACCGCGTTATGAAATGGGCTGAGCGCCAGAATCACTGCCTGGTGGTAGACGCTCGAGCGCGTCAGCTTACCCGCGGTAAAGACGCCGATTGCGCCCTCTTTACGGCCAATCTCATCAATACCCGTATAGTCCGACATCACCGGGCCGAGCGCTTCACCCTGGCGGACTCTGTCGAGAATGACAGCTGGCAATGGCAGTGTGGCTGAACGGGCTTCTCCACGCTGGATGCCGTTATCAATCACCACCCAACTGAAGGTGGCGTCATCGTCAATACCCGCTTCAATAGCGACCCAGAAATCAGCCTGCGGGTGCAGGCGGCGCGCGTTATCAACGCGATTTCGTGCGCCAGTGCGCGTTTCCTGGCTTCCGAAAGGTTGTTCCGGCACGCCACTCTCGACGGCGACGGGTTCAATATGGCAGGATCCTTCCCCGAAAATCTCTTCAAATGCCCGCAGAATTGCCTGAATTTTGGCAGGATTGGTGGTTGCAGAGATAACCTTGTGCATAATTAAGCTCAGTTTGAAAATTCATCGCAGAGTCTACTCAAAGTATGACGAGTATATAACGGAAAAAAAGCATGTTACAGGTATACCTTGTTCGCCATGGCGAAACGCAGTGGAACGCCGAGCGACGTATTCAAGGCCAGTCAGACAGCCCACTGACCGCTAAAGGTGAACAGCAAGCCATGCAGGTGGGAGAACGCGCCCGCTCGTTTGGAATTACGCATGTCATCAGTAGCGATTTAGGTCGTACACGACGCACCGCAGAAATCATCGCCCAGGCCTGTGGCTGTGATATCACCTATGACTCCCGTCTGCGTGAGCTGAATATGGGCGTGCTGGAGCAACGTCATATTGATACGCTGACGCCGGAGGAAGAGGGCTGGCGTCGCCAGTTGGTGAACGGTACGGTGGATGGTCGTATTCCGGAAGGGGAATCGATGCAGGAGTTGAGCGATCGCGTCAACGCGGCGCTGGCATCCTGTCTGGAGCTGCCGCCGGGAAGTCGTCCACTGCTGGTCAGCCACGGTATCGCGCTGGGTTGCCTGGTGAGTACGATTTTGGGGTTACCGGCCTGGGCTGAACGTCGCCTGCGTCTGCGCAACTGTTCTATTTCTCGCGTCGATTACCAGGAAAGCTTATGGCTGGCGCCGGGATGGGTGGTTGAAACGGCAGGGGACATTTCTCATCTGGATGCCCCTGCGTTGGATGAACTGCAGCGCTAGCGGCGAATCGGAATCAGGAATTCGCAGCGCAGGTTGATCGGGCGATCTCCTGCTTTGGCATCTTCTGCCGGGTAGTATCGCTCGATATCTTGCCCTTTACGGCGCGTCAGGTTCAGCATCGGCATGCATGTGCCGTAGACTGTCAGGATAAACTCCTGCACGCCGGTACCCAGCCCTTCATAGGTAAACATCACGTACTCGCCGCCCTGTAACAGGATAGGCTGCGCCGACGGCACATAGCCATTGGCTTGTTCCGGCGTCAGTGCCGTGGTGTAAAACACTTCCTGCTCGTCATCTTTTTCAATGCTCGGACGCGTTTCGTTCAGCCCGTACAGCACCGGCGGGATTGAAGGAGCATGAGCAAGGAAGTCGCGCCAGAACTGAATACGCATTTCATGCCGGAAATCTGAAATCTGTTCCAGCGAGCAGGAATAGCTTTGCGTGGTGCCAAGCAGTTGCGTATCTTCCAGCGTAACGAACTCGTGCGCAGGCATCGTAAATTCACCCAGTCGCATTGGCGGGCGAATACCGAACGCGCTCCATTCCGGGGAGCGGCGATACAGCGCAGGCGTCTGGGAAAACTGTTTCTTGAACGCGCGGGTAAAGGTTTGTTGAGAGTCAAAGCGATATTGCAGCGCAATATCCAAAATTGGGCGCGCAGTCAGGCGCAGCGCCACTGCAGATTTCGATAAACGACGGGCGCGGATGTAGGCGCCAATAGCATGGCCCGTCACGTCCTTAAACATTCTCTGCAGGTGCCACTTGGAATAGCCTGCTTTTGCCGCCACATTGTCAAGCGACAAAGGCTGATCCAGATGACCTTCCAGCCAGATTAATAGGTCGCGAATAATGCCAGCCTGATCCATAAAATATCCTCATCCTTTCAACAACGAGTACCTGACGTCAGGTATGTGGATAATAGCATTTTTTGCTGTTTTAGCATTCAGTGTTTTTTTTGCTCATAAATGCTTTTTTCGGACATACGAAAGCGTGATTATTGTAATCCTGTGATCTGTATACGTTTTATCTTAAAATGTCGAATAATTACACAGAGTAACTTTTAAGAATGGTAACAATATGAAATATAAGAGCTTAATCATTTCCTCAATTCTGCTGATGTTGGCGCAGGTCGCCCACGCGGAGCAGATTGGATCTGTCGATACGGTTTTCAAAATGTTTGGGCCGGATCATAAAATTGTGGTCGAAGCGTTTGACGATCCGGATGTGACCAACGTGACGTGCTACGTGAGCCGGGCGAAGACCGGCGGCATCAAAGGTGGACTGGGGCTGGCGGAAGATACCTCCGATGCCGCCATCTCCTGCCAGCAGGTAGGGCCGGTAGAACTGAGCGACAGAATCAAGAACGGCAAAGCGCAGGGCGAAGTGGTGTTTAAAAAACGTACCTCGCTGGTGTTTAAATCCTTACAGGTCGTGCGTTTTTACGACGCGAAACGTAATGCGCTGGCCTATCTGGCCTATTCAGATAAAGTGGTCGATGGATCGCCCAAAAATGCCATCAGCGCGGTGCCCATCATGCCGTGGCGGCAATAACAAGGAAGCAAAATGCAACAGCCGTTGATCTGGTTAGTTGAGGATGAGCAGGGCATCGCCGATACGCTTATCTACATGCTGTCGCAGGAAGGTTTTAGCGTGGAAGCGTTTGAGCGCGGGTTACCGGTGCTGGAAAAATCTCGCCAGCGCTGTCCTGATGCGATCGTTCTGGATGTCGGTCTACCCGATATCAGCGGCTTTGAACTATGCCGACGTCTGCTGGAGCGTCATCCGGCGTTGCCGATCCTGTTTTTGACCGCGCGCAGCGATGAGGTGGATCGCCTGCTGGGGCTGGAAATCGGCGCGGATGACTATGTTGCCAAGCCTTTCTCTCCACGCGAGGTGTGCGCCCGCGTGCGTACGCTCCTGCGGCGGGTGCAGAAATTCTCCGCTCCTTCATCAATGACGCGCTGTGGGGAGTTTGAGCTTAATGAACTGGCCGCGCAGATAACCTGGTTTGGCAGACCGTTAAACCTGACGCGCTATGAGTTTCTGTTGCTGAAAACGCTGCTGATGTCGCCGGGGCGTATTTACTCTCGCCAGCAGTTGATGGATTTAGTCTGGGCCGATGCGCAGGATACCTTCGACAGAACGGTCGATACCCACATCAAAACGCTGCGCGCCAAGCTGCGGGCTATCAACCCCGAGTTTTCCCCTATCAATACGCATCGCGGTATGGGATACAGCCTGAGGAGCGTCTGATGCGCATTGGCATGCGTTTGCTGCTCGGCTATTTTCTGATTGTTGCCGTCGCCGCCTGGTTCGTTTTGTCGATCTTTGTGCAGGAAATTAAGCCAGGTGTTCGCCGGGCTACCGAAGGCACCTTGATTGATACCGCCACGCTGCTGGCCGCGCTGGCGCGCGATGACTTGCTCTCTGACTCTCCCGCCAACGGCAAGCTGGCGCAGGCATTTTCGCAACTGCATAACCGTCCATTCAGTGCCAATATCAGCGGCATTAACAAAGTTCGTAACGAATACCATGTCTACATGACCGACGCGCAGGGCAAGGTATTGTTTGATTCCGCCAACCAGGCCGTCGGTCAGGACTATTCCCGCTGGAACGACGTGTGGTTAACCCTGCGTGGGCAATATGGCGCCCGCAGTACGCCGCAAAACCCGAACGATCCGGAAAGTTCGGTGATGTACGTTGCCGCGCCGATCGTTGACGGCGGGCGTATTATCGGCGTGCTTAGCGTCGGTAAACCGAATGCGGCGATGGCGCCGGTGATTAAACGCAGTGAACGGCGGATGCTGTGGGCCAGCGCCGTATTACTGGGCATTGCCTTAGTGATCGGCGTCGGGATGGTATGGTGGATAAACCGCTCTATTGCCCGGCTGGCGCGCTATGCCGACTCCGTTACTGAGAATCGCCCCGTCCCACTGCCTGATTTAGGCAGCAGCGAGCTACGTAAACTGGCGCAGGCGCTGGAAAGTATGCGTCTGAAGCTTGAGGGCAAAAACTACATTGAGCAATATGTCTACGCGTTAACGCACGAGCTGAAAAGTCCGCTGGCGGCCATCCGTGGCGCAGCTGAAATTTTGCGCGAAGGCCCGCCGCCGAACGTGGTTGCGCGCTTTACCGATAATATTCTGACGCAAAATGCGCGCATGCAGGCGTTGGTCGAAACTCTGCTACGTCAGGCGCGACTGGAGAATCGACAGGACATAACGTTGATGTCGGTGGCAGTAGACGCGCTGTTTGCTCAGCTTAAAGAGGCTCGCAGCGTGCAACTGGCGGCAAAAAACATCACGCTGACCATTATACCTTCATCGCTTAGCGTCGCCGCCGACCCTGCGTTACTGGAGCAGGCATTGGGGAATTTGCTCGACAACGCGATCGACTTCACGCCGCAGGACGGGACGATTACGCTGAGTTCGCATCAGCAGGAGGAGCGGGTCACGTTGCAGGTCATCGACAGTGGCAGCGGGATCCCCGACTTTGCGTTACCGCGTATTTTTGAGCGCTTTTACTCGCTGCCCCGTGAGAATGGGCATAAGAGCAGCGGTTTGGGGCTGGCGTTTGTCAGCGAAGTTGCGCGACTTCACGCAGGTACGGTGACATTGTCTAACCGACCGGAAGGGGGCGTACAGGCTCTGTTTACGCTTCACCGTCACTTCACATAACTTCAAATTCTCCGCACATAGCTGTTCTACCTTGCTGATATTGCAAAGGAGAACGCTATGTTTAAATCCCCCCTGTTTTGGAAAATCGTCACCTTAGGTGGCGCAATACTGCTGCTGTTAATTCCGCTGACGATGGTCAGGCAGATAATCGTTGAGCGATCGGATTATCGTGATGACGTCGAAGATGCTATCCGTCAGAGCACCAGCGGGCCGCAAAAGATGGTAGGGCCGCTGATTGCCGTTCCGGTGACAGAACTTTATACCTCGCTGGAGGAGGGCAAAGAGGTCCAGCGTAAACGCAGCTATATCCATTTCTGGCTGCCGGAGTCGTTGGTCGTTGAGGGGAATCAGAACGTAGAAGCGCGTAAAATCGGTATTTATGAAGGCCAGGTCTGGCACAACGATGTTTCGGTGAAGGCCGAGTTTAACGCCGAGCGCTTGAGCGATTTAAACCATCCCAACGTCAGCGTCGGCAAACCGTTTATTGTAGTTGGTGTGGGTGATGCGCGCGGGATTGGCGTGGTAAAAGCGCCACAGGTCAATGGCACGTCGCTGGTCGTTGAGCCGGGGACGGGGTTGGATGGACGTGCGCAGGGAATTCACATTCCGCTACCTGACGCGGGCTGGGCGGAGCAAAATCTGAGCCTGGTGTTGTCGCTCAATTTGAGCGGTACCGGCGATTTCTCCGTCGTACCGGTTGGGCGTAACAGTGAAATGACCTTAACCAGCAACTGGCCGCATCCCAACTTTCTTGGGGACTTTCTTCCGGCTAAGCGCGAAATCAGTGAATCAGGATTCAAGGCCCAGTGGCAAAGCAGCTGGTTTGCCAATAACCTCGGCGAGCGCTTTGATGGCGAAAAAATTGGCTGGGAGGGCATGCCTGCGTTTAGCGTCGCCGTCGCCACGCCAGCAGATCAGTATCAGTTAACGGACAGGGCAACAAAATATGCCATCCTGCTGATTGTGCTGACCTTTATGTCTTTCTTCGTGCTTGAATGCATGACCAGTCTGCGTCTGCACCCGATGCAGTATCTGCTGGTGGGGTTATCGCTGGTGATGTTTTATCTGCTTCTGCTGGCGCTGTCAGAACACATTGGTTTTACGGCGGCGTGGATAACGGCAAGCCTGGTTGGCGCGTTAATGAACGGGGTGTATCTGCAGGCGATATTGCAGGGCTGGCGGAACAGTATTTTGTTCACCGTGGCGCTGCTGGCGCTGCTGGCGCTGGATGGCGTGATGTGGGTGCTGCTGCGTTCACAGGACAGCTCTTTACTGCTGGGTACCGGCGTGCTGTTGTTTGCGCTGTGTGGGGTGATGTTCCTGACGCGTCATCTTGACTGGCACTCGCTGGCGCAGCCAAAACCAAAACCGTCAGAACTTCCGGCATCTCAGCCTGAGCAGAGTGACGCGTTTCGCTTATGGAAATAGACCCGTAGAGAAATGAAAAACGGCGCATAAAGCGCCGTTTTTTTTACCCATCAGAATTGAATTAATCCTGCAGGTCGCCGCAGAAACGGTAGCCTTCACCGTGAATGGTGGCGATGATTTCTGGCGTATCCGGCGTTGATTCGAAATGTTTACGAATGCGGCGGATCGTCACGTCAACGGTACGGTCATGCGGCTTCAGTTCGCGACCGGTCATTTTTTTCAGCAGTTCTGCGCGAGACTGGATTTTGCCCGGATTCTCACAGAAGTGAAGCATGGCACGGAATTCGCTGCGCGGCAGTTTATACTGCTCGCCGTCAGGACCAATCAGAGAGCGGCTGTTGATGTCCAGCTCCCAGCCATTGAACTTGTAGCTTTCGACGCTACGACGCTCTTCGCTGACAGTACCAAGGTTCATGGTACGGGACAGCAGGTTACGAGCACGGATAGTCAGTTCGCGTGGGTTAAACGGCTTGGTGATGTAATCGTCTGCGCCGATTTCGAGGCCGAGAATTTTATCGACTTCGTTATCACGGCCCGTCAGGAACATCAGCGCAACGTTAGCTTGTTCGCGGAGTTCGCGCGCTAACAGCAGGCCATTTTTCCCAGGCAGATTGATATCCATAATCACAAGGTTGATGTCATATTCAGAGAGAATCTGATGCATTTCCGCGCCATCTGTCGCTTCGAATACATCATAGCCTTCTGCTTCGAAAATGCTTTTCAACGTGTTGCGTGTTACTAACTCGTCTTCAACGATAAGAATGTGCGGGGTCTGCATGTTTGCTACCTAAATTGCCAACTAAATCGAAACAGGAAGTACAAAAGTCCCTGACCTGCCTGATGCATGCCGTAAATTAACATGATCGGCGTAACATGACTAAAGTACGTAATTGCGTTCTTGATGCACTTTCCATCAACGTCAACAACATCATTAGCTTGGTCGTGGGTAGTTTCCCTCTGGACCCGACAGTGTCAAAAACGGCTGTCATCCTAACCATTTTAACAGCAACATAACAGGCTAAGACATGCCGGACACCCAATAAAACTACGCTTCGTTGACATATATCAAGTTCAATTGTAGCACGTTAACAGTTTGATGAAATCAACGTATCCAAATGTTTGCTTTCATCACAAAATTGCAATATTACAACTAGTTGCACGAGCAAATTAATAAATGTAATGAATCCAACCAGTGCGATCCATTTTAAATTAAATTATCATGGATAAACAGAGGGATATGCAACTTTTGTTAACATAAAAAGCAATAGTACAGCCTGGAAATAGTTTAGCATTTTTTAACGTATGCGAAATGCTTTTTCAGTGATTTCTGTTAAAAATATGTAAATTCGCGCAGCGTAATATGTTGACCTACGTCACATAATCCCTTGCAGACTGGCCAAAAAGAGTATCGAAATGCGTTTAACAATTATTCTGGTTGCCCCCGCCAGAGCGGAAAATATCGGCGCGGCTGCCCGCGCTATGAAGACTATGGGGTTCACCCAATTACGGATCGTTGACAGCGAAGCCCACCTGGAACCCGCTACGCGATGGGTTGCGCATGGTTCGGGCGATGTTATTGATAATATTAACGTTTTTCCAACGTTAGCGGAGGCGCTCCACGACGTGGATTTTACCGTCGCGACCACCGCGCGCAGCCGGGCGAAGTTTCATTATTACGCCACGCCGGTCGAACTGGTTCCCCTGTTGCAGGAAAAATCAACGTGGATGGAACACGCCGCACTGGTTTTTGGTCGCGAGGATTCGGGGCTGACCAACGAAGAATTGGCTCTGGCGGATGTGCTCACCGGTGTACCTATGGTGGCTGACTATCCCTCACTCAATTTGGGACAGGCGGTGATGGTGTATTGCTATCAATTAGCAGGTTTAATACAACAACCGGCTAAAAATAGTGAGGTGACGGATGAGCTTCAGCTACAGGCATTGCGTGCGCGCGTTTTACGTTTATTAGCCACGCTGAACGTTTCTGACGACATCAAGCTGACGGACTGGCTGCAACAGCGAATGGGTCTATTAGGGCAGCGAGACACGGCAATGTTGCACCGTTTTTTACATGATATAGAAAAAAACATCGCAAAATAAAATTTCGAGCAGTTTTTGTTACGTGGTTTTTTATTCTGGCTTCAAGTGGGGAAAACATGCTGTTTTGGTTGAAAGTAAAAGGGCAAGCAGTCGCTCGTGAACAAGTTTCGGAATGTGATCAATTTAAAAATTTATTGACTTAGGTCAGCAGATACTTTAACCCTAAAAGAATACAGCACAGACAGATAATAATTACAGAGCACACAACATCATGAAACGCATCAGCATCACTATTACCACAACCATCACCATTACCACAGGTAACGGTGCGGGCTGACGCGTACAGGAAACACAAGAAAAAGCCCGCACCTAAACAGTGCGGGCTTTTTTTTCGACCAAAGGCAATGAGGTAAACCATGCGAGTGTTGAAGTTCGGCGGTACATCAGTGGCAAATGCAGAGCGCTTTCTGCGGGTTGCCGATATTTTGGAAAGCAATGCCAGACAGGGGCAGGTCGCGACCGTACTCTCTGCCCCCGCAAAAATTACCAACCATCTGGTGGCGATGATTGAAAAGACCATCGGTGGTCAGGATGCTTTAGCCAACATCAGCGACGCCGAACGCATTTTCTCTGAACTGCTGGTGGGTCTGGCCGCCGCACAGCCGGGTTTCCCCCTGGCTCCGCTCAAAGCCTTTGTTGAACAAGAATTTGCCCAGATTAAGCACGTCCTGCACGGTATCAGCCTGCTGGGACAGTGCCCGGACAGTATCAATGCCGCGCTTATCTGCCGTGGTGAAAAAATGTCGATCGCCATCATGGCAGGCCTGCTGGAAGCGCGCGGGCACAACGTGACGGTCATTGACCCGGTGGAGAAATTGCTGGCAGTAGGCCATTACCTCGAATCTACCGTTGATATCGCCGAATCCACGCGCCGTATTGCCGCCAGCCGTATTCCTGCTGACCATATGATTCTGATGGCCGGATTTACTGCGGGGAATGAGAAAGGTGAATTAGTGGTGCTGGGGCGTAATGGCTCTGACTACTCTGCCGCCGTACTGGCCGCCTGTTTGCGCGCTGATTGTTGTGAGATCTGGACCGATGTTGACGGCGTATATACCTGTGATCCGCGTCAGGTACCCGACGCCCGGCTGCTGAAGTCGATGTCTTATCAGGAAGCGATGGAGCTTTCTTACTTCGGCGCCAAAGTTCTGCACCCGCGCACCATTACCCCTATTGCTCAGTTCCAGATCCCGTGCCTGATTAAAAATACCGGTAATCCGCAAGCGCCCGGTACGTTGATCGGTGCCAGCAGTGATGACGACGATTTGCCGGTAAAAGGCATTTCTAACCTCAATAATATGGCGATGTTTAGCGTCTCCGGCCCTGGGATGAAAGGCATGGTGGGTATGGCGGCGCGCGTTTTCGCCGCGATGTCGCGTGCGGGCATCTCGGTAGTGCTGATCACCCAATCCTCTTCTGAATACAGCATCAGTTTCTGCGTCCCACAGGGCGACTGCGCGCGTGCGCAGCGCGCCATGCAGGATGAATTCTATCTCGAACTGAAAGAAGGCCTGCTGGAGCCGCTGGCGGTGACTGAGCGACTGGCTATCATCTCCGTCGTTGGCGATGGTATGCGCACGCTGCGCGGCATCTCGGCGAAATTCTTTGCCGCGCTGGCTCGTGCGAACATCAACATCGTGGCGATCGCCCAGGGGTCGTCCGAGCGTTCTATTTCGGTAGTAGTGAACAACGATGACGCGACCACCGGCGTACGCGTTACCCATCAGATGCTGTTCAACACCGACCAGGTGATTGAAGTGTTTGTGATTGGCGTAGGCGGAGTGGGCGGTGCGCTGCTGGAACAGCTTAAACGTCAGCAGACCTGGCTCAAAAAGAAGCATATCGATCTGCGTGTGTGCGGGGTGGCGAACTCGAAGGCTCTGCTGACCAACGTCCACGGTTTGAATCTGGAAAACTGGCAGACGGAGCTGGAAAGCGCGAAAGAGCCATTCAACCTTGGGCGCCTCATTCGTCTGGTGAAAGAATATCATCTGCTCAACCCGGTGATTGTCGACTGTACCTCAAGCCAGGCGGTGGCGGATCAGTATGCTGACTTCCTGCGCGAAGGCTTCCATGTGGTCACGCCGAACAAAAAGGCCAACACGTCGTCGATGGATTACTACCATCAGTTGCGTTTTGCCGCGGCGAAGTCGCGTCGTAAATTCCTGTACGACACCAACGTGGGCGCGGGCTTGCCGGTTATTGAAAACTTGCAAAATCTGCTCAGCGCGGGCGATGAACTGCAACGATTCTCAGGCATTCTTTCCGGTTCGCTGTCGTTTATTTTCGGCAAGCTGGATGAAGGCATGAGCTTCTCCCAGGCCACCACAATGGCGCGTGAACTGGGCTATACCGAACCCGATCCGCGTGACGATCTTTCCGGTACGGACGTGGCGCGTAAGCTGCTGATCCTGGCCCGTGAAACCGGTCGTGAGCTGGAGCTTTCTGACATTGTTATTGAGCCGGTCCTGCCAAAAGAGTTTGATGATTCCGGTGATGTTTCCGCGTTTATGGCGAAATTGTCGCAACTGGACGACGCCTTTGCCGCGCGCGTGGCGAAAGCCCGTGATGAGGGAAAAGTATTGCGCTATGTTGGCAATATTGAAGAGGACGGCGTTTGTCGCGTGAAAATTGATGCAGTGGACGGCAACGATCCGCTGTTCAAAGTGAAAAACGGTGAAAACGCGCTGGCATTCTATAGCCACTACTATCAGCCGTTACCGTTGGTTCTGCGCGGATACGGCGCGGGTAACGATGTGACGGCGGCGGGCGTCTTTGCCGACCTGCTACGCACCCTTTCATGGAAGTTAGGAGTCTGACATGGTGAGAGTTTATGCCCCGGCTTCCAGTGCCAATATGAGCGTCGGGTTTGATGTGCTCGGCGCGGCGGTAACCCCGGTGGACGGTTCGCTGTTGGGAGATGTGGTGTCCGTTGAAGCGGCCGACCATTTCAGCCTGAACAACCTCGGGCGCTTTGCCAACAAACTGCCGCCTGAGCCGCGAGAAAATATTGTCTACCAGTGCTGGGAGCGATTCTGTCAGGAGCTGGGTAAAAGCGTTCCGGTGGCGATGACGCTGGAAAAAAATATGCCGATTGGCTCCGGGTTAGGCTCCAGCGCCTGTTCAGTCGTGGCGGCGTTAGTCGCTATGAACGAACACTGCGGTAAGCCGCTCAACGATACGCGCTTGTTAGCGATAATGGGCGAGCTGGAAGGGCGTATCTCCGGCAGTATTCATTACGATAACGTCGCCCCGTGCTTTTTGGGCGGCATGCAGTTAATGATCGAAGAAAACGGCATTATCAGCCAGCAGGTGCCAGGCTTTGATGAGTGGCTGTGGGTACTGGCGTATCCGGGGATTAAAGTGTCAACGGCAGAAGCACGGGCGATTTTACCTGCGCAGTATCGCCGTCAGGACTGTATCGCCCACGGGCGACATCTGGCTGGATTTATTCATGCCTGCTATTCCCGTCAGCCTGGGCTTGCTGCGAAGCTGATGAAAGATGTCATTGCTGAGCCGTACCGTACCCGCTTGCTGCCAGGCTTTAGCCAGGCGCGTCAGGCGGTAGCGGAAATCGGCGCGCTGGCCAGCGGTATCTCCGGGTCGGGGCCGACGCTGTTTGCCTTGTGCGATAAGCCGGATACAGCGCAGCGCGTAGCAGATTGGCTGGGGAAAAATTATCTGCAAAATCAGGAAGGCTTTGTTCATATTTGCCGGTTGGACACGGCGGGCGCACGGGTACTGGGATAATCAATGAAACTGTATAATCTGAAAGATCACAACGAACAGGTCAGCTTTGCGCAGGCCGTCACGCAAGGACTTGGCAAGAATCAGGGATTGTTTTTTCCGCACGATTTGCCGGAATTCAATCTGACAGAAGTTGATGAGATGCTGGACCTGGATTTCGTTAGCCGCAGCGCGAAGATCCTTTCCGCATTTATCGGTGATGAAATCCCACAGGAGATCCTGGAACAGCGCGTGCGCGCGGCATTTGCCTTCCCGGCGCCGGTGGCCCAGGTTGCTGCGGATGTCGGCTGTCTGGAACTGTTCCACGGCCCAACGCTTGCATTTAAAGACTTTGGCGGTCGCTTTATGGCGCAGATGCTGACGCATATCAGCGGCGACAAACCGGTCACCATTCTGACGGCGACCTCCGGAGACACCGGGGCGGCGGTCGCACATGCCTTTTATGGCCTGAAAAATGTGCGCGTGGTAATCCTCTACCCCAACGGCAAGATCAGCCCATTACAGGAAAAACTGTTCTGTACGCTGGGCGGCAATATTGAAACCGTAGCAATTGATGGCGATTTTGATGCCTGCCAGGCGCTGGTGAAGCAGGCGTTTGATGACGAAGAACTGAAGACGGCTCTGGGGCTGAACTCGGCTAACTCGATCAACATCAGCCGTCTGCTGGCGCAAATCTGTTATTACTTTGAGGCCGTGGCCCAACTGCCGCAAGAGGCGCGTAATCAACTGGTAATCTCCGTTCCCAGCGGTAACTTTGGCGATTTAACCGCCGGGCTGTTGGCGAAATCGCTGGGCTTGCCGGTGAAACGTTTTATTGCGGCGACCAACGTCAACGATACGGTTCCGCGTTTCCTTGCACAAGGTGAGTGGGCGCCGAAAGCGACTCAGGCGACGTTGTCGAATGCGATGGATGTCAGCCAGCCGAACAACTGGCCGCGCGTGGAAGAACTGTTCCGCCGTAAAATCTGGCGCCTGAATGAGCTGGGTTATGCCGCCGTTGACGATGCTACGACGCAGGATACGATGCGTGAGCTGCATGAGATGGGGTACACCTCAGAACCGCATGCGGCGGTGGCGTACCGTGCGCTGCGCGACCAGTTGAACCCTGGCGAGTACGGCCTGTTCCTCGGTACTGCGCATCCGGCGAAGTTTAAAGAAAGCGTTGAAGAGATTCTTGACCTGAAGCTGGCTCTGCCAAAAGAGCTGGCGGAACGCGCGGACCTGCCGCTGCTTTCTCATCACCTGCCTGCTGATTTTGCTGCGCTGCGTAAGCTGATGATGACTCGCGGTTAACGGTGGTGCCCGCTGGCGCTTTGCTTAGCGGGCCTACAAAACCTGCCGCCATCCGGCATGTACGCTACTGCTCGTGGCGTTTAAACACCAGTTCGCCATTCCCTGACGCTTCTTCATCAAAGAAATAGCCTTCGCTGTTAAAAGCGGTCAGTTGTTCTGGCTGCGTTAAGCGATTCTCAATAATGTAGCGACTCATCAGGCCGCGCGCTTTTTTGGCATAGAAGCTGATGACTTTGAACTTGCCGTTCTTCTCATCAAGGAAGACCGGTTTGATAAGCTCTGCGTTGAGCTTTTTCGGCTTCACGGATTTAAAATACTCATCCGAGGCGAGGTTAATCACCACGCTGTCGCCTTGCGCTTCAAGTGCTTCATTAAGTTTATCGGTGATGATATCTCCCCAGAACTGGTAGAGATCTTTACCCTTCGCATTGGCCAGACGAATGCCCATTTCCAGACGGTAAGGCTGCATCAAATCCAGCGGACGCAAAACGCCGTAAAGCCCGGACAACATCCGTAAATGCTGCTGAGCGAAGTCGAAATCCGCCTCGCTGAAGGTTTCAGCCTGCAGCCCGGTATACACGTCGCCTTTAAACGCCAGAATGGCCTGGCGCGCGTTTTCCGGTGTGAAGTCAGGCTGCCAGTCATGGAAACGCGTGGCATTCAGATCCGCCAGCTTGTCGCTAATCCCCATCAGCTTGCCAATCTGCGGGGCAGAGAGCTGGCGCGCCACGTGAATAAGCTGCTGGGAGTGATCCAGCAGTTCGGGCAACGTATGACGTGTCGTTGCCAGCGGACTTTGGTAGTCGAGCGTTTTTGCAGGTGAAATCAGAATCAGCATATCCAGTCCTTGCAGGAAATTTACTGCGACTTTAGCAAAAAAAACGACTGAATTGATCGATGGTTGCGATTGCCGCGCTATTCGCGCGGCGTTTCATCCCAGCTTTCGGGCGCAAGCTGTTGTCTGATATCAGGATAACGGCGCGGATCGAATTGCGGGCGCACCCCGAGTTTACGCTGGCGCAGATAGTCGCTGGCGATGGTATGTACAACTGGAGAAAGCAGCAAAATCGCCGTCAGGTTAGTGATGGCCATACAGGCCATAATGATGTCGGCCAATTGCCAGACCAGCGGGACACTGATTAACGTTCCGCCGACCACGGTGCTAACGGTGGCGATCCGTAATAGCCAGATGACGCGCATGTTGTCCATCTTCAGAAAAACCAGGTTATTTTCCGCGTAGATGTAGTTGGCGACGATAGAGCTAAAGGCAAACAGAATCACAATGAAAGCCACAAATCCGGCTCCCCATTCCCCCGTGAGCGTTACCATCGCTTTCTGAAGCAGTTGGATGCCTTCCATTGGCACATAGCTGGTGCCATTGCCTGCCAACAGAACGATCATCGCGCTGGCGGTACAGAGAATCAGCGTATCAACTAATACTCCGATCATTTGCACAATGCCTTGTGCCGCCGGATGCGGGGGCCAGGACGCTGCCGAGGCGGCGGCATTCGGGGTTGATCCCATTCCGGCCTCATTAGAAAACATACCGCGTTGAAAGCCGCTGGCAATGGCCTGGCTTAGCGTATACCCGGCGGCACCGGCCGCGGCCTCCTGCCAGCCGAAAGCGCTTTTTACAATGGTCATGATAATGCCGGGAAGCTGCCCGAAATGCCAAAGGCAGATGATGATACTGCAACCGACCCACAGCAGAGCCATCATCGGAACGAACCATTGCATCAGGCGGGCAACGCCTTTAATGCCGCCGACGATTGCCAGCAATGACACGATTGCCAGGGTGATTCCGGAGAAGAGGGGAGGGATATCAAACGCAAAGGTTAGCGCACGAGAAACTGAATTTGCCTGAACGCTATTAAAAATCAGCCCGTAGGCAATGAGTAAAAAGATGGCAAAAAGCACGCCCATCCAGCGCATGCCCAGCCCACGCGCCATATACCACGCAGGACCGCCGCGAAACTGTCCCTTGTTGTCGCGTTCTTTGTACAGTTGGGCAAGCGAGCACTCGGCAAATGACGTTGCCATGCCAATAACCGCCGAAACCCACATCCAGAAAACGGCTCCCGCGCCGCCGGCGGCAATCGCCAACGCCACGCCTGCCAGATTGCCGCTACCGATTCGTGCGGCAAGACTGGTGCATAAAGCCTGAAAGGAAGTTAAACCGCCCGGCTGCGGGCTGATGCTATTTTTAAGACTTTTGCCAAACTGGCGAATGTAGCGAAACTGAACGAACCCTGTACGCCAGGTGAACCAACATCCTGCGCCAAGCAGGAGGTAGATCATCACCGATCCCCAGAGTATTTCATTAATAAATGAGAAAAAATCAGGCATTAACATCCCTCTTGTTGATGCCGGTTAGCGCGAGGATTTCCGTGTAAGCGCTACCAATAATCGACCAGTATATACCTTGAAAGGTGATTGATTGCGGGAGTTTATCATAACAATCGTTATATCCTTAATTGCGCATCTCGGGCTTTGAGATGCGTAATCAGGGCTGAGCGGCTGGTCGGACAATCCAGGCGGTTGCGCTGAGAGTGCGTCGTGCTATCATCAGGGAAGATCGGTTACATCCCCCTAACAAGCTGTTTAAAGAGAATCGCTATCATGACGGACAAATTGACCTCCCTTCGTCAGTTCACCACAGTAGTGGCCGACACCGGAGACATCGCGGCAATGAAGCTGTATCAGCCTCAGGATGCCACAACTAACCCTTCTCTCATTCTTAACGCAGCGCAGATCCCGGAATACCGCAAGCTGATTGATGACGCTGTAGCCTGGGCTAAGCAGCAGAGCAACGACCGTGCGCAGCAGGTCGTCGACGCGACCGACAAACTGGCAGTAAATATCGGTCTGGAGATCCTGAAACTGGTCCCAGGTCGTATCTCCACTGAAGTTGACGCTCGTCTGTCCTACGACACCGACGCGTCTATCGCAAAAGCAAAACGCCTGATCAAAATGTACAACGATGCTGGCATCAGCAACGATCGCATTCTGATCAAACTGGCTTCAACCTGGCAGGGCATCCGTGCCGCTGAGCAGTTGGAAAAAGAAGGCATCAACTGTAACCTGACTCTGCTGTTCTCTTTCGCGCAGGCGCGTGCATGTGCAGAAGCTGGCGTATACCTGATTTCTCCGTTCGTTGGCCGTATTCTTGACTGGTACAAAGCCAACACCGACAAAAAAGAGTATGCACCGGCAGAAGATCCGGGTGTGGTTTCCGTAACGGAAATCTACGAGTACTACAAACAACACGGTTACGAAACTGTGGTGATGGGTGCGAGCTTCCGTAACATTGGCGAAATCATTGAGCTGGCAGGCTGCGATCGTCTGACGATTGCACCGGCACTGCTGAAAGAGCTGGCGGAAAGCGAAGGCGCTATCGAACGTAAACTGTCCTTCTCCGGCGAAGTGAAAGCGCGCCCTGCACGCATCACTGAAGCTGAGTTCCTGTGGCAGCACAACCAGGATCCGATGGCTGTAGACAAACTGGCGGACGGTATCCGTAAGTTTGCTGTAGACCAGGGTAAACTGGAAAAAATGATCGGCGATCTGCTGTAATCATTAGCGCGTGGCCCTGATATGGGTCACGCTACCTCTTCTGAAACCTGTCTGTCCTTCCCTTCGCAGTGTATCATTCTGTTTAACGAGACTGTTTAAACGGAATAATCATGAATACTTTACGCATTGGCCTGGTTTCCATTTCTGACCGTGCTTCCAGCGGCGTTTACCAGGATAAAGGTATCCCGGCCCTTGAAGAGTGGCTGGCGTCTGCCCTTACCACCCCTTTTGAGCTGCAAACGCGGTTGATCCCGGATGAACAGGCGATCATCGAACAGACCTTATGCGAGCTGGTGGATGAAATGAGCTGTCATCTGGTGCTGACTACCGGCGGAACGGGTCCGGCCCGTCGCGACGTGACGCCTGATGCCACGCTGGCCGTAGCCGACCGCCAGATGCCGGGCTTTGGCGAGCAGATGCGCCAGATAAGCCTGCATTTTGTGCCAACGGCTATTCTCTCCCGCCAGGTTGGCGTGATTCGCAAGCAGGCGCTGATCCTGAATCTGCCTGGACAGCCGAAGTCGATCAAAGAAACGCTGGAAGGTGTGAAAGATGCCGACGGTAAAGTTATCGTACCGGGTATTTTTGCAAGTGTACCGTATTGTATACAGTTGTTGGATGGGCCGTATGTGGAAACCGCACCGGCTGTTGTAGCATCTTTTCGCCCTAAAAGCGCAATTCGCGATACAAACCCCTGAAAGTAGCGCGATCGTGACATAAGTGCCAATGACAGTGGAGTATTGAATTGTTTACGATATAGTAATTTTTGCTTTACATATATCGACAGACAGATTCAATTACTCCACTGACTCATGGTTTGCTATGTCACAACACACTCGACCGCTGAATCGCCAGGATTATAAAACCCTTACGCTTGCTGCCCTCGGCGGTGCGCTTGAGTTTTATGATTTCATTATCTTCGTCTTCTTTGCCGCTGTTGTTGGCGAACTCTTCTTTCCGGCAGACATTCCTGAATGGCTACGTCAGGTGCAAACCTTCGGCATTTTTGCCGCCGGATATCTGGCGCGTCCGCTGGGTGGCATTATTATGGCGCACTTTGGCGATCTGGTCGGGCGCAAGAAAATGTTTACCCTGAGCATTTTGCTGATGGCGATACCAACGCTGGCGATTGGGCTATTGCCTACTTACGCCTCAATGGGGATCCTCGCGCCGCTGCTGTTACTGCTGATGCGCATTTTGCAAGGCGCTGCCATCGGCGGAGAAGTGCCGGGCGCGTGGGTGTTCGTGGCGGAGCACGTACCGGAGCGCCGCATCGGCATTGCCTGTGGCACGCTAACCGCCGGGCTGACGGTGGGAATTCTGCTGGGGTCGGTAGTTGCGACGCTGGTGAACACCAGCCTGACGCAGCAGGCGGTGCATGACTACGGCTGGCGTATTCCATTCCTGCTGGGGGGCGTATTTGGGTTGGTGGCAATGTACCTGCGCCGCTGGCTGCAGGAGACGCCTATATTCCTCGAAATGCAGCAACGTAAAGCGCTGGCGCAAGAGCTACCGGTGAAGTCGGTGGTGAGCAAACATAAAAAAGCGGTGGTCATTTCCATGCTGCTGACCTGGTTGTTGTCGGCCGGGATTGTGGTGGTGATCCTGATGTCGCCAGTGTGGTTGCAGAAACAGTATGGCTTTGCGCCAGCGTTGACGTTACAAGCCAACAGTGTCGCGACTATTATGCTGTGCGTGGGTTGTCTGCTGGCTGGGTTTATTGTCGACCGGGTCGGCGCCAGCAAAACCTTTATTGTCGGCAGCCTGCTGTTGGCCTGTTCAAGCTGGTTTTTCTATCACCTGACCGGCAGCCATCCTCAGCACTTGTTCCTGTTGTACGGGCTGGTGGGGTTGTGCGTTGGCGTGGTGGGGGCTGTGCCTTATGTCATGGTTCGAGCGTTTCCGGCGGAAGTCCGCTTTACCGGAATATCCTTCTCTTACAACGTGTCGTACGCCATTTTTGGTGGTCTGACGCCAATCGCCGTGACGATGTTAATGAGCGTGTCGCCAATGGCTCCGGCCTGGTATGTGCTGGCGCTATCGCTGGTGGGGTTAGGTCTGGGAATTTGGCTGCGACAGGATATTTATCATCGCGATTCGAACGTGCAGGCAGAGTTACAGCGCTTGTAAGGAATATCCCCCCGTCAGGGGGGATAACGTCAGATTAGTGCGCTTCACCAATCGGCAGGATGGTACGGCCAAACTGTTCGTTCAGCACTTCACCCATCGCCAGGTAAATGGCGCTTGCGCCACACACTAAGCCAACCCAGCCAGCAACGTGAATGATCGCTTCGTTACCTGCAATGTTGCCAACGGCCAGCAGCGCGAACAGCACCGTCAGGCTCAGGAAGACAAACTGCAACGCACGAGCCGCTTTCAGCGTGCCGAAGAACATGAACAGAGTGAAGACGCCCCACAGACCCAGATACACGCCCAGGAACTGACCATTGGTTGCATCCGCCAGGCCCATTTTCGGCATGATCAGGATCGCAACCAGCGTCAGCCAGAACGAACCGTAGGAGGTAAAGGCGGTTAAACCGAAGGTGTTGCCTTTTTTATATTCCAGCAGACCGGCAAAAATTTGCGCGATACCGCCGTAGAAAATGCCCATCGCCAGAATAATAACGTCAAAGGCGAAGAAACCCGCGTTGTGCAGGTTAAGCAGAATGGTGGTCATGCCAAAGCCCATCAGGCCCAGCGGTGCCGGATTAGCCAACTTAGTGTTGCCCATAATTCCTCAAAATCATCATTGATTGAATGGTGAAATAGTTTCCCCGAATAACGATCGCAGTCCTCGGGGCGCGGCATGATAATCAGGGGAGAGGGCACTGTCTATGATCTAACGAAGGGAAAATGAATTATTTTCCCTGTGATGGGCATCACGCTTGCGCGTGGGCGATCATTCTGCGCAGGCAGGCGATTTGAAGTACCGCCGGAATCGTCACGCGATAGGCGCTGCCGCTCACCGCTTTAACTCCGTTTAATGCGGCGCCGACCGGGCCGCCAAGTCCGGCTCCACGCAGTAATCCGTGTCCGATGACGCTGACGGCGGCGTGTGTTCTTAGGATCTTGCTAAGCTGGCTGGAGAGCAGGTGAGATACACCTGTCGCCAGATGGCGGTCCTTCATTAATAGTGGCAAAAGTTCTTCCAGTTCAGAGACTTTTGCATCAACGGCCTGTAAAAAGGTCCGCTTGTGTTCCGCATCCATTTTTTGCCAGGCATTACGTAAAAAGTGTTCCAGCAGATATTGTTCAATTTCGAATGTGGACATCTCTTTGTCGGTTTTCAGCTTCAGACGCTTCGAAACATCCAGCAAAATCGCCCGATACAGTTTTCCATGGCCGCGGAGTTTATTGGCAATGCTGTCGCCGCCATAATGCTGAAGCTCGCCGGCAATCAGCTGCCAGTTGCGGCGATGTTGTTCCGGGTGTCCTTCCATCGATTTAAATAAATCGTTGTGGTTTAGTACGCTCGACAGACGGGCTTTCCCTTTTTCATTATGCGTGAGCAGGCGGGTAATATTGGCGAGTTGCTCCTCACTACAATGCTGAAGAAAGTCGAGGTCGTCGTCATTCAAATACGTGACATTCATGTTTTCTATGGCTTCTGAATAAAAGTGTGCGGAATTAGTCGTCGCCGATGATTTTCAGCGTTGCCATATCAGAGGAGTTCACCGTATGGCCGGAGAAGGTGATTTTTTTGACGCAGCGCTTATTGTCGTTGTCACTATTAATGTTGATCCAGTTGGTCGTTTGCCCTTCTTTGATGGAGGAAGGCACATTCAGACTTTGGCTGGACATGCGGGCAGCCTTGAAATAAACAGATGCGCCACTGAGCTGTAAATCACCATGATCGGCCGTGAGTTGAATGCGTTTCACCACGCGACAAACGGGAAGTTTTAGGGTCAGATCGTTGGTTTCGTTACGGGGCATGGCAATCATACCCAAAACTTTATGATCGTTAGCGTGCGCGGCGCTGCTCAGCAGCAGGCCCATAAACAGGCTGGCGGAAAGGGTTAACGAGGATTTCATGGGATTTCTCTTTGACGGCTGCAAAAGTGTGTGACTTCAGAGCATCTTACCGCCGTCGGAAAAATGATTCATTCTCGTAATCTTTTCTTTTTATTACAATTTTTATGTGAATGGCTTTATTTATTTAATTGCTGGTGTGAATTAATTCTGGTTGGCAACTATTCATTTTTTATCTTTTAGCCTTTTTTCTGTGATTTTATTGCCACAAGGCTAAAAAAAATTTTCATTCCCCCCTTGATGAAGTGGGTTACGACCCCATCTTGTAGACAACCGCAGTGGTGAGTCTGAAAAAAAACGATTCAGGGTAGTTGAAACCGCACGTTTCGCCCTTATTACAGATTCACAACCACATGATGACCGAATTTTTAGTGGAGACGTTTAGATGGGTAAAATTATTGGTATCGACCTGGGTACTACCAACTCTTGTGTAGCGATTATGGATGGCACTACTGCACGTGTGCTGGAGAACGCCGAGGGCGATCGCACCACGCCTTCTATCATTGCTTATACCCAGGATGGTGAAACTCTGGTTGGTCAGCCGGCTAAACGTCAGGCAGTGACAAACCCGCAAAACACCCTGTTTGCGATTAAACGCCTGATTGGCCGCCGCTTCCAGGACGAAGAAGTACAGCGTGATGAAGCCATCATGCCGTACAAAATCATCGGTGCTGACAACGGTGATGCATGGATTGACGTAAAAGGTCAGAAAATGGCACCGCCGCAGATTTCTGCTGAAGTGCTGAAAAAAATGAAGAAAACGGCTGAAGATTACCTGGGTGAACCGGTAACTGAAGCGGTTATCACCGTACCTGCATACTTTAACGATGCTCAGCGTCAGGCAACCAAAGACGCCGGTCGTATCGCAGGTCTGGAAGTCAAACGTATCATCAACGAACCGACCGCAGCCGCGCTGGCTTACGGTCTGGATAAAGAAGTCGGCAACCGTACTATCGCGGTTTATGACCTCGGTGGTGGTACTTTCGATATCTCTATTATCGAAATCGACGAAGTTGACGGCGAAAAAACCTTCGAAGTTCTGGCAACCAACGGTGATACCCACCTGGGCGGTGAAGACTTCGACAGCCGTATGATCAACTACCTGGTTGACGAATTTAAGAAAGATCAGGGTATCGACCTGCGTAACGACCCGCTGGCGATGCAGCGTCTGAAAGAAGCCGCTGAGAAAGCGAAGATCGAACTGTCTTCCGCTCAGCAGACCGACGTGAACCTGCCGTACATCACTGCAGACGCGACCGGTCCGAAACACATGAACATCAAAGTGACCCGTGCGAAACTGGAAAGCCTGGTTGAAGACCTGGTTAACCGTTCTATCGAGCCGCTGAAAGTCGCTCTGCAGGACGCTGGTCTGTCTGTTTCCGACGTTCAGGACGTTATCCTGGTCGGTGGTCAGACTCGTATGCCGATGGTACAGAAGAAAGTTGCTGAATTCTTCGGTAAAGAGCCGCGTAAAGACGTTAACCCGGACGAAGCAGTGGCAATCGGTGCTGCCGTTCAGGGTGGTGTATTGACCGGTGATGTGAAAGACGTGCTGCTGCTGGACGTTACCCCGCTGTCTCTGGGTATCGAAACCATGGGTGGCGTAATGACTCCACTGATCGCGAAAAACACCACTATCCCGACCAAGCACAGCCAGGTGTTCTCTACCGCTGAAGACAACCAGTCTGCGGTAACCATCCACGTGCTGCAGGGTGAACGTAAACGTGCCGCTGATAACAAAGATCTGGGTCAATTTAACCTGGATGGTATCAGCCCGGCTCCGCGCGGTATGCCGCAGATCGAAGTGACTTTTGACATCGATGCCGACGGTATCCTGCACGTTTCCGCGAAAGACAAAAACAGCGGTAAAGAGCAGAAGATCACCATCAAGGCTTCTTCTGGTCTGAACGAAGAAGAAATTCAGAAAATGGTTCGCGAAGCAGAAGCGAACGCAGAATCTGACCGTAAGTTTGAAGAGCTGGTTCAGACCCGTAACCAGGGTGACCATCTGCTGCACAGCACTCGCAAGCAGGTTGAAGAAGCAGGCGACAAACTGCCGGCTGATGACAAAACTGCCATCGAGTCTGCACTGACCGCGCTGGAAACTTCTCTGAAAGGCGAAGACAAAGCAGATATCGAAGCGAAAATGCAGGCGCTGGCACAGGTTTCCCAGAAACTGATGGAAATCGCTCAGCAGCAGCACGCACAGCAGCAGGCTGGCGCAGCAGGCGCTGATGCTTCTGCAAACAACGCGAAAGATGACGACGTTGTCGACGCCGAGTTTGAAGAAGTGAAAGATAAAAAATAATCGCCCTTTGAACGGGTAATTACTGGCACGGGCGAAGAGGTTTCCTCTCCGCCCGTGCACGCATGTTAGGGGCAGATAAAAAGAGATGGCTAAGCAAGACTATTACGAGATTTTAGGCGTTTCCAAATCAGCGGAAGAGCGTGAAATCAAAAAGGCCTACAAGCGCCTGGCCATGAAATATCACCCGGACCGCAACCAGGGTGATAAAGAGGCCGAAGCCAAGTTTAAAGAGATCAAAGAAGCGTACGAGATCCTGACCGATGCGCAAAAACGTGCGGCTTACGATCAGTACGGCCATGCAGCGTTTGAGCAAGGCGGCATGGGCGGCGGCGGCGGTTTTGGCGGCGGGGCTGACTTCAGCGATATCTTTGGTGACGTGTTTGGCGATATCTTTGGCGGCGGTCGTGGTCGTCAGCGCGCCTCACGTGGTGCTGATTTACGTTACAACATGGATCTCACTCTGGAAGAAGCCGTGCGTGGCGTCACCAAAGAGATCCGTATTCCGACGCTGGAAGAGTGTGATGTCTGCCACGGCAGCGGTGCGAAGGCAGGGACTCAGCCGCAGACCTGTCCAACCTGTCACGGTTCCGGTCAGGTACAGATGCGTCAGGGCTTTTTTGCCGTACAGCAGACCTGTCCACACTGTCAGGGTCGCGGTACGTTGATTAAAGATCCGTGCAACAAATGCCACGGTCATGGTCGCGTTGAGAAAAGCAAAACGCTGTCCGTTAAGATCCCGGCAGGGGTTGATACCGGCGACCGTATTCGTTTAGCGGGTGAAGGTGAAGCCGGTGAACATGGCGCGCCAGCGGGTGATTTGTACGTTCAGGTGCAGGTAAAACAGCACCCAATTTTCGAACGTGAAGGCAATAACCTGTACTGCGAAGTACCGATTAACTTTGCGATGGCAGCGCTGGGCGGCGAAATTGAAGTCCCGACGCTGGACGGTCGCGTGAAGTTAAAAATTCCGGGCGAAACGCAAACTGGCAAACTTTTCCGCATGCGTGGAAAGGGCGTCAAGTCTGTACGCGGTGGCGCTCAGGGCGATCTGCTGTGCCGCGTGGTGGTTGAAACCCCAGTGGGCCTGAACGACAAGCAGAAGCAACTGCTCAAAGATCTGCAGGACAGCTTTGGCGGCCCGACCGGCGAGCAAAACAGTCCGCGCTCTAAAAGCTTCTTCGATGGTGTGAAGAAGTTCTTCGACGATCTGACGCGCTAAGCTTCAGCGTTGAACTCCTCTGAACCTGGGCAAATAGCCCAGGTTTTTTTATCCTCAACGTAATGCCTAATACGCTATCGATTTTCATGCCTTAATGCCGTGCATGAGAAATATCATTTCTCTTCTTTGATACGCAGTGCTGACAGATGATGCACTGTGATTTTTCTCATCTTATTAATGCGCATAAACTCCAGCTGTAAACACTATTTCGCTAAAAACTGGAGTGTTAATCATGGCTATTTCAAATCATTTAGCTACGTCTGAAGTTGTGCTGTTGGAACTGGAAGTGTTAATGACGGTAATTGCAATTGGCGCCTGGGGAGGTGTAGTCAGCTTTCTGCTGAGAAAAGAAAATAGAGAAAAACGAAGTATTTTCGATAAAATCAGGTATTGCTTAACACAGATGGTTATTTCGTGTTTTACCAGCTTCCTGTTGAGTGCTCTGGCGATTGAAAAAGAGCTCAGCTTTAATATGGTGTTATTGGCCGCTGGCCTTGGTGGTGTCTTTGCTGGACCCATTCTGAAGGTTCTTGGAGATAAGATAAAACGTATGCTTGATAATGCGAAAGCTTAAATATTCTTTTATTCTTTAAGCAGGCTCCTCCATGAGCCGGGGGATAACATAATTCAGTATGTTATGAGACTCGATTTTTCATCCAGCCATAAATAAATTCTTCATTTTGTTGGTTTTTCTCGGCGAGACTCAGATACCAGGCCCCCTGGCTACAATTTAGCGCTTTCACCAATACCTCCTCACCTTCTTTGCCACGTACGGTCAGGTAATATTGCAGCGTTGCCATGGTGTATGTGCCGATTTTTCCGTCCACGACAATATCCTGATAGCTTCTCTCTTCTCGGTTGAGAACATTTAACCAGCGCTGTAACCATAAAACAGGATGATGTTGTCCAATGTTGACTGCCGCATCACATAGCTCAAATGCAATAGATTCGGATAGGTTTGCAACATCTTTAAACCCTGGTTTAATCCAGTAATCCTCTTCGAGGATAGCGTAGGCTTCGCTGCGAGTTAAATCTCGCATATCATTCAAGAACCCATGTTTACGGGCGGTTGCCTCAGTAATTCCCCAGTTGGTTGCACCACCTTTGTCTTTCGGGTTATCAACATAACCCCCTTCCAGTATCAAAATGTTCTCCAGAGTCTTATTCATGATGCGTTTTCCCCAATTGGCCTACATATATCTGACAAGTGCGAATGAAATTGTGAGCAATAAAGTGATTAGAAATATTGCCTGTAATGTTTTATTTTTTATTGCTGGTGAGGTATAGCTGGTTGGGGTATCATTGAAAGTGATATTAATATCATCATTAATTTTTAATCCTTGGCGTGGCAATGTTGTGAACAATTCGTCCAAACCAATTTGTTTTAAATCACGACGTAACAGATAAAGCAGTTGGGTCAGGCTGGCGTCACTGATAAATTTCCCTTTTTGCCCCCAGACGGCTTCTGTGACCATCTCGCGCGTAATCAGATCTCGCTTTGCATTGCGAAGCAAAAAGCTCAAGCATTGTGCCCGCATATGCGTCATTTTTATTATCGTTTTATCTTGTAATGATGTGATTTCTCGTAATGACTCATTATAAATAATCGTATCGTTGATTTTATACTGTTTCATTAATTTATTGCGCCTCACTAACATAATAAGAAAATACAGGTTATCAGTATTTAATATGCCGCCTGTAAATCCACTCGTTGGTTAATATCAGACTGTAGGCTAGATTAAGTCCTGAGTGTTGAGAAATCATTTATTGTTAATTTAGATAAACAACAATTGTGATAATGTTTTTATCTTTTTTTATTACGGTTGATGTGCGTTTTTTGTACATGCATTTACGCTATGAATCTTGATGGCGAATCTGATACTTATAAAGTAGGTAATTACAATAGTATTGTTTATTTATAACTTGTTATCTGGTAATTTTATTGTAATAAATTATCCCCGAAGGTAATCTGTTGCCGCGATAAAATTTTCATATTGATACAGGGATACGTGAATGGTTGTTGGAAAGAAACATTACCAAAATCTTGATTTCAACCTGATTAAAGTATTTGATGCTGTTATCACGGAGGGAAATGCAACCCGGGCAGCCCAAAAATTGGAGGTGACGCCAGCTGCGGTTTCTCATGCTCTTGTCAGGCTGCACACCATCTATGAAGAAGATCTCTTTATCAGAACCCGAGATGGTCTGGTGCCAACTGTAGCAGGAAAAGATTTGCACCAGGTGTTTCGGCAAGTTATTTCTGCTATCGATGCAACCCTCAATAGCCAACATCACGCCAAAGAAGATAATGAGATCATTATTTTAGGGGGTGATATTATTGAGAGTTACTACTTTTCTGTATTTAATGATTGCGATTTATTCAGTAATTATATTATTAACCACTACTCAGCCAGGAAAAATGAAAAAAACGCGTTAAGTACGATGCTGATAAAGGGACGGATCGATATTTCTTTTGGTCTCACAGCCATTGAACATCATTTGGTAGATGTTCATCTTATTGATTATATTGAAGACTATGTGTGCATATGTGGTAGTCATAATTTACTGTATGAGTTAGATGCACTGTCGCTGCATAATTTCTATGCCAGTAAGCATGCAATGTATCATACGGGTATCTTTACCCCTGCAGCGGCGGACGTGGTTGATTTATATGAGAACACAGTTTTTTGCAAAGGACGCAGGAATGCGGGTTATCATAGTGATTCATTAGTTGGGGTTTTTAATGTTGTGGAACGAAGCGATATGATTGCGCTGGTACCTTTAAATTATGCTTTGTATTTTCGTGATGTCAGAAATTACAAAGTGAAAATTATGCGACCACCCAGTGAGTTTTCATTTAAAAAATTGCCTGTCTATGCCTGCATATCTGTTAAAAGTGAGCGTTATCAAGTAGCAAAAGATTTTATTCTATTACTGCAATCTATTCTTGATAAAAATAAAATGTCATGACATATCCCTATGTCCATTATGAGATGCCTGTTATAGGTTCTAATGATTAACCCAGTGATTAATGAGTGAATATGAATGCCAGAACGGAGGAAATAATTAACACAGTAATAAATAGTATGTTTTTACCCAACCGCTGATGAAGCCATAATTTTTTCACCGGTTTATTGATAATGATGTCAGCATTAACTTTTACACCTTGCCTCGGGATGGTAGAGAAAAAATCATGCAGGCCACATTCTCTGAGATCTCTACGCAATAAATATAGTAGCTGAGTCAGGTTTGCGTCGTTCACAAACTGGCAGCGTTCTCCCCATAGAGCCTGCGCAAGCTGTTTCTTGTGAATAACTTCCTCGTGTGAATTTTGGATCATATATCTTAGACATCTTACCCTCATACTTGTCATTATTAATCTATCTGAGCTTTTCAGATTTTTGATTTCATGAGTTTTATCATCATAAGTACATTGATTGTTGATTGTATATATGGTCATGATTCTATTTACCATTGGTTTCCTGTGGGTTCTGCATCGTAGGCGGAGATTTTGTATTCTTCAATAGATGAGAATTGTCTGCACTATGAATTATTTTAATATAGAGCGTTTAATCACGGTTTATGGCGGGAGTTGAGCGTAGCTAATATTCTGTTTTTAGTGGAAGTTGTAATAAAAAGCAATTGCTGTGCTTTTAGTTGTCGTTATTGATTGTGCCAACTTGCCTATACTCTCTATGGCAAATGACCGATATTAAATATTTTTAATAAATAGTCGATATCAAGAATAGGTTGATGTTCTGTTGAAACGACGCAGAGCTTCACAAACTCATGGCCAAGGCCAGGTGAGATTTGAAGCATGATCTCGCGCATTGTCCTGCCAGGCACGTTGCCTGAGCAATGAAGATATCATCGTAAAAACCGATCTATTCATCATGAATAATCTAATTTTAACGAGCTTTTTGAGGGTGTAAGATAGTATTTACGAAGTATTCACCCAATAGAGAGAATAAAAGTGAAACATCTGCATCGTTTTTTTAGTAGTGACGCCTCGGGGGGCATCATTCTGATCATCGCTGCCGTGGTCGCTATGCTGATGGCAAATATCGGGGTGACCAGCGGATGGTACCACGCCTTTCTGGAAACGCCCGTTCAACTAAGGGTTGGCGCGCTTGAGATCAACAAAAATATGCTGCTGTGGATCAACGACGCGTTGATGGCAGTGTTTTTCCTGTTGATTGGTCTGGAAGTGAAGCGCGAGTTGATGCAAGGTTCACTGGCCAGCCTGCGTCAGGCGGCGTTTCCGATCATTGCCGCGATCGGGGGCATGATTGTCCCGGCGCTGCTGTATCTGGCATTCAACTATGCCGACCCTATCACCCGTGAGGGGTGGGCTATCCCGGCGGCAACGGATATCGCTTTTGCATTAGGCGTGCTGGCGCTGTTGGGCAGTCGTGTTCCAGTGGCGTTGAAAATTTTCCTGATGGCGCTGGCGATTATCGATGACCTCGGCGCTATCGTCATCATCGCGCTGTTCTATACCAGCGATCTCTCGCTGCTGTCGCTGGGCGTTGCCGCGTGCGCGATCCTCGTTCTGGCGGCATTGAATCTGTGCGGTGTAAGACGCACTGGTATTTATATTCTGGTTGGCGTAGTGCTGTGGACGGCCGTACTGAAGTCAGGCGTGCATGCGACGCTGGCGGGCGTGATCGTCGGCTTCTTCATTCCGTTGAAGGAAAAACACGGGCGTTCACCGGCGAAGCGACTGGAGCATGTTCTGCACCCGTGGGTGGCATACCTGATCCTGCCGCTGTTTGCCTTCGCTAACGCGGGCGTTTCACTGCAGGGCGTTACTGTTGATGGACTGACCTCGGTGTTACCGCTGGGGATCATTGCCGGCCTGTTGATCGGCAAACCGCTGGGTATCAGCCTGTTTTGCTGGCTGGCGTTACGCCTTAAGGTGGCGCAATTGCCGGAGGGAACGAACTTCCAGCAAATTATGGCGGTCGGCATTCTGTGCGGCATTGGCTTTACGATGTCAATTTTCATCGCCAGCCTGGCGTTTGGGAACGTCGATCCTGAGCTGATTAACTGGGCGAAACTGGGGATCCTGATCGGTTCCTTGCTGTCGGCGGTAATAGGTTTCTGCTGGTTACGCACCCGGTTGAACGCGTCAGCCTGACGGGATAACCCTTTTGTGACAATTTTCAGGGAGTGAGTATGTCTCATATAAACTACAACCACCTGTACTACTTTTGGCATGTCTATAAAGAAGGTTCGGTGGTTGGCGCTGCAGAAGCACTTTATCTGACGCCGCAAACCATTACCGGACAGATTAAAGCGCTTGAGGAACGTTTGCAGGGAAAGCTGTTCAAGCGCAAGGGGCGTGGGCTGGAGCCAAGCGAGTTAGGCGAATTAGTTTTTCGGTATGCGGATAAGATGTTCACGTTAAGCCAGGAAATGCTGGATATCGTGAACTACCGCAAAGAGTCGAATTTACTGTTCGATGTCGGTGTGGCAGATGCGTTGTCCAAACAGCTGGTCAGCAGCGTGCTGGATGCCGCAGTTGTTGAAGATGAACAAATCCATTTGCGCTGTTTTGAATCAACGCACGAGATGCTGCTTGATCAGCTCAGCCAACATAAGCTGGATATGATCATCTCCGACTGCCCGATCGATTCAACGCAGCAGGAAGGGTTATTCTCTGTGCGGATTGGCGAATGCAGCGTGAGTTTTTGGTGCACCCAGCCGCTGCCTGAGAAACCATTCCCGGCTTGTCTGGAAGAGCGTCGATTGTTAATCCCCGGGCGTCGTTCGATGCTCGGGCGTAAGCTGCTGAACTGGATTAACTCACAAGGACTGAACGTTGAAATCCTCGGCGAGTTTGACGACGCCGCGCTGATGAAAGCGTTTGGCGCAACGCACAACGCTATATTTGTTGCGCCTACGCTCTATTCGCACAATTTCTATGCCGATGATTCTATTGTTGAAATTGGACGCGTAGAGAATGTGATGGAGGAGTATCACGCCATATTTGCGGAAAGAATGATCCAGCATCCGGCGGTGCAGCGTATTTGCAATGCGGACTACTCGGCATTATTTAAGCTGCAGTAAGCCAGAACGTCATAATGATTCCGGCTGCGGTGGTTGCCCGCAGCCGGAATCATTCTACAGCCTTAACAAACCCCGGTACTGACCATCTTCGCGGACAAATACCGGTATTCTGTTCAGTGGTGCGGCATAGCGCAGCGTTTGCCCTCCAGAATAACTCTCGCCGGTCGCAAGATCCGTCCATGTTTCCCCTTCTGGTAGCCAAACGTCACGCTCGCGCATACCTTCATGCATGACCGGCGCAATCAGCAGGTCGGGGCCAAAACAGTATTGATCGGTAATCTCCCAACTTGTTGTCTGTTCTGGGAATTCAAAAAACAGGGTGCGCATTACCGGCGCATTGCGTTCGTGCGTTTCCGCCATTACCGCTTTGATGTACGGCTTTAACTTTTCACGCAACGTCAGACAGCCGGTCAACACTTCGCACACCTCTTCACCATAGCTCCACACTTCGTTCGCCGCACCGGTCGGACACTGGGCAATACCATCACGGTAAGGATGTTCTGGTAAAATCTGCGGATCGCGGTTGCCGTGCAGGCGCATCACCGGGCTAAAGACGCCCCACTGGAACCAGCGAATCAGCAACTCATGGAATTTGGGGTCGTGAATATTACCGCCATGAAAACCACCGATATCCGTTGTCCACCACGGTATTCCCGCGATCCCCATATTGAGTCCGGCGGCAAACTGATTGCGTAGCGATTGAAACGAAGAGTGAATATCACCGGACCAGACCAGCGCGCCATATTTCTGGCTGCCGGCCCAGGCGCAGCGCAGCAGGTTGATAACCTGGTCTTCGCCATCGGCTTTCATACCATCAAAAAAAGTTTTGGCGTACATTCGTGGGTAGATATTACCCACTTCCAGTACCGGCCCGGCGTGATAGCGATAGTTGTCGTAATCGTAAACGCTGAATTCAGGTTCGGCTTCATCTAGCCAGAAGAGCGTTACGCCTTTATCGTAATAGTTGCGCTTAGCTTTACCCCAGACGTAATCGCGCGCACCAGGATGGGTGGCGTCAAAAAACGTCGTGTTGCCGAGGAAATCCATATTGATCGGCAATCCGCGTTCCGTTTGCACCAGCCAGCCGTTTTCGCGCATCTCCCGATAGCTCTCGGTGCGATTATCCACCGTCGGCCAGACGGAGACCATCAGCTCAATACCCAGTGATTTTAGTTCGGCGATCATGGCGTCGGGATCGGGCCAGTCGCGCGGGTCAAACATCCAGTCACCCTGGTTAGGCCAGTGGAAGAAATCAATAACGATAACCGAGATGGGCAGGTTGCGTTGTTTATATTCGCGGGCGACCGCCAGCAGCTCTTCCTGGGTTCGATAGCGGAGTTTACACTGCCAGAAACCCATGGCGTAATCCGGCATCATCGGCGGTGTGCCGGTAGCAAGCGCGTAAGCCTGGCTGATTTCCGCGGGGGTATCGCCAGCGGTGATCCAGTAGTCCAGTTGTTCGCTGACCTGAGCTTCCCATTCGGTTACGTTGTGAGCGAACGTTACGCGACCCACTGCCGGGTTGTTCCATAAAAATCCGTAGCCCAGGCTTGAGAGCATAAACGGTACAGAGGCCTGGGAGTTACGCTGTGCCAGTTCCAGAACGCATCCTTTGAGATCCAGATTGGCCTGCTGATACTGGCCCATGCCATAGATTTTTTCCCCTTCGGCGGCTTCGAAGCGGGCTTTAATCGAATATTTTCCTCCCGGAATAGGGCGGAACTCGCGCCCCTCCAGGTTTAGCGCGCTGACGTACTGCCCGTGTGAAGACTCGTCCTCGCCGATTTCACCCCGCAGACGCCAGAACTCCTGTAACAGAGGCTTATGCGGATGGCGGTAAAAGGAGACCTGCCCTTTTTGATTGACGATAGCGGTGATTTTACCGTTGGTCAGCGTAGCCTGGTGGTGCTCATAAACTATGTGGCAGAGGCTTTCTGCGACGGGCTCATTCAATGCCCAGTCTTCATTTCTCATTACCGCGAGATGCCGACCGCTGCGTACGCGCAGGCTGTTCTCGCCCCAGGGTTCAATCCACAAATAGCGATCGTTTTGCTGCCAGACCAGACGACGCGGATCATGTTGCACAAATGGCATGGTGGTGCCTCCCGTATTTCGAGGGTGAAGGTAAGTTACTGGTTGATAGTTTCCAGATCGTGGCGAATCTTCTCTTCCATCGCTTCGTATTTACGGAAGAAAAGCAGCGGGATCGCCGCGAGAGCGAAGAGCAGGGCGGGCGCCCAGATAAAGGCCCAGGTAATTCCCTCCAGACCTGCAGCATTCTGGGCGTGGTTCGGAACATAGCCAAAACTGTTCATGATCCAGGCGGCGAATGCAGTACCCAAACCACTGCCCATCTTGATGCAAAAAGTACTGCCGAAGGCGATAAGAATGCCGGTAGCCTTGATACCCGTCTTCCATGCGCCGAAGTCGACGGCGAAGCCCAGCATGGCAAACGGCATTGAACAGGCGATACCGCTGCCTATATTGCCAAGAACCCAGGCGGCGATGAGGAAAGGAATGTTGTCCGCAGCCAGCCACATCATGACGCCGCCAAGCGTGGCGACCAGCAGACCACCTACCCATATCCAGGTTTTAGCGAGGTATTTGCTAATGAAAGGAATGGCGATGATAAACAGGATCTGAATTGTCGCCAGGCTGTTAATCAGTGGAACCAGATCTTTGCGGTCGAGGTTGTAGGTCAGATAGTAGACAATGGTCGTGGAGCGCTGTTGTAGGGCAATCCAGAAGATCAAATTTGCCAGCACCATTAAGATCCATGGCCAGTTACCTTTCATCGCCGCGAAGCTTTTTTTCATCGGCAATCTGGGTTCTTGCTGAATTTTATCCGCATCCATTTCGCGGATATTTTTAAAGGCGAAAAGCGTTAACGAACAGGATATGACGGCAAACAAAATTGCCGTATAAATAAAACCTGCATGGTTGTTTCCATTACCTAAAAATGCAACCAGGGGCAACGCAGTGGCATTCATTAATAACACCCCAATTTGCCCGCCGGCCATTCTCCAGGAATTTAATACCAGACGCTCCTTAGGGGACAGGGTCATCAAGGGTAATATTGCGCTGAGAGGTGTATTAAGTCCGGTAAATAGAATACTGGCGATCATGTAGGATATTGCTGCATAGATGGCTTTTCCTGTCATACTGATATCAGGAGACCAAAATGACAGCGCGCTAAATACACAAAAAGGCAGCGGTAACCATAAAAACCAGGGGCGGCATTTACCGTAACGCGAACGCGTTTTATCGATGATGATCCCCCAGATGGGGGCGTCTATGCCGTCTACAATACGCGCCAGCAGTAGGATAACCCCGGCTACGGCGAGGCTGATACCCGCAACATCGGTGTAGAAATATAAGATGTAGGTTGAACCGAAACAGTACAGCAGATTACCCGCCACATCCAAAGAGCCGTAGCTAATACGCTGCAGTAAAGATAATGATGCTGACCCGCAAGACTGGGTATCCTCAATAACAGAACTCATAATGATAACTCCGATATTGGTGCGATACGCCCAGAAAAACAGCTTTTACTTTCTAAGCAGTAGGGTGTTTTTTATTTTTTTGTTGCCAGAAAACGTTCACCTTTGGATTGAAATAGTGGTTAATTGGTTTTGTGAAAAATAGTTAACCCAGGTGTCACGATCAATTATCAAATCTTACTTCAGGATTGCGTTTATTCGTTTTTGGCTAAGTTATTATGTCATTTGTTATGGTGGTCACAATTTCCCCTACAATGAAATTAAAAAAGTTAAACAGTGAAAGAAAATAACTTTCATGTCTCTGGTGGGACGGCTGGCTGACAGGAGAAACGGGCAGGAGTGGGATGAACAAGTTCAGCAAATGAGGGGGGCTGTCGAAGCGGGCTGCAAACGACAGACATAAAAAAACCCGCTTGCGCGGGTTTTTTCACAAAGCGACAACAAGCAGGCGATTAAGCCAGTTTGTTGATCTGTGCAGTCAGGTTTGCTTTATGACGTGCAGCTTTGTTTTTGTGGATCAGACCTTTAGCAGCCTGACGGTCCACGATTGGTTGCATTTCGTTAAATGCTTTCAGTGCAGTAGCTTTGTCGCCAGCTTCGATAGCTGCGTATACTTTCTTGATGAAAGTACGCATCATAGAGCGACGGCTAGCGTTGTGCTTGCGGGCCTTTTCAGACTGAACGGCGCGCTTCTTAGCTGATTTGATATTAGCCAAGGTCCAACTCCCAAATGTGTTCTATATGGACAATTCAAAGGCCGAGGAATATGCCCTTTTAGCCTTCTTTTGTCAATGGATTTGTGCAAATAAGCGCCGTTTAAATTGCAGCACTCGTTGCGTAGTGATGGCGCAGGATTCTACCAGCTTGCGTGGCGTGAATACAGCTTTTCCACGAGAAAAATTGCATTAGCGTGCCGCAGAAGGTCTGCAATTTGTTTCATAACAATGAAAACAATCCTCTTTCTGTTTCGTAGAAACAATCGCCGGTTAACGTTGACCGCGGTACAGGGTATACTTTCACGATTTTCACTGTTTTGAGCCAGACATGAAGCTGATACGAGGCATACATAATCTCAGTCAGGCCCCGCATGGGTGTGTGCTGACTATTGGTAATTTCGACGGCGTGCACCGTGGCCACCGCGCGTTGCTGCAGGGCTTACGGGAAGAAGGACGCAAACGCAATTTACCGGTGATGGTGATGATTTTCGAGCCGCAGCCGCTTGAGCTGTTTGCGACGGACAAGTCACCTGCGCGCCTCACCCGCCTGCGGGAAAAACTGCGTTATCTGGCAGAGTGCGGCGTTGATTACGTGCTGTGCGTGCGTTTTGACAGGCGTTTCGCGGCATTAACGGCGCAGACCTTCATCAGCGATCTGCTGGTTAAGCGCCTTGGTGTACAATTTCTTGCCGTTGGCGATGATTTCCGCTTTGGCGCTAGCCGTGAGGGCGATTTCTTGTTATTACAGGAAGCGGGCGCTGAGTATGGTTTTGATATCACCAGCACCCAAACCTTCTGTGAAGGCGGTGTGCGCATTAGCAGCACCGCGGTACGTCAGGCGCTGGCAGAAGATAACCTGCAACTGGCCGAAAGCCTGCTTGGGCATCCTTTTACTATCTCAGGACGCGTCGTTCACGGTGATGAGTTAGGGCGCACCATCGGTTTTCCGACAGCAAATTTACCGCTTCGTCGCCAGGTTTCTCCGGTGAAAGGGGTTTATGCGGTTGAAGTGATGGGACTGGGTGACAAACCGTTGCCCGGCGTCGCCAATATTGGCACCCGCCCGACGGTAGCAGGGGTACGCCAACAGTTGGAAGTGCATCTATTGGACGTTGTAATGGACCTGTATGGTCGCCATATAGATGTAGTGCTGCGTAAAAAAATACGCAGCGAACAGCGATTTGCCTCGCTGGATGAACTAAAAGCGCAGATTGCGCGTGATGAGTTGACTGCCCGCGAATTTTTTGGGCTTACAAAACCGGCTTAATGCCTATACGAGTTTTAAATACGGAACCGAGAATCTGATGAGTGACTATAAATCAACCCTGAATTTGCCGGAAACAGGGTTCCCGATGCGCGGCGATCTCGCCAAGCGTGAACCGGGAATGCTGGCGCGTTGGACTGATGATGACCTGTACGGCATCATTCGTGCGGCCAAAAAAGGCAAAAAAACCTTCATTCTGCATGATGGCCCTCCTTATGCGAATGGCAGCATTCATATTGGTCACTCGGTTAACAAGATTCTGAAAGACATTATCGTGAAGTCCAAAGGACTCACGGGCTATGACTCGCCCTACGTTCCGGGCTGGGACTGCCACGGTCTGCCAATCGAGCTGAAAGTAGAGCAGGAATACGGCAAGCCGGGCGAGAAGTTCACCGCCGCGGAGTTCCGCGCCAAATGCCGTGAATACGCTGCTACGCAGGTTGACGGTCAGCGTAAAGACTTTATCCGTCTTGGCGTGCTGGGCGACTGGTCACATCCGTACCTGACCATGGACTTCAAAACTGAAGCCAACATCATTCGCGCGCTGGGTAAAATCATCGGCAACGGTCACCTGCACAAAGGTGCGAAGCCGGTGCACTGGTGCGTTGACTGCCGTTCCGCGCTGGCGGAAGCGGAAGTTGAGTATTATGACAAAACCTCCCCGTCCATCGACGTGGCGTTCCACGCTGCCGATCAGGACGCGGTGAAAGCGAAATTTGGTGTTTCTGACGTCAACGGCCCGATCTCACTGGTTATCTGGACCACCACCCCGTGGACGTTACCCGCGAACCGCGCAATTTCTCTGGCACCTGATTTTGACTATGCGCTGGTGCAGATTGACGGGCAGGCCGTGATTCTGGCGAAGGATCTGGTTGAAAGCGTCATGCAGCGTATTGGCGCGGCTGAATACACTGTTCTTGGCACGGTGAAAGGCGCTGAGCTGGAACTGCTGCGCTTTACCCATCCGTTTATGGGCTTTGACGTGCCGGCAATTCTTGGCGATCACGTTACGCTGGATGCAGGTACCGGTGCGGTCCATACCGCTGGCGGTCACGGTCCGGATGACTACGTCATCAGCCAGAAATACGGTCTGGAAATCGCTAACCCGGTTGGCCCGGACGGCGCATACCTGGCGGGTACCTATCCGGAACTGGACGGTGTGAACGTCTTTAAAGCTAACGACAAAATTGTTGCGCTGCTGAGTGAAAAAGGCGCGCTACTGCACGTTGAGAAGATGCAGCATAGCTATCCGTGCTGCTGGCGCCACAAGTCGCCGATCATCTTCCGCGCGACGCCGCAGTGGTTCGTCAGCATGGATCAGAAAGGTCTGCGTGCGCAGTCGCTGAAAGAGATCAAAGGCGTGCAGTGGATCCCTGACTGGGGTCAGGCGCGTATTGAATCGATGGTTGCCAACCGTCCTGACTGGTGTATCTCCCGTCAGCGTACGTGGGGTGTGCCGATGTCTCTGTTTGTTCACAAAGACACTGAAGAGCTGCATCCGCGCGCTGTCGAACTGATGGAAGAAGTCGCCAAACGCGTTGAAGTTGACGGCATTCAAGCGTGGTGGGATCTCGATCCGAAAGATATCCTCGGCGACGAAGCTGACCAGTATGTCAAAGTCCCGGATACGCTGGACGTGTGGTTCGACTCTGGTTCAACCCACTCATCCGTCGTGGATGTGCGCCCTGAGTTTGCAGGCCATGCGGCCGATATGTATCTGGAAGGCTCTGACCAGCACCGCGGCTGGTTCATGTCCTCTCTGATGATCTCCACCGCCATGAAAGGCAAAGCACCTTATCGCCAGGTACTGACCCACGGTTTCACCGTTGATGGTCAGGGCCGTAAGATGTCCAAGTCTATCGGTAACACCGTTTCTCCGCAGGATGTGATGAACAAACTGGGCGCGGATATTTTGCGTCTGTGGGTCGCTTCAACCGACTATACCGGTGAAATGGCCGTTTCTGACGAAATCCTGAAACGTGCTGCCGACAGCTATCGTCGTATCCGTAACACCGCGCGCTTCCTGCTGGCGAACCTGAACGGGTTCGATCCGGTAAAAGATATGGTGAAACCGGAAGAGATGGTGGTACTGGACAGGTGGGCGGTAGGCTGTGCGCAAGCGGCGCAGGAAGAGATCCTGAAAGCTTACGAAGCCTATGACTTCCACGAAGTGGTACAGCGTCTGATGCGCTTCTGCTCTGTAGAAATGGGTTCGTTCTACCTCGACATCATCAAAGACCGTCAGTACACCGCGAAAGCGGACAGTGTGGCGCGTCGTAGCTGCCAGACTGCGCTGTTCCATATTGCAGAAGCGCTGGTTCGCTGGATGGCGCCGATCATGTCCTTCACCGCCGATGAAATCTGGGGCTACCTGCCGGGCGATCGTGAGAAGTACGTCTTTACCGGGGAATGGTACGAAGGTCTGTTTGGTTTAGGCGAAACCGAAGCGATGAATGACGCCTACTGGGACGAGCTGCTGAAAGTGCGCGGCGAAGTGAACAAGGTCATCGAGCAGGCGCGTGCGGATAAGAAAGTCGGTGGTTCTCTGGAGGCGGCAGTGACCCTGTACGCTGAACCAGAACTGGCGGCGAAACTGACCGCGCTGGGCGAAGAGTTGCGTTTTGTTCTGCTGACCTCCGGTGCGACGGTTGCGGATTATGCAGCGGCTCCTGCTGATGCTCAGCAGAGCGAACTGCTCAAAGGTCTGAAAATCGTTCTCGGCAAAGCCGAAGGTGAGAAATGCCCGCGCTGCTGGCATTACACTACCGACGTCGGCCAGGTGGCGGAACACGCAGAAATCTGCGGACGCTGTGTCAGCAACATCGCCGGTGATGGCGAACAACGTAAGTTTGCCTGATGAGTAAGCCTCTTTGTTCAACAGGACTACGCTGGCTGTGGCTGGTGGTAGTCGTGCTGATTATCGATTTAGGCAGCAAATACCTGATCCTCCAGAACTTTGCTCTG
This sequence comes from Citrobacter sp. Ce006, assembly GCF_030336535.1. Lineage (NCBI taxonomy): Bacteria > Pseudomonadati > Pseudomonadota > Gammaproteobacteria > Enterobacterales > Enterobacteriaceae > Citrobacter > Citrobacter sp. Ce006. The sequence continues at coordinate 379,611 of NZ_JAOWDO010000073.1, forward strand.
GGGGATACGGTGTCGCTGTTTCCGTCGCTTAATCTGCACTACGCGCGTAACTATGGTGCGGCGTTTAGCTTCTTAGCTGACAGCGGCGGCTGGCAACGTTGGTTCTTTGCCGGTATCGCTATTGGTATCTGCGTTATCCTGATGGTGATGATGTATCGCTCGAAGGCAACGCAGAAGCTAAACAACATCGCGTATGCATTAATCATTGGCGGTGCGCTGGGCAACCTGTTCGACCGCCTGTGGCACGGCTTCGTGGTTGATATGATTGACTTTTACGTCGGCGACTGGCATTTCGCGACATTCAATCTGGCCGATACAGCTATCTGTATCGGGGCGGCATTGATTGTTCTCGAAGGCTTCCTGCCGTCGAAAGAGAAAAAAGCCGCATAAAAAAATGCCGGATGGCGCTATGCTAATCCGGCTTACAATATACTGCGATCCTTGTAGGCCCGGTAAGCGTAGCGCCACCGGGCAAACAGGCGGCAGCAATTTTAAAGAGCAACCTGCATGTCTAAATCAGTACAGAGTAACAGTGCGGTGCTGGTGCACTTCACCCTTAAGCTCGACGATGGCTCCACCGCAGAGTCAACCCGCAATAACGGCAAGCCTGCGCTGTTTCGCCTGGGCGACGGTTCTCTGTCTGAAGGACTGGAACAACACCTGCTGGGGTTAAAAGAAGGTGATAAAACCACTTTTGCTCTGGAACCGGATGCCGCCTTTGGCGTGTCAAGCCCGGACTTAATTCAGTATTTCTCGCGTCGGGAATTTATGGACGCGGGTGAGCCAGAAATTGGCGCTATCATGCTCTTTACCGCAATGGACGGCAGTGAGATGCCTGGCGTGATCCGCGAAATTAACGGTGACTCGATCACGGTTGATTTCAACCATCCGCTGGCCGGGCATACCGTTCATTTTGATATTGAAGTGCTGGAAGTCGAACCGGCACTGGAGGCGTAAAATGCAGATCCTGTTGGCCAACCCGCGCGGTTTTTGCGCTGGTGTAGACCGCGCTATCAGCATTGTGGAAAACGCGCTAGCTATTTACGGCGCGCCGATTTATGTCCGTCACGAAGTGGTGCATAACCGCTATGTGGTGGATAGCCTGCGCGAGCGCGGCGCTATTTTTATCGAGCAAATCAGCGAAGTGCCGGATGGCGCGATCCTGATTTTCTCAGCTCATGGCGTATCTCAGGCGGTACGTAACGAGGCCAAAGGCCGTGACCTCACGGTTTTTGATGCGACCTGCCCGCTGGTAACGAAAGTGCATATGGAAGTTGCCCGCGCCAGCCGTCGCGGTGAAGAGTCGATTCTTATCGGCCACGCTGGTCACCCGGAAGTCGAAGGCACAATGGGCCAGTACAGCAACCCGCAAGGGGGAATGTATCTGGTTGAATCACCGGAAGATGTGCTGAAACTGGACGTCAAAAATGAAGGCAAATTATCCTTCATGACGCAGACCACGCTCTCCGTCGACGACACCTCTGACGTCATTGACGCGCTGCGCCAACGCTTCCCGAAAATTGTCGGGCCGCGCAAAGACGATATCTGTTATGCCACCACCAACCGTCAGGAAGCGGTTCGCGCGCTGGCGGAACAGGCTGATGTTGTGCTGGTGGTCGGCTCGAAAAACTCCTCTAACTCCAACCGTCTGGCTGAACTGGCCCAGCGAATGGGGAAAGCAGCGTATTTGATTGACGATGCGACCGACATCCAGGAAGCGTGGGTGAAAGAAGCTACGTGCGTAGGCGTGACGGCCGGAGCCTCGGCGCCGGATATCCTGGTGCAAAACGTGATTGCTCGTCTGCAAGAGCTTGGCGGTGGAGAAGCTATTCCGCTGGAAGGCCGTGAAGAAAACATTGTTTTCGAAGTACCGAAAGAGCTGCGTGTGGATGTTCGTGAAGTAGAGTAAGTCTTTCCGGTTACGATTATGAGAAGATGCCAGACTTAACGTCTGGCATTTTTTTATGGAGAAACCATGCGCTTACCGATCATTCTTGATACCGATCCCGGCATTGATGATGCCGCCGCTATTGCCGCCGCGCTGTTTGCCCCTGAGCTGGATCTGCAACTAATGACCACGGTAGCAGGCAATGTGTCGGTGGAAAAAACCACCCGTAATGCGTTGCAACTGCTGCACTTCTGGAATGCGGATGTTCCGCTGGCGCAGGGAGCATCGATGCCGCTGGTGCGACCGCTGCGTGATGCCGCTTCCGTACACGGCGAGTCCGGTATGGAAGGGTATGAGTTTGTCGAGCACGATCGCCAGGTGATGGCAAAACCCGCCTTCCAGGCGATTCGCGATGCACTGATGCATGCCCCGCAGCCCGTGACGCTGGTGGCGATTGGCCCGCTGACCAACATTGCGCTGCTGCTGACCCATTATCCTGAATGCGTATTCAACATTCAGCGTCTGGTGATTATGGGGGGGTCAGCCGGGCGCGGGAACTTCACGCCAAACGCCGAGTTTAATATTGCTATCGATCCCGAGGCTGCCGCGAAAGTTTTCCAGAGCGGGCTGGAGATTGTGATGTGTGGGTTGGATGTCACTAATCAGGCCATGCTCGCCCCAGACTATCTGGCGACGTTGCCTCAGCTTAACCAGACGGGAAAAATGCTGCACGCGCTGTTTAGCCATTACCGTAGCGGCAGCATGAATACGGGGCTGCGAATGCACGACCTGTGCGCTATTGCCTGGCTGGTGCGCCCAGAACTGTTTACCCTGCAGCCGTGCTTCGTGGCGGTTGAAACCCAGGGCGAATATACCTCGGGTACGACGGTGGTGGATATTGAAGGGCGTTTGGGTCATTCGGCAAATGCCCAGGTCGCGCTGGGCCTTGACGTTGAGGGGTTCCAGCAGTGGGTGGCAGAGGTGCTGGCGCTGGCGCCATGAGGCTGTGATCCGGCCCGCAATATGCAAACAGAATTAGCAGGTTAATCGATTAATCTGCTAATCTTACCCTGTTGTTCTCCTCGGGCCGGAGACACATATGAACCTTTCTTTTATCCAGCCACCGCAGGTGGCGTGGGCAAGCGGCGCTTTGGCCGATGGCCCGTTATTGCGCAAATCCACCCGTATTCAGGATCTTACTCACGTTTTTGCCGATGAAAGCGCCCGTCAGCAACTGGCTGGCGAGCAGGTCGTGTATGACGTTGAGATGCTGGATACATCTCCCGCAGATGGTGAACTCTACACCGGCGTTACTCATCTTTATCCTGGCCGGGTCGGCTGCGAATATTTTATGACCCGCGGGCATTTCCATGCGCGCCGCGAACAGGGGGAAGTCTATTTTGGCTTGCGTGGCACCGGTTTGCTGCTGTTGCAAACCGAACAGGGCGACGCGAGGCTGGAAAAGGTATTCGCCGGATCCGTCCATATTATCCCTGGCTTTACCGCACATCGGTTAATCAACACCGGGGAGGAGGTGCTGTCGGCGCTCGCCGTATGGCCGGGGATTGCGGGACATGATTATGCGGCGCTTGCCAGGGGCTTCAGAATAAGAGTCTTTGAAGAAAATAAGAGGGTTCAGGCGAAGGAGGTACAGAATGGCTGACTTAGCGCATTCTTACGGCCTCGATATGACGGTTCATCATTGCCCGCTTGGTTTTAGCTATGGGGATGAGGTTACCGGGCCGATGCCGGAAATTCGTCAACTCGATGACATCCGCGCCTCGCTGCGCGATCCATACTGTGAAGGGCCGCAAGAGGTGTATGCCATTGCGATGGATGTGGCGCGAATGCAGGATCGCGAAGAGTTGAAAAAGCGGATGCTGTTGTTTGGCGTGGTGACCTATGCGGCGGGACGGCTGGGGGAGGAGCCGGTGCGTAGTCAGGGACATATTCATCGTATCAGTCAGCACAGCGGCTGGTCCCCGCCGGAGCTTTACGAAATCTGGCAGGGAAAAGCGATAATCTATATGCAGGAGTATGTTGAGGACGACCCGGGCCGCTGTTTCGCTGTGATCGCTGAACCCGGTGAGAAAGTGCTGGTACCACCCGGTTGGGGACATGCGACCATATCCGCAGACCCGAATGTACCGTTAACTTTTGGCGCGTGGTGCGATCGTGAATATGGTTTTGAGTACGAGGCCGTTCGTGCGCATAAAGGGTTGGCGTGGTATCCGTTACTGCAGGGAAACAACGTTATCTGGCAGCATAATCCGCGTTACACTCCTGGACGACTGCAGGCCGTAACGCCCCGACAATATACCGAGCTTTCGATTACTTCCGCACCTGTTTACCAGCAATTCATCGAGGACCCGGCGCGTTTTCAATTTATCTCGCGCCCGGATAAGCACCCTGAGTTGTGGCAAAACTTTCATCCATAAAGAGCCGGGGCATAGCCCCGGTACTGATATTGCCGGATAAGCGGATGCGCCATCCGGCAAATGACAGGCACATGTGAGAGGCTACCCTGCAAACAGGCCCGTAGCGACGCCGATGGCGGCCAGTATCAACAGTAAAATCATCGCCTTCACTGGCGACACACCACGTTTGGCCATCAGATACCAGGTGCCAAGCACCACAATCAGCGGCAGTAACTGTGGGAAGATACCGTCCAGCATTTGTTGAACGTGGATATTCACTCCATCTTTGGTAATAAATTCCAGCCCGGTACCCAGCTTAACGTAGCTTGCCGCCACGCCTCCCATAACAAACACGCCCAGCAGCGATAACGCTTCACGCAGACGGGCAGACTTGCTGCTCACCAGCATTTCCACCGAGCCGGAACCCATCTTGTAGCCTTTCAGGAACAGGAACCACGAACCGGGAATGATGATAGCCAGCCAGGCAACGGTATAAAACAGCGGCCCCAGAATGTTACCGCCGGCCGCCAGGGCCATACCGATGCTGAGCAAGATAGGGATCAACATGCCAGGGATCATTGAATCGCCGATCCCGGCAATAGGGCCCATCAGACCAACCTTCAGGGTATTGATGGTCTCCCCATCGATCGGCTCACCGTTCGCTTTTTTCTCTTCCAGCCCCAGCACCATGCCATTTACGATCGCGCCTATCTGGGGTTCCGTATTATAGAACGAGGCGTGGCGGCGCAGCATCTCAGTACGCTGGGCTGCGTCGGGATAGAGCTTTTTCGCCACCGGGAGCATACTCAGGCAAAAGCCAAAAGATTCCAGACGTTCAAAGCTCATCGATGACAAGTTGTGCATCATCCATGCGCGCCAGCAGCGGCGAAGATCTTTACGTGTAAGTGTGCGTTCTTCCATCAGAATTCATCCTCATCATCATCGGCTACCGACTTTGCATTCGCGGCCTGCGGCGGTTCCGGTTTGTAGTTGTAATGGATCAACGCCAGCAGCGAACCGATGATCACCAGCGCGACCATGTTGAGTTTTAAAAAGACGATGCAGACAAAACCGACGAGGAAGTAGATCAGCATGGTGTAGTTTTTGATGATCTGCTTGAGCAAAATCGCGATCCCGACGGCGGGTAAAATGCCGCCCAGTACGTTCATCGTCGACAGAACAATTTTCGGTAAACTGTCCATAAAACCGCTGATGTATTGTGCCCCGAAGTAGACTGCAATAAAGGTCGGTACAAAGCGCAGGACAAAGTTTGTCACCTGTGGCCAGATGGCGCTGTTCAGGTAAATGCCGCGTTCGTCGCCCCGTTCCAGCGCCACATCTGCCCGGTGATTCCAGAAGGAGTTCAGTACCATCATCGCGTTAAACAAAATGGTTCCGGCGATACCGATGGTGGCTGCCAGCGCAACCACGACCTCGGGGCCTTTTCCGGAAAGGATCCCTAAAGCAATTGCCGGATAAGCCACAAAGTTGAGGTCGGCGGGCATCGAACCGCCGGGTGTAACCATCGCGATATACACCGCCTGAACCGCAACGCCAATCATGATCCCGGTTTTAATGTCGCCGAGGATAATCCCGACCAGCATTCCGGAAATCAGCGGGCGGGTGATCAGGTACCAGCCGCCGGTCAGTCCCAGCAGCCAGGGGCTGCTGAGGGCGCCGAGATAGCAAAGTATGCCAATCAACGTAGCTTCGATAATCATCGTGCGCTCCTTATTTCAGCTTCTGACGTGCGTCCTGCCAGCTGTAGCAACTGGCATCAGGAACCAGGCGAAACTCAACCAGGTGCCCATGCTGCGTCAGCCAGTCAAAGGCGGCAATTTCATCCCCGTTGACCGACTGATTCGGGCCGATGGTGGTGGTATCAGCACGGGCACTCATTGGACCCACATTAATCTTGCCGTTGGCATTTTTCAGGCTGATACCGGCTTCTTCAATGCGTTTGAGCGTCACGGGGGATTTGCCAATGACGAAATAACGCTTCTCGCTGGCAATGACTTTCGGCAGTTTTTCAATCGCGGTGGCCGTATCAAACAACCAGACTTTAGTGTCCTGCACGGCGCCTTTCATCACCGAAGAGAGCAGAGGGTCGGCCGCGACGGCGTCGTCTATCGCGACAATTCCGTCACAGGGCAGCTCTTTGGCCCAACGTGTCACGAGCTGCCCATGGATTACGCGGTCATCGATACGTACAAAAGAAATACTCATAGTGGTTTCCTTTAAAAATCGTCGGACTGAACGGATAAAACCGGGGCGGCTTTAATCAGCGTGGGTACCGTCAACGCCAACAGCTCGACGGCTGCGGCGTGAACGTCCGTTAAATGGCGGATCTCCTCGCTTTGTAACAGCATCGGGAAATTAACTCCCGCTACCACGGCAACGGGAGGAACCGTTTGTGCAGAAAACGCATGATGGCAGGCGACATTCCACGGCGTACCGCTTTGCATGTCACACAGCACCAGAACGCCGTCAGCGTCTTTCCCGGCACTTGCGAGAACCTGAGAGAACGTCTGTTTAAACCCTTCGATACCTGCCTGTTCACTCAGCGTGACGGGATAAACATGCGGTAATTCTCCGTAAACCATACGACCGCTGGCGAGAAGCGCGTCCGCCAGGGGACCATGGGTGGCAACAATAACGTTAATCATGCGCTTATCCTCTGACCCAGGCCTTAATCGTGGCGAGCTGTTGTCCTATGCCTTTGCCAAACGGCGAAATGCGATACTCTCCAACGGCGGCTGGGATGATAAAGGTCTCTGCATAGTTGACGACAAACGGGGCAAACGCGCCGCTCGGGCTTTCGACAACGGCCTGCGCGCCTTCGACCAGGTTCAGGACGTTTACGCCGCCATGGGTATGGTGAGTGACCGGTGCCGTAAACCAGTGGCGGCGCGTTTCGATAAATTCGCGTTCGTGCATTCCGGTTCTTTCTTCTCGCCAACCTTCTCCTTCAGCGAGGGGTTCAATACGGTTGACCAGGTTGTCGTGTACCCATTGCGTGTCACGCTGCCAGTCAATAACCTGCTGACCGTGATCCAGATGTACCGGGCGCGGTAAGCCGTCTAACCCTAAGCGACCCCAGTCCCACAGTTTGAAAGTGAAAATATACGGCGTTGCGCTGATCTCCAGCACCATGGTGCCTGCTCCCGAACAGTGAACGGTTCCGGCGGGGATCAGGAAGTGATCGTGTTTATGCGCAGGGATCTGATTCACGAATCGTTCATCATCAAACGTTTTTTCACCACGACCCGCGGCACGCAGATCGTCGAGCATATCCTGCGGCGCGATCCCGGTTTTGGTGCCGAGATACACCACGGCGTCCGGCTCGGCTTCGAGAATGTAATAGCTCTCATCCTGGGTATAGTGCATGCCAAACTGCTGCTGAATGTATTCGGTGAGCGGATGAACCTGAAAGCTCAAATTCTGACCGCCAATGGTGTCAAGAAAGTCAAAACGGATCGGGAATTCCGCGCCAAAGCGCGCATGGACTTTTTCGCCTAACAGGGGGCGGGGACAGGTCAGCACCAGATCCTGAGAGGGGATCTCGATCCGCACGTTGCCAAAACGCAGTAACAGGCTGTTTTCCTCGGGCACACAATCAAAACACCACGCGTAATTGGGGGCTGAGGGATCGAGATCGAAGCGTTGTTTCATCCATTGCCCGCCCCAGACGCCGGGGTCAAAGAAAGGGGCAACGCGAAACGGTTGTTGGGTGGTTTGTTGCAGACCGGCGCGTAGCGCGTCGCCGCTGACCATCGCAGGACTATTTTCTACCGTGGTATCGAGCAAATAATCGGCGCGTTTGAGTAACGGCGTTTTGTGTTTGTCGAAGACCCGCCATTCAATGAAAAAAGCACGTTTGTAACGACGAAGAATATCTTCATCCTGGTTTTCTGCCCCCCAGTTACCCAGCCCGTTATGGCGCATGCGTTGCTGAATTTCCCAGCGCGGAAGGTCAGCATAAACCAGCACGTCACCCGGGTGCGCCAATGCAGCGCCAGAGCCGTATACCACGACCAGTCCTTCACTAACGGCATCAATCTGTTGGCGGAGCTGGCTGAGTTTGTCGCTATCAAAAAATTCATCCAGGTGATGACAGGAAAGCACGCCGAATACGCGATCGTCGGTCAGGTTACGTGCCAGTAAATCATGCAGGGCCTGCTCATCGCGACGAGCGGATTCAATATTCAGTACCAGAGCGGTATCAAACGTCCTGATAAGCTGTTGCTCCAGCTCGTCAAGCCGCACGCCCGGATAGCAATCCACGATCAATACGGTTTTGGCTGCGCCAGAAACCCTGGTGTTAAGCACAGAATGGATTGACGACCAACCCTGCCAGGCGTGGTTGTCATAGCCCTGAACGTTAACCTCAGGGTATTTATTATAGGTTGTACGCATTTTCTTTCTCCGTGTTGGCTTATTTAAGATTAATCGATTAACCTTGTTTTCATAGTGTGGTTAACGCGATTAACCCGCCATAATCAGAATCCAGTGCGGTGAAATACGCGTTAGCGTGATGTGAATCACAGGTAAAAAGACAAGATTTCGGTTATTCGATTAACCTTCGTAATAAATCAGGAGAAGTCATGACAACAGTCACGTTGGCGCAGGTAGCTGAACGCGCGGGAGTCTCCACGGCAACCGTTTCAATGGTGTTGCGTAACCGGGGGCGCATTTCTCAGGCCACGCGTGACCGGGTGCTCAAAGCGCTGGATGATGCTGGGTACGTTTATAACCAAACTGCCGCCAACCTGCGTAACCGGAGCAGTAATCAGGTCGGATTGTTGTTACACGATATCACTAACCCTTTTTACGGTGAGATGACGGCAGGGCTAAGCCACGAGATGGAACGGCATGACCTGCTGTTGTTTCTGGCAAACAGCGAAGAGTCAGGAGAGCGGCAGCAAAAATTTGTTGATTCGTTGATGCGCAATAATGCCTGCGGCATGGTGCTCTGCGCGGCGCGCGAAACGCCGACATCCTTCTTTGAAGCGCTGAAAAGGCGCAATATTCCCGCCATCATGGTGGTCCGTCCCCTTAGCGATCCTGATTTTGATTTTGTGGGCACCGATAACTTTCTCGGTACGCAAATGGCGACCACCCATTTAGTCAAAATGGGGCACAAGAATATTGCGTTTATTGGCGGGAGCCCAAGTTCCGGCAGCCGGGCGCAGCGTATCGGCGGATTCACCAGCACATTGCTGGAGCATGGAATATCGCCGAATCCGCAATGGATAGTGGCGACGCAGGCCAGCCAAATTGACGGCGCAAAAGTGGCGGAGTCTCTTCTTCTGCGTTTCCCTCAAATTACCGCCGCCGTTTGCTATCAGGATATCGTGGCGCTTGGGGTCATGCAGGCATTGCGTAAGATGGGGCGTGAACCAGGACGCGATTTTGCGCTGGTGGGGTTCGATGACATCACCGAAGCGGCGCTGGTACAACCTGCGCTCACCACCGTGTCGGTGGCGGCAAAAGAGATAGGTCGCAAGGCTGGAGAGCTACTTTACAGTCGCATTCAGGGAAATGACGAACCACCGAAACGTATTATTCTGCCGCCTGCGCTGGTGGTCAGAGAATCATGTGGTTTTAGCTGATCGTCATGCCTTTTACTGATATCTCTGCCTGTTTATCATTAAATTCTAATTATCGACGTTTTCGGCTGGCGGCGCAGCGTTGCGCTGGTTAATCTGAAAACGATTTACGTAAAATTAACAAAAGAGAATAGCTATGCATGATGCACAAATCCGCGTTGCCATCGCGGGAGCCGGAGGACGCATGGGGCGTCAGTTGATTCAGGCCACTCTCGGCATGGATGGCGTACAGCTCGGCGCGGCGCTGGAGCGCGAAGGATCTTCCTTACTGGGAAGCGATGCTGGAGAGTTAGCGGGAGCCGGGAAAACGGGCGTTACCGTACAAAGTAGCCTTGAAGCAGTGAAAGATAATTTCGATGTTTTCATCGATTTTACCCGCCCGGAAGGCACGCTGGCGCATCTGGCGTTTTGCCGCCAGCACGGTAAAGGGATGGTGATTGGCACCACCGGCTTTGATGACGCAGGTAAACAAGCTATTCACGATGCCGCGCAGGAGATTGCTATCGTTTTCGCCGCGAACTTTAGCGTTGGCGTCAATGTCATGCTTAAGCTGCTGGAGAAGGCGGCGAAAGTGATGGGTGATTACACCGATATTGAGATTATTGAAGCCCACCACCGCCATAAAGTGGATGCGCCGTCAGGCACTGCGCTGGCGATGGGCGAGGCGATTGCCGGGGCGCTGGATAAAGATTTAAAAGAGTGCGCGGTCTATTCGCGTGAAGGTTACACCGGTGAGCGCGTACCGGGCACGATCGGTTTTGCCACGGTGCGGGCGGGGGATATCGTCGGTGAGCATACCGCGATGTTTGCCGATATTGGCGAGCGTATAGAGATCACGCATAAAGCGTCCAGCCGTATGACCTTTGCCAATGGCGCAGTGCGATCGGCGATTTGGCTGAAATCAAAGTCAAATGGTCTTTTTGATATGAAAGATGTGCTTGATTTACGCAATTTATAGCTTTTATTACCCTTCGTGATGTGGTTATTGTAATCATAATTACTTGATTACATAGGGCAATATTTTATTGCCCTTTTATTTTTTGCTTTTGAGTGTGTTTTTTCTTTTAATCTAGCATTTGTCTGTATTTTGTTGGGTGATTCTGTTATCTCAATGTAAATTTTGACCAAATGGTCCACTTTTTTCTATCATACTTCATGTTTTTACACTCTTTGCCTGCCGCAAGCGTTTTCCACCCCGAGTTAGCTGATCTTTTTGCCTGTTAAATCGTGTGATTTATCCCAGTGGCGTAAAATAATAATAAAAAATGCCCTTTTGGGTAGACTTTTACGTGGGCTATCTCTAGAATGCCGCCGTTTGCCAGAAATCCATAGGTAAGCAAATTTGCATTGATTCATGAGGTGTTAATGAATTAATATGCAAATAAAGTGAGTGAATATTCTCTGGAGGGTGTTTTGATTAAGTCAGCGCTATTGGTTCTGGAAGACGGAACCCAGTTTCACGGTCGGGCCATAGGGGCAACAGGTTCGGCGGTTGGGGAAGTCGTTTTCAATACTTCAATGACCGGTTATCAAGAAATCCTCACTGATCCTTCCTATTCCCGCCAAATCGTCACTCTTACTTATCCTCATATCGGTAATGTCGGCACCAACGAAGCCGATGCAGAATCTTCTCAGGTACATGCGCAAGGCCTGGTCATCCGCGACCTGCCGCTGATTGCCAGCAACTTTCGCGATACTGAAGACCTCTCTTCTTACCTCAAACGCCATAACATTGTGGCGATTGCCGATATCGATACCCGTAAGCTGACGCGTTTGCTGCGTGAAAAGGGCGCACAAAACGGCTGCATCATCGCGGGCGATAACCCGGATGCGGCGCTGGCACTGGAAAAAGCGAAAGCCTTCCCGGGTCTGAACGGTATGGATCTGGCGAAAGAAGTGACCACCGCGGAGCCTTATAGCTGGACGCAGGGGAGCTGGACGCTGGCCGGTGACCTGCCGGAAGCTAAATCCGCCGATGAACTGCCGTTCCACGTTGTGGCTTACGATTTCGGCGCCAAACGTAACATTCTGCGTATGTTAGCGGACCGCGGCTGCCGCCTGACGGTGGTTCCGGCGAAGACCTCCGCAGAAGACGTGCTGGCGATGAATCCAGACGGCATTTTCCTGTCCAACGGCCCTGGCGACCCGGCGCCGTGCGACTACGCGATTACCGCGATTCAGAAATTCCTCGAAACCGATATTCCGGTATTTGGCATCTGCCTCGGCCATCAGCTGCTGGCGCTGGCGAGCGGTGCGAAGACCATTAAGATGAAGTTTGGCCACCACGGCGGCAACCATCCGGTAAAAGATATTGATAACAACACCGTGATGATCACCGCGCAGAACCACGGTTTTGCGGTCGATGAGGCTTCCATGCCTGCCAACCTGCGCGTGACCCACAAGTCACTGTTCGACGGCACCCTGCAGGGGATTCATCGTACCGACAAACCGGCGTTCAGCTTCCAGGGTCACCCTGAAGCGAGCCCTGGCCCGCACGATGCCGCACCGCTGTTCGATCACTTCATCGAACTTGTAGAGCAATACCGTAAGACCGCTAAATAATCAGGAGCTGAGAAGACAATGCCAAAACGTACAGACATAAAAAGCATCCTGATCCTCGGCGCGGGTCCGATTGTTATCGGTCAGGCGTGTGAGTTTGACTACTCCGGCGCGCAGGCGTGTAAAGCGCTGCGTGAAGAGGGTTACCGCGTTATTCTGGTGAACTCCAACCCGGCAACCATCATGACCGACCCGGAAATGGCCGATGCCACCTACATCGAGCCGATTCACTGGGAAGTGGTGCGTAAAATCATCGAAAAAGAGCGCCCGGACGCGGTGCTGCCAACTATGGGCGGTCAGACGGCGCTTAACTGCGCGCTGGAACTGGAACGTCAGGGCGTACTGGCTGAGTTCGGCGTGACCATGATTGGCGCGACGGCGGATGCCATTGATAAAGCGGAAGACCGTCGTCGCTTCGACATCGCGATGAAAAAAATTGGTCTTGATACCGCGCGTTCAGGCATCGCCCACACCATGGAAGAAGCGCTGGCGGTTGCCGCTGACGTTGGCTTCCCGTGCATTATCCGCCCTAGCTTCACCATGGGCGGCACCGGCGGCGGTATCGCCTACAACCGCGAAGAGTTCGAAGAAATCTGCGAACGTGGTCTGGATCTTTCCCCAACCAACGAGCTGCTGATTGATGAATCGCTGATTGGCTGGAAAGAGTACGAGATGGAAGTGGTGCGTGATAAAAACGACAACTGCATCATCGTCTGCTCCATCGAAAACTTTGACGCAATGGGTATCCATACCGGTGACTCCATCACCGTAGCACCTGCCCAGACGCTGACCGACAAAGAATATCAAATCATGCGTAACGCCTCGATGGCGGTACTGCGTGAAATCGGCGTGGAAACCGGCGGTTCTAACGTCCAGTTTGCGGTAAACCCGAAAAACGGTCGCCTGATTGTCATCGAGATGAACCCGCGTGTATCCCGTTCTTCTGCGCTGGCATCTAAAGCCACCGGTTTCCCGATTGCGAAAGTCGCCGCCAAGCTGGCGGTGGGCTATACCCTCGACGAACTGATGAACGACATCACCGGCGGCCGTACTCCGGCTTCATTTGAGCCGTCCATCGACTACGTTGTGACCAAAATTCCACGCTTCAACTTCGAGAAATTCGTTGGCGCTAACGACCGTCTGACCACGCAGATGAAATCTGTCGGTGAAGTGATGGCGATTGGCCGCACCCAGCAGGAATCGCTGCAGAAAGCGCTGCGCGGTCTGGAAGTGGGCGCGACCGGCTTCGACCCGAAAGTAAGCCTCGACGATCCGGAAGCATTGACCAAAATCCGCCGCGAGCTGAAAGACGCGGGCGCTGAGCGTATCTGGTACATCGCCGATGCCTTCCGTGCGGGCCTGTCCATCGATGGCGTGTTCAACCTGACCAACATCGACCGCTGGTTCCTGGTGCAGATTGAAGAGCTGGTGCGTCTGGAAGAAAAAGTCACCGACCTTGGCATTAACGGCCTCGACGCTGACTTCCTGCGCGTACTGAAGCGTAAAGGCTTCGCTGATGCGCGTCTGGCGAAACTGGCCGGCGTACGCGAAGCGGAAATCCGCAAGCTGCGTGACCAATTTAATCTGCACCCGGTCTACAAGCGTGTGGATACCTGTGCGGCAGAATTTGCCACCGATACCGCCTACATGTACTCCACTTATGAAGATGAGTGTGAAGCGAATCCGTCCGTCGACCGCGACAAGATTATGGTGCTGGGCGGCGGTCCAAACCGTATCGGCCAGGGTATTGAGTTTGACTACTGCTGCGTACACGCCTCGCTGGCGCTGCGTGAAGACGGTTACGAGACCATTATGGTCAACTGTAACCCGGAAACGGTTTCTACCGACTACGACACTTCTGACCGCCTGTACTTCGAGCCGGTCACACTTGAAGACGTACTGGAAATCGTGCGCATCGAGAAGCCAAAAGGCGTCATCGTGCAATACGGCGGCCAGACCCCGCTGAAGCTGGCGCGCGCGCTGGAAGCGGCAGGCGTACCGGTTATCGGCACCAGTCCGGATGCTATCGACCGTGCGGAAGACCGCGAGCGTTTCCAGCAGGCGGTTGACCGTCTGAAGCTGAAACAACCGGCTAACGCTACCGTAACCGCCATTGAGATGGCCGTTGAGAAGGCGAAAGAGATTGGTTACCCGCTGGTGGTGCGCCCGTCCTACGTACTTGGCGGCCGCGCGATGGAAATCGTCTATGACGAAGCCGACCTGCGTCGCTACTTCCAGACTGCGGTCAGCGTTTCTAACGATGCGCCAGTGCTGCTGGACCGTTTCCTTGATGATGCAGTTGAAGTGGACGTGGATGCTATCTGCGACGGCGAAATGGTGCTGATTGGCGGCATCATGGAGCACATCGAACAGGCGGGCGTGCACTCTGGCGACTCCGCATGTTCTCTGCCAGCGTACACCCTGAGCCAGGAAATTCAGGATGTGATGCGCCAGCAGGTGCAGAAACTGGCCTTCGAGCTGCAGGTTCGCGGTCTGATGAACGTCCAGTTTGCCGTGAAGAATAACGAAGTTTATCTGATTGAAGTGAACCCGCGTGCGGCGCGTACCGTTCCGTTCGTCTCCAAGGCAACTGGCGTACCGCTGGCAAAAGTCGCGGCGCGCGTGATGGCCGGGAAAACGCTGGCACAGCAGGGCGTAACTAAAGAAGTTATCCCGCCTTACTACTCGGTGAAAGAAGTGGTGCTGCCGTTCAACAAATTCCCAGGCGTTGACCCGCTGTTAGGGCCAGAAATGCGCTCTACCGGGGAAGTGATGGGCGTGGGCCGCACCTTCGCGGAAGCGTTCGCCAAGGCACAACTGGGCAGTAGCTCCACCATGAAAAAGCAGGGTCGTGCGCTGCTCTCGGTTCGCGAAGGCGATAAAGAGCGCGTGGTTGACCTGGCGGCGAAGCTGCTGAAGTTTGGCTTCGAGCTTGATGCGACGCACGGGACCGCGATTGTGTTGGGCGAAGCGGGTATCAATCCACGTCTGGTGAACAAGGTGCATGAAGGCCGTCCGCACATTCAGGACCGTATCAAGAATGGCGAATATACTTACATCATCAACACCACCGAAGGTCGTCAGGCGATTGAAGACTCCAAGCTGATTCGCCGTAGCGCACTGCAGTATAAGGTGCATTATGACACTACCCTGAACGGTGGTTTCGCGACGGCGATGGCGCTAAATGCTGACGCTACCGAGAAGGTGACCTCGGTTCAGGAAATGCACGCGCAGATCAAAAAGGCATAAAAAAAGGGTCCGGTGATAATTGCGTTAACCGGACCAGCAATATAATTTTGAAAGGGTTTCTGTAAAGAAACCCTTTTTTATCTCGTGTAAGGTCATTCCTGGCCAAATGCGCTTTCATAACCACATTTTCAATGTAATAAGCACGATGTTGCTCACACTAATCAACATTCAAGTCGCATACTATCTTTTATATCCACAATTTTAATATGGCTTAGTTTTTATTAATTTGGACAGGCCGTAGCCAGATTTTTAATTTGTGAAATGGTGTGCTTATGTGTGAAAAATATGTTGAAAGACCGCTTTATTTGTTAATCGCTGACTGGATGATGGCTGAGGATCGTTGGATCACCGCAAAGGAAATTTCCCGCCATTTTGATATTGAACACTGCAAAGCAATTAATACGCTCTCTTATATTCTGTCGGAAGTGGGAGAAATTGTTTGTGAAGTTAAGATGATCCCTAATCAGATTGCGGGCCGTGGTTGCCAGTGCCAGCGTCTGGTGAAAGTCATCAGTATTGATTCTCACCTCTACAGACGATTGAATCACAATTTGCAGGAAAAAAAGGTGAGCATGGCGAAAACGCCGCGCCTGTCAGCGGTTCCTCCAACAGAGCTCAACCGTGAGCAGAAATGGCAGATGATGCTCTCCAAGAGTATGCGTCGCTAATTGTCAGTTTGCCTGATGGCGGCATAAACGGTGATTGACTCACAGGCCGGATAAGCGTGAGCGCATCCGGCATCAATTACTGTGCTGATTTTGGTTTCACGTCTGTCGTGCCTTTCAGGCGCGGCCGGTTTTCTTCGACCCGCGTTAAAGGCTGCGTTTCGTGTAGGCCTGTCTGGCAGCGGATAGCAAGGTCCTGATACTCTTTCGTGTTCAGCCGTTTCCAGTGAAGTTCCTGGTCCGTTACTTCGCGTAGAACGCGAACCGGTGAGCCAACCAGCATCTGCCTTGCCTCCCCCTGAAATCCGGCTTTGACAAAGCTCATGGCGGCGACAATGCTCTCTTCGCCAATCACCGCGCCGTCCATAATGACGCTGTTCATACCGATCAGCGCATCTCTGCCCACCACGCAACCGTGCAGGATCGCGCCATGGCCGATGTGTCCATTTTCATGCACGACGGTATCTGTGTCGCAGTAGCCATGCATGATGCAGCCATCCTGCAGATTAGCGCCTGCCTCCAGGATCAAGCGTCCATAGTCTCCGCGCAATGACGCGTGCGGACCAATATAAACTCCAGCCCCCACAATGACATCGCCAATCAGCACGGCGCTGGGATGGACAAAAGCATCCGGATGTACCACCGGAATCAAACCCTCAAAGGCGTAGTAGCTCATCGTTTTATCTCGGTTTTATGGCCGGATAAGCGAAGCGCTATCCGGCATTGGCACATTAACGACCTTTCCATACCGGATCGCGTTTTTCGGCAAACGCCTGCGGTCCTTCGAGCGCATCTTCCGAGTGCAGCACCGACGGATAGTGCTTTAGCACGCCGCTGCGGATGTAACGGTAGCCTTCTTCCACCGGCATTTCGCTGGTCGCACGGTAAATCTCTTTCAGTGCGGCAATAGCGAGCGGGGCGCTATTTACCAGCTGCTGCGCCAGTTCGCGTGCGCTATCCATCAGTTCGCTCTGGCTGACAACGCGGTTGACGATACCCCAGCGCAGCGCTTCTTCGGCGCTCATTCGCCTGCCGGTCATCACCATTTCGTTGACAATAGCCGGTGGCAACAGTTTAGGCAGACGCAGTACGCCGCCGCTGTCAGGCACGATCCCGAGCTTGGCTTCCGGCAGCGCGAAGCTGGCATTTTCCGCGCAGACGATAAAATCCGCCGCCAGCGCCAGCTCAAAACCACCGCCAAACGCATAACCGTTTACCGCGGCGATGACTGGTTTATCGAGGTCGAAAATTTCGGTTAAACCGGCGAAGCCGCCTGGGCCAAAATCGGCATCCGGCGCTTCACCTTCAGCCGCCGCTTTTAAATCCCAGCCCGCAGAAAAGAATTTCTCACCACCGCCGGTGATAATCGCTACGCGTAATTCCGGGTCGTCACGAAAATTAAGAAAAGCTTCCCCCATGGCAAAGCTGGTTTTCGCGTCGATGGCATTGGCTTTAGGCCGGTCGAGGGTAATTTCCAGGATCGAGCCGTTACGGGTCAGATGTAATGATTCACTCATAGTTCATCTCCAGATAAATAGGTTTCCCGGCAGGAGGAATTCCGGCCGGAAGGCTTATTTCAGATTTTTTTTGATTATTTTTCCTGAACAATTACGCGGCAGGTCGGCTCTTATCTCCATAAAAGAGGGAACCTTGAATTTCGCCATATTGTTTTCACAGAAGCTGAAGAACTCGGCTTCGCTTAATGTTTCACCTTCATTAAGGACGATAAACGCTTTGATGGCTTCATCACGGATCGAGTCTTTAATACCAACCACCACAATGTCCTGAATTTTCGGATGCGCAGAAATAATATTTTCCAGTTCGACGCAGGAGACATTTTCCCCGCCGCGTTTAATCATGTTGCAGCGCCTGTCGACGAAATAAAAAAAGCCGTCTGCATCCTGGTAACCTGAATCTCCGGTATGTAACCAGCCCTCAGGTTCCAGCGCTTTGGCGGTAGCCTCCGGCTGGGCGTAGTACTCTTTGAAGATTGTTTTGCCCGGCACGCCTTTAATGCAGATTTCGCCAATTTCTCCGGCGGGCAGGGGACGGTTGTGATCGTCACGGATTTCGGCTTCATAGCTAAAACCTACGCGACCAATAGAGGGCCAGCGCCGCTTGTCTCCGGGACGGTCGCCAATAATACCGACGATGGTTTCAGTCATGCCGTAGGAGGTCAGCAGCCTGACGCCAAAGCGTTCGGTAAAGGCGTCTTTTTCCTGCGCAGATAAATTGAGATAGAACATGACTTCGCGCAGGTGATGCTGTCTGTCGGTTGGTGCGGCAGGTTGTACCATCAGCGTTCTGATCATCATCGGAATGCATTCGGTGACCGTCGCCTGATATCTACGCACCTGATCCCAGAACGCTCTGGCGCTGTACTTCTCCAACAGCACAAAGGTGCTGCCTGCGGAGAATGCCGCCATAGCCGCCGTACACTGGCAGTCGATATGAAAAGCGGGCATCACCGTCATATAGACGTCATCATCGCGCAGAGCGATTTGCCAGGAAGTGTAGTAGCCTGCAAAACGCAGGTTGTAGTGGGTAATCACCACCCCTTTAGGCCGCGAGGTGGTGCCTGAGGTAAACAGAATTTCCGCCGTATCGTCAGTGGATAACGCGGGCGTATAGCACAGCGTGGTCGACTGGCTGGCCTGCAGTTGGGTAAAGTGGCTCACGCCGTCGTCAACCGGAAGCTGCTCGCCAATCAGACAGATATGATTCAGCGGAGTGGTATTTTCCAGCCGTATCTGGCGGTACATAGGATAAAACTGGGCGCTGGTGACCAGCATGCTCACCTGGCTGTTTTGCAGGATCCAGGCGCTTTCTTCGCCCAGTAAGCGGGCATTAATCGGCACCATAATGGCGCCAATTTTTGCCAGCCCAAACCAGCAAAAGATGAATTCCGGACAGTTATCCAGATGCAATGCGACCTTATCGCCCTTGCGGATCCCTAAGGAATGGAAAAGGTTTGCCGTGCGGTTAATCTCTTCATTGAGCGAGGCATAGCTAAACTGCCGAACGATTCCTTCGCAGGATTCGAAAATTAACGCCGTTTTATTTCCGTACACCCCGGCCAGGTCGTCCCACATCTGACGTAAGTTTTGTCCGCCAACGATATCCATATTGCTTTATCCACTGAAATCAGGCGTGAGCGCCAACCAACGAGCGGGTCAGCGCGTCGCGTTTATTCCTCAACTCTGGCCAGGCCTTTGCCGACCAGCTCATTTATGTCTGCTTCGCTATAACCGATGTTTTTCAGAATGGCGGCGGTATCCATGCCGTGTGATGGCATGCCACGCCAAATTTTCCCCGGGTTGTTTTTAAATTTCGGCATGATGTTCGGCCCTTTGCAGGTGCGACCGTCCATCGTCTGCCACTGAGTAATGGATTCACGGGCAACGTACTGCGGGTTGCCTTCCAGTTCCGGAATGGTCAGCACTTTCGCGCAGGCGATGTTCAGCTCAGCAAAGCGCGCCTGGACTTCGGCGATGGTGTGCGCTGCCAGCCAGACGTCCAGTTTCTCTTCCACGAGCGGGCCGTATGGGCATTCCACACGATGAATAAGCTGGGTGCCTTCCGGGACTTCCGGTGTGCCAAGAATGTGGGCGAGGCCAATATCCTTGAAGCACTCGTTGATTTGCGTGATGCCGACCAGTTCCATGACGATATAGCCATCGGCGCATTTATACAGGCCGCAGCCAGCGTAATACGGGTCTTTGCCTTTGGTCATGCGTGGGCAAATTTCGCCGCCGTTGAAGTAGTCCATCATGAAGTATTGCCCCATGCGCAGCATTACTTCGTACATGGCGATATCAATGCTTTCGCCTTTACCCGTTTCGCGTACTTTGTGCAGGGCCGCCAGCGCAGCCGTCGTTGCGGTCATCCCGGAGAAGTAATCGGCGGTGTACGGGAAGGCGGGCATTGGCTGATCAACGTCGCCGTTTTGAATCAGATAGCCGCTAAACGCCTGCGCGATGGTGTTATACGCCGGAAGATTGGTGTACTCCTCGGTACCGTACTGGCCAAAGCCGGAAAGGTGGGCGATAACCAGCTTCGGGTTATGTTCCCACAGCACTTCATCGGTAATACCGCGGCGGGCAAAGGCTGGGCCTTTACTGGCTTCAATGAAAATATCGGTGGTTTCCATGAGCTTAAGAAACGCTTCCCGGCCTTCATCTTTGAAAATATTCAGCGACAGGGCGTGCAGGTTACGGCGTGAGAGCTGCGGATAGTTAGGCTGTACGCGGATAGTGTCCGCCCATGCGACGTTTTCAATCCAGATAACCTCCGCGCCCCATTCGGCGAACATTTGTCCGGCGAACGGACCGGCAATTTCGATCCCTGAAAAAACGACGCGTACCCCGGCAAGTGGGCCAAAGGCTGGCATGGGTAAATGATGCATAATTTTTCTCCTGGCATTTATGGGTGTCCATGTAGGCCGGATAAGGCGCTCGCGCCGCCATCCGGCATTGATTGCCTGATGGCGACGCTAAAGCGTCTTATCAGGCCTACAGGTTGCGTCGTTCTAGCGGTATTGCTTGAGTACCGCACGACCCAACGTCAGGATCTGCATTTCGTCAGAACCACCAGAAACACGGTCAACGCGCAGGTCGCGCCAGAAGCGCGTGATGCGATGGTTGCCCGCGATACCTACTCCGCCCAACACCTGCATGGCGGTATCGACCACTTCAAACGCGGCATTGGCGCAGAAGTATTTGCACATTGCCGCGTCGCCTGAAGTAATGGTGCCGTTATCCGCTTTCCATGCGGCTTCCAGCAGCATGTTTTTCATGGAATTCAGTTTGATCGCCATGTGCGCGAACTTCTCCTGAATCAGCTGGAAACGGCCGATAGTTTCGCCAAACTGTACGCGCTGATTGGCGTAGCGTGCCGCATCTTCAAAAGCGCACATTGCCGTACCGTAGTTGGTCAGCGCGACGAGGAAGCGTTCATGGTCAAACTCTTCTTTCACGCGGTTGAAGCCATTACCTTCCCGACCGAACATGTCTTTCTCGTCCAGTTCAACGTCGTCAAAGGTGATTTCACAGCAGCTGTCCATGCGCAGACCGAGTTTCTCCAGCTTGTTGACCTTGATACCCGCTTTGCTCATGTCAACGAACCACTCGGTGTAAACAGGTTTATCCGGCGATGCGCCATCCCTCGCCATCACCACGATGTACGGGGTATAGGCGCTGCTGGTGATAAAGCACTTACTGCCATTAAGATAAACCTTACCATTTTTGCGTGTATAAGTGGTTTTCAGGCTACCAACATCCGATCCCGCTCCCGGTTCGGTGATGGCAGAGTTCCACATCTGCTTACCCGTTCCCTGGAACGCCATGATTTTATCGATTTGCTCCTGAGTCCCTTCACGCAGGAACGTGTTAAAACCGCCCGGCAACTGGTACAGCACATAGGTTGGCGCGCCCAGGCGTCCGAGCTCCATCCAGACGGCGGCGACGGTGACAAAACCCGCTTCCAGTCCACCGTGTTCTTCCGGAATCAACAGGCTATCAATGCCCATATCCGCCAGCGCTTTTACAAAACGCTCAGGGTAGACGCTGTCGCGATCGCACTCGGCAAAATAAGCTTCCCAGTTCTCACTGGCCATCAGTTCACGAATACCAGCGACAAACAGTTCCTGCTCGTCATTTAAGTTGAAATCCATCTTTCAGCCTCTTGATCAATTGGGTTAATAAGAATTACTTGTCTTTCCAGTGCACTTTGGCGTCTTTAATAAAGGACAGCGTCACCATGATGTTGACGAAGAACAGCGGACATCCTCCGGCGATAATCGCGGTCTGTATCGGCTTCAGCCCGCCCAGCGCCAACAGAACGATACCGATGATGCCGACCAGAATGGACCAGCCGATACGCACTAACAGCGGCGGTTCTTCGCCGTCGCGAACTTCGCGACAGGTGGACATCGCCAGGGTGTAAGAGCAGGCGTTAATCAGCGTTACGGTGGCAATGAAGCAGAGGATGAAGAAGCCCCACATGGTGGCGGTGCTAAGCGGTAAAGCTGCCCAGGTTTCGATAATGGCGCGCGCCACGCCGTGTTGTTCAATCAGCTGCGGGATGTTGAGAATGTTTTTATCCATCAGCAGCAGCGTGTTGCTGCCAAGGACAGTCCACAGGATCCAGGTCGAAGCAGTCAGGCCCAGTACCATCCCGAAGCACAGTTCACGTACGGTACGACCGCGAGAAATACGCGCCAGGAAGATACTCATCTGGATGGCGTAGATGACCCACCACGCCCAGTAGAAGACGGTCCAGCCCTGCGGGAAGCCGCCTTTGCCGATGGCATCGGTGTAGAACAGCATGCGCGGCAGATACATCAGCAGCATGCCGACCGAGTCGGTGAAGTAGTTCATGATGAAGCTGGCGCCGCTGACGATAAACACCCAGCCCAGCATCAGGAAGCTCAGGTAGCTACGCACGTCGCTGGCGATTTTGACTCCCTTTTGCAGCCCACAGGCCACGCAAATAGCGTTCAATATGATCCAGCAGGTAATGATGATGGCGTCGAGTTGCAGCGTATGCGGAATACCGAACAGCCATTGCATACACTCGGTGACCAGCGGCGTCGCCAGACCGAGGCTGGTACCCATCGCAAAGATCAGCGCCACCAGGTAGAAGTTATCGACGATCGTACCGAACAGCCCTTTCGCATGCTTTTCGCCCACCAGCGGCACCAGCGTGGAGCTGGGGCGGATGACGTCCATCTTGCGCACAAAGAAGAAGTAGGCGAAGGCTACGGAGAGGAAGCTATAGGTTGCCCACGGCAGAGGTCCCCAGTGGAACAGGCTGTACGCCAGGCCCAGTTCCTTTGCGCCCGTGGAGTTAGGGGCGAGGGCAAACGGCGGGGTGGAGATGTAGTAGTAGATCTCGATGGAACCCCAGAACAGCACCGCGGCGGATGTACAGGAAGCGAACATCATAAAAATCCAGCTGGCGGTACTAAACTCGGGTTTTTCGTCGCCTAATTTCTTTTTCGAATACGGGCCAAAGACCAACCAGAACCAGCCGAAGAGCATGACGACCATATACCATTCAAATGCCCAACCCCAGACGTTGGTGACATAACTGAATACCGCATTAATAACGACGTTAGCCGCGTCCAGATCTCTTACTGTTAGCCAACAAAGTATTCCGACTATTATTAATGGCGGAAAAAAAACCTTCGGTTCAATTCCCGATTTTCTCTTTTCATTTTTCATAAGTGAATTCCAGTGTGAAAACGAAATTTATTTAGCGTACCCGTGCATGATCGTTTGTTTATTTATTATTAATGATTTGTTGATAACTTTTTAACCTCTGGGAGCGCCTCAGTGAGTAACTCATAATGGGTATTCATTTCCGGCTATTCCGTTATCGCGGTCACACTTTTTTATGCTGGCTATTTTGTTGGTGTTTTCTTGTTTTTTCTTTATTAATTATATAGTTAGTGTTGATTTTTTGACTTTTTTAAGTGACTGGCGTTCAATATTGTTGAACCAGTAAACAATATTGAAAATTTTCGTGTTTGACATGATTCTTTCAATATTGGTGAGGCATGTAACACTATTGAAAGTTACGAATTTCAATGTGTGACATTTTCAATATTGGTGATTAATGTTTTATTTCCGAATTAAAGAGCGTGATATCTGTATTTAACACCGCCGATATAAATACGTTTCCTTCATGATTTCTGGAGATGCAATGAAGATAATTACTTGCTACAAATGCGTACCTGATGAACAGGATATTGCGATTAATAATGCTGATGGTTCTCTCGATTTCAGCAAAGCAGATGGCAAAATCAGCCAATACGATCTGAATGCGATCGAAACGGCCTGTCAGTTGAAACAACAGGCAGGAGAGGCCCAGGTTGTCGCCATGAGCGTTGGCGGCAAAGCGCTGACTAATGCAAAAGGGCGCAAAGATGTGCTCTCCCGTGGCCCGGATGAACTGATTGTTGTTATCGACGATCAATTCGAGCAGGCGCTGCCGCAACAAACGGCCAGCGCGCTGGCTGCCGCGGCGCAAAAGTCAGGTTTCGATCTGCTTATTTGCGGTGACGGTTCTTCCGATCTTTATGCTCAGCAGGTTGGTCTGCTGGTGGGCGAAGCGCTGAACGTTCCGGCGATTAACGGCGTGAGTAAAATCCTCTCGCTTACCGACAGCACGTTGACGGTAGAGCGTGAACTGGAAGATGAAGTTGAAACGCTAAGCATCCCGCTCCCGGCGGTGATCGCAGTTTCTACGGATATCAACACCCCACAAATCCCTTCTATGAAAGCCATCCTTGGCGCAGCGAAAAAACCGGTTCAGGTCTGGTCGCCTGCAGACATTGGGTTGAACAGCGCGCAGGCGTATTCCGAACAACAGGTTGCTGCGCCGAAGCAGCGCGAGCGTCAGCGCGTTGTCATTGAAGGCGACGGTGAAGAACAGATTGCCGCGTTTGTCGAGAATCTTCGCAAAATCATTTAATTATCAGGGGATGTTATGAACAAATTTTCCAGTATCTGGGTATTCAGCGATACCCCTTCTCGTCTGCCGGAACTGATGAATGGTGCGCAGGCTTTAGGTGAAAAAGTTAACACGTTTGTGCTCAGCGATGAGGACGGCGCGACGGCATGCCATTTAGGCGCGGAACATGTCTGGCTGCTCAGCGGCAAACCCGAAGACCGTATGGTTGAAGACTACGCCGATGTGATGGCCGAGACCATTCGTCAGCACAGCGAGGACGGCGCGGTGCTGCTGCCGAATACGCGTCGGGGCAAGCTGCTAGCGGCAAAGCTGGGCTTTCGCTTGTCGGCTGCGGTCTCAAATGACGCCAGCGCAGTTGCAGTGCAGGACGGAAAAGCGGCGGTCAAACATATGGTCTACGGCGGCCTGGCGATGGGAGCAGAAACAATCGCCTCACCGTTTGCCGTGATCACGCTCAGCAGCGGAACATTTGATGCGCAGCAACCGGATACCGCCCGCAGCGGCGAGGTGCACACCGTGCAGTGGCAGGCTCCGGCCATTGCCGTGACGCGTACAGCCACTCAGGCGCGTCAGAGCAACAGCGTCGATCTCGACAAAGCCCGTCTGGTGGTCAGCGTGGGGCGCGGTATCGGCAGTAAAGAAAATATCTCGCTGGCAGAAGCGCTGTGCCAGACGATTGGCGCTGAGCTGGCCTGTTCCCGTCCGGTGGCGGAAAACGAGAAGTGGATGGAGCATGAACGCTACGTCGGCATCTCCAACCTGATGCTTAAGCCTGAACTGTATCTGGCCGTGGGGATCTCCGGGCAGATCCAACATATGGTCGGCGCCAACGGCGCACAGACGATTTTCGCCATCAACAAAGACAAAAATGCGCCGATTTTCCAGTATGCAGATTATGGCATCGTTGGCGATGCGCTGAAGATCCTGCCTGCGCTGACGGCTGCCTTAGCGCGTTAAACCATTCGGGCAGGATGCGAAGGTATCCTGCCGCTGACAGGAGTACGTATGTCCGAAGATATCTTTGATGCCATCATCGTGGGTGCAGGTCTGGCGGGTTCGGTCGCGGCGCTGGTGCTGGCTCGGGAAGGTGCACAGGTGCTGGTTATCGAGCGCGGCAATTCTGCTGGCGCGAAGAATGTCACCGGTGGGCGCATGTATGCGCATAGCCTGGAGCGCATCATTCCCGGTTTTGCTGAGCAGGCTCCCATTGAACGCATCATCACCCACGAAAAACTCGCCTTTATGACCGACAAAGGGGCGATGACCATCGATTACTGCAATGGTGAAGAGGTCGCATCGTCGCAGGTTTCTTATTCCGTCTTACGCAGTAAATTTGACGCCTGGCTGATGGAGCAGGCCGAAGAGGCGGGCGCTCAGCTCATCACCGGTATTCGCGTGGATAACGTTGTGCAGCGCGAGGGTAAAGTCGTGGGCGTGGAAGCCGACGGCGATATTCTGGAAGCTAAAGTGGTGATCCTCGCCGACGGGGTGAATTCTCTGCTGGCTGAAAAGCTGGGTATGGCAAAGCGCGTGGAGGCATCGCATGTTGCCGTCGGCGTAAAAGAGCTGATCGAACTGCCAAAATCGGTAATTGAAGATCGTTTCCAGTTACAGGGGAACGAAGGCGCAGCCTGCCTGTTTGCCGGTTCGCCAACCGATGGATTGATGGGCGGTGGCTTTCTTTATACGAATGAAACGACCCTTTCTCTGGGACTGGTCTGCGGCCTTCATCATCTGAAAGACGCGAAAAAATCGGTCCCGCAAATGCTGGAAGATTTCAAACAGCATCCGGCAGTAGCCCCGCTGATCGCCGGTGGCAAGCTGGTGGAATATGCCGCGCATGTTGTTCCGGAAGCCGGTATCAATATGCAGCCAGAACTGGTGGGTGACGGCGTCCTGATTGCCGGTGATGCTGCCGGAATGTGTATGAACCTCGGCTTTACCATCCGCGGTATGGATCTCGCCATATCCGCAGGCGAAGCGGCGGCGAAAACGGTGCTCTCCGCAATGAAGCGCGATGATTTTAGCAAGCAGTCGTTGGGCGAATATCGTCAGCATCTCGACGAGGGTCCGATGCGCGATATGCGCATGTATCAGAAGCTTCCCGCTTTCCTTGATAACCCACGCATGTTTACCGCCTATCCTGAAATGGCGGTCAGTATCGCGCGCGACCTGTTCACCGTGGATGGTTCCGCTCCGGTGCCAATGCGCAAAAAAATCCTGCGCCATGCGAAGAAAGTGGGCTTCATCAACCTGATGAAAGATGGCCTGAAAGGAGTGACCGTATTATGACATCTCCCGTCAATGTGGACGTCAAACTGGGCGTCAATAAGTTCAATGTGGATGAAGACAGCCCGCATATCATTCTCAAAACCGAACCTGATAAACAGGCGCTGGAAGTGCTGATTAAGGCCTGTCCGGCTGGACTGTATAAAAAGCAGGACGACGGCAGTGTGCGTTTTGATTACGCCGGGTGCCTGGAGTGCGGAACGTGCCGCATTCTCGGACTTGATACCGCGCTGGAAAAGTGGGAATACCCGCGCGGAACCTTTGGCGTGGAATTTCGCTACGGCTAATAAGTACGAGGTTGTGCCCCCGTAGGCCGGATAAGATGCGGTAGCATCGTCATCCGGCAATCATGTGGCGCCAATGCCGGATGGCGGCGTAAACGCCTTATCCGGCCTACAGATGACGCTTTGCCCGTGTTGAAACAGGAAGTCGCTATGCAGCAGCCCAGGAACTTTGATGACATCAAATTTACCACTATTCACCGCCGGATAATGCTGTGGGGAAGCGGTGGGCCGTTTCTGGATGGTTATGTGCTGGTGATGATTGGCGTGGCGCTGGAACAGCTCACGCCAGCATTGAAACTGGACGCACAGTGGATTGGTCTGCTGGGCGCTGGCACGCTCGCTGGTCTGTTTGTGGGGACGTCGCTGTTTGGCTACATTTCCGATAAGGTCGGGCGGCGCAAAATGTTCATCATCGATATTATCGCCATTGGCGTGATATCGGCGGCAACCATGTTTGTCTCCTCGCCCGTTGAGCTGTTGGTGATGCGCGTGCTAATCGGCATTGTGATTGGTGCTGATTACCCGATCGCTACCTCGATGATTACCGAGTTCTCCAATACCCGCCAGCGCGCTTTTTCCATCGGTTTTATCGCTGCGATGTGGTATGTCGGCGCCACCTGTGCCGACCTGGTCGGTTACTGTTTGTATGATGTTGAGGGTGGATGGCGCTGGATGTTGGGCAGCGCGGTGATCCCTTGCATTTTGATCCTGATTGGACGTTTCGATCTTCCTGAATCCCCGCGCTGGCTGCTGCGTAAAGGGCGGGTGAAAGAGTGCGAGGAGATGATGATCAAACTGTTCGGCGAACCGGTGGTGTTCGACGAAGAAGCGCCGCAGGAGACGCGCTTCTTACAGCTGTTTAATCGCCGTCATTTCCCGTTTGTCCTGTTTGTCGCCGTTATCTGGACCTGTCAGGTGATCCCGATGTTCGCCATCTATACCTTCGGTCCGCAGATTGTTGGGCTGCTGGGGCTTGGTGCCGGGAAAAGCGCCGCGTTGGGCAATGTGGTGATAAGCCTGTGCTTTATGTTGGGGTGCATTCCTCCCATGTTCTGGCTCAATAGCGCGGGCCGCCGACCGCTGTTGATTGGCAGCTTTATTATGATGACGCTGGCGCTGGCCGTGCTGGGGTTAATCCCTGATATGGGGGCGTGGCTGGTAGTGCTGGCGTTTGCCGTATACGCGTTTTTCTCGGGGGGACCAGGAAACCTGCAGTGGCTATACCCGAACGAACTGTTTCCTACCGATATTCGCGCGTCTGCCGTCGGGGTGATAATGTCGTTAAGCCGCATTGGTACTATTGTTTCAACCTGGGCCCTGCCGGTATTCATTAGCAAATACGGCATCAGTAATGTCATGCTGATGGGGGCGGGAATTTCGCTGATTGGCCTGCTGGTGTCGATTGCTTTCGCGCCGGAAACGCGGGGGCTGACGCTGGCGCAAACCAGTCAAATGACGATTCGCAGTAAGCCCGTGACCAGGACAGGCTATTAGGAGTGTTCTGTATTTTTCCTGCAACTCAGTCAGTTAGCCTACAGTTAATTGGGTATTTTACTGAAAACAACTGAAAAGCAGGGAGAACACCATGCAAAAACATATCCTGATCACGTCTATTTTTACCGCAGCAGCACTGTTTACCGTAGCCGGTTGTTCCTCAAACCAGGCGGTTAAAACCACCGATGGCAAAACAATCGTCACTGACGGCAAACCGCAAGTCGATGATGATACCGGCCTGGTATCGTACAAAAATGCGCAAACGGGTAAGACGGAACAGATTAACCGCGATCAGGTTAAAGATATGAGCGAGCTGGACAACTAACTCAGATTTTTCCATTTATCTACTCAATAATATTGACTGTTAGCCTGTGGATTAACTGACTAAACTCACTGTTATTACAATAATGCAGTGAAACAGGCTAATCATGATCCTCATCATTTATGCGCATCCCTATCCGCAGCACTCGCATGCGAATAAGCGGATGCTTGAACAGGCAAGGACGCTGGAGGGCGTGGAGATCCGCTCGCTCTACCAGCTCTACCCCGACTTCAATATCGATATTGCCGCTGAACAGGATGCGCTGTCGCGCGCTGATTTGATCATCTGGCAGCATCCGATGCAATGGTATAGCACACCTCCGTTACTCAAGCTGTGGATGGATAAGGTCCTTTCGCACGGTTGGGCGTACGGTCACGGTGGAACTGCGCTCCACGGCAAGCATTTGCTATGGGCAGTGACCACCGGCGGCGGTGAAAACCACTTTGATATTGGCTCCCATCCTGGATTTGATGTGCTCTCCCAGCCCTTACAGGCAACGGCGCTTTATTGTGGCCTCAAATGGCTGCCGCCGTTTGCGATGCACTGTACGTTTATCTGCGATGATGAAACCCTGCAGGCGCAGGCGCGTCATTACAAACAACGTCTGCTGGAGTGGCAGGAGGTTCATCATGGATAGCCATACGCTGATACAGGCGCTGATTTATCTCGGCTCGGCGGCACTGATTGTCCCCATCGCCGTGCGGCTGGGGCTGGGGTCGGTGCTGGGGTATCTTATCGCCGGATGTATTATCGGACCCTGGGGTCTGAGGCTGGTGACGGACGCCGAATCAATCCTGCATTTTGCGGAAATTGGCGTGGTGCTGATGCTGTTTGTTATCGGCCTGGAGCTGGATCCGCAACGTTTGTGGAAACTGAGAGCCTCGGTGTTCGGCGGCGGCGCGCTACAGATGGTGGTTTGCGGCGGTCTGATTGGTTTGTTCTGTATGTTCCTTGGCCTGCGCTGGCAGGTAGCGGAACTGATCGGCATGACGCTGGCGCTTTCCTCCACGGCCATCGCTATGCAGGCGATGAATGAACGTAACCTGATGGTGTCGCAACTAGGGCGTAGCGCATTTGCCGTGCTGCTGTTCCAGGATATCGCCGCTATTCCACTGGTCGCGATGATCCCATTACTGGCGGCGAGCGGCGCATCAACAACGCTTGGGGCGTTTGCATTGTCTGCCCTTAAGGTGGCGGGCGCGCTGGTATTGGTGGTGGTGTTGGGGCGTTATGTGACACGTCCGGCCTTACGTTTTGTCGCCCGCTCGGGCCTGCGGGAAGTGTTCAGTGCCGTTGCGCTGTTCCTCGTGTTTGGCTTCGGTCTGCTGTTGGAAGAGGTTGGACTGTCGATGGCGATGGGGGCATTCCTGGCCGGTGTGCTGCTGGCGAGCTCTGAGTATCGCCACGCGCTGGAAAGCGATATTGAGCCGTTTAAAGGGTTGTTGCTGGGACTGTTCTTTATCGGCGTGGGGATGTCTATCGACTTTGGTACGCTGATTGATAATCCCTTGCGTATTATCATCCTGCTGGTCGGTTTCCTGGTTATCAAAACCGTCATGCTGTGGCTGATAGCGAAACCCTTACAGGTACCGAACAAGCAGCGCAGATGGTTTGCCGTTTTATTAGGGCAGGGCAGTGAGTTTGCTTTCGTGGTGTTTGGCGCGGCGCAAATGGCAAACGTGCTTGACCCTGACTGGGCGAAATCTCTCACGCTGGCGGTGGCGCTGTCGATGGCGGCCACGCCGATTTTACTGGTGATTTTGACGCGTCTGGAAAAATCGGCGACCGGTGAAGAGCGGGAGGCCGATGAAATTGACGAGGAACAGCCGCGGGTGATCATCGCCGGGTTCGGGCGTTTTGGCCAGATAACCGGTCGTCTGTTGCTGTCGAGTGGGGTCAAAATGGTGGTTCTTGATCATGACCCGGACCATATCGAAACGCTGCGTAAATTCGGCATGAAGGTATTCTATGGCGATGCGACCCGGATGGATCTGCTCGAGTCTGCCGGGGCGGTTAAAGCCGAAGTCATTATTAACGCTATTGACGATCCGCAAACCAGCCTGCAACTGACCGAAATGGTGAAGGAGCATTTCCCGCATCTGCAAATTATTGCCCGTGCGCGCGACGTGGATCATTACATCCGGCTGCGCCAGGCGGGCGTGGATATGCCGGAACGTGAAACCTTTGAAGGTGCACTGAAGACCGGACGTCTGGCGCTGGAAGGTCTCGGGCTAGGGCGCTATGAGGCACGTGAGCGGGCTGACGTATTCCGCCGATTCAATACCATGATGGTAGAGGAGATGGTGAAAGGGGAAAATGACGCGACTTCCCGCGCGGCCGTTTATAAACGCACCAGCGCAATGCTGAGTGAAATTATTGCGGAAGATCGTCAGCACTTATCGTTGATTCAACGCCATGGCTGGCAAGGCACGGATGAAGGTAAGCATACGGGCGACGTCGCCGATGAGCCGGAAGTGAAACCGTCAGCATAGGGTAAAAAATGTGATGTTCTGCAAACTTTACTGCTAATTGGCTGTTTTTGAACTACTGTAATGCTGGCGTACCACCTTAAATAGGTCGGTTCGCCAGCAGAACGGAAAATTTTCATGCTCATCCTCTTTCCGCCAGTCGACGAAAGATTGCGCTTTCCGTATAGTGGCGACAATTTTTTTGTATCCGGGAAACATTCAATGATCAGTCTGATTGCGGCGTTAGCGGTAGATCGCGTCATCGGTATGGAAAACGCCATGCCGTGGAACCTACCTGCCGATCTCGCCTGGTTTAAACGTAATACCTTAAATAAGCCGGTTGTCATGGGACGCCACACCTGGGAATCCATCGGGCGACCGTTGCCTGGGCGTAAAAATATCGTCATCAGCAGCAAGCCAGGCACCGACGATCGCGTGCAGTGGGTGAAGTCTGTTGATGAAGCGATTGCGGCCTGCGGCGATGAACCTGAAATTATGGTGATTGGCGGTGGACGTGTGTATGAGCAGTTCCTGCCGAAAGCGCAGAAACTGTATCTGACGCACATCGATGCGGAAGTTGAAGGGGATACGCATTTCCCGGACTACGAACCGGATGACTGGGAATCGGTGTTCAGTGAATTCCACGATGCCGACGCGCAAAACTCCCACAGCTATTGCTTCGAGATTCTGGAGCGTCGTTAATTTGGGTGCCTGATGGCAGATTCGTAGGCCGGATAAGGTGCGAGCACCGCATCCGGCAGACGACTATCAGGCGTTGACCGCCTCGCCGGGATCCAGATTCAAATGGCGATTTGATGGCTGCACGAAGTACTGTTTGTCTTCCCAACGCAGACAGGTGAGATCGCCTCCCCAGCAACACCCCGTATCCAGCGCGTAAATACCTTCTGGCGTGCCTTTGCCCTCCAGCGATGCCCAGTGCCCGAAAGCAATGCTATAGGCTTCACTGACAGGGCCTGGAATGGCAAACCACGGCTTCAGCGGGGCTGGCGCATCTTCTGGCGACTCTTTGCTGTACATATCCAACTGACCATTGGGAAAGCAGTAACGCATGCGGGTAAACGCATTGGTAATAAAACGCAGGCGGGCCAGACCGGTCAGTTCCGGGGTCCAGTTGTTTGGCATGTCGCCATACATCGCATCCAGGAAGAAGGGATACGAATCGCTCGACAATACGGCTTCAACATCGCGAGCACAGTCCTTCGCCGTCTGCAGGTCCCACTGTGGGGTAATCCCTGCGTGCGCCATCACCAGTTTCTTCTCTTCATCTACCTGCAACAGCGGCTGGCGGCGGAGCCAGTTAAGCAATGCATCAGCATCCGGTGCTTCAAGCAGCGGCGTAAGCCGATCTTTTGGTTTATTCCGACTGATGCCGGCAAACACGGCCAGCAGGTGTAAATCGTGATTGCCGAGGACTAACCGTACGCTGTCGCCCAGCGATTTAACGTAGCGTAAAACGTCTAACGACCCTGGCCCACGGGCGACCAGATCGCCGGTGAGCCATAAGGTGTCTTGTTCTGGATTAAAGTCTACCTGGTGCAGCAAGGCTACCAGTTCATCGTAACAACCGTGAACGTCGCCAATGAGGTATGTTGCCATAGCTATTGTTTTAATGAATGAGTGTAGGAACGGCGAGTCGGAACACGGGAATGTCGATGGTAAAGGCGATTCCTTGCTCATCAATCATTTCGTAATGACCCTGCATGGTGCCCAGCGGCGTTTCAATCACTGCACCGCTGGTGTACTGGTACTCTTCGCCAGGTTCGATGTGGGGCTGAACGCCAACCACACCTTCGCCCTGAACTTCGGTTTCGCGACCATGACCATTGGTGATCAGCCAATAACGCCCCAACAGCTGCACAGGCGCTCGCCCCAAATTGCGGATAGTCACGGTATAAGCAAAAACGTAACGTTCATCATCAGGTGAGGATTGCGCCTCAATGTAGACGCTTTGTACCTGAATGCACACTCGGGGCGAATTGATCATGTTTAACTCTCCTTCGATGGCGCGTTTTCTGACAGATAGTTAGCCATCCGGCAGTATTGCGCGACAGAGATATTTTCCGCTCGCATCGCCGGATCAATGCCCAGCTCTGTCAGTACTTCAACGCTAAACAGGTTACCGAGGCTGTTACGCACCGTTTTACGGCGCTGATTAAACGCTTCGGTGGTAATACGGCTCAGCACACGGACATCTTTAACCGGGTACGGCATTGTCGCGTGAGGGACCAGACGCACTACGGCGGAATCGACTTTAGGCGCAGGCGTAAATGCAGATGGCGGCACTTCAAGTACCGGGATCACATTGCAGTAATACTGCGCCATGACGCTTAATCGACCATACGCTTTACTGTTTGGCCCTGCAACCAGACGATTGACCACCTCTTTTTGCAACATGAAATGCATGTCGGCAATGGCATCAGTATAGGTAAAAAGATGGAACATCAGCGGCGTGGAGATGTTGTACGGCAGGTTGCCGAATACGCGCAGCGGCTGACCCATCGTTTGTGCCAGTTCGCCAAAGTTCATAGTCATGGCATCTTGCTGATAAATCGTCAGCTTTGGCCCTAAAAACGGGTGTGTTTGCAGGCGCGCGGCGAGATCGCGGTCCAGCTCAATGACCGTGAGCTTGTCCAGGCGTTCGCCAACGGGTTCGGTCAATGCTGCCAGGCCCGGGCCGATTTCGACCATAGCCTGACCTTTCTGCGGGTTGATAGCAGAGACAATACTTTCGATCACAAATTGATCGTTGAGGAAGTTTTGCCCGAAACGTTTACGGGCTAAGTGGCCCTGATGGACTCGATTATTCATTAGTATTAACAATCATTTTGATGGCGAGATTAAGCGCCGTAATAAAACTGCCGACATCTGCTTGCCCACGACCCGCAAGTTCAAGTGCGGTGCCGTGATCGACGGATGTGCGAATAAAGGGCAGGCCCAGCGTGATATTCACACCGCGACCAAATCCCTGGTATTTTAGCACGGGGAGACCCTGATCGTGGTACATTGCCAGCACGGCATCCGCGTGGTCGAGATATTTGGGCTGAAACAGCGTATCTGCGGGCAGCGGACCGTTTAATTTCATCCCTTGCGCACGCAGTTCATCGAGTACCGGAATGAGGGTGTCTATCTCTTCCGTTCCCATATGACCGCCTTCACCAGCATGCGGGTTTAAACCGCACACCAGGATATGCGGATCGGCAATGCCGAACTTGGTGCGCAAATCATGATGCAAAATGCCGATCACTTCCTGAAGCAGGCCGGGCGTAATAGCATCGGCAACGGCTCTGAGCGGCAAATGCGTGGTTGCCAGGGCAACGCGCAGCTCTTCCGTCGCCAGCATCATGACGACTTTCTTTGCCTGTGAGCGCTCTTCAAAAAACTCGGTATGCCCGGTAAACGGGACGCCTGCGTCATTGATTACACCCTTGTGAACCGGACCGGTGATCAGCGCCGCAAACTCACCTTGCAGACAACCATCGCAGGCGCGAGCCAGCGTATCCACTACATATTGCCCGTTCTCTACCGCCAACTGACCCGCGACAACAGGTGCCCGCAGCGCAATCGGTAACAGCGTCAATGTGCCTGCTGATTGCGGTTTGGCTGGGATATCTGGAGAGTATGGGAGGAGTGAAAGCGGTAAACCGAGCATCGCTGCCCGGTCACTGAGGAGTGCTGCATCCGCACAGACAACGAGTTCTACAGGCCACTTGCGCTGGGCGAGCTGAACCACCAGGTCCGGGCCAATCCCGGCGGGTTCGCCGGGAGTGATAACAACGCGTTGAGTACGAGTCATTAGTTGCTCAGAACTTTAACGTAGGCGCTGGCGCGCTGTTCCTGCATCCAGGTTGCTGCTTCTTCCGAGAATTTACGGTTCATCAGCATACGGTAAGCTCTGTCTTTCTGCGCCGCGTCAGTTTTATCAACGTTACGCGTGTCCAGCAGTTCGATCAAATGCCAACCGAAAGAGGAGTGCACCGGGGCGCTCATCTGGCCTTTATTAAGTTTGGTCAGCGCATCGCGGAAAGCAGGGTCAAAAATATCCGCTGCAGCCCAGCCCAGATCGCCGCCCTGGTTAGCAGAACCGGGATCCTGAGAAAACTCTTTAGCCGCTGCCGCGAAGGTAGTTTTACCGCTCTTAATATCTGCCGCGATTTGTTCCAGCTTCAGACGCGCCTGTTGATCGGTCATGATCGGCGACGGCTTAAGCAGAATGTGGCGGGCGTGAACTTCAGTCACGGAGATGCTCTGGCTTTGGCCACGCATGTCGTTCACTTTCAGGATGTGGAAGCCGACACCTGAACGAATTGGGCCGATGATATCGCCTTTTTTCGCGGTACTTAACGCCTGGGCGAAGATACCCGGCAGCTCCTGAATACGTCCCCAACCCATCTGGCCGCCTTTCAGCGCCTGTTGGTCGGCTGAATAAGTGATGGCCAGTTTGCCGAAATCGCTACCGTTACGCGCTTCATCAACAACCGAGCGCGCCTGGCTTTCAGCCGCGTTGACCTGGTCGGAAGTTGGGTTTTCCGGTAATGGGATCAGAATGTGGCTCAGGTTCAGCTCGGTGCTGGCATCGTTCTGGTTGCCGACCTGCTGTGCCAGGGCATCCACTTCCTGAGGCAGGATAGTGACGCGACGGCGAACTTCGTTGTTACGCACTTCAGAGATGGTCATCTCTTTGCGGATCTGGCTACGATAGGTCGAATAACTTAAGCCATCCTGTGCCAGACGGCTGCGCATCTGATCCAGCGTCATGTTGTTCTGCTTGGCGATATTGGCGATAGCCTGATCCAACTGCTCGTCAGAGATTTTCACACCCATCTTCTGACCCATCTGCAGGAGGATTTGATCCATGATCAAACGTTCCAGGATCTGATGACGCAGCGTGGCATCGTCCGGTAACTGCTGACCAGCCTGACCTGCATTAAGTTTTACTGACTGCATTAAGCCATCGACGTCGCTTTCCAGAACGACGCCGTTATTGACGACGGCTGCGACTTTATCGACTACCTGTGGGGCAGCGAAACTGGTATTCGCGATCATGGCGATACCGAGAAGCAGCGTTTTCCAGTTCTTCATACTTTTTCCATTTCAATTAACCGCAATGCGGATTACGTTGTAAATCAATCAGATCATAAAGAGCTTTGATACGGCAAAATGTTCGAACGCAACATTTGGTTGGTGCCGAGACCGTAGTTGGAGCTCAGGCCGCGCAGTTCGATATTAAAGCCGATCGTGTTGTCATAAACTGCATGTTTCTGAGTGTCATCCCAACCGTTCAGCTTACGTTCGTAGCCGAAGCGAATGGCGTAACAGCAGGAGTTGTACTGTAGGCCCAGCATGGAGTCCGCTTCTTTGTTCACGTTGGTGTCGAAGTAGTAAGCTCCGACAATCGACCAGCGATCGGCGATCGGGAAGCTTGCCACTGCGCCCACCTGCGAAATCCCGTTTTTATACTGCTCTGCCGTGGAGTAGTAAGACGGCAGAGTGGCCTGGATATACTCCGAACTGGCGTAACGGTAGTTCAGCTGCAGCATACGGTTTTCGTCGCGACGGTATTCGATACTGCTGCTGCTGGTTGCGACGCTGTCCAGACGCGTGTCGTACTGGATCCCACTGCGTAAACCCCAACGATCGGAGATGCGCCAGTAGGTGTCGCCCGCCCATACCAGTGAACCTGTTTTGTCGTCATTCTCCCATTTAATGTTGTCATCGCCGGTGCGAGACTCGGTGAAATAGTAGATTTGACCCACAGAAATATTAAAACGTTCAACGGCTGCGTCATCATAAACGCGAGATGTGACCCCGGTCGTCACCTGGTTGGCGGAAGCGATACGGTCCAGGCCGCCATAGGTACGGTCACGGAACAGGCCGCTATAGTCAGCTTGCAGCAGGGACGAGTCATAGTTATAGATATGACTTTGGTCGCGATACGGGACGTACAGGTACTGAGCGCGTGGCTCCAGCGTCTGGGTATAACCCGGCGCCAGCATTTGCATGTCACGCTCGAACACCATCTTGCCATCAACTTTAAACTGCGGCATGACGCGGTTGGCTGAATCATCGAGCTTGTTAACGTTACTCGGGTTATTGTTGTACCAATCCAGGTTGGTCTGCTGATAGTGCGTTGCCAGCAGTTTCGCTTCGGTATTGATACTTCCCCAGTTATTCGATAACGGCAGGTTGATAGTCGGTTCCAGGTGAACACGTGTGGCTTCCGGCATGTCGTCATTGGTGTTAACGAAATGCACCGCCTGGCCATAAATGCGGGTATCAAACGGACCAACGTCATTTTGGTAGAAGTTGACATCTAACTGCGGCTCAGCGGAATAACTACTTGTATTCTGATCGTCAAAGACCTGGAACTGCTTGGTCGAAACCGTGGCGTCAAAGTTCTGTACCGCGTAGCCAACGCTGAATTTTTGCGTGGCGTAGCCGTCGGTACTGGAACCGTATTTGTTATCGAAATCATTAAAGTAGCTGGAGTCGCTGACTTTGGTGTAGTCGACGTTGAAACGCCACACCTGGTCCATTACACCGGCGTGTTGCCAGTAAAACAGCCAGCGACGTGAATTGTCATCTTTCGGATGTTCATCCTCGTACACTTTATCGGAGTTCAGATAATCGAACTCCATCAGGCCCGCACCAGCCTGAGTGAGGTAGCGGAATTCGTTCTCCCACATGATCCCGCCACGACGGTGCATATAATGCGGCGTGATAGTGGCGTCCATATTGGGCGCAATGTTCCAGTAGTACGGCAGGTAGAACTCAAAATAGTTCTTGGTAGAATATTTTGCGTTCGGGATCAGGAAACCGGAACGGCGCTTATCACCAACGGGCAACTGTAAATAAGGACTGTAAAAGATCGGAACCGGACCCAGTTTAAAGCGGGCGTTCCAGATCTCCGCGACCTGTTCTTCACGGTCATGAATGACTTCGCTACCGACAACGCTCCAGGTATCGGAACCTGGCAGACAGGAGGTGAAGCTACCGTTTTCCAGAATGGTATAGCGGTTTTCCCCACGCTGCTTCATCAGGTCGGCTTTTCCGCGCCCCTGACGGCCTACCATCTGGTAATCACCTTCCCAGATGTTGGTATCTTTGGTATTCAGGTTAGACCAACCCTTCGGCCCCTTCAGAATAACCTGATTATCATCATAATGGACATTGCCCAGCGCATCGACGGTACGTACTGGCTCCGGCTGGCCATCGGCTTGCTTCTGGTGAAGCTGCACTTCGTCTGCCTGCAGGCGGCTATTACCCTGTGCGATGTCCACGTTGCCGGTAAACACCGCGTCATCCGGGTAATTCCCTTTGGCGTTGTCGGCATTGATGGTGACGGGTAATTCATTGGTCTCGCCCTGTACCAGAGGACGGTCATAGCTTGGCACGCCCAGCATACACTGTGAGGCGAGATCGGCTGCCAGGCCCTGATGGCTATAGAGGGCGCTGGCAATCATGGTGGCCAGAAGAGTGGGAATACGTTTTTTCATACGTTGTATTTATTGTTCCATCATCAGTAGCGTCGCGCGTGACAAACGGTCACAGCCTAACTTATCTCATCTTCACTTCGCTAGTATTAATCCTGCCCATTTTATACCCGCCACCTTTCAAGCTGCATCGTCGTTGTCTTCCTCGTTCACCCCAGTCACTTACATGAGTAAGCTACAGGGGACTCACTACGTTGCCGCCTTGCTGCAACTCGAAATCCAACGGGTATAGCGTTTGTGGTGTTAGGCACGGCATTGAATGACAGGTATGATAATGCAAATTATAGGCGATGTCCCACAATTGACCGCAGCCGCAAATCGGTAAAAGCACCTTATATTGTGGGACATAGCCTGGCTGAGAGCATAAAGGTTTGGGGAGTCTATGCAGTATTGGGGAAAGATAATTGGTGTAGCCGTGGCCTTAATGATGGGCGGCGGCTTCTGGGGTGTGGTTCTGGGCCTGTTAGTTGGCCACATGTTCGACAAAGCCCGCATGCGCAAAATGGCGTGGTTTGCCAACCAACGTGAACGCCAGGCGCTGTTTTTTGCCACCACCTTTGAGGTGATGGGGCATCTGACCAAATCCAAAGGTCGCGTCACGGAAGCCGATATTCATATCGCCAGCCAATTGATGGATCGGATGAATTTGCACGGAGATTCGCGCACCGCCGCGCAACACGCCTTCCGGGTGGGAAAATCAGACAATTACCCATTACGTGAAAAGATGCGTCAGTTTCGCAGCGTCTGTTTTGGTCGATTCGATCTGATCCGCATGTTTCTGGAGATTCAGATCCAGGCGGCATTTGCCGATGGGTCGTTGCATCCTAACGAGCGTGAAGTGCTGTATGTGATTGCTGAAGAGTTGGGGATCTCACGTACCCAATTTGATCAGTTCCTGCGCATGATGCAGGGCGGCGCGCAGTTTGGCGGCGGGTATCAACAGCAGTCCGGTGGCGGCGGTTGGCAGCAAGCGCAACGC
Source organism: Citrobacter sp. Ce006 (assembly GCF_030336535.1). NCBI lineage: Bacteria > Pseudomonadati > Pseudomonadota > Gammaproteobacteria > Enterobacterales > Enterobacteriaceae > Citrobacter > Citrobacter sp. Ce006. The sequence continues at coordinate 419,820 of NZ_JAOWDO010000073.1, forward strand.
GGCCCGACGCTGGAAGATGCCTGTAATGTACTGGGAGTGAAAGCGACCGATGATGTGACCACCATTAAGCGCGCATACCGTAAGCTGATGAGCGAGCACCATCCGGACAAACTGGTTGCGAAAGGCCTGCCGCCAGAAATGATGGAAATGGCGAAGCAAAAAGCGCAGGAAATTCAGAAGGCGTACGAGCTGATTAAGGATCAAAAAGGATTCAAGTGATTGAATTGCCGGATGCGGCTAGCGCCTTATCCGACCTACGTTAATGAATGTAGGCCGGGCAAGCGAAGCGCCCCCGGCATAAATTGGCTCAGAATTTAAAAATCCGCCGGGACTTTAAACGTCATACTGTTGCCGTATTCGGGATGCGTGATGGTTAACATCTCTGCGTGCAGCAGCAGGCGCGGTGCTAACGCCAGGGCTTGTGGCGGGGCGTAGAAGCGGTCGCCCAGGATCGGATGCCCTAATGCCAGCATATGCACACGCAGCTGGTGGGAGCGTCCGGTAATGGGTTTGAGCACAACCCGGGCGGTATTATCCGCCGCGAACTCCACCACCTCATACTCGGTCTGCGCCGATTTTCCGGTCTCATAACACACTTTCTGCTTTGGCCGGTTCGGCCAGTCGCAAATCAGCGGTAAATCAACCAGTCCCTCGGCAGGAGCGGGATGCCCCCACACGCGCGCAACATACTGTTTCTTCGGCTCACGTTCGCGAAACTGGCGCTTTAGTTCGCGCTCTGCCGCTTTCGTTAGCGCCACTACAATCACGCCGCTGGTGGCCATATCCAGACGATGTACGGATTCAGCCTGCGGATAATCGCGCTGAATGCGCGTCATCACGCTGTCTTTGTGCTCATCCAGACGGCCCGGCACGGACAACAAGCCGCTCGGCTTGTTGACCACCATAATGTGCTCATCCTGATACAGGATAACCAGCCAGGGTTCCTGCGGCGGATTATAGTTTTCCATCCCCATGTATGGCTCCGTTACTGATGCGTCACGACGATCAGGCGCAGGGCATCCAGACGCCAGCCTGCCTGATCCAGGCTTTCCATCACCTGTTGACGGTTGCTTTCAATTGCGCTGAGTTCGTCATCACGGATATTCGGGTTAACGGCGCGCAGCGCTTCCAGACGGGAGAGTTCTGCCGTCAGCTTCTCGTCCGCTTCTTTACGCGCCGCGTCGATCAACGCGCGGGCCGATTTTTCCACCTGCGCTTCGCCGAGCTGCAGAATGGCATGAACATCCTGCTGGACGGCGTTGACCAGTTTGCTACCGGTATGGCGGTTAACGGCGCTGAGCTGACGGTTAAAGGTTTCGAATTCAACCTGCGCGGCAAGGTTATTGCCGTTTTTGTCCAGCAGCATACGTACCGGCGTTGGCGGCAGGAAACGGTTTAACTGCAGCTGTTTCGGCGCTTGCGCTTCCACAACGTAGACCAGTTCAACCAGCAGAGTACCGACCGGTAACGCTTTGTTTTTCAACAACGAAATTGTGCTGCTTCCGGTGTCGCCGGAGAGGATCAGATCCAGACCATTGCGGATCAGCGGATGCTCCCAGGTAATAAACTGCGCGTCTTCACGCGACAGAGCGACATCGCGCTCAAACGTAATGGTGCAGCCATCTTCCGGCAGTCCAGGGAAATCTGGCACCAGCATATGATCGGACGGTGTCAGCACGATCAAATTGTCGCCACGGTCATCCTGATTAATACCAACGATATCAAACAGGTTCATCGCGAAGGCGATCAGACTGGTATCGTCGTCCTGCTCTTCAATACTTTCAGCAAGCCGCTGAGCTTTTTCGCCGCCGTTCGAATGGATCTCCAGCAGGCGATCGCGCCCTTGCTCCAGCTGTGCTTTCAGCGCGTCATGCTGTTCGCGGCAGGTCTTGATCAGATCGTCAAAGCCATCGGTGTTTTCTGGCTCAGCCAGGTAGCCGATCAGATTGTTATAGACTGTGTCATAGATGGTGCGTCCGGTCGGACAGGTGTGTTCGAACGCATCCAGACCTTCGTGGTACCAGCGCACCAGCACGGATTGCGCGGTTTTTTCCAGGTATGGAACGTGGATCTGGATATCATGCGCCTGACCAATACGGTCCAGACGACCAATACGCTGTTCCAGCAGGTCCGGGTTGAACGGCAGATCAAACATCACCAGATTGCTGGCGAACTGGAAGTTACGCCCCTCGGAGCCGATTTCAGAGCACAGCATCACCTGGGCGCCACTATCTTCTTCGCTAAACCAGGCCGCCGCGCGGTCACGTTCAATGATCGACATCCCTTCATGGAACACGGCGGCGCGGATACCTTCACGCTCGCGCAGTACCTGCTCCAGTTGAAGCGCGGTGGTGGCTTTCGCGCAGATGACCAGTACTTTTTGCGAGCGGTGGCTGGTCAGGTAGCCCATCAGCCATTCCACGCGTGGGTCAAAGTTCCACCAGGTGCCGGTGTCGCCTTCGAACTCCTGATAAATCTGTTCCGGGTAGAGCATGTCGCGCGCCCGGTCTTCCGCACTCTTACGCGCGCCCATAATGCCGGAGACTTTAATCGCCGTCTGGTATTGGGTTGGCAACGGTAATTTGATGGTATGCAGTTCGCGTTTCGGAAAGCCTTTCACACCGTTACGGGTATTACGGAACAGCACGCGGCTGGTGCCGTGGCGGTCCATCAGCATCGAAACCAGCTCCTGACGTGCGCTCTGGGCGTCTTCGCTGTCGCTGTTTGCCGCCTGCAATAACGGCTCAATATCCTGTTCGCCAATCATGTCGCCTAACATGTTCAGCTCATTGTTGCTCAGCTTGTTGCCAGCCAGCAGCATGGCGACGGCGTCGGCGACCGGACGGTAGTTTTTCTGTTCTTCAACAAACTGGGCGAAATCGTGGAAACGGTTTGGATCCAGCAGGCGCAGGCGCGCAAAGTGGCTTTCCAGGCCCAGCTGTTCAGGCGTTGCGGTCAGCAACAGGATACCCGGCACGCGCTCTGCCAGTTGTTCAACGGCCATATATTCACGGCTGGGCGCGTCTTCGCTCCACACCAGGTGGTGGGCTTCATCGACGATCAGCAGATCCCATTCGGCGTCACACAGGTGCTCCAGACGCTGTTTACTGCGACGGGCAAAGTCCAGCGAACAGATAACCAACTGTTCGGTTTCAAACGGGTTGTAGGCGTCGTGCTGCGCCTCTGCATAACGCTCATCATCGAACAGCGCAAAGCGCAGGTTGAAACGGCGCAGCATTTCGACCAGCCACTGGTGCTGTAGCGTCTCCGGGACGATGATTAGCACGCGTTCTGCAGCGCCGGAAAGTAGCTGTTGATGCAATATCATCCCGGCTTCAATGGTTTTACCTAAACCAACTTCATCAGCCAGCAGAACGCGAGGAGCATGGCGGCGGCCAACATCATGGGCAATGTTGAGCTGGTGGGGGATAAGGCTGGTACGTTGACCACGCAAACCACTCCATGGCATACGGTACTGCTCGCTCTGAAATTTACGCGCGCGATAGCGCAGCGCAAAGCGGTCCATACGGTCAATCTGACCGGCAAACAGGCGATCCTGCGGTTTGCTGAATACCAGTTTGCTGTCGAGCAGCACTTCACGCAGCGTTACACCGGTTTCTTCTGTATCAAGGCGGGTTCCGATATAGGCAAGCAGGCCGTTTTCTTCTTTTACTTCATCGACATGCAGTTGCCAGCCTTCATGGCTCGTTATCGTATCACCAGGATTGAACATCACGCGGGTCACGGGGGAATCACTGCGCGCATACAGACGGTTTTCGCCCGTCGATGAGAAAAGTAAAGTGACGGTTCGCGCATCCATGGCGACAACAGTACCAAGTCCCAATTCGCTTTCTGTATCGCTGATCCAGCGTTGACCAAGTGTAAAAGGCATATATGTTCGGCTCTATATCTTTAATTGCAGGCAATACTCGTCATTTTCCGGGCTAATCCCCGTTATTGAGAGCATACGACCCCGCTACCAGGCTAATAAATCAGTGGTAGTGGTGTTAAATGGGTCCAGGAATGGAAAGGGCGCTATGGTACTGGATGGCGGCGGTTTCGTCACGCGTCAAAATAACCCCAGTTGTCCTGTGAGTAGTGTAGCAAAATTATCGTCAATAAAGGGAAGAATTCCCTCGGCGACCGGCTGGATCTGACGGGTCAGATAATGCTCATAATCGAGAGCAGACTGCTGATAATCAACAGGTTCTGGACCATTAATCGTCCAGACATATTTAATCGTACCGCGATTCTGATACTGCGGTGGACGCCCCAGTTTGACATTCTGCTCATCGGCTAGCCGCGCAGCGCGCACGTGTGGCGGAACATTGCGCTGGTATTCGCTCAACGGGCGGCGCAGACGCTTACGGTACACCAGTTGTTCATCCAGTTCACCCGCCATCAGACGGTCGATAGTCTCGCGAACGAACTCCTGATAGGGCTGGTTACGAAAAATTCGCAGGTACAACTCCTGCTGAAACTGCTGGGCCAGCGGTGTCCAGTCGGTTCGTACCGTTTCCAGCCCCTTAAACACCATGCGCTGCTCAGCGCCCGCCTGAATCATCCCGGCGTAGCGTTTTTTGCTGCCGGTATCTGCACCGCGAATGGTTGGCATCAGAAAGCGACAAAAGTGGGTTTCAAATTCCAGTTCCAGCGCGCTGGTCAGGTTTTGTTGCTTTAGCGACTGCGCCCACCAGTCGTTGACATAGCTCACCAGCTCACGGCCAATCCGGGCGGCATCCTCTTCTGAGTGCGCCTTTTTAAGCCAGACAAAGGTCGAGTCGGTATCGCCATAGATAACGTCGTAACCCTGAGCTTCAATCAGCGCTTTGGTCTGACGCATGATCGCGTGACCGCGCATGGTGATAGACGAAGCCAGCCTCGGGTCGAAAAAACGGCAGGCGGTGGTGCCAAGCACGCCGTAAAATGCGTTCATGATGATTTTCAGCGCCTGCGAGAGCGGTTTATTGCCATGGCGTTTGGCTTCATCGCGCCCATGCCAGATCTGGGTAACGATTTCCGGCAGGCAATGTTTTTCGCGTGAGAACCAGGCGTCAAGGAATCCTTCGGTGCTGTGCTCCGGATCCGGATGCGCCATCCCTTCAATAAGTCCCACCGGATCGATCAAAAATGTACGGATAATTGACGGATACAGACTTTTGTAATCCAGCACCAGTACGGAGTCGTACAAACCCGGGCGTGAGTCCATTACGTAGCCGCCGGGGCTGGCGTGCGCGGGAACCTCCCCCAGATTTGGTGCCACGTAACCCGCCCGATGCATTCGCGGCAGGTAGAGATGGCCGAAGGCGGCAACGGAGCCGCCGTGCCGGTCGACCGGCAGGCCATTGACCGTCGATCGTTCCAGTAGGAATGGCATGATCTCGGTTTTATGAAAAATACGCGTGACCAGTTCACAGTCTTTGAGATTATAGGTGGCGAGCGCGGGCTTATCCTGGGCAAACCGGCGATCGATTTCGTCCATCCTGTCCCAGGGATTATCAATTGACTTCCCTTCGCCCAGCAGCTCCTGCGATACCGTCTCCAGCGAAAATGACGAGAAATTCCAGAATGCGGATTTGAGCGCCTCGATGCCGTCGATAATCAGGCGGCCTTTAGCCTGTGCGAAAAACACGCCGTTTTTGAAGCCATGCTCGCGCCACTCCAGCTCGCTATGATCACGACCAAAACGCAGAGGAATACGGTAACGTTCGGCATGCTTTTGCAGGACGCGTAAATCGAATTGCACGACGTTCCAGCCGATTATCACATCGGGATCGTGACGGGCAATCCAGTCGTTAAGTTTTTCCAGCAACAGCGGGCGGCTTGCGACGTACTCGAGTTCAAAATCCAGCGCTGAGGCGTCGCCGTTTTCCGGGCCGAGCATGTAGACAATACGCTGCCCACAGCCTTCAAGACCGATACAGTAGAGTTCGCCGTGGCGCGTGGTTTCGATATCCAGCGATACCCATTTCAGCGGCGGTCGATAATCCGGGTTCGGCTTCAGCCGGGCATTAACCAGCGTGCCATTATGTCTGTCGCCTTCAACCCAAACAGGGGACGTGATAAAGCGCTCCATCAGATACCGCTCCGGCGGGCGCACGTCAGCCTCATAGACAGTAACCGCGTTTTCGCGCAGCAGTTTTTCCAGGCGCATAAGCTGGCGATGTGAGCGGCAATACAGGCCGGAAACGGACTGGCGGTGGAAGTCTTGCAACTGAAGCGGCGTCAGGCGATAGCCGTTTTCAGTGCGTAATAATGATGTTACGCGAGGAACCTGACTGCCAGGAATAAACGCCACCGACTCCTGAGGCGCGAGCGTGACTTGCAGTGGCCCGTCGTCTGTAGCCAGCCAGAATGAGACCTCAGTTCCCTGCGGGGTGTCCCGCCAGTGCCGGGTTAAAATAAAGCCTGCCTGCTCCACGCTGCGTATCCATTAAAAAACCAGGCATTATTATAGCCTGGTTTACATGATTGCACTGTTATTTTGTACAGTTAAAAATGAACGTTGCAGGAAGTTGCCGCAACAGTAAAGGCAAAACTCCCTCTGCAGTAAAGTGTTACAGGGTCGGGTTTGGTATTGAATAAATGAATGCCGCTCTTGAATATTTTCCTTTGAATTATTTTATTGGCCTGTCATGGCTATTTGTATTTACTATTTCTTTGTGGTTATGTATTTTTCATAAGTTGGAAGTCCGTATCAGGATTTTTGTGTCATTTTCGGAATTGTGCTCATCCGGTTTTGTTACTTATCCCTCGGTTCAGAGAAAATTGTCCCTATTTTTATTTGTTTTTATTCATGGTTAGTGTAACTATTTTAATCGAAACATTCGGGTTGTCAGGTTGAGTATAATATATTTATATGGCTTGCTATTGTCTGGATAAAAACGGATTTTCAGTTCGATTTCGTCGGGAATATCTCTCTGTATAATTTGATTTTTATCGCTTAATATAATTTTATTCATCTGATAGCTCGAGTGTTTTATATCAATAGCTTGGGTGTGTTGTATGATGGAGAGGTATTATGAATGTTTATACTCAGGCGTTACAGGTAGGATATGATCACTATCTCTTCGTGAATACTCAGTTATCTAATCCTACAATTAAGTCGGTAAGTCGATACATTGAGTATAGAACGTGGTCAGGGCAAATCTGGCGTACTGAGGTTATTGAACGAGGGAATGCTTTTTTTCACTGGCAAGGACATGACAGAATAAATGGGCATCGTGATACGGTTATTAATTACTTATTGAACGGACAACGCTGGCAATCAACAATTGCAGATTATATTTTCTTTCATTCACTGGATGGGGAGGATACTCTGGGACATTATGATAACGTGATTAAATACGTTTGTGCTAATAATTGTATGTATCGCAGTTCGTTTGCAGAATATATAACGGAATAAAAAGAAAGCGCGCCACTCTTTCCGGGCGCGCTTGTATTAATTTCACTGCCCATAGTAGGCTTTTGCGCCGTGTTTGCGCAGGTAGTGTTTATCCAGCAGGGTTTGTTGCATATCCGGCAACTGTGGCGCGAGTTGACGGCAGAAGATCCCCATATAGGCGACTTCTTCCAGCACAATGGCGTTATGCACCGCATCCTCGGCATTTTTTCCCCAGGCAAACGGACCGTGAGAATGCACCAGCACGCCAGGCATCTGCGAAGCGTCAATGCCTTGTTTCTCAAAGGTTTCAACGATCACGTTACCGGTTTCCCACTCATATTCGCCGTTGATTTCGTCCTCGGTCATTTTCCGCGTGCAGGGAATAGAACCGTAGAAATAATCTGCATGGGTGGTACCCGTGGCCGGAATCGACTGACCGGCCTGCGCCCAGATGGTTGCATGGCGTGAATGAGTATGAACAATACCGCCAATGGTTGGGAATGCCTGATACAGCAGACGGTGCGTCGGGGTATCGGAAGAGGGTTTCTTCGTACCTTCTACAACTTCACCGGTAGCGATACTGACGACGACCATATCTTCTGCGGTCATTACGCTGTAATCGACCCCGGAAGGTTTGATCACAAACACGCCGCGATCGCGATCGACAGCGCTGACGTTCCCCCAGGTCAGGGTGACCAGATTGTGCTTAGGTAACGCCAGATTGGCTTCCAGTACCTGACGTTTGAGATCTTCTAACATGATGCTCTCCGATGAATCTTGCCGGATGGCGCTACGCTTATCCGGCCTACAAATCGCACATCCTGTAGGCCGGATAAGGTGTCTACGCCGCCAACCGGCAGTTGTTAACGTTTGAAGCCGTAATACACTTCGTTCCAGCGCAGTGCGTCCTTAAAGGCCGGCAGACGGGTATCGTTGTCGATCACTGCGATCTCGATATCGTGCATTTCAGCGAACTGGCGCATATCGTTCAGATCCAGCGCGTGGCTGAACACGGTGTGGTGCGCGCCACCGGCGAGGATCCAGGCTTCAGATGCGGTTGGCAGATCCGGCTGTGCCTTCCACAGCGCGTTAGCCACCGGCAGTTTCGGCAGGGAGTGCGGCGTTTGCACCGTGTCGATGCAGTTAACCAGCAGGCGATAACGATCGCCGAGATCGATCAGGCTGGCAACCACTGCCGGACCGGTTTTAGTGTTGAAGATCAGACGGGCAGGATCGTCTTTACCACCAATGCCGAGATGCTGTACGTCGAGGATCGGTTTCTCTTCCACCGCGATGGTCGGGCACACTTCCAGCATGTGCGAGCCGAGCACCAGATCGTTGCCTTTCTCGAAGTGGTAGGTGTAATCCTCCATAAATGAGGTGCCGCCCTGCAGACCGGTTGACATCACCTTCATGATGCGAAGCAGAGCGGCGGTTTTCCAGTCGCCTTCGCCCGCAAAGCCGTAGCCTTGTTGCATCAGACGCTGTACGGCCAGACCCGGGAGTTGTTTCAGGCCGTGCAAATCTTCAAATGTGGTGGTGAAGGCGTGGAATCCGCCCTGTTCCAGGAAGCGCTTCATCCCCAGCTCAATACGGGCCGCTTCCAGTACGTTTTGACGCTTTTCACCATGGACTTGCGTCGCCGCCGTCATGGTGTAGGTGCTTTCGTACTCGTCGATCAGCGCGTTGATTTCACCGTCACTAATTGCGTTCACTACCTGCACCAGATCGCCCACGGCCCAGGTGTTTACCGAGAAGCCGAATTTGATCTGTGCGGCAACTTTATCGCCATCAGTGACCGCTACTTCGCGCATGTTGTCGCCAAAACGGCAGACTTTCAGATGGCGGGTATCCTGTTTGGACACGGCCTGGCGCATCCAGGAGCCAATACGCTCGTGCGCTTGCTTATCCTGCCAATGACCGGTGACCACGGCGTGCTGCTGACGCATACGCGCACCGATGAAGCCGAACTCGCGACCGCCGTGTGCGGTCTGGTTCAGGTTCATAAAGTCCATATCAATGCTGTCCCACGGCAGGGCGGCGTTGAACTGGGTGTGGAACTGCATCAGCGGTTTGTTGAGGATAGTCAGACCGTTAATCCACATTTTGGCCGGGGAGAAGGTATGCAGCCAGACCACCAGGCCTGCGCAGCGATCGTCATAGTTGGCATCACGACAGATAGCGGTAATTTCGTCAGGTGAAGTACCCAGCGGTTTTAATACCAGTTTGCAGGGCAGTTTAGCTTCAGTATTCAGTGCGTTAACAACGTGCTCGGCATGTTGGGTTACCTGACGCAGTGTTTCCGGGCCATACAGATGCTGGCTACCAATCACAAACCACACTTCATAGTTATCAAAAATTGTCATTGTCGTGTCCTTAATGAGTCAGGGTTGCCAGGTCTACCGGGGCTTGCTGCGCCGGTGCGGCAGTCGGAAGGTACTGTTGTTCAGCGCTTACCGCCCACAGCTGGTAGCGGCGGTAAAGCTGTTCAAAGCGTTGAGCCTGTTCTGGACGAGGTTGCATCGTCTTTTCTACTGCACTTGCCATGTGCTGCTGGGCGGCTGGAATATCTGCATGGACCTGCGCGGCAACAGCGGCGAAGATAGCCGCACCGAGCGCACAGCACTGGTCTGAAGCGACAATCTGCAGCGGACGGTTTAGCACGTCACAGCAGGCCTGCATGATGACCGGGTTTTTACGCGCGATACCGCCAAGCGCCATGACGTTGTTAACCGCAATGCCTTGTTCGGTGAAGCATTCCATGATGGCGCGTGCGCCAAAGGCTGTGGCGGCAATCAGACCACCGAACAGCGCCGGCGCGTCGGTTGCCAGATTCAGATCGGTAATTACGCCTTTCAGACGCTGATTGGCATTGGGCGTACGGCGACCGTTGAACCAGTCGAGCACTACCGGCAGATGATCAAGCGATGGATTTTTCGCCCAGGCCTCGGTTAGCGCTGGCAGCAGCTGTTTTTGGCTGGCTTTAATCTGTGTTTTCAGCTCCGGGTGCTGCGCGGCAAGCTGTTCCAGCGGCCAGCTCAGCACGCGGCTAAACCAGGCATAAATATCGCCGAATGCAGACTGACCCGCCTCGAGGCCAATAAAATGTGGCACCACGCTGCCATCAACCTGGCCGCAAATGCCTTTCACCGCGCGTTCGCCAACGCTGTGTTTGTCGGCAATCAGAATGTCGCAGGTCGACGTGCCGATGACTTTCACCAGCGTATTGGGCTGTGCGCCCGCGCCGACCGCCCCCATATGGCAGTCAAAAGCGCCGCCGGCAATCACCACGCTTTCCGCTAACCCCAGACGCTGTGCCCACTCGGCGCACAGGGTGCCAACCGGCAGGTCGGCCGTGAAGGTATCGGTAAACATTGGGTATTGCAGATGGCGGTTGAGGATGGGGTCAAGTTCGTCAAAGAAGCTGGCTGGCGGCAGACCGCCCCAGCTTTCATGCCACAGGGATTTATGCCCGGCGCTGCAGCGACCGCGGCGAATATCCTGCGGGCGTACGGTGTTGGAGAGCAGGGCCGGAACCCAGTCGCATAGCTCAATCCACGAGACCGCAGCTTCGGCAACCGCGTGGTCCTGGCGAGTCACATGCAGGATTTTGGCCCAGAACCATTCGCTGGAATAAATACCGCCGATATAGCGGGAGTAATCGCTCTTGCCAGGCGTGTGGCAGAGGCGGGTGATTTCTTCAGCTTCTTCTACTGAGGTGTGATCTTTCCACAGAACAAACATTGCATTTGGGTTTTCCGCGAACTCCGGACGCAGCGCCAGTACGTTGCCGTCGGCATCGATGGGGGCCGGGGTTGAACCGGTACTGTCAACGCCAATGCCGACCACTTCCGCGCGTTGTTCCGCGCTCAGTTCGGCCAGTACGGTTTTCAGCGCCGCTTCCATAGATTCAATGTAGTCGCGCGGATGATGGCGAAACTGGTTGTTCGGGCCGTCGCAATACTGCCCTTGCTGCCAACGTGGGTACCACTCTACGCTGGTGGCGATTTCTTCACCGGTGGCACATTCCACTGCCAATGCGCGTACTGAATCACTGCCAAAATCGAGGCCAATTGCAATCGCCATCGTCTTACTCCATCCAAAAATACGGGTATGGATAAACAGTAGTGAGTGGGGATAAAAACCGTCAGGCAGGATCCGCTAATCTTATGGACTAAAATGCTGTGGGATCACAAAGTGTGACGCTGTGCAAATAATCAATGTGGACATTTCTGCCGTAGTTATAGACACTTTTGTTAGCTGATTTTGACGTTGGCCCAGTACATGTTTTTTACAAATTGCTTTTCACAAGCGGGGTTGATGGTCCATTACCGCAAACACTGCGGCACGCAGGGGCGACGCCGATGATGTCTGGCGTTATATGGACAAATTGTTTCTTAGCAGAATATAGGGAGTATTGAAATTATGGCTGAAACGCAAAACGATCCCTTGCTGCCAGGCTATTCGTTTAACGCGCATTTGGTGGCCGGATTAACCCCCATTGAGGCAAACGGGTACCTGGATTTTTTTATCGACAGACCGCTGGGGATGAAGGGTTATATCCTCAATCTCACCATCCGTGGCGAAGGGGTTATTAATAATCAGGGCAAGCAGTTTGTCTGCCGGCCTGGTGATATTTTGCTGTTTCCACCTGGAGAAATTCACCATTATGGACGTCATCCTGACGCCAGCGAATGGTATCACCAGTGGGTTTACTTTCGCCCGCGCGCTTACTGGCAGGAGTGGCTGGCCTGGCCGGCCATTTTTGCCCAGACCGGTTTCTTTCGTCCGGATGAAGCGCATCAGCCGCATTTTAATGAACTGTTTGGGCAGATAATCAACGCCGGACAGGGAGAAGGCCGCTATTCCGAACTGTTAGCGATTAATTTACTGGAGCAGTTATTGCTGCGACGGATGGAAGCTATTAACGAATCGCTGCACCCGCCCATGGACAACCGCGTACGCGATGCCTGCCAGTACATCAGCGATCACCTGGCGGACAGTAATTTTGACATCGCCAGCGTCGCGCAGCATGTCTGCCTGTCGCCTTCCCGCTTGTCGCATCTCTTCCGCCAACAGCTTGGAATTAGCGTATTAAGCTGGCGTGAGGATCAGCGCATCAGCCAGGCGAAGCTATTGCTGAGTACCACACGTATGCCGATCGCCACCGTCGGGCGCAATGTTGGCTTTGACGATCAGCTCTATTTTTCTCGTGTTTTCAAAAAATGTACCGGCGCCAGCCCGAGCGAGTTTCGCGCTGGATGTGAATAAAAAGTGAATGATGTGTCCTGAAAGTTGTCATAACTCGCAATCTATTCAGACAATTGATGGCTTGACGAAGTTGAGAAGGGTTATCAAAATCCCTGATTCGTAAATCTGACGGACACATTATGCAAGCATTGCTTGAACACTTTATTCTCCAGTCCGCCCTGTACTCTCTGATCGCCGTACTTCTGGTGGCCTTTTTGGAGTCGCTGGCGCTGGTTGGCCTGATTCTGCCCGGGACCGTGATGATGGCGGGGCTGGGGGCGCTGATTGGCAGCGGCGAACTGAACTTCTGGCATGCCTGGCTTGCGGGCATCATTGGTTGCCTGTTGGGGGACTGGATCTCCTTCTGGTTGGGTTGGCGCTTTAAAAAGCCGCTGCACCGTTGGTCGTTTATGAAAAAGAACAAGGCGTTGCTGGATAAAACCGAGCACGCGCTGCATCAGCACAGCATGTTTACTATTTTGGTGGGCCGTTTTGTCGGGCCGACGCGTCCGCTGGTGCCAATGGTGGCGGGCATGCTGGATCTGCCTGTCGCTAAATTTATCGTCCCGAACATTATTGGCTGCATCCTGTGGCCGCCGTTCTACTTCTTGCCGGGGATCCTGGCGGGGGCGGCAATCGATATTCCTTCTGATATGCAGAGCGGAGATTTCAAATGGTTGCTGCTGGGGACGGCGCTGCTGCTATGGGTGGGCGGTTGGCTGTGCTGGCGGCTGTGGCGCAGTGGCAAAGCGGCTGTCGATCGCCTAACCGCGTATTTCCCCCGCAGCCGTTTGCTGTATCTGGCGCCGTTGACGCTCGGGATCGGCGTGGTCGCGCTGGTGGCGTTACTGCGTCATCCGCTGATGCCGGTGTATATCGATATTCTGCGCAAAGTTGTGGGTTACTAGCGATTCCTTTGCCGGATGGCGGCTTCGCCTTATCCGGCAACGCACTATGCTTTAATGCCCAGCAGCGCCGAGGCGCTGACCTGACCGCGTAATAACTCATCCGTTTCGCCCTGCCAGGCGATGCGCCCGTCGGCGACGACGATTGACCGGGGCGCAATTCGCGCCGCATCTTCTACGCTGTGAGAAACCATCAGCAATGTAAGCTGTTTCTCGCGACAGACCTCGGCGACCAGCGTTAACATCTCCTGGCGCAGCGCAGGATCGAGCGCAGAGAACGGTTCATCAAGCAGCAAAATGGGTTGTTCTCGCACCAGGCAACGCGCCAACGCCACGCGTTGTCGCTGTCCGCCGGAAAGCTCACCGGGGAGGCGCACCAGCAAAGAGTCGATCCCCATTTGCTGGGCGATGTGGCGCATTTTCTCCCGCTGAAGCGCGTTCAGCTTCAATCCCGGATTAAGGCCCAGGCCAATGTTTTGCTGCACGCTCAGATGGCTGAACAGGTTATTTTCCTGAAACAGCATGGAAACGGGGCGGCGTGAGGGCGGCGTGGCGGTGTGATCTTCACCTTCAATCATCATCGTGCCGCTGGCTGGCGTGAGAAAGCCGGCAATCAGATTCAGCAACGTACTTTTCCCGGCGCCGCTGGGCCCGAGCACCGCTACCTGCTCGCCGCGCGTGACCGACAGCGTAAAGCGCATGGGCAAATGGTGATAAAGCCATGTGATATCAATCAGTTTTAACATTTCGACCCGGCAATTTTTCAATAACGGTAAACAGCGTGAAGCACAGGATCAGCAGTAATAACGCCGTAACCGCGCCATCCTGACTGCGATAAGAGCCAATCTGCTGATATAAATAAAACGGCAGGGTGCGGAAATCCTCATTACCAAATAACGCCACCACGCCAAAATCGCCAATCGACAGCACGCAGGCAAAAGCCATCGCCTGCGCCAGCGGGCGCTTCAGGGCGCGCAGTTCAACCACTTTCAGGCGCGACCATCCCTCTATTCCCAACGACTGGCACAACATACTGTAGCGCGCAGTGACGTCACGCATTGGGTTTTCCAGCACTTTCAGCGCGTAAGGGATCGCCATCAGCGCATTGGTAAAAATGACAATGCCGTCGGCAGATTCGGGGAGCCCAATAGTATTATTGAGCAGCAGAAAGAAGCCGGTAGCTAGCACGATACCCGGCATGGCGAGGATCATCATGCCGCTCAGCTCCAGCATTTGACCTGCCAGCACCTGCTGTCGGGCACGTAGTTCACGGCTGCTCCATAACAGCATCATGGTGAGTACAATGCACAACGCTCCTGCCGCCAGCGCAATGCGCAGCGAGGTTCCCAGCGCCTGCCACAGTACAGGTTGCCTAAGAACATCCAGCATATGGCGGTTAAAGCCATCGACAATCACCGCCAGCAGCGGCGGCAGCAACAGCAGCAGGGCCAGAATAATCAGCAGAGCGTCTGTCAGGCGGCTGTGCAAACGATCGTCGGGATCGCGCCAGCCCTGAACCAGCGTAGTGCCGGGAGCAATAGCGCGGCTCAGACGTTGGCTGAGCAGTACCAGCGCTAAACAACAAACCATCTGGATCAACGCCAGCATGGCTGCACGACCGGGATCGTAATCAAAGTTAAGCGCCTGATAAATCGCCAGCTCGATGGTGGTGGCCTGCGGCCCGCCGCCCAGCGACAAAACGGTGGCGAAGCTGGCGAAACAGAGCATAAAGATGAGCGCCGCAACGGGAAGGATCTGACGGCGTAGCCATGGCCATTCAACAAAGCGGAAGAAATGCCAGCCGCGCATACCCAACTGAGCGGCTAACTGTCGTTGTTCGCCGGGAATATTTTCCAGTGATTGCAACAGCAGACGACTGGCCATCGGCAGATTGAAAAAGACGTGCGCCAGCAGAATGCCCTGTAAACCGTATGGCGAAAAGGTCCATTCCAGCCCCAATGTATGCCAGAGCGAGGCCAGCCAGCCCTGACGACCATAGACGCTAAGAATACCGAAGACCGCCACCAGCACTGGCAGGATTAACGTCATCGCGCACAGGCGCAGCAGCGCCAGACGTCCAGGAAAACGACGACGATAGAGCGCTCTGGCCAGGAAAATCGCCGGGATGACCGACAGCACTGCGGATAAAAAAGCCTGCCAGAAAGAAAAGCGCACCACGTGCCACAGGTAGTCGTCCTGCCACAGCGAGAGCCATTCTCCCTGCGGGGCGTTAAACCACAGTGCCAGAAACGCGGCCAGGGCAACGGCCACCATCAGCGTGGCGGCGGTAAGCCCTGGAACCAGCCAGCCGGGAATTAACGGCTGACGGCGCGTTGCCATTCGCTAATCCATACCTGGCGTTGAGCTGCAACCTGCTGCGGCGTAAATTCCAGCGCGGTGGCTGGTTTATTCAGTTGCTCGAATCCTGGCGGCAGGGCGACCTGCGTTACCGGATACATCCAGTTGCCGGTCGGAATCGCATTCTGAAATGCCGGAGACACCATAAACTTCAGGAATTTCTCGGCCAGTTCCGGCTGCTTGCTGGCCGCGGTACGAGCGGCGACTTCCACCTGCAAATAATGGCCCTCGCTAAAGTCGGCTGCGGCGTAGTTGTCTTTTTTCTCGGCGATGATGTGATAGGCCGGAGAGGTGGTATAACTGAGCACCAGATCGCTTTCACCTTTCAGGAACAGGCCGTAGGCTTCGCTCCAGCCCTTGGTGACGGTGACGGTTTTGGCTGCCAGTTTCTGCCACGCCTCTGGCGCTTTATCGCCATAGACTTTCTGCATCCATAGCAGCAGACCCAGACCAGGCGTGCTGGTGCGCGGATCCTGATAAATGACGCGCCATTTCTGGTCGCTTTCTACCAGTTCTTTCAGACTTTTGGGCGGATTCTTCAGCTTGTTCTTATCGTAAACGAAGGCGAAATAGCCGTAGTCAAACGGAACGAAGGTATCGTTTTTCCAGCCGCCGGGCACGTTAACGGCGTCACTTGGTACTCCGCTTTTGGCGAACAATTTGGTTTGCGTTGCGGCTTCCAGAAGGTTGTTATCCAGACCCAGCACGACGTCGGCTTTGCTGTTTTTTCCTTCCATGCGCAGGCGGTTAAGCAGTGAGACGCCATCTTCCAGCGCGACCAGTTTCAGCTCGCAGTTGCAGTCAGCTTCAAAGGCTTTTTTAATTGTCGGGCCTGGGCCCCAGTCAGCTGCGAACGAGTCGTAGGTGTAGACGGTCAGTACAGGTTTAGCGAAGGCAGGCGCTGCGCACAGCAGTAAAAGCGGAAGACATTTTTTAAACACTTTGCACCTCAAGA
Source organism: Citrobacter sp. Ce006 (assembly GCF_030336535.1). Lineage (NCBI taxonomy): Bacteria > Pseudomonadati > Pseudomonadota > Gammaproteobacteria > Enterobacterales > Enterobacteriaceae > Citrobacter > Citrobacter sp. Ce006. The sequence continues at coordinate 436,672 of NZ_JAOWDO010000073.1, forward strand.
GTTGGGTGGCAAAGGACTTGAGGAACTGACTCAAATCCCTTCGCCGGCATTATCCGGATCAGGTTCGACGGGTATCTCTCAGCCCATACGCAGATCGAATGATTTTGTGTATGTTTTTTATTTAGCACCCCGTTGAGAACGGCGTTAGTGTAATGATTTTGTTGCTCAGCAGCAATTAAGGATCCGGCGGTGCAAACCACGCCGATTTAAAATCAAACCAGCCTAGAGTATTCATGCGTAGCCCGCGCATACTGCGCTGGCCCTGAATGATCAGCCAGTGGTGGATCAACGGCACAATGGCCTTTGTCGCGAGCATCTGTTGGCACCATGCCGCCAGGCTCATTTCGCCCGTTCGCCAGCGGGCGGCATCGTTTTCCCAGTCCCGCGAGATACAGTTTTGCAGTAATGGGACTTCGCAGAGATGCGCGAACAACGAGAAGTCCAGCGGTAGGGTAAAGTTGGCGCTGTTGAGCCAGATATCGCTAACTATTTCACCCGCATGCCATTGATCGTAGTCGATCTCCTGAATATTCAACTGTACCTGATGTTCCGCCAGCAGCGTTTTCATGATCTGCGCGATAATCCGGTGTTCGATGTGATCGCGATAGTAAGTGAGAGTCAGCGTTTCCAGTCCGGCTGGTTTTTCACCATGGCCGGGTCTGGCATGGTGCCAGCGGGGAAGCAAACCGTAGGCGGGGAACCACAGTCGCTGGTACTGTTCGTCGGCGTGGCAGATTAAATGGGTTGGCGAGAGAACGCGGCTAGCCCACTCGCGGACCTCCTGATTAGCGCCACGGTGGGTGCGCGTATCAAACAGCAGGTAGTAGCAGCCTTCTTCGAGCCGGCTCTCGATCGCCTTTTCATCCTCCGTGGGGCCTTTTAGCGTCAACCCGCCGCCAGGCTCTTCGCCGATGTCGGGTAGCACCCAAACGTTAACTTCGTCGATCAGCGCCCGGTAGCCAAAGTAATCATCAAATGCGTGAATCTTCAGTTGGTTATTGGTATTGCGAATCACCGCATATGGGCCAGTGCCAATCGGGTGACTGGAGAAGTTATTTAACGTTTCCCATTCTCGCGGCAGGATCATGGCGGGGACTTGCCCCAATAACCAGGGAAGCCAGCGGTCAGGCTGGGACAGATGGATATCCAACGTCCAGGCCGTGGGCGAGACGATTTGCGTGATGTGTGAGTACAGCGGCAGAGCGTTAATGCGCGTCAGCGAGGCGATGACATCTTCCATTTCCAGTTCGCGGCCATGATGGAAATGGATCCCCGGGCGCAGGAAAAATCGCCAGTGTAAAGGTGAAATCTGCTGCCAGTGATGGGCGATGTCCGCTTCCAGTTCCCCATTTTCCTCATTTACCCGTATTAGGGCGCTGAAGATTTGCCGGGCGATATGGGTTTCGGAGCGGCGCAATGCCGTACCCGGAAGCAGGTTGTGCATGGGACGATAATAGAGAACGCGCATGATGTGTCGACCCTGGCGAAAACTGCGGCCGAGGTGGGAAACCAGCATCTGCCGTACGGCCGTTTTGTCACCGACCAGTTGCACCAGTTGATCGATGCGATCCTGTTCCAGCAGGTCTTCTGCCCGCTGTTGCTGGAGCGCCAACCCGGTATAGAGGAATGTCAGGCGCGAGCGTTTACCTCGTCCAACTTCGGCTTCCCACGTTAACCAGCCGCGTTCCTGCATGGTATTAAGCAGCGTACGCATATGGCGGCGCGAGCAGCTCAGAAGCTCCGCCAGCTCGTTAAGCGTCGTGTCTTGCGTTTTGCCGTCGCAGCATTGCCACAGACGGATGAACTGTTGTTGCAAACGACCAGAAGACATAAAAGGGGAACTCCTGCGGAAAACTCAGCAATTTTATAATCCCTATATTAAGCCAATAATAGATTCCGATGAAGCGATGAGACAACGAAGGGGTCATCTATGCGTCAGTTCTGGTTGGAGTACTTTACCGCGACGGAAAAATCGTCCTGGTTGGCTTGCCTGAGCGCACCGCAGCGCTTAAAGATGCTCGAAGAGCTGATGCAGTGGGAGGTGACAGCCTGACTCCTGAATTGGGAATTGCAGACATCATGTGTGACTGAGTATTGGTGTAAAATCACCCGCCAGCAGATTTTTTCTGCTGGCTTTTTTCGTTTCAGCTGCGCTTAAAAGGAAAGATATGCTCTGGATTATGACCATGGGACGGCGCCTCAACGGCGTTTACGCGGCATTTATGCTGGTCGCTTTTATGATGGGCGTGGCGGGGGCATTACAGGCCCCCACGCTGAGCCTGTTCCTGAGCCGTGAAGTCGGGGCGCAGCCATTTTGGGTCGGGCTGTTTTACACCGTCAATGCGATTGTCGGGATCGTTGTCAGCCTGGGTCTCGCGAAACGATCCGACAGCCAGGGCGATCGGCGCAAGCTGATCATGTTCTGTTGCCTGATGGCAATTGGCAACGCGCTGCTGTTTGCGTTTAATCGCCACTATCTTACGCTGATCACCTGCGGTGTGCTGCTGGCCTCGCTGGCGAATACCGCGATGCCGCAGCTGTTTGCGCTGGCGCGAGAATATGCTGATAACTCCGCGCGTGAAGTGGTGATGTTTAGCTCGGTGATGCGTGCGCAGCTTTCACTGGCATGGGTGATTGGACCGCCGCTGGCCTTCATGCTGGCGCTGAATTACGGCTTTACGGCGATGTTTTCCATTGCCGCAGGGATTTTTGCCATTAGCCTGGTGCTGATTGCGCTGATACTGCCGTCCGTCGCGCGGGTGGAGCAGCCTGTAGATGTGCCGCTCGAACACACTGGCGGTTGGCAGGACAAAAATGTGCGCATGCTGTTTATTGCCTCCACGCTGATGTGGACCTGCAATACCATGTACATCATCGATATGCCGCTGTGGATAAGCCTTGAGCTGGGCTTGCCGGACAAGCTGGCCGGGATCCTGATGGGAACGGCGGCTGGGCTGGAAATTCCGGCGATGATTCTGGCGGGCTATTACGTGAAGCGCTTTGGTAAACGGCGAATGATGATCGCGGCAGTTGCGGCGGGCGTGCTGTTTTATCTGGGTTTAATCTTCTTTCACAGCCGTACGGCGCTGCTGGTGCTGCAACTGTTTAACGCGGTATTTATCGGTATTATCGCCGGGATAGGCATGCTGTGGTTTCAGGATTTGATGCCCGGACGAGCGGGGTCAGCGACCACACTATTTACCAACAGTATTTCAACGGGAGTCATCCTGGCGGGAGTGATTCAGGGAGCTGTTGCGCAAAGCTACGGCCACTTTGCCGTCTATTGGGTGATTGCGGCAATTTCTGTCGTTACGCTGGTGATGACCGGGCGGGTGAAGGACGTCTAATCATGTTGCCGGATGCGCTGCGCTTATCCGGCCTACAGTTGGAGTGCGTTTGTAGGCCGGATAAGCGCAGCGCATCCGGCAGTCGCAATGACTAGCGCATAAACGCTGGCTGCTTGTCTTCATACTCGGTGATGGCCGCTTCATGCTGCAGCGTCAGCCCGATGCTGTCCAGACCATTCAGCATGCAGTGGCGGCGGAAGTCGTCGATTTTAAAGCTGTAGGACTTATCGCCTGCTTTCACCACCTGCGCCTGGAGATCCACTTCAAATTTAATCCCCGGGTTGGCTAATACCAGCGCGAACAATTCATCTACCTGCGCGTCGCTCAGGGTCACCGGCAACAGTTGGTTATTGAAACTGTTGCCGTAGAAGATGTCGGCGAAGCTTGGCGCGATCACCACTTTAAAGCCGTAATCGGTCAGCGCCCATGGCGCATGTTCGCGTGAAGAACCGCAGCCAAAGTTTTCCCGTGCCAGCAGAATTGAGGCGCCTTTATATTCCGGGAAGTTCAGCACAAACTCTGGATTAGGCTGTTGCCCCTTTTCGTCCAGGAAACGCCAGTCGTTAAACAGATGAGCGCCAAAGCCGGTGCGCGTAACCTTCTGCAAAAACTGTTTAGGAATAATTGCGTCGGTATCAACGTTGGCGGCATCCAGTGGGACAACCAGGCCGGTATGCTGGGTAAATTTCTCTGCCATGGTAGTTTCCTTATTTGATGCTGCGAATGTCGGCAAAATGACCGGTGACGGCGGCAGCGGCAGCCATGGCCGGACTGACTAAGTGCGTACGACCACCGCGGCCCTGACGACCTTCAAAGTTACGGTTGCTGGTGGATGCGCAACGCTCGCCAGGGTTCAGGCGGTCATTGTTCATGGCCAGGCACATGGAACAGCCAGGCAAACGCCATTCAAATCCTGCTTCGATGAAGATCTTGTCCAGACCTTCCGCTTCCGCCTGCGCTTTCACCGGACCAGAGCCCGGCACTACCAGCGCCTGAACGCCAGGCGCGACTTTACGTCCTTTGGCGATTTCCGCCGCGGCACGTAAATCTTCAATACGCGAGTTGGTGCAGGAACCGATGAACACTTTATCGATAGCCACTTCAGTTAACGGAATGCCCGGTTTCAGCCCCATATACGCCAGCGCTTTTTCAGCCGATGCGCGCTCAACGGGATCGGCAAATGAAGCCGGATCGGGAATATTATCGTTCACCGAGATAACCTGACCCGGGTTCGTACCCCAGGTGACCTGCGGCGCGATCTCTTCTGCCTGCAGAGTAACGACGGTATCAAACGTTGCGTTGTCGTCGGTTTTCAGCGTTTTCCAGTACTCTACCGCGTGGGCGAAATCCTCGCCTTTCGGTGCGTGTAAACGACCCTGCACATAGTTAAAGGTCGTTTCATCCGGTGCGACCAGACCCGCTTTGGCGCCCATTTCAATGGCCATGTTGCACAGGGTCATGCGGCCTTCCATGCTCAGCGCGCGGATGGCTTCGCCGCAAAACTCAACTACGTGTCCGGTACCGCCTGCGCTACCGGTTTTACCGATAATCGCCAGTACGATATCTTTAGCGGTAATGCCAGGTGCTGCTTGACCGTTGACTTCAATCTTCATGGTTTTGGCGCGCCCCTGTTTCAGGGTCTGCGTTGCCAGAACGTGTTCAACCTCAGAGGTGCCAATACCAAAGGCCAGTGCGCCAAATGCGCCGTGTGTGGCGGTGTGGGAATCGCCGCAGACGATGGTCATACCCGGCAACGTTACGCCTTGCTCAGGTCCCATCACGTGGACGATACCCTGATACGGGTGGTTCAGGTCATACAGTTCGACGCCAAATTCATTGCAGTTTTTGATCAATTCCTGCATCTGAATACGCGCCATTTCGCCGGAGGCGTTAATGTCTTTGGTCTGCGTGGAGACGTTGTGGTCCATGGTGGCGAAGGTTTTACCGGGCTGGCGCACCTGACGTCCATGCGCACGCAGGCCATCAAACGCCTGCGGAGAGGTCACTTCATGCACCAGATGCCTGTCGATATACAACAGTGGTGTTTCGTTTTGCGCTTCAAAGACAACGTGCGCATCAAACAATTTTTCGTATAACGTTTTAGCCATGATTACACCCCTTCTGCGACGTAACGGGCAATGATGTCACCCATTTCATCAGTACCGACTGCGGCAGCGCCACGGGCTAAGTCACCGGTGCGAATGCCTTCTTCTAATGCGCGATTGATGGCGCTCTCAATAGCGGTGGCCGCATCATTGGCATCCAGGCTGTAGCGCAACAGCAGCGCCAGCGACAGGATTTGGGCGATAGGGTTGGCAATGTTTTTCCCGGCGATATCCGGGGCGGAACCGCCTGCGGGTTCGTACAGACCAAAGCCCTGCTCATTCAGGCTGGCGGACGGTAACATACCCATTGATCCGGTGATCATGGCGCATTCGTCAGACAGGATGTCGCCAAAGAGGTTGGAGCACAACAGCACGTCGAACTGGGACGGATCTTTAATCAACTGCATTGTCGCGTTGTCGATGTACATATGTGCCAGTTCAACGTCTGGATATTCATTCGCAATTTCATTGACGATTTGGCGCCAAAGAATCGATGTTTGCAGTACGTTGGCTTTATCAATCGACGTGACTTTGCGGCGGCGCTGGCGAGCGGATTCAAACGCGATACGCGCAATACGCTCGATCTCAAAACGGTGATAAACCTCGGTATCAAATGCTTTTTCATGTTGACCGCTGCCTTCGCGGCCTTTTGGCTGACCGAAGTAGATCCCGCCGGTCAGTTCGCGCACGCACAGGATGTCGAAACCGTTCGCGGCGATATCTGCCCGCAGAGGGCAAAATGCTTCCAGACCCTGGTACAGCTTAGCCGGGCGCAGGTTGCTGAATAATTTGAAATGCTTACGTAATGGCAGCAGCGCGCCGCGTTCAGGCTGCTGGTTTGGCGGCAGATTTTCCCATTTCGGGCCGCCAACGGAGCCAAACAGAATGGCGTCAGCTTGCTCACAGCCTTCAACCGTTGCAGGCGGGAGCGGCTGACCGTGGTTATCAATAGCGGCACCACCCACGTCGTAGTGGCTGGTGGTAATACGCATGTTAAAACGGTTGCGGATTGCGTCCAGTACCTTCAGGGCTTGCGCCATCACTTCCGGGCCAATACCGTCACCCGGCAAAACAGCAATATGATAATTCTTCGACATCACACGGTTTCCTTGTTGTTCTCGTTGTTCTGAGCTTTGCGTTGCAATTCTTTTTCGACTTCTTCGGCGCGCCAGATGTTATTCAGCACATGAACCATCGCTTTAGCAGAAGATTCGACGATATCCGTAGCCAGACCGACGCCGTGGAAACGACGACCGTTATAGTTGGCCACGATATCTACCTGACCCAGCGCATCTTTACCGTGCCCTTTGGCGGTCAGGCTGTATTTCACCAGTTCGATGTTGTATTCAGTCACACGGTTGATGGCCTGATAAATGGCATCGACCGGACCGTTACCGTTCGCCGCTTCGGCTTTGACTTCTTCACCGCAGGCCAGCTTGACGGAGGCGGTGGCAATGTCATTTGAGCCGGACTGTACGCTGAAGTAATCCAGACGGAAATGCTCCGGCTCTTCCTGCTGTTTATTAATAAAGGCCAGTGCTTCCAGGTCGTAATCAAATACCTGACCTTTTTTATCCGCCAGCTTCAGGAACGCGTCGTACAGGTTGTCCAGGCTGTATTCATTCTCTTTATATCCCATCTCGTCCATACGGTGTTTCACCGCGGCGCGTCCGGAACGGGAAGTCAGGTTCAGCTGCACCTGGTTCAGGCCGATGGATTCAGGCGTCATGATTTCGTAGTTTTCACGATTTTTCAGCACGCCGTCCTGATGGATGCCGGAGGAGTGGGCAAACGCCCCACTACCGACAATGGCTTTGTTGGCCGGAATAGGCATGTTGCAGATTTGGCTGACTAACTGGCTGGTGCGCCAGATTTCCTGGTGATTAATACGAGTCTGTACGTTCAGGATATCTTTGCGCACTTTGATCGCCATGATCACTTCTTCCAGTGAGCAGTTACCGGCGCGTTCGCCGATGCCGTTCATCGCACCTTCCACCTGGCGAGCACCGGCGTGGACGGCTGCCAGCGCGTTGCCGACGCCCAGGCCTAAGTCATCATGGGTATGTACGGAGATGATGGCTTTATCGATATTCGGTACGCGTTCATACAGACCAGAAATGATTGCCCCAAATTCGAAAGGCATAGTGTAGCCAACGGTATCGGGGATATTAATGGTTTTGGCACCCGCATTAATCGCCGCTTCAACCACGCGGGCCAGGTCGGCGATAGGGGTTCGACCAGCATCTTCGCATGAGAACTCCACGTCATCCGTATAATTACGCGCACGCTTAACCATGTAGACAGCGCGCTCGATTACTTCATCCAACGTGCTGCGTAATTTCGTCGCGATATGCATCGGCGAAGTGGCGATAAACGTATGAATGCGAAAAGCCTCGGCGACTTTCAGAGATTCTGCGGCAACGTCGATATCTTTTTCTACGCAGCGTGCTAAGGCACAAACGCGGCTGTTCTTAACCTGACGAGCGATGGTTTGTACGGACTCAAAGTCACCCGGTGAAGAGACCGGGAAACCGACTTCCATCACGTCAACGCCCATTCGTTCGAGGGCCAGCGCAATCTGCAGTTTTTCTTTCACACTCAGGCTCGCCTGTAACGCCTGTTCACCGTCGCGTAAGGTGGTATCGAAAATAATGACTTGCTGGCTCATGGTTTAGGTCCTTGGTCTTTAGGGCGCCTTGCTTCGAGCATAAAAAAACCCGCGCAACGGCGCGGGTTTTTTGTCTTAACTGGAGCTGACTTAATGCTGAATGTCGTCCACCAGTCTACCGCGCAACGAAGGTGCGTTTAGTAGTAGTAGACCGTTGAAACGAGCAATGTAAGTCATCAATCAAGCTCCAGGCGAATGCGATATGCTTTTAGTGGTACTGGATATGAAGACTGATGTCAACCCCATCCCTCGGGAAGGCTCTGATTAAGGGATGAAATTTCTGCAAAACTTAAGCGAATTGTGCTGAATTTTTCGGGGTATATAAAATTAATCCGCTGATGGCTGAACATACTTTTCATGGTTTGACATATTTGAGCATATTTATTTGCATTTATTGTAACGATGAATCGAAGAAAACTACTCTATTGAGATTTTATATCTTTATGATTTGCCTGTTCTTATAGCAACTCTGAATGTGTTAAGCCAGCCTGACGCCACATAATTGATAAATTAATGTTAACTTTTAATGTATTAATAATATAAACATTTAATTAAAACTTAAATACATATTCACGGTACGTATGATTGTGTATTCGTCGTGCTTATGGTTATATTGTTTTTGAAATTTAAACATATGAATCATCGTGCAGTGACCTCTGCCACACTGCGCTCGCATTGGTCTTTTGTTCATTTAGGTTTGTGCCTTTATGTTTTCCTAATTTTAATGTTTTTTCTTTTTCTCATTTTATATGCATGGTAAATCATATTAACGGAGATTATTTCTTCACTCCGTCTGGGAAAAGGGAGTTTAGAGTGACAGTGGAGTTAAATATGCCAGAAGTAAAAATAATAGATAAAACGAATCTTATAGAGATGGGTAAGCCACAGCTTCGTATGGTTGATCTCAATCTATTAACCGTTTTCGATGCGGTGATGCAGGAACAAAATATTACCCGTGCCGCGCATACGTTGGGGATGTCGCAACCCGCTGTCAGTAATGCGGTCGCGCGCCTGAAGGTCATGTTTAACGATGAGCTTTTTGTTCGATATGGACGCGGGATACAGCCTACAGCAAGAGCTTTTCAGTTGTTTGGCTCTGTTCGCCAGGCATTGCAATTAGTGCAGAATGAACTGCCTGGTTCCGGCTTTGAACCTGCCAGCAGTGAGCGTGTTTTCAATCTCTGTGTATGTAGCCCGTTGGATAATATTCTTACTTCATTGATTTATAATCGAGTTGAGCAAGTCGCACCGAATATTAATGTCGTTTTTAAATCTTCACTCAATCAAAATACTGAGCATCAATTACGTTATCAGGAAACTGAGTTTGTTATTAGCTATGAAGAGTTCCGTCGTCCAGAATTCTCCAGTATTCCATTATTCAATGACGAAATGGTGTTAGTGGCGAGTAAAAAGCATCCGCGTATTAGTGGCCCATTGCTGGAAAGCGATCTCTATAATGAACAGCATGCCGTGGTTTCCCTCGATCGCTTCGCATCATTCAGCCAGCCGTGGTATGACACACCGGATAAACAATCCTGCGTGGCTTATCAGGGAATGGCATTAATTAGCGTGCTTAATATTGTGTCGCAAACGCATCTGGTTTCTATTGCGCCGCGTTGGTTGGCAGAAGAGTTCGCCGATTCTTTAGAACTGCAAATATTGCCTTTACCTTTAAAATTGAATAGCCGCACATGTTATCTTTCATGGCATGAGGCTGCGGGTCGCGATAAAGGACATCAATGGATGGAAGAGCTGTTGGTCTCCGTCTGCAAGCAGTAGCAGTTGGCAGAATAAATCGGGGGATACATCTGGTTTATTCTGCTTTTTTCTTTATGTCTGAAATTTTATGCTGAACTCTACTTTTTATATATACCCTGACCTGTAAAAAAATAGAGTAATTGCTGTAAGTCTCCCTTTTTAAGCGATTATTTATCATATCAATTGCTTATGATGGTTTAATTCTCCATTTATTCGATTCTTTCCTCCGTTTTATTCTAATTTACTCCAGTGCCACCCCTTCGGAGTCAATTGCCATGCGTCATCGTCAGCGGTTAATGTGTTGTTAAACCGTAATTCATTATAAGAGTGAGGCAAGCCATGGAGATGTTGTCTGGAGCCGAGATGGTCGTCCGATCGCTCATCGATCAGGGTGTGAAGCAGGTATTCGGTTATCCCGGGGGGGCCGTCCTCGATATTTATGATGCGCTACATACGGTCGGCGGTGTTGATCATGTGCTGGTCCGTCATGAACAGGCCGCGGTACATATGGCTGATGGCCTGGCGCGCGCCACGGGGGAAGTCGGCGTTGTTTTGGTCACTTCCGGACCGGGGGCAACCAATGCAATCACCGGGATTGCAACGGCATATATGGATTCCATTCCACTGGTGATCCTCTCCGGACAGGTTGCCACCTCCCTGATTGGCTACGATGCCTTTCAGGAGTGCGACATGGTGGGCATATCCCGCCCGGTGGTAAAACACAGCTTCCTGGTTAAACAAACGGAAGACATCCCGCAGGTGCTGAAAAAAGCCTTCTGGCTGGCGGCAAGCGGTCGTCCGGGACCGGTGGTAGTGGATTTGCCGAAAGATATTCTGAATCCGGCGAAAAAACTGCCTTACAGCTGGCCGGAGTCTGTAAGTATGCGTTCATATAATCCGACAACGACCGGACATAAAGGTCAGATAAAACGTGCTCTGCAAACGCTGGTAGCGGCGAAGAAACCGGTGGTCTATGTGGGCGGTGGCGCGGTGAATGCCGCCTGCCACCAACAGCTGGGGCAGATTGCCGAAGCACTGAATCTGCCGGTTGTTTCCTCGCTGATGGGGTTAGGCGCGTTTCCGGCCACGCATCGCCAGGCGCTGGGTATGTTGGGCATGCACGGTACTTACGAAGCCAATATGACCATGCATCATTCCGATGTGATCTTTGCCGTCGGCGTTCGCTTCGACGATCGAACGACCAATAACCTGGCCAAATATTGCCCGAATGCGACCGTACTGCATATCGACATCGATCCGACCTCCATTTCAAAAACCGTCACGGCGGATATTCCGATTGTGGGCGATGCTCGCCTGGTGCTGGATCAGATGCTTGAGTTGCTGGAGCAGGAAAAATCACAGCAGCCGCTGGATGATAACCGTGACTGGTGGCAACAGATTGAACAATGGCGCGCCCGTCAGTGCCTGAAATACGACACGCAAAGCGAAAGTATTAAACCACAGGCGGTAATAGAAACCATCTGGCGTCTGACGAAAGGGGAGGCATATGTGACCTCTGATGTTGGTCAGCATCAGATGTTTGCCGCACTTTACTATCCGTTCGATAAACCACGCCGCTGGATTAACTCAGGCGGCCTCGGCACCATGGGATTCGGTTTACCCGCGGCGTTGGGGGTGAAAATGGCGCTGCCCGATGAAACGGTGGTGTGCGTGACCGGAGATGGCAGCATTCAGATGAATATCCAGGAGCTGTCGACGGCGCTGCAATATGAACTGCCGGTGCTGGTGCTCAACCTTAACAACCGCTATCTCGGCATGGTCAAACAATGGCAGGACATGATCTACTCCGGGCGCCACTCCCAGTCTTACATGCAGTCGCTGCCCGATTTTGTACGCCTTGCCGAGGCTTATGGGCATATTGGTATCCAGATTAATCATCCAGATGAACTGGAGAACAAGCTAGGCGAAGCGCTGGAACATGTGCGTAACCATCGTCTGGTGTTTGTCGATGTCACCGTCGATGGCAGTGAGCATGTCTACCCGATGCAGATTCGTGGGGGCGGGATGGATGAAATGTGGTTAAGCAAAACGGAGAGGACCTGATTATGCGCCGGATATTATCAGTATTGCTGGAAAACGAGTCGGGTGCATTGTCGCGTGTGATTGGCCTCTTCGCCCAGCGTGGATACAACATTGAAAGCCTGACCGTCGCGCCGACTGACGATCCGACCTTATCGCGGATGACGATTCAGACGGTTGGGGATGAGAAAGTCCTGGAGCAGATCGAAAAGCAGCTTCACAAGCTGGTGGATGTTCTGCGCGTCAGCGAACTGGGGCAGGGCGCGCACGTTGAACGAGAAATCATGCTGGTGAAAATCCAGGCCAGCGGTTATGGCCGGGAAGAGGTGAAACGTAACACGGAGATTTTCCGCGGGCAAATCATCGACGTTACGCCGTCGATCTACACCGTACAACTGGCGGGCACCAGCGATAAGCTGGATGCGTTTCTGGCAACCCTGCGTGAAGTCGCCAAAATTGTGGAGGTTGCCCGTTCCGGCGTGGTGGGACTTTCTCGCGGCGATAAAATTATGCGCTAACGTGCAGGGATAACGTAGGCCTGATGAGGCGCGCTAGCGTCGGCATCAGGCAATAATACCTTGCCGGATGGTGCTAATGCTTATCCGGCCTGGGCGAGAAGCATTGGCTATCGGTTGCTTTTTTTTGCGAAATCAGCAGTAACCAGAGACAAAAGCGGTTGCCGCAGTCATTATTCTGCGCTTAGATGTTAAGAAGTTTAACCCATGCCATCTAAAAGGTTATGGTTTGTACATTTTACGCAAGGGGCAATTGTGAAACTGGATGAAATCGCTCGGTTGGCCGGCGTTTCGCGAACGACTGCAAGCTACGTTATTAACGGCAAAGCAAAGCAATATCGCGTAAGCGACAAAACGGTCGAAAAAGTCATGGCGGTGGTGCGTGAGCATAATTACCACCCGAACGCCGTGGCGGCCGGGCTACGTGCTGGACGCACACGTTCTATTGGGCTTGTGATCCCGGATCTCGAGAACACGAGCTATACTCGGATCGCAAACTATCTGGAGCGCCAGGCGCGTCAGCGCGGGTATCAACTGTTGATTGCCTGCTCTGAAGATCAGCCGGATAACGAAATGCGTTGTATTGAGCATCTTTTACAACGCCAGGTTGATGCCATTATTGTGTCGACCTCCTTGCCGCCTGAACACCCGTTCTATCAGCGCTGGGCGAACAGTTCATTCCCGATTGTGGCGCTGGACCGCGCGCTGGATCGCGAACATTTCACCAGCGTGGTGGGCGCAGACCAGGATGATGCCCAAATGCTGGCGGAGGAGTTACGTAAATTCCCTGCTGAAACCGTGCTCTATCTGGGGGCGCTCCCTGAATTATCCGTCAGTTTCTTGCGCGAACAGGGTTTCCGTACCGCATGGAAAGACGATCCGCGTGAAGTGCATTTCCTCTATGCCAACAGCTATGAACGTGAAGCGGCCGCGCAGTTGTTTGATAAATGGCTGGAAACGCATCCAATGCCTCAGGCGCTGTTTACCACGTCGTTTGCTCTGCTGCAGGGAGTGATGGATGTGACCCTGCGTCGCGACGGGCAGTTACCGTCTGATTTGGCGATTGCGACGTTTGGCGACCACGAACTGCTCGACTTCCTGCAGTGCCCGGTACTGGCGGTAGCGCAGCGTCATCGCGATGTTGCTGAGCGCGTGCTGGAGATTGTGCTGGCAAGCCTGGATGAGCCGCGAAAACCAAAACCAGGATTAACGCGTATACGGCGTAATCTGTACCGTCGCGGTATACTTAGCCGTAACTAAGAGCCTCAATTGATGATGTCGGCGGGATAAGCCTCTGACGTCATCAATTATTCCATTCTCAGAAATAACCGCATTATAATTAAGAATATTCTTTAGAATTATCTGAAATTGATTCTTAAATTATGCCGAATTAAAAATGCAACTCTCCATTTTGGGGTTATTGAGAAGTAACGACGCGTTACGGTTGTATTATTTTGTTACATGCTTGTAGGGATTTGCCGAATTAACAAACACTTTGCTGCTGCGTTGTGGCAATCTCACCTTCACCTCGCTCCTGTGCGGCGTACAGACTGATTAACTGGTACTGTTATCTCGCTGCATATTGTCCTAAAATGCCGCTCGCGTCGCAAACTGACACTTTATATTTTCTTTTGATGATATTCAGTTGTTTTAAACAATCATGAGTTGTTGGATTTTTTTCTTACAAATATTCATGACGTTAATTTGCTTCGTTTGCTGTACGGAATTTGTTCAACGCTGATATTAGCCGTAAACAATGTGTTTTTTGCTCCGCTAAGCGCCGTGACTTGCTTGACAAGGTTTTCCTCCGCTCCGTAAACTCCTTTAAGTGGGAATTTGTGGGATAAAGTGGTAATCGGGGGTGAGGCTGGCATGTTCCGGGGAGCAACGTTAGTTAATCTCGACAGTAAAGGGCGCTTATCCGTGCCTACCCGTTATCGGGATCAACTGCTCGAGAGCGCTACCGGTCAAATGGTTTGCACCATTGACATCCATCACCCGTGCCTGCTGCTGTATCCCCTGCCTGAATGGGAAATCATCGAACAGAAGTTATCGCGTCTGTCTAGCATGAATCCAGTTGAGCGTCGCGTACAGCGCCTGTTGTTGGGTCATGCCAGCGAATGTCAGATGGATAGCGCTGGTCGCTTATTGATAGCGCCCATTCTGCGGCAACACGCAGGGTTAACGAAAGAAGTGATGCTGGTTGGGCAGTTCAATAAGTTTGAGCTGTGGGATGAAACGACCTGGTATCAACAGGTCAAGGAAGATATCGACGCTGAGCAGTCTGTTACCGGCGCGCTGTCGGAACGATTGCAGGATTTGTCTCTATAAAATGATGGAAAATTATAAACATACAACGGTGTTGCTGGATGAAGCCGTAAACGGCCTGAATATTCGTCCAGACGGCATCTACATTGACGGGACATTTGGTCGCGGTGGTCACTCACGTCTGATCCTCTCCCAGCTTGGCGAAGAGGGACGTTTACTGGCCATCGATCGCGATCCGCAGGCTATTGCCGTTGCACAGACGATTACCGATCCCCGTTTTTCCATCGTCCATGGACCTTTTTCTGCGCTGGCTGACTACGTCGCCGAGCGCGGACTGACCGGTAAGATCGACGGGATTCTTCTCGATCTTGGGGTTTCTTCTCCGCAGCTTGACGATGCTGAGCGCGGATTCTCATTTATGCGTGACGGTCCGTTAGATATGCGAATGGACCCGACACGCGGTCAGTCAGCGGCCGAATGGCTGCAAACCGCCGATGAAGCAGACATTGCCTGGGTGATCAAAACCTTTGGCGAAGAGCGCTTCGGCAAACGCATTGCTCGCGCCATCGTGGAGCGCAACCGCATCGAACCAATGACCCGCACTAAAGAGCTGGCAGAGGTGATTGCGGCGGCAATGCCGGTGAAAGACAAATTCAAACATCCCGCGACCCGTACCTTCCAGGCGGTGCGCATTTGGGTGAACAGTGAACTGGAGGAGATAGAGCAGGCGCTAAAAAGCTCGCTCAGCGTGCTGGCACCAGGTGGTCGCCTTTCGATAATCAGTTTCCATTCGCTTGAAGATCGCATTGTGAAACGCTTTATGCGCGAACAAAGTCGTGGTCCTCAGGTTCCGGCTGGAATACCGATGACCGAAGCGCAGATCAAAAAACTGGGCGGCCGTGAGTTAAGAGCACTAGGCAAGATGATGCCGGGTGAAGAAGAGGTAGCTGAAAATCCTCGTGCCCGTAGTTCAGTTCTGCGTATTGCAGAGAGGACGAACGCATGATCAGCAGAGTGACAGAAGCCCTCAGCAAAGTTAAAGGATCGATAGGAAGCAACGAGCGCCATGCCTTGCCTGGCGTGATCGGTGACGATCTTTTGCGGTATGGGAAGCTGCCACTCTGCCTGTTCATTTGCATTATTTTGACGGCGGTTACCGTCGTGACAACAGCACACCATACGCGGTTACTGACCGCGCAGCGTGAGCAGCTGGTTCTGGAGCGAGATGCGCTGGATATCGAATGGCGTAACTTGATCCTTGAGGAGAACGCGCTCGGCGACCATAGCCGTGTTGAACGGATCGCAACGGAAAAGCTGCAAATGCAGCATGTTGATCCCTCACAAGAAAATATCGTAGTACAAAAATAAGGATAAACGCGACGCATGAAAGCAGCGGCAAAAACGCACAAACCAAAACGCCAGGAAGAACAAGCCAACTTTATCAGTTGGCGTTTTGCGTTACTGTGCGGCTGTATTTTGCTGGCACTGGGTTTTCTGCTCGGGCGCGTTGCCTGGCTGCAAATCATCGCGCCGGACATGTTGGTGCGTCAGGGCGACATGCGTTCTCTGCGCGTCCAGGAAGTGTCTACGTCACGCGGGATGATTACCGACCGCTCGGGTCGTCCGCTGGCGGTGAGCGTTCCGGTTAAGGCGATTTGGGCCGACCCGAAAGAGGTGCATGATGCAGGCGGCGTGAGCGTTGGTGAACGCTGGCGGGCGTTGTCGACTGCCCTGAACCTCCCGCTCGATCAACTGGCTTCCCGCATTAACGCCAACCCGAAAGGGCGCTTTATCTATCTGGCGCGTCAGGTAAACCCTGATATGGCTGACTACATCAAGAAACTGAAGCTGCCAGGTATTCATCTGCGCGAAGAATCCCGCCGTTACTATCCTTCCGGAGAAGTGACCGCTCACCTCATCGGCTTTACTAACGTCGACAGTCAGGGGATTGAAGGCGTTGAGAAGAGCTTCGACAAGTGGCTCACCGGGCAACCGGGCGAACGTATTGTACGTAAAGACCGTTATGGCCGCGTCATTGAGGATATTTCCTCTACCGACAGTCAGGCGGCGCATAACCTTGCGCTAAGCATTGATGAGCGTTTACAGGCGCTGGTTTACCGTGAACTGAATAACGCGGTGGCGTTTAACAAGGCGGAGTCAGGCAGTGCGGTACTGGTGGATGTGAACACCGGTGAAGTGCTGGCAATGGCCAACAGTCCGTCTTACAACCCGAATAATCTCACCGGTACGCCGAAAGATGCGATGCGTAACCGTACCATTACCGACGTGTTTGAGCCGGGTTCTACCGTCAAACCGATGGTGGTGATGACGGCGCTGCAGCGTGGCGTGGTACGTGAAAATACCGTACTTAACACCATCCCTTACCGAATTAATGGTCACGAAATCAAAGACGTGGCGCGTTATAGCGAATTGACCCTCACCGGGGTTTTGCAGAAGTCGAGTAACGTCGGTGTTTCCAAGCTGGCGTTAGCGATGCCGTCCTCAGCGTTAGTAGACACTTACTCACGTTTTGGGCTGGGAAAAGCGACCAATTTGGGGTTGGTCGGAGAACGCAGTGGCTTATATCCTCAAAAACAACGGTGGTCTGACATAGAGAGGGCCACCTTCTCTTTCGGCTATGGGCTAATGGTAACGCCGTTACAGTTAGCGCGAGTCTATGCAACGATCGGCAGCTATGGCGTATATCGTCCGCTGTCGATCACCAAAGTTGACCCTCCGGTTCCTGGCGAGCGTATCTTCCCGGAATCAACCGTGCGTACCGTGGTGCACATGATGGAAAGCGTGGCGCTGCCCGGCGGCGGCGGCGTGAAGGCGGCGATTAAAGGCTATCGTATCGCCATTAAAACCGGTACGGCGAAAAAAGTAGGCCCGGATGGCCGCTACATCAACAAATACATTGCTTATACCGCAGGCGTTGCGCCTGCGAGTCAGCCGCGCTTCGCGCTGGTTGTTGTTATCAACGATCCGCAGGCGGGTAAATACTACGGTGGCGCCGTTTCCGCGCCGGTCTTTGGTGCCATCATGGGCGGCGTACTGCGCACCATGAACATCGAGCCGGATGCGCTGACAACGGGCGATAAAAATGAATTTGTGAATAATCAAGGCGAGGCAACAGGTGGCAGATCGTAATTTGCGCGACCTTCTTGCTCCATGGGTGCCGGGTGCACCGGAGCGAGCACTGCGGGAGATGACGCTTGACAGCCGTGTGGCTGCATCGGGCGATCTCTTTGTCGCAGTATTGGGTCATCAGGCGGACGGGCGTCGGTATATCCCGCAGGCGATAGCGCAAGGTGTGGCTGCCATTATTGCAGAAGCAAAAGATGAAGCTACTGACGGTGAAATCCGTGAAATGCACGGCGTGCCGGTTATCTATCTCAGCCAGCTTAACGAACGTTTATCTGCACTGGCAGGCCGTTTTTACCACGAGCCTTCTGAAAAAATGCGTCTGGTCGGCGTGACCGGGACCAACGGTAAAACCACCACTACCCAATTGCTGGCGCAGTGGAGCCAACTGCTTGGCGAAACCAGCGCGGTAATGGGAACAGTAGGCAATGGCCTGCTGGGCAAAGTGATCCCGACGGAAAATACTACCGGCTCAGCCGTTGATGTCCAGCATGTGCTGGCGGGGCTGGTTGCGCAGGGCGCAACGGTTGGCGCGATGGAAGTGTCTTCACACGGTCTGGTTCAGCATCGCGTGGCGGCGCTGAAGTTTGCCGCATCAGTATTTACTAACTTAAGCCGTGATCATCTTGACTACCACGGCGATATGGAACATTACGAAGCCGCGAAATGGCTGCTGTATTCCACGCACCAATGCGGTCAGGCCATCGTCAACGCGGATGATGAAGTCGGTCGTCGCTGGCTGGCCAAACTCCCGGATGCGGTTGCCGTTTCGATGGAAGACCACATCAATCCGAACTGTCACGGTCGTTGGTTAAAAGCGGTTGACGTGAATTATCACGACAGCGGGGCAACGATTCGTTTTACCTCCTCATGGGGTGACGGCGAAATTGAAAGCCACCTGATGGGCGCGTTTAACGTCAGCAATCTGCTGTTGGCGCTGGCGACGCTGCTGGCGCTGGGATATCCGTTAGCTGATTTACTGAAAACGGCGACACAATTGCAGCCGGTTTGCGGGCGTATGGAAGTGTTCAGCGCGCCGGGTAAAACCACCGTTGTGGTTGATTATGCCCATACGCCAGATGCGCTGGAAAAAGCGCTGCAGGCGGCACGTCTGCACTGTGCTGGCAAACTGTGGTGCGTCTTTGGTTGCGGCGGCGATCGCGACAAAGGTAAACGCCCGTTGATGGGCGCGATTGCTGAAGAGTTTGCTGATGTTGTCGTGGTGACCGATGACAACCCGCGTACTGAAGAGCCGCGCGCCATTATTAACGACATTCTGGCGGGGATGCTGGATGCCGGACAGGCGAAGGTAATGGAAGGTCGCGCAGAAGCGGTGACAAACGCCATTATGCAGGCGAAAGAAAATGACGTGGTGCTGGTGGCCGGTAAAGGTCATGAAGACTACCAGATCGTTGGTTCACAGCGCCTCGACTATTCTGACCGCGTCACGGCAGCGCGTCTGCTGGGGGTAATCGCATGATTAGCGTAACGCTCAGCCAACTGGCGGAGATCCTCCGTGGCGAATTAAAAGGGGCCGATCTGACCCTTGATGCGGTGACAACCGATACGCGTAAAGTGACGCCGGGCTGCCTGTTTGTGGCGCTGAAAGGCGAACGCTTTGACGCCCACGATTTTGCCGACAAAGCGCAAGAGAGCGGGGCGGGTGCGCTGCTGGTCAGCCGTCCGTTGGACACCGATCTGCCGCAGCTGATTGTTAAAGATACGCGTCTGGCGTTTGGTGAACTGGCCGCGTGGGTTCGCGCCCAGGTTCCGGCGCGCGTTGTTGCGCTGACCGGCTCTTCCGGGAAAACATCCGTCAAAGAGATGACGGCGTCCATTCTGAGTCAATGCGGCAACACCCTATATACCGCGGGCAACCTGAACAACGACATCGGCGTACCGATGACGCTGCTGCGCTTAAACAACGATTACGACTATGCCGTAATTGAACTCGGCGCCAATCATCAGGGTGAAATCGCCTGGACCGTTGGTCTGACACGTCCGGAAGCGGCGCTGGTGAACAACCTGGCCGCCGCGCATCTGGAAGGCTTCGGCTCTCTGGCCGGTGTTGCAAAGGCAAAAGGTGAGATTTTTACCGGCCTGTCAGCGAACGGTATCGCCATTATGAATGCCGACAACAACGACTGGCTGAACTGGCAAAGCATCATCGGCGATCGCAAAGTCTGGCGCTTCTCGCCGAATGCGGCTAACAGCGACTTTTCGGCGGATAACGTTCATGTGACCTCACACGGCACAGAGTTTTCGCTGCAAACGCCAACCGGAAGCATTGATGTTCTGCTGCCGCTGCCGGGTCGTCACAACATTGCTAACGCCCTTGCGGCGGCTGCGCTCTCTATGGCGGTAGGCGCGACGCCAGAGGCGATCAAAGCGGGCCTGAAGGATCTGCAAGCGGTGCCGGGGCGTCTGTTCCCGGTTCAACTGGCAGAAAATCAGCTGCTGCTGGACGACTCCTACAACGCTAACGTCGGCTCAATGACCGCAGCGGTACAGGTGCTGTCCGAAATGCCCGGCTACCGCGTGCTGGTGGTTGGCGATATGGCAGAGCTTGGCGCGGAAAGCGAAGCCTGCCACGTACAGGTAGGTGAGGCTGCAAAGGCTGCAGGTATCGACCGTGTGCTGAGTACAGGGAAACTGAGTCAGGCAATTAGCCATGCCAGCGGCGTTGGTGAGCATTTTGCGGATAAAACCGCGCTGACCGCGCATCTTAAGGCGCTGATTGCAGAACATCAGATCATGACGATTTTAGTGAAGGGTTCACGTAGTGCCGCCATGGAAGAGGTAGTACGCGCATTACAGGAGAATGGAACATGTTAGTTTGGCTGGCCGAACATTTGGTCAAATATTATTCCGGCTTTAACGTCTTTTCCTATCTGACGTTTCGCGCCATCGTCAGCCTGCTGACCGCGCTGTTCATCTCTTTGTGGATGGGCCCGCGCATGATCGCCCGCTTGCAAAAAATGTCCTTTGGACAGGTCGTACGTAACGACGGTCCGGAATCACACTTCAGTAAACGCGGTACGCCGACCATGGGCGGGATTATGATCCTCACCGCGATTGTTATCTCCGTACTGCTGTGGGCATACCCGTCGAATCCATATGTATGGTGTGTGCTGGTGGTATTGGTCGGTTACGGCATTATCGGTTTTGTCGATGACTACCGTAAAGTGGTACGCAAAGACACCAAAGGCCTGATCGCGCGCTGGAAATACTTCTGGATGTCGGTGATTGCGCTGGGCGTGGCTTTTGCGCTGTATCTGGCCGGTAAAGATACCCCCGCCACCGAGCTGGTGGTGCCATTCTTTAAAGACGTGATGCCGCAACTGGGACTGTTCTACGTCCTGCTGGCGTACTTTGTGATTGTGGGGACTGGTAACGCGGTTAACCTCACCGACGGCCTTGATGGTCTGGCGATTATGCCGACCGTGTTTGTGGCCGCGGGTTTTGCGCTGGTGGCCTGGGCGACCGGTAACATGAACTTCGCCAACTATCTGCACATTCCATATTTACGTCATGCCGGCGAACTGGTGATCGTCTGTACGGCGATTGTCGGCGCGGGCTTAGGCTTCCTGTGGTTTAACACCTATCCGGCGCAGGTCTTTATGGGCGACGTCGGATCGCTGGCGCTGGGCGGCGCGCTGGGCATTATTGCCGTGCTGCTGCGTCAGGAATTCCTGCTGGTGATCATGGGCGGCGTATTTGTCGTAGAAACCCTGTCAGTCATTCTGCAGGTTGGTTCCTTTAAGCTGCGCGGACAGCGCATCTTCCGTATGGCGCCGATTCACCATCACTATGAACTGAAAGGCTGGCCGGAACCGCGCGTAATTGTGCGCTTCTGGATTATTTCGCTGATGCTGGTGCTGATTGGCCTGGCAACGCTGAAGGTACGTTAATCATGGCTGATTACCAGGGTAAAAAAGTCGTCATTATCGGTCTGGGTTTGACCGGGCTGTCCTGCGTGGATTTCTTCCTGGCGCGTGGCGTGACGCCGCGCGTAATGGATACCCGCGCGACGCCACCTGGTCTGGACAAATTACCGGAAGCGGTTGAGCGTCATGTTGGCAGCCTGAATGATGACTGGCTGCTGGCCGCCGATCTCATCGTCGCCAGCCCTGGTATCGCCCTGGCGCATCCTTCACTGAGCGCCGCCGCCGATGCGGGAATTGAAATTGTTGGCGACATTGAGCTGTTCTGTCGCGAAGCGCAGGCGCCGATCGTTGCGATCACCGGTTCCAACGGGAAAAGTACTGTTACTACGTTGGTAGGCGAGATGGCGAAAGCGGCCGGTGTGAACGTGGGTGTTGGCGGTAATATCGGCCTGCCCGCGCTGATGCTGCTGGACGACGAACGTGAGCTGTATGTTCTGGAACTGTCGAGCTTCCAGCTGGAAACAACCTCCAGCTTACACGCCGTAGCCGCCACCATTTTGAACGTCACCGAAGATCATATGGACAGATATCCGTTTGGCTTGCAGCAGTACCGTGCGGCCAAACTGCGCGTCTATGAAAACGCGAAAGTCTGCGTGGTCAACGCTGATGATGCGCTGACCATGCCGATTCGCGGGGCGGATCAGCGTTGCGTGAGCTTTGGCGTCAACATGGGTGACTACCACCTGAACCGTCAGCAGGGCGAAACCTGGCTGCGGGTGAAGGGGGAAAAAGTCCTCAACGTGAAAGAGATGACGCTTTCCGGCCAGCATAACTATACCAATGCCCTGGCCGCGTTGGCGCTGGCGGATGCTGCGGGTCTGCCGCGGGCGTCAAGTCTGAAAGCGCTGACCACGTTTACCGGTCTGGCGCACCGTTTTCAGACCGTGCTTGAGCACAACGGCGTGCGCTGGATTAACGATTCTAAAGCCACCAACGTGGGCAGCACTGAGGCCGCGCTGAATGGCCTGCATGTTGATGGTACTTTGCACCTGCTGCTGGGCGGCGACGGGAAATCCGCTGACTTTATGCCGCTGCAACGTTACCTGACCGGCGACAACATTCGTCTGTACTGCTTTGGTCGTGATGGCGCGCAGCTTGCCGCTCTGCGACCTGACGTTACGGAACAAACTGAAACCATGGAGCAGGCAATGCGCCTGCTCGCACCGCGCGTGAAACCGGGTGATATGGTGTTGCTGTCGCCCGCCTGCGCCAGCCTCGACCAGTTCAAGAACTTTGAGCAACGCGGTGACGTCTTTACCCGCCTGGCGAAGGAGTTGGGTTGATGCGCTTATCTCTCCCTCGTCTGAGAATGCCGCGCTTACCGGGACTGGGTGTCCTGGCGTGGATCTTCGCGGCACTTAAAGGCTGGGTGATGGCTTCGCGTGATAAAGACGCGGACAGCCTGATCATGTATGACCGCATGCTGCTGTGGCTGACCTTTGGTCTGGCAGCGATCGGCTTTGTGATGGTGACATCGGCATCGATGCCCGTAGGGCAACGTCTGGCGGGCGATCCTTTCCTGTTTGCCAAGCGTGACGCGCTGTACATCTTCCTCGCGTTCTGTCTGGCGATGGTGACGCTGCGTCTGCCAATGGAGTTCTGGCAAAAATACAGTACGACGATGCTGATAGCCTCGATCATCATGCTGTTGATCGTGCTGGTGGTGGGGAGTTCCGTTAACGGTGCGTCGCGCTGGATTGCGCTGGGGCCGCTGCGTATTCAGCCTGCGGAATTTACCAAGTTGTCGCTGTTCTGTTATCTCGCCAACTACCTGGTGCGTAAAGTTGATGAAGTGCGTAACAACCTGCGCGGCTTCTTAAAACCAATGGGCGTGATCCTGGTGCTGGCTATTTTGCTGCTGGCACAGCCTGACCTGGGTACGGTGGTGGTGCTGTTTGTCACTACCCTGGCGATGCTGTTTCTCGCCGGTGCGAAACTGTGGCAGTTCATTGCCATCATCGGCATGGGGATTTCCGCGGTTGTGCTGCTGATCCTTGCTGAGCCGTATCGTATTCGCCGCGTAACCTCCTTCTGGAACCCATGGGAAGATCCGTTCGGCAGTGGCTACCAGCTGACGCAATCGCTGATGGCTTTTGGTCGCGGTGAGGTTTGGGGGCAAGGCTTAGGTAATTCCGTCCAAAAGCTCGAGTATTTACCGGAAGCGCACACCGACTTCATCTTCGCCATTATTGGGGAAGAGCTGGGTTATATCGGTGTGGTATTGGCACTTTTAATGGTATTCTTCGTCGCTTTTCGCGCGATGTCGATTGGCCGTAAGGCGCTGGAAATTGATCACCGTTTTTCAGGCTTTTTAGCCTGCTCCATTGGGATCTGGTTTAGCTTCCAGGCACTGGTAAACGTCGGCGCTGCAGCGGGTATGCTGCCAACCAAAGGTCTGACGTTGCCGCTGATCAGTTATGGTGGTTCCAGTTTGTTGATTATGTCGACGGCCAT
Source organism: Citrobacter sp. Ce006 (assembly GCF_030336535.1). Classification (NCBI taxonomy): domain Bacteria; kingdom Pseudomonadati; phylum Pseudomonadota; class Gammaproteobacteria; order Enterobacterales; family Enterobacteriaceae; genus Citrobacter; species Citrobacter sp. Ce006. The sequence continues at coordinate 460,918 of NZ_JAOWDO010000073.1, forward strand.
CATGTTTTTGTTACGTATTGATTATGAAACGCGTCTGGAAAAAGCCCAGGCGTTTACACGAGGTGCACGATGAGTGGTCAACCGAAGCGGTTAATGGTGATGGCAGGCGGTACCGGCGGGCATGTGTTCCCGGGGCTGGCGGTCGCGCACCATTTAATGGCCCAGGGCTGGCAGGTTCGTTGGCTGGGCACCGCCGATCGTATGGAAGCGGACTTGGTGCCGAAACACGGCATTGAAATTGACTTTATTCGCATCTCCGGATTGCGTGGCAAAGGCGTCAACGCGCTGCTAGCCGCGCCCGTGCGTATTTTTAACGCCTGGCGTCAGGCGCGCGCCATCATGAAGCAGTTTAAGCCTGATGTGGTGCTGGGAATGGGTGGATATGTGTCCGGCCCTGGCGGACTGGCTGCCTGGTCATTAGGCATTCCGGTTGTACTGCATGAACAGAACGGCATTGCGGGGTTAACCAATAAATGGCTGGCGAAGATTGCAACGAAGGTGATGCAGGCCTTTCCCGGTGCTTTCCCAAATGCGGAAGTGGTGGGCAACCCTGTACGCACCGACGTGCTGGCGCTGCCGTTGCCCGAAGCGCGTCTGGCCGGTCGTGAAGGTCCGGTTCGCGTGCTGGTGGTCGGTGGATCGCAGGGCGCACGTGTTTTGAACCAGACGATGCCGCAGGTTGCCGCAAAGCTTGGCGATGCGGTAACTATCTGGCATCAGAGCGGCAAAGGCGCGCAGCAGACCGTCGAGCAGGCGTATGCCGACGCGGGACAACCGCAGCACAAGGTTACTGAGTTTATTGATGATATGGCAGCGGCCTACGCGTGGGCGGATGTCGTGGTTTGTCGCTCAGGGGCGCTGACGGTGAGCGAGATTGCCGCCGCAGGTTTACCCGCGCTGTTTGTGCCGTTCCAGCATAAAGACAGACAGCAGTACTGGAATGCGCTGCCGCTGGAAAAAGCGGGCGCCGCCAAAATTCTCGAGCAGCCGCAGTTTACTGTGGATGCCGTCGCCAGCACCCTTGCCGGGTGGTCGCGAGAAACCTTATTAACCATGGCAGAACGTGCGCGCGCCGCATCCATACCGGATGCCACTGAGCGCGTGGCAAATGAAGTGAGCCGGGCTGCCCGGGCGTAATTGTGGTGATGCCTTTTGCATCGCATGAACTAAGAAGTTAATGGCTAAAGAATGAATACACAACAACTGGCAAAACTGCGTTCCATCGTGCCCGAAATGCGTCGCGTTCGGCACATCCACTTTGTCGGCATCGGTGGTGCTGGTATGGGCGGTATTGCCGAAGTTTTGGCCAATGAAGGTTATCAGATCAGCGGTTCTGACTTAGCGCCGAATCCGGTGACGCAGCAGTTGACGAATCTGGGCGCCACGATTTTCTTCAACCATCGCCCTGAAAATGTGCGCGATGCGAGCGTAGTGGTGGTCTCCAGCGCCATTTCTGCGGATAACCCGGAAATTGTTGCGGCGCATGAAGCGCGCATTCCGGTGATCCGTCGTGCGGAAATGCTGGCGGAGTTAATGCGTTTTCGTCACGGCATCGCTATTGCCGGTACGCATGGTAAAACCACGACCACGGCAATGGTCTCCAGCATTTATGCGGAAGCGGGCCTGGATCCCACTTTTGTCAACGGCGGTCTGGTGAAGGCCGCGGGCGTTCACGCGCGCCTGGGACATAGCCGTTATTTGATTGCGGAAGCGGATGAAAGCGATGCATCGTTCCTGCATTTGCAGCCGATGGTGGCGATTGTCACCAATATCGAAGCCGACCATATGGATACCTACCATGGCGACTTCGAAAATTTAAAGCAGACGTTTATTAATTTCCTGCATAACTTGCCGTTTTATGGTCGTGCGGTGATGTGCGTTGACGATCCGGTGATCCGCGAGCTGTTACCGCGAGTTGGTCGTCAAACCACAACCTATGGTTTTAGTGATGATGCCGATGTGCGCGTTGAAGATTACCAGCAGATTGGCCCACAAGGGCACTTCACGCTGGTGCGTCAGGGGATGGCCGATTTACGTGTGACGTTAAACGCGCCGGGCCGCCACAATGCGCTGAACGCCGCGGCTGCGGTGGCGGTTGCGACGGAAGAAGGTATTGAAGACGACGCTATTCTGCGTGCGCTGGAGAGCTTCCAGGGTACCGGACGTCGTTTCGACTTCCTCGGCGAATTCCCGCTTGAGCCAGTGAACGGTAAAACCGGGACCGCGATGCTGGTCGATGATTATGGTCACCACCCAACGGAAGTGGACGCCACGATTAAAGCCGCGCGTGCGGGCTGGCCCGACAAAAATCTGGTCATGCTGTTCCAACCGCACCGGTTTACGCGTACACGCGATCTGTATGACGACTTTGCCAACGTGCTGACCCAGGTCGATGCGCTGTTGATGCTGGACGTGTACGCCGCGGGCGAAGCCGCGATTCCGGGGGCCGACAGCCGCTCGCTGTGCCGTACGATTCGTGGTCGCGGTAAGATCGATCCGATTCTGGTATCCGATCCGGCCCTGGTGGCAGAAATGCTGGCACCAGTATTAACCGGCAACGATCTGATTTTGGTGCAGGGCGCTGGAAATATCGGCAAAATCGCGCGTTCCTTAGCTGAAATCAAACTGAAGCCGCAAAACCCGGAGGAAGAACAACATGGCTGATAAAATCGCGGTCCTGTTAGGGGGAACCTCCGCAGAACGTGAAGTTTCGCTGAATTCCGGCGCGGCCGTACTGGCAGGGTTACGCGAAGGTGGTGTTGATGCCCATCCGGTTGATCCTAAAGAGGTCGATGTCACTCTTCTGAAATCTATGGGTTTTCAGAAGGTGTTTATTGCGTTGCATGGTCGTGGCGGGGAAGATGGCACGTTGCAGGGCATGCTGGAGCAAATTGGCCTGCCATATACCGGCAGCGGCGTCATGGCTTCCGCAATTTCGATGGACAAACTGCGCAGCAAGCTGCTGTGGCAGGGCGCAGGTTTACCCGTCGCGCCATGGGTTGCATTGACCCGCGCTGAGTTCGAAAAAGGTCTTAGCGATGAAGCAGTTACAAAAATTTCTGCGTTAGGTTTGCCGCTGATTGTGAAGCCAAGCCGTGAAGGCTCCAGCGTAGGGATGTCAAAAGTTGAAGAAGAAAATGCTTTGCAGGGTGCATTAGCATTGGCTTTTCAGCATGATGAAGAAGTACTGATTGAAAAATGGCTCAGTGGCCCGGAATTTACAGTTGCGATACTCGGCGAAGAAATTTTACCGTCAATACGTATCCAACCCGCGGGAACCTTCTATGATTATGAGGCGAAGTATCTCTCTGATGAGACACAATATTTCTGCCCTGCAGGTCTGGAAGCCGAACAAGAGGCCCGTTTGCAGGAATTAGTCCTGAAAGCATGGACCGCATTGGGCTGTAAAGGTTGGGGTCGCATTGACGTCATGCTGGACAGCGATGGCCAGTTTTATCTGCTGGAAGCCAATACCTCTCCGGGTATGACCAGCCACAGCCTGGTGCCGATGGCGGCACGTCAGGCAGGCCTGAGCTTCTCGCAGTTGGTGGTAAGAATTCTGGAGTTGGCGGACTGATATGTCGCAGGCTGCGCTGAACACGCGAAACGGTGATGAAGAAGAAGTAAACTCCTCACGCCGCAATAATGGAACGCGTCTTGCAGGAATACTGTTCCTGCTGACAGTGCTGTGCACCGTGTTTGTCAGCGGCTGGGTAGTGTTGGGGTGGATGGAAGATGCGCAGCGTTTGCCATTGTCAAAACTGGTGTTAACCGGCGAACGGCATTACACGCGCAATGACGATATCCGTCAGTCCATCCTGGCGCTGGGTGCTCCGGGTACCTTTATGACTCAGGATGTGAACATCATCCAGAGCCAGATTGAACGTCTCCCCTGGATTAAACAGGCGAGCGTCAGAAAGCAATGGCCTGATGAATTGAAGATTCATCTGGTTGAATATGTGCCAATAGCGCGTTGGAATGACCAACACATGGTGGATGCAGAAGGAAATACGTTCAGCGTCCCAACCGGTCGGGCCAATAAGCAGGTATTACCTATGTTGTACGGACCGGAAGGCAGCGCAAGTGAAGTGTTGCAAGGGTTCCGTGATATGGGGCAGGTGCTGGCTAAGGATAGATTCACCCTGAAGGAAGCGGCGATGACCGCGCGTCGTTCCTGGCAGTTGACGCTGAATAACGATATTAAGCTCAATCTGGGCAGGGGCGATACGATAAAACGTTTGGCTCGCTTTGTGGAACTCTACCCGGTTTTACAGCAGCAGGCGCAAACCGATGGCAAACGGATTAGCTACGTTGATTTGCGTTATGACTCAGGAGCGGCAGTAGGCTGGGTTCCCTTGCCTCCTGAGGAATCTAATCAGCAACAGAATCAGGCACAGGCAGAACAACAATGATCAAGGCGACGGACAGAAAACTGGTAGTTGGACTGGAGATTGGCACCGCGAAGGTAGCCGCTTTAGTAGGGGAAGTTCTGCCCGACGGTATGGTCAATATCATTGGCGTGGGCAGTTGCCCATCGCGAGGTATGGATAAAGGCGGGGTGAATGACCTTGAGTCAGTGGTGAAGTGCGTACAACGCGCCATTGACCAGGCTGAACTGATGGCAGATTGCCAGATCTCCTCTGTGTATCTGGCGCTTTCCGGTAAGCATATTAGCTGTCAGAATGAAATTGGTATGGTGCCCATTTCCGAAGAGGAAGTGACGCAGGAAGATGTGGAGAACGTGGTACATACGGCAAAATCCGTACGCGTTCGCGATGAACATCGTGTTCTGCACGTTATTCCGCAGGAATACGCCATCGATTACCAGGAAGGTATCAAAAATCCGGTCGGTCTTTCCGGCGTGCGTATGCAGGCAAAAGTCCATCTTATTACCTGCCACAACGACATGGCGAAGAATATTGTCAAAGCCGTTGAACGTTGTGGCCTGAAAGTTGACCAACTGATTTTTGCCGGGTTGGCAGCCAGTTATTCCGTGTTGACGGAAGATGAACGTGAACTGGGTGTCTGCGTGGTGGATATTGGTGGTGGTACAATGGACATCGCCGTTTATACTGGCGGGGCGTTGCGCCACACTAAAGTGATCCCTTATGCAGGGAATGTCGTGACCAGCGATATCGCGTATGCCTTCGGTACGCCGCCGAGCGATGCAGAAGCTATCAAAGTGCGCCATGGTTGCGCGCTGGGTTCCATCGTCGGTAAAGACGAGAGCGTTGAAGTGCCAAGCGTGGGGGGGCGTCCACCGCGTAGCCTGCAACGTCAGACCCTGGCAGAGGTCATTGAGCCGCGTTATACCGAGCTGCTCAACCTGGTCAACGAAGAAATTTTGCAATTACAGGAACAGCTTCGCCAGCAGGGTGTGAAACATCATCTGGCGGCGGGGATTGTGTTAACCGGCGGTGCTGCGCAAATTGAAGGTCTTGCGGCCTGCGCACAGCGCGTGTTCCATACGCAAGTACGTATTGGCGCACCGCTGAATATTACCGGTCTGACGGATTATGCTCAGGAGCCGTATTATTCCACGGCGGTGGGGCTGCTTCACTACGGGAAAGAATCCCATTTGAGTGGTGAAGCTGAAGTTGAAAAACGCGTAACGGCATCAGTTGGCTCGTGGATCAAACGACTCAATAGCTGGCTGCGAAAAGAGTTTTAATTTTTAAAGAGACCAACGCACATTCACGGTCTCAGGCGACAGGCACAACGGAGAGAGAAACTATGTTTGAACCTATGGAACTTACCAATGACGCGGTGATTAAAGTCATCGGCGTCGGCGGCGGCGGCGGTAATGCCGTTGAACACATGGTGCGTGAGCGCATCGAAGGTGTTGAATTCTTCGCTGTGAATACCGACGCTCAGGCGTTGCGTAAAACGGCGGTTGGACAGACCATTCAGATTGGTAGCGGCATCACCAAAGGTCTGGGCGCGGGTGCAAACCCGGAAGTCGGTCGTAATGCGGCAGACGAAGATCGTGAAGCTCTGCGTGCAGCGCTTGACGGCGCAGACATGGTGTTCATCGCAGCTGGCATGGGTGGCGGTACCGGTACCGGTGCAGCGCCAGTGGTGGCTGAAGTAGCAAAAGATTTAGGTATCCTGACCGTTGCCGTCGTGACTAAGCCTTTCAACTTTGAAGGCAAGAAGCGTATGGCATTCGCAGAGCAGGGTATCACCGAGCTGTCCAAACATGTGGACTCTCTGATCACTATCCCGAACGACAAGCTGCTGAAAGTGCTGGGTCGCGGTATCTCCCTGCTGGATGCGTTTGGCGCAGCGAACGACGTGCTGAAAGGCGCGGTTCAGGGTATCGCTGAACTGATTACTCGTCCGGGTCTGATGAACGTCGACTTTGCAGACGTGCGCACCGTGATGTCCGAAATGGGCTACGCGATGATGGGCTCCGGCGTGGCAAGCGGTGAAGACCGTGCAGAAGAAGCGGCTGAAATGGCTATCTCTTCTCCGCTGCTGGAAGACATCGATCTGTCCGGCGCGCGTGGTGTGCTGGTCAACATTACTGCGGGCTTCGACCTGCGTCTGGATGAGTTTGAAACCGTGGGTAACACGATCCGTGCATTTGCATCGGATAACGCGACTGTGGTTATCGGTACCTCTCTGGATCCGGATATGAACGACGAACTGCGCGTGACCGTTGTGGCGACTGGAATTGGTATGGACAAGCGTCCTGAAATCACTCTGGTGACCAACAAGCAGGTACAGCAGCCGGTAATGGATCGTTACCAGCAGCACGGTATGGCGCCGTTGACGCAAGAGCAGAAACCGGTAGCGAAAGTGGTTAACGACAATACGCCGCAAACCACGAAAGAGCCGGATTATCTGGATATCCCAGCATTCCTGCGTAAGCAAGCTGATTAAGAATTAGCTGGAATTTGGGAATTGTGGCTCTTTGTGCTAAACTGGCCCACCGAATGTATAGTACACTTCGGTTGGATAGGTAATTTGGCGAGATTATACGATGATCAAACAAAGGACTCTTAAACGTATCGTTCAGGCGACTGGCGTCGGTTTACATACCGGCAAAAAAGTCACCCTGACATTACGCCCTGCGCCGGCCAACACCGGGGTCATCTATCGTCGCACCGACTTGAATCCTCCGGTAGATTTCCCGGCCGATGCCAAATCTGTGCGTGATACCATGCTCTGTACGTGTCTGGTCAATGAGCATGATGTGCGGATTTCAACCGTAGAGCACCTTAATGCTGCTCTGGCGGGCTTAGGTATCGATAACATCGTTATTGAAGTTAACGCCCCGGAAATCCCGATTATGGATGGCAGTGCCGCTCCGTTCGTTTATCTGCTGCTTGATGCAGGTATTGAAGAACTGAGCAGCGCCAAAAAATTTGTTCGCATCAAAGAGACCGTTCGTGTCGAAGATGGCGATAAGTGGGCTGAGTTTAAGCCATACAATGGTTTTACGTTGGATTTCACCATCGACTTTAACCATCCGGCAATCGACTCCAGCACGCAGCGCTACGCGATGAACTTCTCTGCGGATGCGTTCATGCGCCAGATCAGCCGCGCGCGTACTTTCGGCTTCATGCGTGATATCGAATATCTGCAGTCCCGCGGCCTGTGCCTGGGCGGCAGCTTCGATTGTGCCATCGTTGTTGACGATTATCGCGTATTGAACGAAGACGGCCTGCGTTTTGAAGACGAATTCGTTCGTCACAAAATGCTCGACGCGATTGGTGACTTGTTCATGTGTGGTCATAACATTATTGGTGCATTTACCGCGTATAAATCCGGTCATGCATTGAATAACAAACTGTTGCAGGCGGTCCTGGCAAAACAGGAAGCCTGGGAATATGTGACCTTCCAGGACGATGCAGAACTGCCACTGGCGTTCAAAGCACCTTCGACCGTACTGGCATAATAACTATACACAAAATCATTCAAGTTGCATCAAGGCGGCAACTGAACGAATCCGCAGGAGCGTACACTAGTACGTGACTGGGGTGAGAGAAAGCAGCCAACAAAGAGGCAGCTTGAAAGATGAAGTGTATACCTGTCGCATAAATTCGACTGGTTAATCTGGCACTCTCTCCGGCCAGGTGAGCCAGTCGTTTTTTTTATCTTCCGATTGCAAACCACCTTCTCTGAAGCGACTTTTCCCACAGGTAGATTAAAATACCGTTCGATCGCTGCTTTCTTAAGCATATTTACCCGCGACTTGCGTCATTACTGCTGTGGTGCGAACGCATTAATGGTAATATTTGTGCGCAAAAATGGTTTTGCATTTGTAACCCCAAACGCAGGGTATATCAGGTGGCAATAACGTGAGTGGAATACTGACGCGCTGGCGACAGTTAGGCAGACGGTACTTCTGGCCGCATCTCCTGTTGGGGATGGTCGCGGCTAGTTTTGGCCTGCCCGCGCTCGGTAATGCTGCTGAACCTAATACCCCTGCGAAGGCGACCGCCAGCAATCACGATCAAGGCGCTAAAGTTAACTTTAACCAGCTTGCTTTGCTGGAAGCGACCAATCGCCGCCCGAATTTTACCGTCGACTACTGGCATCAGCATGCTATTCGTACGGTTATTCGCCATCTTTCTTTTGCTATGGCCCCTCAGGCGCTACCCGTTGCCGAAGAGCCGTTGCCAATCCAGGCGCACCATCTTGCGTTACTGAATACGCTCAGCGCGATGCTGACGCAAGAAGGCAGACCGCCCGCGACCGTGAGTCGCGTGACATACGCCCATTTTACCTCTCAGGCCGCGTTTAGCGTTCCGGTCTGGATCAGTCAGCTGCAGGGAATCCGCGCTGGCCCTCAACGTCTCAGCTAAAAAAGAACCTTCCAACTTATAATTTTTGACTCCGCAATGCGGGGCGTTTGAGATTTTATTATGCTAATCAAATTATTAACAAAAGTATTCGGTAGCCGTAACGAGCGTACGCTGCGTCGTATGCGCAAAGTGGTCAATGTCATCAACGCAATGGAACCGGAGATGGAAAAACTCTCCGATGATGAGCTGAAAGCGAAGACCGCTGAATTCCGCGCCCGTCTGGAAAAAGGCGCCAGCGTTGAGAGCCTGATCCCGGAAGCATTTGCGGTGGTCCGCGAAGCGAGTAAGCGTGTGTTCGGCATGCGCCACTTCGACGTTCAGCTGCTGGGCGGTATGGTCCTGAACGATCGCTGCATCGCGGAAATGCGTACAGGTGAAGGTAAAACCCTGACCGCCACGCTGCCTGCCTACCTGAACGCATTAAGCGGGAAGGGCGTACACGTGGTTACCGTGAACGACTACCTGGCTCAGCGTGACGCCGAAAATAACCGCCCGCTGTTTGAATTCCTCGGCATGACCGTGGGTATCAACATGTCTGGCCTGCCTGCGCCAGCCAAGCGTGAAGCCTACAATGCCGATATTACTTACGGTACCAACAACGAATACGGCTTTGACTACCTGCGCGACAACATGGCGTTTAGCCCGGAAGAGCGCGTTCAGCGAAAACTGCACTATGCGCTGGTCGATGAAGTCGACTCCATCCTGATCGATGAAGCGCGTACACCGCTGATCATTTCCGGTCCGGCTGAAGACAGCTCGGAAATGTATAAAAAAGTGAACAAAATCATCCCGCACCTGATTCGTCAGGAGAAGGAAGATTCCGACACGTTCCAGGGTGAGGGCCACTTCTCCGTTGATGAGAAAGCGCGCCAGGTTAACCTGACTGAACGTGGTTTGGTGCTGATTGAAGAACTGTTGGTTAACGAAGGCATTATGGATGAAGGCGAGTCGCTGTACTCTCCGGGCAACATTATGCTGATGCACCACGTGACTGCCGCGCTGCGCGCACACGTACTGTTTACCCGCGACGTTGACTACATCGTGAAAGACGGTGAAGTGATCATCGTCGACGAACACACCGGTCGTACCATGCAGGGCCGTCGCTGGTCCGATGGTCTGCACCAGGCCGTTGAAGCCAAAGAAGGCGTAGATATCCAGAACGAGAACCAGACGCTGGCATCTATTACCTTCCAGAACTACTTCCGTTTGTACGAAAAACTGGCCGGTATGACTGGTACAGCAGACACTGAAGCCTTTGAATTCAGTTCCATCTACAAACTGGATACCGTGGTTGTGCCGACCAACCGTCCGATGATCCGTAAGGATTTACCGGATCTGGTGTACATGACCGAAGCGGAAAAAATTCAGGCGATCATTGAAGATATTAAAGAACGTACCGCAAATGGCCAGCCGGTGCTGGTGGGTACTATCTCCATTGAAAAATCGGAAGTGGTCTCTAACGAATTAACTAAAGCCGGTATCAAGCACAACGTCCTGAACGCTAAGTTCCACGCCAGCGAAGCGGATATCGTTGCTCAGGCGGGTTATCCGTCAGCCGTGACTATCGCGACGAACATGGCGGGTCGTGGTACCGATATCGTGCTGGGCGGTAGCTGGCAGGCGGAAGTTGCCGAGCTGGAAAACCCGACTCCGGAACAAATTGCGCAGATCAAAGCAGAGTGGCAGGTTCGCCATGATGCGGTGTTAGCCGCCGGTGGTTTACATATTATCGGTACTGAGCGCCACGAATCTCGTCGTATCGATAACCAGCTGCGTGGTCGTTCGGGTCGTCAGGGTGATGCGGGTTCTTCGCGTTTCTATCTGTCGATGGAAGATGCGCTGATGCGTATTTTTGCCTCTGACCGCGTGTCCGGCATGATGCGTAAACTGGGCATGAAGCCAGGTGAAGCGATTGAACACCCGTGGGTAACTAAAGCGATTGCTAACGCGCAACGTAAAGTGGAAAGCCGTAACTTCGACATTCGTAAGCAACTTCTGGAATATGATGACGTTGCCAACGACCAACGTCGCGCAATCTACACCCAGCGTAACGAACTGCTGGACGTAACTGACGTTAGCGAGACCATCAACAGCATCCGTGAAGATGTCTTCAAAGCGACGATTGATGCCTATATTCCGCCGCAGTCTCTGGAAGAAATGTGGGATATCCCGGGTCTGCAGGAACGTCTGAAAAACGACTTCGATCTGGACATGCCGATTTCAGAATGGCTGGATAAAGAACCTGAGCTGCATGAAGAAACGCTGCGTGAACGTATTCTGGCAAACGCTATCGAAGTTTATCAGCGTAAAGAAGAAGTTGTGGGCGCGGAGATGATGCGTCACTTCGAAAAAGGCGTGATGCTGCAAACTCTCGACTCTCTGTGGAAAGAGCACCTTGCGGCGATGGACTACCTGCGTCAGGGTATTCACCTGCGTGGTTATGCGCAAAAAGATCCGAAGCAGGAATACAAGCGTGAATCCTTCTCTATGTTTGCATCAATGCTGGAATCACTGAAGTACGAAGTGATCAGCACCCTGAGCAAAGTTCAGGTACGTATGCCTGAAGAAGTAGAAGCGATGGAGCAGCAGCGTCGTGAAGAAGCTGAACGTTTAGCGCAGATGCAGCAGTTGAGCCATAAAGGTGACGATTCTGCCGCGGCAGAAGAGCTGGCAGCACAAACCGGCGATCGTAAAGTGGGTCGTAACGATCCGTGTCCTTGCGGTTCTGGCAAAAAGTACAAACAGTGCCATGGCCGTCTGAGCTAATAAAATAACTTACTGAAAAGGCGCAGAATTCTGCGCCTTTTTTATGGACGATGAAGATGAAAATATTGCAGATCGCCGTCGGGATTATTCGTAATCAGCACCATGAAATTTTCATAACTCAGCGTGCGGCTGATGCCCACTTGGCAAATAAGCTGGAGTTTCCCGGCGGAAAAATTGAAGCGGGTGAAACGCCAGAGCAGGCGCTGATTCGCGAGTTACAGGAAGAAGTGGGCATTACGCCGACCCATAGCTCGCTGTTCGAAAAGCTGGATTATCAGTTTCCGGACCGGCATATCACTCTGTGGTTCTGGCTGGTTGAAAGCTGGGAAGGCGAACCATGGGGAAAAGAGGGGCAACCAGCGCAGTGGATTGCGCAAGCTGCTCTAAATGCGGAAGATTTTCCGCCGGCGAATGCGCCGGTCATTGAAAAGCTGATTGCTGGCTAATGGTGTTCGTAGGCCGGATAAGGCAACGCCGCATCCGGTAAATTATTAACGGGGCGCAATGCTTGCCCGGCCTACCGTTTTAGCGCAATTACTTCTGCTCTTCACTCCAGTCATCGCTTTCCGACAGATCGCCAGAGCTTGGGATGCGTTTCTCTTCCGCGGCCCACTCACCCAGATCGATTAACTGGCAGCGTTTGCTGCAGAATGGGCGATACGGACTGACTTCAGCCCATATCACGGGTTTGCCACAGGTTGGGCAGTTGACGATAGTTTGTTCAGACATGTTGACTCCTTAACAGCACGCCAGATCAAAATCGAGACGCTCAGGCACCTGGCCATTTTCGCTATCCAGCGGCATAAAGCGAATGGCAAAACGGCTCTTATGACCAGAAATTTGCGGATAAAGCTGCGAATCAAGCGGCAGCTGCAAGCGCAGCAGATCGGCATCTTCGCCGTTGTCCTGGTAAAAACCATTCAGGCTGGTTTGCTTACGGAACGGCGCAGAGTTGCGAATCAAATCCAGCACCAGTGCTAGCGCCTGATTGAGCGGATTCAGGCTGGCAAGCCAGGCTTCAACCTGCGCGTCGCGTTGCGGCTGTGGTAAATGCAACCAAATATGCAGGGTTGGCAAATCGAAACTACAGCACCCGCCAGGAATGCTTAAACGCTGACGCACGAGGCCAATCAGACGATCTTCGCGTAGTGTCTGTCCAATACGCGGGGCCGAAATCAGAACGCTGCCCGCGCTTTTTAACTGCTGGCGCAATGCGTCGATCCTGCTTTGATCGACGCCGGGAACTTCAACCCAGGCCTGGAGTTTTCGCTGTTGTCGCTCTAACTCTTTGAGGAGTTCGGTGCGGACTTCACCGCGTTCAAATACATCCAGTAAATCGCCGATATTACGGAAAAAATGCAGTGCGCCTGCATGGTCTGTAATAGGTAAATTAACGGAGAGCTGTTGGATTAAAAACTCAATGCGCAGCCATGTACGCATCTTCTCATTGAGAGGGTGTTCAAAAAGGACCTGGGTGTGCATTACGGTTTTTCCTGTGAGACAAACTGCAACGCGCATTGCAAATAGAGCGCGTGCAGGCGGGCGACATCCGAGGCGATGGCTTCCGGTGCGCCATTATTATCAATAACATCGTCTGCCACGGCCAGACGCGCTTCACGCGTTGCCTGGGCAGCAAGAATTTGTTCAACATGCTCACGCGTGACGTCATCGCGCTGCATCGTGCGTCTGAGCTGTGTCTCGGGGGTAACATCCACCACGAGTACACGGTTGGCTTTTTTATACAGCGAATTTTCTACCAGCAACGGTACAACCCACAACAGATAAGGGGAGGTCGCTTGCTGAAACTGGCGCTGCGTTTCCTGCTGAATAAGCGGATGAAGCAGGGCATTTAGCCAGCTTTTCTCCTCAGGATTGGAAAAAATACGTTCGCGTAAAATGCGCCGCTGCAACGATCCGTCCGCGGCTATAACCTCGGAACCAAAATGTTCTTCGATCGCCTTAAGGGCAGGTGTACCGGGTTCAACCACCTGGCGCGCAATAATATCTGCATCAATGACGTTTATTCCGAGGTCAGCGAACGCATTTGCAACGGTACTTTTACCACTGCCAATGCCGCCGGTTAAGGCTACCGTATACCTCATAGATGCAGATCCTGGAGTTTGAGTTTGATTATCAAACAGTTAAAAGTTAAGCGTGCGAAGGCGAGGCTGTTGCAGGATTAACCTACTATTCGCCAGGTAAATTTATGGGATTGTAGCGTAAAAAAAGAGAATTTCGCAGTCTTGCGCGGCATTGATTAGTGCGTATGATAGCGTCACTGGAGTTGTGAGTTTCGATTTTTCGCCATTAACCCCAGGAATCCGCACATGCGTATCGAAGAAGATCTGAAGTTAGGTTTCAAAGACGTTCTTATCCGCCCTAAGCGTTCTACTCTCAAAAGCCGTTCCGATGTTGAGTTGGAGCGTCAATTTACCTTTAAGCATTCAGGTCAGACCTGGTCCGGCGTCCCCATTATTGCGGCGAACATGGACACTGTCGGGACGTTTGCCATGGCAACGGCACTGGCATCCTTCGACATCCTGACCGCTGTGCACAAACACTATTCTGTTGAAGACTGGGCTGCCTTTATCGCGCAGAGTTCTGCCGATGTGCTCAAACACGTGATGGTTTCAACCGGTACCTCTGACGCAGATTTCGAAAAAACCAAACAGATTCTGGCGCTTAACCCAGCGCTGAACTTTATCTGCATTGACGTGGCAAATGGCTACTCAGAGCATTTTGTTCAGTTTGTGTCGAAAGCGCGTGAAGCATGGCCGACAAAAACAATTTGTGCGGGCAATGTGGTCACCGGTGAAATGTGTGAAGAGCTGGTACTTTCCGGCGCGGACATTGTTAAAGTCGGCATCGGCCCGGGTTCTGTATGTACCACGCGTGTAAAAACCGGCGTTGGCTATCCACAGCTTTCGGCGGTTATTGAATGTGCCGATGCAGCCCACGGTCTGGGCGGCATGATTGTCAGCGACGGCGGCTGCACAATGCCGGGTGACGTGGCAAAAGCGTTTGGCGGCGGCGCGGACTTCGTGATGCTCGGCGGCATGCTGGCCGGTCATGAAGAAAGCGGCGGCAAAATTGTCGAAGAGAACGGTGAGAAATTCATGCTGTTCTACGGAATGAGCTCTGAATCAGCCATGACGCGTCACGTTGGTGGTGTTGCGCAATACCGTGCAGCGGAAGGTAAAACCGTTAAGCTGCCTCTGCGTGGCCCGGTTGATAATACCGCGCGTGATATCCTCGGCGGCCTGCGTTCTGCCTGTACCTATGTTGGTGCTTCTCGTCTGAAAGAACTGACCAAACGTACAACGTTTATTCGCGTACAGGAACAAGAAAACCGCGTTTTCAATAGCCTGTAAAAACAGGTCGTTCTGTGAAATGCCTGATGGCGTTACGCCGCCATCAGGCATTTGAATCTATCCCACCCCGCTCATCGCATCTCCCAAATGGAAAATCGGTAAATACATCGCGACGACCAGCGTACCGATGATAAGCCCCGTAATGACCAGCAACGCAGGCTCAAGCAGCGCGGCCAGATTCTCCGCCTGAGACAACGTTTTCTCGCCGTGGTGATGTGCGAGATTGCGCAGCATGGCATCCAGTGAGCCGGAAGCTTCACCTGTTCTGACCAGTTGTATACACAATGGGCTGAATTCACCGCAATTTTTAAGCGCTAACCAGACCGGTTTTCCGGCGCTGATGTCGTGGTGTGCCCGCGCTAAGCGCTGTGACCAGAAAGGGTTGTCCAGCGTTTCAGTCACGCTCTCAAGACCCTGCAAAAAGGGAATTCCTGCATTTTGCGTTAACGCCAGCACGGTGAAGATCTGCGTGAGTTTTTGGCCTCTCACCATCGGCCCTATAACCGGCAGACCGAGCAGTAATGTCTGGCGCAGAATAAGCCAGTACGGTTTCTGCTTTATCAAATAATATACAGCAACCGCGACCAGGCTGAATGCTCCGATCAGCCCTCCCCATTGGCCGCTAAAGTGCGCGATGGCAATAATCCACTGAGTGAGTGCTGGTAGCGGAGTGTTAAACGTCCGGTAAATGGCGGCAAACTCAGGGAGTACAAATTGCAGCATCGCAAACACGACCATTACCGCCATCGTGATAATGATAATCGGATAGCGCAGGGCTTTTTTTACTTTATCGGCAAGTTGCTGTTGATTCTTCTGCTGACGGGCGAGTTCAAAACAGCAGTCGTCCAGCTTCCCCGTAAGCTCTCCGGTGCGGATCATTGCCTGATAAAGAGGCGGAAAAACGTGGCGCCATTGCGACAGAGAGGTGGAGAGAGAAATGCCCTGCTCCATATCGTGAGCCAGCGTGCGCAGTAGCGCCTGCCACTGACGGCTGGGATGCTGTTCAGCCAGCAGGGTTAGGCCTGTCGAGAGCGTTAACCCGGCTTTTAGTAATGTTGCCAGTTGGTGTATGGTTTCGGCGCTTCGTTCACGGCTCCAGTGTGAGGTTTTGACGCGCATACGGTTTATACGTAGCGGTGTAATACGCTGTTGCTCGAGAGCAAGCATTAATGAGGGGCGGGTATCGGCCCACAATACACCTTCCAGCGGTTGACCTTCGTTGTTAATGCCTTGCCAGCGCCAAAGCTGTTTAGCTGACATGAGGCATGCCCAGTACGCGTATCAGCTCTTCAAATGTCGTTAGCCCTTGTTCGACTGCCTGGCAACCAGTTTCGAAAAGCGTACTCATCCCCAATTGCTTTGCATCTGACTCCACTTCTTCTGCGGACGTACCGTTGGCGATGCTCTGGCGCAATGCCGGCGTAACGGGGAGTACTTCAAACAATGCCGTACGACCATAAAATCCTTGATAGCAATGTTCACAGCCAGTGGCCTGCCAATGTGGCAGTGGCGCAGGCCATATCGCTTCCGGGAGCGCGATCGGCGTTTCCAGTCGTTGTCGGCAATGGGGACACAATTTTCTCACCAACCGCTGCGCAATGACGAGCGTCAGCGCGGAGGCGATCATCCAGCGTGCGACCCCCATTTGCTGCAGGCGTATCAGCGTTTCAGTGGTGGAGTTAGTGTGCAGTGTTGATAGAACCAAATGACCGGTTTGTGCGGCTTTTAGGGCTATTTCAGCCGTTTCGCCATCGCGGATTTCACCCACCATGATAATGTCGGGATCCTGGCGCAGCAGCGCGCGTAATACGCCCTGAAAAGTGAGACCGGCGCGAGGATGAATTTGCGTCTGGTTAAGACCTGCGATCGGGATTTCTACCGGATCTTCTACGCTACAAAGATTCATATCCGGGGTGTTTCGGGTTTGCAGCGCACTGTACAGCGTGACTGTTTTACCGCTCCCGGTCGGTCCGGTGACCAGAATCAACCCCTGAGGCTGCTGTAACGCGTGCGAAAATGCGCCCAGTTGCGCGTCCTGCATTCCTAGCGCGGCGATCTCCAGCGTTTGATCGACCTGATGCAGTAGCCGCAGCACTACTTTTTCGCCATAGCGACAGGGCAGGGTGGCGATGCGAAACGAGACCGGCTCTCCAGAAATCTCAACGGTAAATTGTCCGTCTTGCGCAAGTCTGTGCTCGGCAATATCCAGACTGCCTAAAACTTTTAGTCTTGCAGTGATAGCGATGCCCATCTCAGTTGTGACTTCCGGTAAAGCATGCAGTACGCCATCTACACGTAATCTGATTCGGTAGTGATTTTCCGCTGGCTCAATATGAATATCAGAAGCCCGTTGCACCAGAGCAGAATGAAACGTCTGATTCAGCAGGTCTGCTGCGCTGGCGCTGCTTTTGGTGACTACAGCCGGGAGCATGTTCCGCGGCGTATGCGTGTGGCCTTCCATTTGCTGACGCGTCCAGCAGACAATGTCTATACGTCGGGTGGTGGCAAAATGCAGCGCGTCCAGAAGTTCGTGGGACGGGGCATCCACGACGGCGATGTGCACCACTTCATTGTCTGCATCCAGTAATATTCCCTGATAACGTTGGCACAGTGCCGTAAGTTGGGTGGTATTCATCTCTTTTCCTTAATTGGTGTCGAAACGGAAAACGTCTTCACAGGCTTGTTGCAGTGCGCTGTCATTCTGGATGACGCAGTTACGACTCCAGCCAGTAATGCCGTTGGCATTGTCCCAACCTGGCGTCATGGTGATGGTTAGTCCGTTCAGACTTTCTTGTCCGCTGAGGCTGACCACCCCTTTTTCAACGCTCATGGCGGAGACATAACGGGTAGTGGCTGGAGAAGGGATGCCATTCGTTCCGGCATCGCAGGTTGCTGTTCCGCCATGCTCAAGCGCACAAAGCTCAACCGCCGTGCGATAGGGAACAAAGGTTTGCAGCATGTCTGTCAGCGCAGCTTTGCGCAGATAGTTTTGATAGGCCGGAATGCCGATGGCGCTAAGGATGGCAATAATGCCAATGACCACCATGAGTTCGATAAGCGTGAAGCCGTGTTGCTTGTCCATCGTTCGCTCCTTGAGTTAGCTGGCGCTACTTTGGCAAACGGTCGGGGTCACGGCGAGAGGCAAAAAACAGAATGGGAAGGCGGGTTCCGAGGATCTTTACGAGATTACAGAATCAAACAACGTATTTGCGAAGAGGCTCGAAGAAACTGCCGAATAGCGGCGAAAACGCCTTCTCCGGCATGCAGAATGGCCCGATAAGCGAAATCACTACCGGGCTAAACCATCAGTATTTAGCGAAAACGCATCGAGAGATCGAGTGCGCGAACATGCTTGGTCAGTGCGCCAACAGAGATGAAATCCACGCCGGTTTCGGCAAATTCGCGCAGCGTTTCATAGGTGACGTTACCCGACACTTCCAGACGCGCCTGGCCGTTGGTGCGTTTGACCGCTTCACGCATTTGGTCAGTTTCGAAATTATCGAGCATGATGATGTCGGCCCCGGCTTTCAGCGCGTCATCAAGTTCATCCAGGCTTTCCACTTCGACTTCAACCGGCACATCCGGGTGCAGCCAGAAGGCTTTTTCAACGGCCTGACGTACTGAGCCAGAAGCAATAATATGGTTTTCTTTAATCAGGAAAGCGTCAGAAAGCCCCAGGCGATGATTCGCGCCGCCGCCGCACAATACGGCGTATTTCAGGGCGGTGCGCAGCCCAGGCAGGGTTTTACGCGTGTCCAGCAACTGGGTTTTTGTTCCCGCCAGCAGGTCGACGTATTTACGCACTTCGCTCGCCACACCTGAAAGGGTCTGCACAAAATTAAGCGCGGTACGTTCGCCGGTCAGCAGCACGCGGGAAGGGCCGTCTAGTTCAAACAGCGGCTGATTGGCCTTGATGCTGTCGCCATCTTCAACATGCCAGGTGATGTTGACATCATCGCCAGCCAGTTGAATAAAGACTTCCTCCACCCAGCGTTTCCCACAAAAAACGCCATCTTCGCGGGTGATCACGGTGGCGTGGGAGCGCATATCTTCGGGCAAAAGCTGTGCGGTGATATCGTTATTGGCATCAACTTCTCCGCCTAAATCTTCACGCAGCGCCTGAGCTACAGCGGCAGGGATATCCAGATTTATGCGTTCCAACAGCGCGTCACGTCGGTAGTCAGGGTTATAGCGGCGAGGCGGCATGATAAAACTCCAAATTGCTAACGAATCATAAGGTGGAAACATGCTACCCTGAACCTGATATGAGCACCACCAATAAGGAGATTCTGCATGTTGTTAGACGAGGGCTGGCTGGCAGAGGCGCGACGCGTACCCTCTCCTCATTACGATTGCCGCCCGGATAACGAAAACCCTTCTCTGCTGGTGGTGCATAATATCAGCCTGCCGCCCGGCGAGTTCGGCGGACCGTGGATTGATGCGCTGTTTACCGGCACGATTGATCCTAATGCCCATCCTTATTTTGCCGGGATCGCCCATCTGCGCGTTTCGGCCCATTGTTTAATTCGCCGTGATGGTGAAATCGTGCAGTATGTCCCCTTTGATAAACGCGCCTGGCATGCTGGCGTGTCGAACTATCAAGGGCGCGAACGCTGTAATGATTTTTCAATTGGTATTGAGCTGGAAGGGACGGATACGCTGGCCTATACCGACGTGCAGTACCAGCAACTGGCAACCGTGACCAATGCCCTGATTACGCGTTATCCGGCTATTGCTAACAATATGACAGGACATTGCAATATTGCGCCCGAGCGTAAGACCGATCCCGGACCCTCTTTTGACTGGGCAAGGTTTCGCGCCCTGGTCACCCCCTCGTCGCAAAAGGAGATGACATGACGCTGTTTACAACATTACTGGTGTTGATTGTTGAACGCCTGTTTAAGCTGGGTGAACACTGGCAGCTTGATCACCGGGTTGAAGCATTTTTCCGCCGGGTGAAGCATTTCTCAATGATGCGTACCGTAGGCATGGCCCTGATTGCGATGGGGGTGACGTTTCTGCTGCTGCGCGCACTTCATGGGCTGCTGTTTAACGTGCCCTTGCTGGTGGTGTGGATCTTAATTGGCTTGCTGTGTATTGGGGCTGGCAAAACGCGTCTTCATTATCATGCCTATCTGAACGCGGCGGCTCGCGATGACGCTCACGCCCGTGAGGCGATGGCCAGCGAGCTGACGCTTATCCATGGTGTTCCGCCGGACTGTGATGAGCGTGAGTTCCTGCGCGAACTGCAGAACGCGCTGTTATGGAACAACTTTCGCTTTTATCTGGCGCCGTTATTCTGGCTGATTGTCGGTGGCCCGTGGGGACCGGTAACGCTGGTGGGTTACGCCTTTTTACGTGCCTGGCAGTCCTGGCTGGCGCGCTATCAGACCCCGCACCAGCGTTTGCAATCGGGTATTGATGCGATCCTGCATGTGCTGGACTGGATCCCGGTGCGTCTGGCGGGCGTGGTCTATGCGCTGTTAGGACACGGCGAGAAGGCGTTGCCAGCCTGGTTTGCATCGCTTGCCGATCTACATACTTCGCAGTACCAGGTACTTACGCGCCTGGCGCAGTTTTCTTTGGCGCGCGAACCCCATACCGATAAAGTCGAAACGCCAAAAGCGGCTGTTTCAATGGCGAAGAAGACTTCGTTTGTGGTGGTGGTGGTCATTGCGCTGCTGACAATTTATGGAACACTGATCTAGCGATTGTTGCCGGATAGCGGCATAACCGCCTTATCCGGCCTGGCGCATATGTAGGCCGGATAACGGCGCAATGACTCAATACGTATCCGCTGGCGGCACGCCAAAATCAGGCATCCCGTTTTCGTCCCAGCGCACGAGCTTCAGGCGAGTGTGGCGGTTTGGATCGTACAACGGATCGCCTTCAATTTCGGTGTAATTTCTCGCGTGGTACACCAGCACATCCTCACCTTCCGGCGTTTGCGTAAAGCTGTTGTGTCCCGGTCCGTACTGGCGGTTTTCGTAGCTGGTGGAAAAGACCGGGCGTGGTGATTTGTGCCAGTTCTGCGGGTTGAGCGGATCGGCGTTGAGGTCAATCCACAATAATCCCATACAGTAGTTCTCATCGGTGGCGCTGGCCGAATAGCTGATAAACAGCTTGTCGCCGTGAACCATGACAGCCGGACCTTCGTTGACCCAAAAACCCCGGCATTCCCAGTCATACTCTGGATGGCTGAGCATGACCGGATCGCCTTTAATCGTCCATGGATTTTCCAGCTCAGCGAGATAGATATTGGAGTTGCCGGCGATATCGGGAGATTTTTGCGCCCACAGATACCACTGTTTTCCCTGGTGATGAAAGGTGGTGGCATCAAGCGCAAAGGTATCAAACTGTGTCTTAATCTGGCCTTTCTCTGTCCACTTGCCTGCCAGCGGATCGGTGTCCGCACATTCGAGCGCAAACATACGGTGCTGGAACATCCCCAGCTTGTCGAGCACCTGTGTGTGGGTGGCGGCAAAATAGATGTACCATTTACCAGCCAGATGATGGATCTCAGGCGCCCAGATGAGTTGGCTCATGGGGCCGCTTTCTGGTTTGCGCCAGACGACAACCGGGACGGCGGTGCGCAGCCCTTCCAGCGTGTCAGCGCGACGGAGCTCCAGTCGATCGTATTCGGGCACTGAAGCAATGAAATAGTAGTGGCTACCGTCACGTAAAATAAACGGGTCGGCACGTTGTTCAATAAAGGGATTAGGCCACTGATTCATTAGGCTTTCCTTACGGTTTCAGTCGTTTTTATATCGTGGTATTCATTCAGTTCACGGTAGTTGGCGCGACGCTTTTCTAAATCTGCCTGGATTTGCTGCATAAACTCGCGATCAACTTTCAGCAGACGAACCACGCCTGCGGTAATCAGGTAGCCTACGCCAGGTATGATGGTAAACAGCAGCATAATACCGTTAATGGCGGAGTCGCTTTGCGCTTTCGCCCCTGCGTCGTAGCCGTACCAGGAGAGCAGGAAGCCAACCATCGCTCCGGCAATCGCCAGGCCCAGTTTCAGGAAGAACAGGTTGCCGGAAAAGCTGATTCCGGTGATGCGTTTACCGGTTTTCCACTCGCCGTAGTCATCGACATCCGCCATCAGCGACCAGTGCAGTGGGGAAGGGATCTGATGCAGAATGTTGAGCAGGAAGTAGAGCACCATAATCATCATGGTGGCTTTTGGATCGAAGAAGTAAAACGCGCCGGAGAAAATCGCCAGGATGATATTGGTCCAGAAGAAGACTTTCAGTTTGCACCAGCGATCGGTTAACACCTTTGCCAGCATGCTGCCGATCATCATGCCGACAACGCCAAGGCTGATAAACAACGTGGCAAACTGCGTGCTTTGCTGCATAACCCAGGTCACGTAGTACATAGTGGCGGCCATGCGAATAAAGCCCGGACAGACGTTGCACAGGGTTAACAGCAGAATTTTTACCCACTGATCGTTCTTCCACACGTCCTTCAGGTCTGCTTTTAAGTCGTCGTTAGTCGGGACCGCAGGACGGACGCGCTCACGCACAGTTGCAAAGCAAAACAGGAACATACACATACCGATGAAGGCAAGGACCGCCATCGCCATCTGATAGCCTTTGGCTTTGTCTTCCCCACCAAACCAGTCCGCCATGGGCAACAGGGTGAGCGAGAGTAACAAGGTTGCTATCCCGACCAATACAAAGCGATATGACTGGCAAGCGACGCGTTCCTTTGGATCGTTGGTGATGACGCTGCCGAGCGAGCAGTAAGGAATGTTGATTGCCGTATAGGTGATAGAGAGCAGGAAGTAAGTGACGAACGCATAGATAACTTTGCTGTTATATGTCCACTCAGGGGTGGTAAACATAAGTACGCTGAATAATGCGTAAGGGAAAGCCATCCACAAAAGCCATGGACGAAATCGACCA
Source organism: Citrobacter sp. Ce006 (assembly GCF_030336535.1). Lineage (NCBI taxonomy): Bacteria > Pseudomonadati > Pseudomonadota > Gammaproteobacteria > Enterobacterales > Enterobacteriaceae > Citrobacter > Citrobacter sp. Ce006. The sequence continues at coordinate 483,781 of NZ_JAOWDO010000073.1, forward strand.
TATTTGCTGCGGGTGCGGTCGGCCATCGCGCCCATTATAGGGTCAGTAACGGCATCGATAACGCGTACTGAGAGCAGTAATACGCCGACCAGGGCAGGCGCCAGACCAAAAATATCTGTATAAAAATAGTTAACAAACAACATGATGGCGCCAAATATGATGTTGCATCCGGCGTCGCCCATTCCATAGCCGATCTTTTCTTTCACCGTGAGCTTACTGGTTTCCATCAACTGCACTCCATTAATGAGATATGGAGAGAATTATTGTCTGGTACCGTTGTTTTTGCGTTGCAGGATAACGCCGCTGATATGGACTAAACAGTCGTGAGTGGGAAAGTGTGAGGCAGGTAACAACCCCCACCCGATGCAGGTGGGGGAGGGAGAATTAATGCGCTTTAACCGCGCCAGCGGTTTTCTGCTTGCACAGGTAGCCGATGCCAAGAATGGCAATCCATACCGGAATTAAGTATACCGAAATCGCCATACCCGGCGTCATCAGCATAATCACCAACACCGCAGCCATGAAAATCAGGCACACCCAGTTACCCAGCGGATAAAGCAGCGCCGGGAAGCGTGTGGTAACGCCTTGCTGCTGTTTGGCTTTGCGGAACTTCATGTGCGCCAGGCTGATCATTGCCCAGTTGATCACCAGTGCGGAAACCACCAGCGCCATCAGCAGGCCAAAGGCGGATTCCGGCGCCAGATAGTTGATCAGTACGCACAGCGCCGTAACCAGTGCGGAGACCAGAATGGTGTTTACTGGTACGCCGCGTTTGTCGACGTTCATCAGCGCTTTTGGCGCATTGCCTTGCTGTGCCAGACCGAACAGCATACGGCTGTTGCAGTATACGCAGCTGTTATAGACAGAAAGGGCGGCGGTCAACACTACGATGTTCAGGGCATTAGCAACAAAGGTGTCGCCCAGCTCGTGGAAAATAAGGACAAACGGGCTGGTATCAGCCGTGACGCGCGTCCACGGCATCAGAGAAAGCAGAACCGCCAGCGAACCTACATAGAAAATCAGGATACGGTAGATAACCTGGTTGGTTGCTTTGGGAATGCTTTGCTCCGGGTTATCGGCTTCTGCCGCGGTGATCCCGACCAGCTCCAGCCCACCGAAAGAGAACATAATAATAGCCATCATCATCACCAGACCGGTGAATCCATGCGGTAGGAAGCCCCCCTGGTCCCACAGGTTACTGACGCTGGCCTGCGGACCGCCGTTGCCGCTAAACAGCAACCAGCCGCCAAACAGGATCATCGCAACCACGGCAATGACTTTAATAATGGCAAACCAGAACTCCATTTCGCCAAACACTTTCACGTTGGTCAGGTTGATGGCGTTGATCAGCACGAAGAAGGCCGCCGCAGAAACCCAGGTTGGGATCTCTGGATACCAGAATTGGATATATTTACCCACGGCTGTCAGTTCAGCCATGGCAACCAGCACGTACAGTACCCAATAGTTCCAGCCAGAAGAGAAGCCTGCGAAACCGCCCCAGTATTTATAAGCAAAGTGGCTAAAGGAGCCTGCAACCGGCTCTTCAACCACCATTTCACCTAACTGACGCATAATCAAAAAGGCGATAAAGCCGGCAATAGCGTAACCCAGAATAATACCCGGTCCTGCAGACTGGATAACGGATGCGCTACCGAGGAATAACCCGGTACCAATCGCGCCACCCAGTGCGATTAGCTGTATATGGCGGTTCTTAAGACCGCGCTTGAGCTGATCGCCATGCTGTTGACTTTCCATCATTAAACCTCGTGTGTGGTTTTACTCTTCATATTTCGAGTACTTATTTTTTGAACTACGCAGTAATGCGTGTGTAAGTTTGCAATTCCGTTTGTTGTATTAATTAGTTTACAGATGCTTTAGATAAAATGTTGCCTTAAGACTTTTGTCTTGATCAGAATAATGATATGCGAGCGCGAATGCACCTGCTTTGTGCGGGGAAGATGACGAGTTGAATAAAAAGAAACCATTTGTAAATACGAGTTTATCTACCACAAAATTTCCGTTTTGAATTTCTATTCATTAATTGTGGTTGATACGTCGATAAATAAGCAGGTGAATCGGTTCAGATGAGATAATATTTCGTTTCAATTCCGTTAAAACTACCCCGTGGTGGGTAAATTTAACATTTGTGCATAGTTACATGTTTGAAACGTTATTTCTGTAATGTTGTTAAAATATGCCCCCTTTACTGATTTCAATCAAAACCTGTATGGACAGAAGGTGAATACTTTGTTACTTTAGCGTCAAGAACATGAAATTGGTAAGACCAATTGACTCCGGGCAAATGGCTTAAGACAGGAAATCATGGCCTACAGCAAAATCCGCCAACCAAAACTCTCCGATGTGATTGAGCAGCAGCTGGAGTTTTTAATTCTTGAGGGGACACTTCGCCCCGGAGAAAAACTCCCACCGGAACGCGAGCTGGCAAAACAGTTCGACGTCTCCCGCCCCTCCTTACGCGAGGCGATCCAACGCCTTGAAGCGAAGGGGTTACTGCTTCGTCGTCAGGGCGGTGGCACTTTTGTTCAGAGCAGCCTGTGGCAGAGCTTTAGCGACCCACTGGTAGAGCTGCTCTCCGACCATCCTGAATCCCAGTTTGACCTGCTTGAAACGCGCCATGCGTTGGAAGGTATTGCAGCTTATTACGCTGCACTGCGCAGCACGGATGAAGACAAAACGCGTATCCGTGAACTCCACCATGCAATCGAGCTTGCGCAACAGTCCGGCGATCTTGACGGCGAATCTGATGCGGTACTTCAGTATCAAATTGCTGTCACCGAAGCGGCACACAATGTAGTGCTGCTCCATTTGCTAAGGTGTATGGAGCCGATGTTGGCCCAGAACGTTCGGCAAAACTTCGAATTGCTGTATGCGCGTCGCGAGATGCTGCCGCTGGTAAGCAGTCATCGTACCCGTATCTTTGAAGCAATCATCGCCGGGAAGCCTGAAGAAGCGCGTGAAGCGTCTCATCGTCACCTGGCCTTTATCGAAGAGATTCTGCTGGACAGAAGCCGTGAGGAAAGTCGTCGTGAACGCGCCTTACGCCGCCTGGAGCAACGAAAGAATTAGTGATTTTTCTGGCAGAACGTTAACCAGAAGATGTTGTAAATCAAGCGCTAATAAAATGCGCGGCAACTAAACGCAGAACCTGTCTTATTGCGCTTTTGGTTGTTCAAAATAATTCGGGTTGTATCGCGGCGGCAAGCGCGCGAGTTGCCAGGAGCATAGTGAACTATGTGACTGGTGCGAGGAAGCGCAGCCAACAAAGAGACAACCTGAAGTATGAAGAACAAAGAGCGTAATGGGACAGGTTCCAGATAACTCAACGTATTAGATAGATAAGGAATACCCCCATGTCAGAACGTTTCCCAAATGACGTGGATCCGATCGAAACTCGCGACTGGCTACAGGCGATCGAATCGGTCATCCGTGAAGAAGGTGTTGAGCGTGCTCAGTATCTGATCGACCAACTGCTTTCAGAAGCCCGCAAAGGCGGCGTGAAAGTAGCGGCAGGTGCAGGGGCCAGCAATTATGTAAACACTATTGCCGTTGAAGATGAACCGGAATACCCGGGCAATCTGGAGCTGGAACGTCGTATTCGTTCTGCTATCCGTTGGAACGCCATCATGACCGTACTGCGCGCGTCTAAAAAGGACCTCGAGCTGGGTGGCCACATGGCATCCTTCCAGTCCTCCGCAACGGTATATGATGTTTGCTTCAACCACTTCTTCCGTGCACGCAACGAGCAAGATGGCGGCGATCTGGTGTACTTCCAGGGCCACATCTCTCCGGGCATCTACGCACGCGCATTCCTGGAAGGTCGTCTGACTGAAGAGCAGATGAACAACTTCCGTCAGGAAGTACATGGCAAAGGCCTGTCTTCCTACCCGCACCCGAAACTGATGCCGGAATTCTGGCAGTTCCCGACCGTATCTATGGGTCTGGGCCCAATCGGTGCCATCTACCAGGCTAAGTTCCTGAAATATCTGGAACACCGTGGCCTGAAAGATACCTCTAAACAAACCGTTTACGCCTTCCTGGGCGACGGCGAGATGGATGAGCCAGAATCTAAGGGCGCTATCACCATCGCGACCCGTGAAAAACTGGACAACCTGGTCTTTGTTATCAACTGTAACCTGCAGCGTCTTGACGGCCCGGTAACCGGTAACGGCAAGATTGTTAACGAACTGGAAGGCATCTTCGCGGGTGCTGGCTGGAACGTTATCAAAGTCATGTGGGGCGGTCGTTGGGATGAGCTGCTGTGTAAAGACACCAGCGGTAAACTGATCCAGCTGATGAACGAAACTGTTGACGGCGACTACCAGACCTTCAAATCCAAAGATGGTGCATACGTACGTGAGCACTTCTTCGGTAAATACCCGGAAACTGCAGCCCTGGTTGCTGACTGGACTGATGAGCAGATTTGGTCTCTGAACCGCGGTGGTCACGATCCGAAGAAAGTTTACGCTGCACTGAAAAAAGCGCAGGAAACCAAAGGCAAAGCAACTGTAATCCTCGCCCATACCATTAAAGGTTACGGCATGGGTGACACCGCTGAAGGTAAAAACATCGCTCACCAGGTTAAGAAAATGAACATGGACGGCGTGCGTTATATCCGCGACCGTTTCAACGTTCCTGTGACCGACGAGCAGGTTGAAAACCTGTCTTACATCACCTTCCCGGAAGGTTCTGAAGAGCACACTTATCTGCACGCTCAGCGTCAGAAACTGCACGGCTACCTGCCTGCTCGTCAGCCGAACTTCACCGAGAAGCTGGAACTGCCAGCTCTGGAAGACTTCGGTGCGCTGCTGGAAGAGCAGAACAAAGAAATCTCCACCACTATCGCTTTCGTTCGTGCCCTGAACGTGATGCTGAAGAACAAGTCGATCAAAGATCGTCTGGTTCCGATCATCGCTGACGAAGCGCGTACTTTCGGTATGGAAGGTCTGTTCCGTCAGATCGGTATCTACAGCCCGAACGGTCAGCAGTACACCCCGCAGGACCGTGAGCAGGTTGCTTACTATAAAGAAGACGAGAAAGGTCAGATCCTGCAGGAAGGTATCAACGAACTGGGTGCTGGCGCATCCTGGCTGGCTGCTGCGACCTCTTACAGCACCAACGATCTGCCGATGATTCCGTTCTACATCTACTACTCCATGTTCGGGTTCCAGCGTATCGGCGACCTGTGCTGGCAGGCTGGCGACCAACAGGCTCGCGGCTTCCTGGTAGGGGGTACTTCTGGTCGTACTACGCTGAACGGCGAAGGTCTGCAGCACGAAGATGGTCACAGCCATATTCAGTCTCTGACTATCCCGAACTGTATCTCTTACGATCCGTCTTACGCGTACGAAGTTGCAGTCATCATGCACGATGGCCTGGAGCGTATGTACGGTGAGAAACAAGAGAACGTTTACTACTACATCACCACGCTGAACGAAAACTACCACATGCCGGCAATGCCAGCAGGTGCCGAGGAAGGTATCCGTAAAGGTATCTACAAACTCGAAACCCTCGAAGGTAAGAAAGGTAAAGTTCAGCTGCTGGGCTCCGGTTCTATCCTGCGTCACGTGCGTGAAGCAGCACAGATTCTGGCGAACGACTACGGTGTAGGCTCTGACGTTTACAGCGTAACTTCCTTCACTGAACTGGCGCGTGATGGCCAGGATTGTGAGCGCTGGAACATGCTGCACCCGATGGAAACTCCGCGCGTTCCGTACATCGCTCAGGTGATGAACGACGCTCCGGCAGTAGCATCTACTGACTATATGAAACTGTTTGCCGAACAGGTTCGTACTTATGTACCGGCTGATGATTATCGCGTACTGGGTACTGACGGTTTCGGTCGCTCTGACAGCCGTGAAAACCTGCGTCACCACTTCGAAGTTGATGCTTCCTACGTGGTTGTAGCGGCCCTGGGCGAACTGGCTAAACGTGGCGAAATCGATAAGAAAGTGGTTGCAGACGCAATCATCAAATTCAACATCGATGCAGATAAAGTTAACCCGCGTCTGGCGTAAGAGGTAAAAGAATAATGGCTATCGAAATCAATGTACCGGACATCGGGGCTGATGAAGTTGAAATCACCGAGATCCTGGTCAAAGTGGGCGACAAAGTTGAAGCTGAACAGTCGCTGATCACCGTAGAAGGCGACAAAGCCTCTATGGAAGTTCCGTCTCCTCAGGCTGGTATCGTTAAAGAGATCAAAGTCTCTGTTGGCGACAAAACTGAGACCGGCAAACTGATCATGATTTTCGATTCCGCCGATGGTGCAGCAGCCGCTGCACCTGCTCCGGCAGAAGAGAAGAAAGAAGCAGCTCCGGCAGCAGCACCTGCCGCCTCAGCAGCGAAAGAAGTACACGTACCGGACATCGGTGGTGACGAAGTTGAAGTTACCGAGGTCATGGTTAAAGTCGGCGACACCGTTGCGGCTGAACAGTCTCTGATCACCGTAGAAGGCGACAAAGCCTCTATGGAAGTTCCGGCGCCGTTCGCAGGTACTGTTAAAGAGATCAAAATCAACACCGGCGACAAAGTGTCTACCGGCTCGCTGATTATGGTCTTCGAAGTTGCGGGCGCAGCGCCTGCTGCAGCACCGGCTCAAGCGGCAGCTCCAGCAGCAGCGGCGGCTCCGGCAGCTTCTGGCTCGAAAGAAGTTAACGTACCGGATATCGGCGGTGACGAAGTTGAAGTCACTGAAGTGATGGTTAAAGTGGGCGATAAAATTGCCGCTGAGCAGTCACTGATCACCGTAGAAGGTGACAAAGCCTCTATGGAAGTTCCGGCACCGTTCGCGGGCACCGTGAAAGAAATCAAAATCAGCACCGGCGACAAAGTCAAAACCGGTTCTCTGATTATGGTCTTCGAAGTTGAAGGCGCAGCGCCTGCTGCCGCTCCTGCGCAAGCCGCAGCTCCGGCTCCGGCCGCTGCACCGGCTCAGGCTGCTAAACCAGCCGCGGCGCCAGCAGCGAAAGCGGAAGGCAAATCTGAGTTTGCTGAGAACGACGCTTACGTTCATGCAACGCCGCTGATTCGTCGCCTGGCGCGCGAATTCGGTGTGAACCTGGCGAAAGTGAAAGGTTCTGGCCGTAAAGGTCGTATCCTGCGTGAAGACGTTCAGGCTTACGTGAAAGACGCTATCAAACGCGCCGAGTCTGCACCGGCTGCGGCTGGTGGCGGTATCCCGGGCATGCTGCCCTGGCCGAAAGTGGACTTCAGCAAGTTTGGTGAAATCGAAGAAGTGGAACTGGGCCGTATCCAGAAAATCTCTGGTGCTAACCTGAGCCGTAACTGGGTGATGATCCCGCACGTTACGCACTTCGACAAAACTGATATCACCGATCTGGAAGCGTTCCGTAAACAGCAGAACGCGGAAGCTGAAAAACGTAAACTGGACGTGAAATTCACCCCAGTGGTCTTCATCATGAAAGCCGTTGCCGCCGCTCTGGAACAGATGCCACGCTTCAACAGCTCCCTGTCTGAAGACGGTCAGCGCCTGACCCTGAAAAAATACATCAACATCGGTGTTGCGGTGGATACGCCGAATGGTCTGGTTGTTCCGGTCTTCAAAGACGTGAACAAGAAGAGCATTACCGAGCTGTCTCGTGAACTGACCACCATCTCCAAGAAAGCACGTGATGGCAAGCTGACCGCTGGCGAAATGCAGGGCGGTTGCTTCACCATCTCCAGCATCGGTGGCCTGGGTACTACCCACTTCGCGCCGATTGTGAACGCGCCGGAAGTGGCTATCCTCGGTGTCTCCAAGTCCTCTATGGAGCCAGTGTGGAACGGTAAAGAGTTTATGCCGCGTCTGATGATGCCGATTTCGCTCTCCTTCGACCACCGCGTAATCGACGGTGCGGATGGTGCGCGCTTTATCACCATCATCAACAACATGCTGTCTGACATTCGCCGCCTGGTGATGTAAGCGAAAAAGCCGGCCCGACGGCCGGCTTTTTTCTGGTAATCTCATGAAGTCAGTGAGGTTATTGTGCGAAAGACAAATCGGTTGCCGTTTGTTGTTTCAAAATTGTTAACAATTTTGTAAAATACGGGCGGATAGAACGACCCGGTGGACGACGGGTATAAATTAAGAGGTCATGATGAGCACTGAAATCAAAACTCAGGTCGTGGTACTTGGGGCAGGCCCTGCAGGTTACTCTGCTGCCTTCCGTTGCGCAGATTTAGGTCTGGAGACCGTCATCGTAGAACGTTACAGCACCCTCGGTGGTGTTTGTCTGAACGTCGGCTGTATCCCTTCTAAAGCGCTGCTGCACGTAGCAAAAGTTATCGAAGAAGCCAAAGCGCTGGCTGAACACGGTATCGTTTTTGGCGAGCCGAAAACCGATATCGACAAGATTCGTACCTGGAAAGAAAAAGTTATCACTCAACTGACCGGCGGTCTGGCTGGTATGGCCAAAGGCCGTAAAGTGAAAGTGGTTAACGGTCTGGGTAAATTTACCGGGGCTAACACCCTGGAAGTTGAAGGCGAAAACGGCAAAACCGTGATCAACTTCGACAACGCGATCATCGCGGCGGGTTCCCGTCCGATCGAACTGCCATTCATTCCGCATGAAGACCCACGCGTGTGGGATTCCACCGATGCTCTGGAACTGAAAACTGTTCCTAAGCGCCTGCTGGTAATGGGCGGCGGTATCATCGGTCTGGAAATGGGTACCGTGTACCATGCGCTGGGTTCAGAGATCGACGTGGTTGAAATGTTTGACCAGGTTATCCCGGCTGCCGATAAAGACGTGGTTAAAGTCTTCACCAAACGCATCAGCAAGAAATTCAACCTGATGCTGGAAACCAAAGTGACCGCCGTTGAAGCGAAAGAAGACGGTATCTACGTTTCCATGGAAGGCAAAAAAGCGCCTGCTGAAGCTCAGCGTTACGATGCGGTGCTGGTGGCTATCGGTCGTGTACCGAACGGCAAAAACCTCGATGCGGGCAAAGCTGGCGTGGAAGTTGATGACCGTGGCTTCATCCGCGTTGACAAACAACTGCGCACCAACGTCCCGCACATCTTTGCTATCGGCGATATCGTCGGTCAGCCGATGCTGGCGCACAAAGGTGTTCACGAAGGTCACGTTGCGGCTGAAGTTATCGCCGGTAAGAAACACTACTTCGATCCGAAAGTTATCCCATCCATCGCCTACACTGAACCAGAAGTTGCATGGGTTGGCCTGACTGAGAAAGAAGCGAAAGAAAAAGGCATCAGCTACGAAACCGCGACCTTCCCGTGGGCTGCTTCGGGCCGTGCTATCGCTTCTGACTGCGCAGACGGTATGACCAAACTGATCTTCGACAAAGAATCTCACCGTGTTATCGGTGGTGCGATTGTCGGCACCAACGGCGGCGAGCTGCTGGGCGAAATCGGTCTGGCGATCGAAATGGGTTGTGACGCTGAAGACATCGCGCTGACCATCCACGCTCACCCGACTCTGCACGAGTCCGTGGGCCTGGCGGCAGAAATCTTCGAAGGTAGCATCACCGACCTGCCAAATCCGAAAGCGAAGAAAAAGTAATCTCCCGCTTTTGTGAATACGCCTCTTCGGAGGCGTTTTTTTTGCCTGAAAGCTACCAGTTTTGGTAGTCATGTTATTGATATTTCCACTAAAAAAAACTGCGCAACTGCCGATACTTTTTTCGCCATTGTGTGGCTACTGGCTGCACGGAGAAGAGGCTCTGGACTCTCTATTACACGAAAAAAGGAAAATACATGTCTTTAAAAAAAATCGCGGTTGTTGGCATGGTTGTCGCGACAATGACGCTGACCGGTTGTGGTGCGATGACCACTGCCGTTAAAAAACGTAACCTCGAAGTGAAAACGCAGATGAGCGAAACCATCTGGCTGGAGCCTTCCAGCGAGAAGACCGTCTACATTCAGGTAAAAAACACTTCTGATAAAGACATGAGCAACCTGCAAACCCTGCTGGCAAACGATTTGTCCGCGAAGGGCTATAAAGTGACCAGTTCACCGGACAGCGCCTACTACTGGGTGCAGGCGAACGTACTGAAAGCAGACAAAATGGATCTGCGCGAAGCTCAGGGCTTCCTGAAGACCGGCTACGAAGGGGCGGCGGTGGGCGCTGCGTTGGGTGCGGGGATTACCGCCTATAACAGCAACTCCTCCGGTGCGGCGCTGGGTGTTGGCCTGGCGGCGGGACTGATCGGTATGGCTGCTGATGCTATGGTGGAGGATGTGAACTACACCATGGTTACCGACCTGCAAATCTCCGAACGCAGCAAAGCGAAAGTGACAACGGATAACGTTGCTGCTCTGCGTCAGGGCACGTCTGGCATTAAGCTGCAAACCAGCAGCGCGCAGGGCGATCGCGCAAAATACCAGACCCGCGTGGTGTCGAATGCTAACAAGGTGAATCTGAAGTTCGAAGAAGCGAAACCGGTTCTCGAAGCGCAGCTGGCGAAATCCGTCGCTAACATCCTGTAATCTGTTGTAAGTTGCCGGGTGGCGGTTTCGCCTTACCCGGCCTCCTAACTTTTCGCCTCTGGGGATCAGGGTGCTACGGGCTGCCAGTTTTTATCCGGATGGTATGCGGTTAACGCCTGAGCTTTCTGCTGCGACTCCTCGCCAAGATCCGCCTGGTAGACCTTGTCTTCACCGTTAATGATAAAACTCATGACACCGGTGTGATCGTAGCTGACGGGCCAGGCAACCATCGCAAAGCCGCTGGCTTTATCGGGAAGGATACGGAAATGATAGCCGTGATAGCCCGTACCTGGCTCCGGTGGGCTAAAGGCCGGGCCTAGCGGGCTGGGGGCTTCGCCGGGCGAAACAGGCCAGTACAGACCGTCTTTTTTCCCTTCAGAACTGACAATCTTTTGCGCGTATTTTTGGTTCATCGCAAAGTAGCTTTGCTGAGCATCTACATAGGCGTGTAATGCTTCAATCGCGGAAAGTTCGTTGCGCCCAATCTCACGAGTCAGGATCTCTTCCGCCGCTTCCTTGATATCAAATTGCCAGCCAGAAGTGGTTTTAACAACGGGGATCGGCAGTTGCCAGTCGCTGTCTCCGACCACCAGATGCGCGGTATTGCCGTCGACGATGGTGTTATGGCGAACCTTCCAGTCGCGCAGGAAGCGATCAACCGCATCAGGATCAACGCCTTCCGGCGGCAGAAACTCGCGCCAGTTTTCCCCAAGCAGGTTGTTCATCGCGCTTTCATTTTGTTCGCTGATAGCGCTTGCCAGGGCATCGGTCGCCTGGTCTGGCGTACTGAAGGATTGCTGTGCCATCGCGGTGGCCGAAACCATGAACAACACCATTCCACTGAGTAGTTTATTTTTCATGTCGGCTCCCTTAACGATGACGGAATTCACGGTGTTCAGCACGACCGCCGGAAAGCTGGCGAGATGGCTGGTTGCGGGCGACCTGTCTGCTTTGAGCACCTCGCTGCTGCTGCGCCTGCCAGCTGGCGGAGCGACTGTCGTTGCCGCTCAGTGCATTAGCGCGTGGCTGGCTGGTCCGCTGTTGAAGATTACGCTGCTGCACATTGCGTTGCTGCGCTGGTTGCGTGATCCGTTTCTCCTGGCGTTGGGTCGCGGCCTGGCGATTTTCGCGCTGCTGAGTGTTCGCCCGTTTCGCCGTTTGCGGTTTGGTATCGTAACCCCGGTAGTTATTACGCTGGGAAATTTGCTTCAGCTGTTGGCTGGATGCCTGACGCTGGGCGTCTCTCGTGCCCGTACGCGCCGTTTGCGGGAATGTTTTCCCCGTTGATTTTTCCATCTGGCTCAGGGCTGCCTGACGCTGGCTATCACGGTTGACCGGTCTTTGCTGGGTTGAGCTTAAACCCGTTGCCGTGTTAGTGGGGTGAAAGCGGTTATTAAGCTGGTTGTTAGGGTACGGCACGCCCTCGCGATAGGCCGGGTTATGCTGCCAGGTACGGTTAGCGTCCGTCAGCCGTTGTCCACTGATTTTATTGAAGTTATCAACGTTGATATTAATGTTGTTATCACCATTGCGGTTATAACCGCCATGGTTATCCCAGTCATCGTTATGATGGTGATCGTCGTCATCCCAGTCGATATTGCTGAAGATGGCATAGGTTGTGGCAACACCGAGGCTGAAGCCTAAACCGTTCACGAAGCTGTTGCCAAACTGCTCACCGGGCGTTGGCGGCAGATAGGTTGGCGGATAGGCGGTGTTCGGCCAGGTACCGTAAACCGTATTCGGGTTATAGGTGGGAACGTACACTACCTGTGGATCGGCGGATTCAATTTTGATTACCGTTGGAGCCGGTGGGGCCGTCGATTGAACTGTTACTCCTTCTTGAGTTTGGGTACGAGGAGGAGGCACATTTTTCACACTCGTGGTGACTGTCTGCTGCGGTGTCGATTGCAACGCACCGGTCTGTTGCGCCAGCGCACGCAGGCGTTGCACGGAATCCATAACATCTTTCGGCTGCGCAAGGAAAGCATCGCCCAGGCTTTGTACCCACGGCGGATTTTCACCCATCAGCGACATCAGTTGCGGAAATGCGACCAGTGATTTCACGCTGGGATCCCAGGGTTGGCTGGCAACGGCCTGAATGGCGGCATCACCCTGCATTTTGGGGTTGTCTTTTGACCACTGCGCGGCCTGGATGACGTTGGCCGGGTAGGTTGAGGCCATCAAAATCTGCGACAGCAGTGAATCCGGATAGAGCGCGATAGGCGCAACCCACTGATCGATTTGTGCCGCCGTGTACGTAGGTGTTGCAGCAGGTGCTGGGGCGGCTGGGGCAGGGGCCTCTACGGGAGCCGGAGCCGGCGCTGACGGTTGTTGTGCGACGGGGGCTGGAGCTGCGGGCTCCGTTGCGCGACTTTTAACGAACATCACGCCAGAGGCGGCAAACAGCCCGGCACTGCACAGAAGGACAAGCAGGTGTGGCTTAAAGGGCAACTTCATAAAATGACTCCAACGAGACAAGTGCTGTGCCGTGAGGCGTTCCTGTTGCCGCGAGTATTATTCACCCGTGTTAGACAGTTTTGACTTTTATTGGGGATTCACCCGGCAGGTCCGGAAAAAGAGTGTGAAGATTTATTACACAATTATATCTGATGGCTGAAAAGTCGCTGGAATATTCAGCAGGTCACGCTTGAAAATCAACCGTTTCAGGGCGGTTTCAGGTAGCCTTAATTCCCTCCCGCCTTGTCGCTATACCATTCTTAACGATTCAGCCAATTTTTTATGTTGCTTTTTTGTAAACGGATTAACACTTAATGAAAATCCTGTTATTGTGCCTTATGCGGTACCGGGCATTTACCCTACTAACTACTGTCTCACAGGAGCGTGAAGAGAATCGCCCATCTACAAAAGCGCCGCATTATGACAATGAGAGCGAGGAGATATCGTCGTGCTAGAAGAATACCGTAAGCACGTAGCTGAGCGTGCTGCCCAGGGGATTGTGCCAAAACCTTTAGACGCAACCCAAATGGCCGCACTTGTCGAGCTGCTGAAGACCCCGCCTGTGGGCGAAGAAGAATTCCTGTTAGACCTGTTGATCAACCGCGTTCCTCCTGGCGTAGATGAAGCCGCGTATGTTAAAGCTGGTTTTCTCGCTGCCGTCGCGAAAGGCGACACTACCTCCCCGCTGGTTACGCCAGAAAAAGCCATTGAACTGCTGGGCACCATGCAGGGTGGTTACAACATTCATCCGCTGATTGACGCGCTGGACGATGCAAAACTGGCGCCGATTGCCGCCAAAGCGCTCTCTTCAACGCTGCTGATGTTCGATAACTTCTACGATGTAGAAGAAAAAGCCAAAGCGGGCAACGAATATGCGAAGCAGGTAATGCAGTCCTGGGCCGATGCCGAATGGTTCCTGAACCGTCCAGCTCTGGCTGAAAAAATCACCGTTACCGTCTTCAAAGTGACCGGTGAAACCAACACCGATGACCTCTCTCCGGCTCCTGACGCATGGTCTCGCCCGGATATCCCTCTGCACGCGCTGGCGATGCTGAAAAACGCCCGTGAAGGTATCGAACCGGATCAGCCGGGCGCGGTAGGTCCGATCAAACAGATCGAAGAACTGCAGAAAAAAGGCTACCCGCTGGCTTATGTGGGTGACGTTGTCGGTACCGGTTCTTCGCGTAAATCCGCTACCAACTCCGTACTGTGGTTCATGGGCGATGATATCCCGCATGTGCCGAACAAGCGCGGCGGCGGTCTGTGCCTCGGCGGTAAAATTGCACCTATCTTCTTCAACACCATGGAAGATGCGGGCGCGCTGCCAATCGAAGTGGATGTGTCGAACATGAACATGGGTGACGTGATTGACGTTTACCCGTTCAAGGGCGAAGTACGCAACCACGAAACCGGCGAACTGCTGGCAAGCTTTGAGCTGAAAACCGACGTGCTGATCGACGAAGTGCGCGCTGGTGGCCGTATTCCGCTGATCATCGGTCGTGGCCTGACCACCAAAGCGCGCGAAGCGCTGGGCCTGCCGCACTCAGACGTCTTCCGTCAGGCGAAAGACGTGGCGGAAAGCAGCCGCGGCTTCTCTCTGGCACAGAAAATGGTGGGTCGCGCCTGCGGCGTGAAAGGTATCCGTCCGGGCGCGTACTGCGAACCAAAGATGACTTCCGTGGGCTCTCAGGATACTACCGGCCCGATGACCCGTGACGAACTGAAAGACCTGGCATGCCTGGGCTTCTCTGCTGATCTGGTGATGCAGTCTTTCTGTCACACCGCCGCGTATCCGAAGCCGGTTGATGTGACCACACACCATACGCTGCCGGACTTCATTATGAACCGTGGCGGCGTGTCGCTGCGTCCGGGTGATGGTGTTATCCACTCCTGGCTGAACCGCATGCTGTTGCCGGATACCGTCGGCACCGGCGGTGACTCCCATACCCGTTTCCCGATTGGTATCTCCTTCCCGGCGGGCTCTGGTCTGGTAGCGTTTGCCGCGGCGACCGGCGTGATGCCGCTGGATATGCCGGAATCCGTTCTGGTGCGTTTCAAAGGCAAAATGCAGCCGGGTATTACCCTGCGCGATCTGGTACACGCCATTCCGCTGTACGCGATCAAACAGGGTCTGCTGACCGTTGAGAAGAAAGGTAAGAAAAACATCTTCTCTGGCCGCATCCTTGAAATCGAAGGTCTGCCGGATCTGAAAGTCGAGCAGGCGTTCGAACTGACCGATGCCTCCGCTGAACGTTCCGCTGCCGGCTGTACCATCAAACTGAATAAAGAGCCGATCGTTGAGTATCTGAACTCTAACATCGTGCTGTTGAAGTGGATGATCGCTGAAGGCTATGGCGATCGCCGTACGCTGGAACGTCGTGTGCAGGGGATGGAAAAATGGCTGGCGGATCCGCAGCTGCTGGAAGCCGACGCTGACGCAGAATATGCGGCGGTGATCGACATCGATCTGGCGGATATCAAAGAGCCAATCCTGTGTGCGCCGAACGATCCGGACGATGCGCGCCTGCTGTCTGACGTGCAGGGCGAGAAGATCGACGAAGTGTTCATCGGCTCCTGTATGACCAACATCGGCCACTTCCGTGCCGCCGGTAAGCTGCTGGATGCGCACAAAGGCCAACTGCCGACGCGTCTGTGGGTGGCTCCGCCAACCCGTATGGATGCGGCACAACTGACCGAAGAAGGCTATTACAGCGTGTTCGGTAAGAGCGGCGCGCGTATTGAGATCCCGGGCTGTTCCCTGTGCATGGGCAACCAGGCGCGTGTGGCTGACGGCGCAACGGTAGTGTCCACCTCTACCCGTAACTTCCCGAACCGTTTAGGTACCGGAGCGAACGTCTACCTGGCTTCTGCTGAGCTGGCGGCGGTTGCGGCGCTGATTGGTAAACTGCCGACGGCGGAAGAGTATCAGACCTATGTGGCGCAGGTGGATAAAACTGCCGTAGATACCTACCGTTATCTGAACTTCGACCAGCTGTCTCAATACACCGAGAAAGCCGATGGTGTGATTTTCCAGACCGCGGTGTAATGCGCTAACGCGTTTTGTTTAAAAACGCATCAATGCCCGGAGAAGTCTGCTTCTCCGGGCATTTTTATTTCTATTCCTTATACCCGCTACGCTTTTTTTCTGCCGCGCTGCTGCGATAATTACAGCAAGGCGCAATGCGGTATTGGCGCATTGCCGGGAGCAGAGGAAGACATTATGGATTACGAATTTCTGCGCGATATTACCGGGGTGGTAAAAGTGCGTATGTCCATGGGCCACGAGGTGGTGGGGCACTGGTTTAATGAAGAAGTGAAAGAGAACCTGGCCTTACTGGATGAAGTGGAACAGGCGGCGCGTGCGGTGAAGGGCAGTGAGCGCTCCTGGCAGCGAGCAGGGCATGAATACACGCTCTGGCTGGATGGTGAAGAGGTGATGGTTCGTGCTAATCAGCTGGAGTTCACCGGAGATGAAATGGAAGAAGGGATGAACTACTACGACGAAGAGAGCTTTTCACTTTGCGGCGTAGAGGATTTTCTTCAGGTCGTGGCCGCATATCGTGAATTTGTGCAACAGCGTTAATTCATGCGGAGCCAGCGGGCTCCGCTATGCCTGTTACTTCACGTACGCCAGCAGGCTTAACGAGTCACGCGCCAGCGCTTTGCATTTTTTTGCCGTTGGGATGCCGATACCGCTGAGATCGCGATAGCTGTCCTCACCCAGAGCCTTCATATTGAAGGTGTCGTAATTACTCAGGTCCCACTGGTTTTGCTGGGCAAAAAAGACCAGTGCGCGACGAATCTGCCCGTTAGGCAAATTCTGGTATCCACAGTCATTTTTCAGAAAAACAAAAACTGCCGTTAAATCGGCCATATCTTCGGCTTCGGACTCACTCAGCGCGTAGCTATTTGCGCATACGGCCATCAGGCTGCCGAACAAAACTGTTCTGAAAAACGTCTTCATTGCTTCTACCACTGCATCACGGAATTTAAACGTTAGCACACTGCGAGCGAAGCGACGACCTTTATTATTAGCCGTTCACTTGACCTTCCCGTAAGGGGAAGGCTTATGCTTAAAAGATAGCCTGCTTAAGCTGCTGAATATAAGGAAGTGATTATGCAACGTCGTGATTTTTTAAAGTACTCCGTGGCGCTGGGCGTCGCGTCAGCGTTACCTTTGTGGAGCCGGAGCGTATTCGCCGCAGACCGTCCCGCATTACCCATTCCAGACCTGTTAACCGCCGATGCTTCTAATCGCATTCAGTTGATTGCACAAGCCGGGCAGTCGAGCTTTGCAGGTAAAACTGCTACCACATGGGGATATAACGGCAACTTGCTCGGGCCAGCGGTCAAGCTGAGCAAAGGGCAGGCGGTCACGGTGGATATCCACAACCAGCTTGCCGAAGAAACGACGTTGCACTGGCACGGGCTGGAAATCCCCGGAGAGGTCGACGGTGGGCCGCAGGGCATTATCCCGGCGGGCGGGAAACGTTCAGTGACCTTCACGCCGGATCAGCGCGCAGCAACCTGCTGGTTCCACCCGCATCAGCATGGGAAGACTGGTCGCCAGGTGGCGATGGGCCTGGCCGGACTCGTGTTGATTGAAGATGAAGAGATTCGCAAGCTGCTGCTGCCTAAGCAGTGGGGCATTGATGATGTGCCGGTGATTATTCAGGACAAACAGTTCTCTGCTGATGGTCAGGTTAACTATCAACTCGACATCATGACCGCTGCCGTCGGCTGGTTTGGCGATACGCTGCTGACCAACGGGGCGATTTATCCTCAGCATGCGGCACCGCGCGGCTGGCTGCGCTTGCGTCTGTTGAATGGTTGTAACGCGCGCTCATTGAATATTGCAGCCAGCGACAATCGTCCTTTGTACGTTATTGCCAGCGATGGCGGACTGTTGGCGGAGCCGGTAAAAGTGACCGAACTACCTATGCTGATGGGCGAACGCTTCGAAGTGCTGGTGGATGTGAGCGACGGTAAAGCATTTGATCTGGTCACTCTGCCTGTCAGCCAGATGGGCATGGCGATTGCGCCATTTGATAAGCCGCACCCAGTGATGCGCGTTCAGCCGCTGCTGATTACCGCTTCCGGCACGCTGCCGGATACGCTGACATCTATGCCCGCGCTGCCATCGCTTGAGGGGCTGACGGTGCGCAAACTGCAATTGTCTATGGATCCGATGCTCGACATGATGGGTATGCAAATGCTGATGAAGAAGTACGGCGCTCAGGCTATGGCGGGTATGGATCATGGGAAAATGATGGGCCATATGGACAATGACAATATGGGTCACGGGAATATGAATCATGGCAATATGGACCACGGTGAGATGGGGAATATGCAGCATGGCGACATGGGCAACATGAAGCATGGAACATTCGATTTCCATAATGCCAATCGGATTAATGGCCAGGCGTTTGATATGAATAAACCGATGTTTGCCGCGGCGAAGGGTCAGCATGAGCGCTGGGTGATTTCCGGTCAGGGCGACATGATGCTGCATCCGTTCCACATTCACGGCACGCAGTTCCGCATTTTGTCTGAAAATGGCAAAGCGCCTGCCGCACACCGCGCGGGATGGAAAGATACGGTGCGGGTAGAAGGCGGCGTGAGTGAGGTTTTGGTGAAGTTTGACCACGACGCGCCAAAAGAGCATGCCTATATGGCGCATTGTCATCTGTTAGAGCATGAAGACACCGGGATGATGCTCGGTTTTACCGTATAAACAGCGGCGGATAGCGGTGGCGCTATCCGCTAAATGTTTATTCCAAAAACGGATTATTACCCTATCGTCCAGTAGAAGCATGCATATACTGATGAGGTTAATCACTCATCACGAGGTATTCATGACCCTTTTGCGTAAAATACTGACGGCATCTTTTATTATGCTTCTGGCTGTTTCGGCACAGGCTGCGATGAAGATGGAACGCCAACAGATTTCAAAACTGAATTTAAGCTTTGAAATTCCGCAGGCGCTCACGCCGATGCCGGACGAAATGGCAAAAATCAAATACCCTTCTGAAAACCGTCCACAGGTGATTTACGGTGACGAACGCGGTAAGGCGTCTTTAGGTATTACCGCCGGGCGCAACGTGTTGCCTGCCGCTCAGTTGGATGTGGCAAAGGATGCGACGCTGAAGATGCTGACCAACTTCAACCCGCAGGCCGAACCTGTCACGGTTGACGGACATAAAGCGTGGCTGATTACCTTCCGTTCTCAAGCGCCGGATACTGAAATTCTCAATATGCTGCTGATTACCTCGCAAAACGAGAAAGCGGTGCAGGTCTCCTTCAATATGACCAAAGATCTGGTGGCTCAGTATCAGGAAGCCGCAAAAGCGTCGTTACTGTCACTGAAGTTTGAATAAAAAAACGCCCGCTGAATAGCGGGCGTTTTCCATTTTACTTCGCGTCGTCCGGCAACGCGTACGCCACGATATAATCGCCCATCTTCGTACCAAATGAGCCGTGGCCCCCAGCGGAAATAACCACATACTGCTTACCGTTCACTTCATAGGTCATCGGCGTTGCCTGGCCACCGGCCGGCAGACGGCCCTGCCACAGTTTTTCACCGTTACTCATGTTGTACGCACGCAAATAGTTATCCGCCGTCGCGGCGATAAACAGCACGTTCCCCGCGGTGGAGATAGGTCCGCCCAGCATCGGCATCCCCATATTGAACGGCACCGGAGCCGGCATTGGGAACGGCATGCTGTCCTGTGGCGTACCTATACGTTTTTTCCACACCACGTGATTGGTTTTCAGGTCCACCGCGGAGATATAACCCCATGCTGGCTGCTTACACGGCAGGCCAAATGGTGAAAGGAACGGATTGAGCGTTACGCCGAACGGTACGCCGTATTGCGGCTGAATACCGGACTCCGTGCCTGTACCTTTGGCGTCTTTTGGCGGTTCCATTGGGTTGCCGGGACCGCGTGGGATCAGCTTCGAAACAAACGGCAGCGCCATTGGGTTGGCAATGGCGACCTGACGGTTAGGATCAACAGAGATGCCGCCCCATTCGAACATGCCGAGATTACCCGGGAACACCAGTGTGCCCTGCTCTGAAGGTGGGGTAAAAATGCCCTCATAGCGCAACTGATGGAACATTACACGGCACACCAGCTGGTCAAACATGGTTGCGCCCCACATATCCGCGCCACTGAGATCTTTATGCGGACGGAAGCTGAGGTCGGAGAACGGCTGGGTTTTGCTGACATAATCACCTTTGGCTGCCCCTTGCGGCACCGGTTTTTCCGGGGCTGGCACCACCAGTTCACCATTACGGCGATCGAGCACAAAGATATTCCCGGTTTTTGCCGGGGCATAAATGACCGGAACTTTCTCTCCGTTGACGTTGATATCCGCCAGAGTTGGCTGCGCCGGTAAGTCCATATCCCACAGATCGTGGTGAACGGTCTGATAGCTCCAGGCCAATTTCCCGGTAGTGGCATTTAACGCCAGGATGGAGCTGGCATAACGTTCCTGCTCCGGTGTGCGGTTACCGCCCCAGATATCCGGCGTGGTGACGCCCATGGGCAGATATACCAGATCCAGCTTCGCGTCGTAGGCCGCAGGCGCCCAGGAGTTCGGCGAGTTAAAGGTGAAGGTATGTTCATCCGAAGGGATGAAATTAGGATCTTTGGCGCCTGGGTCGAACGCCCACAGCAGCTTACCGGTATTCACATCGAAGCCACGGATAACGCCGGAAGTTTCGCGGGTGGAGAAGTTATCAGTCACCGACCCGGCAATCACAATGGTTTTATCAGTGATGATGGGCGGTGATGTTGGCTCATACAGACCCGGCGTGGTATCCGGCATATTGGTCTGCAGATTCAAAATGCCTTTATTGGCGAAGGTTTCACACAGCTTGCCGGTCTCGGCATTCAATGCAAACAGTCGCCCATCATTGACCGGTAAAAGGATACGGCGCGGACAGTCGGCCATCACCTCTGCTGAAGCCGTATCCGGTCTGGCTTCATGATAGGAAACGCCGCGACAAGTTACGTGCTGGAAGCTGGTATTGGTATTAAGTTGAGGATCGAAATGCCACTTCTCTTTACCGCTGGCCGCGTCCAGGGCAAACAGTCGCTGGTGGGCGGTACACAGAAAAAGGGTATCGCCTACTTTTATGGGCGTAACTTCATTGGTGATTTCACCGGGATCGTTGGGTTGTTTTAAATCCCCGGTACGAAATACCCAGGCTTCTTTCAACTGATGAACGTTGTCTGCGTTGATTTGTTTCAACGGAGAGTAGCGTTGACCTTCCTGATTGCGACCGTAAGCCGGCCAGTCTTCATCGGCAACCGGAGAGATAGCCTCAGCCTCGGTGGCATCAGCACTCAGCATACCGTGAACCTCTTGTGGGTCGTTGAAGCCAGCCCAGGTCAGGATAACGCCGCTAATCAGCAGGGCCACCACCAGCCCCGCTACTGCGCCACTGGAAGGGATAATCAGGCGACGCCAGACGAAAGGCAGGATAAGCCAGATACCAAAGAAGACCAGGATGTCGCTACGCGGCGTCAGCGCCCAGAAATCAAAGCCGACCTCCCATACGCCCCAAATCATGGTGGCGAGAAGCAGGGCGGCATACAGCCAAAGGGCAGAGCGTTTACTGCGCCATATCAGAAGCGCCACACCGAGCATGGCGAGGCCCGCGATCGGGTAATACCAGGAGCCGCCAATGGCGACGAGCCAGCCTCCGCCAATCAGGAGATACAGTCCACAAAGTGCCGCGAACACGGCGCTCAGGGTCACGATAAGCCGTTGAGAACGTACGTTGTTATTTGCCATAAAAAATACCATCACATGTGTTATTTCTTTAATAGCAGTTAATTATAGGAGCTAAAACGCGTGACCATTGTCACATTATGAACTTTATCAACAGATGCCGCGTATGAATGCTTTTGCTGGTATACTGCGTGCCTTGCGCTTAGATGCTGGCTTATTAAAAGTAAGCATTAAGTGATTTGTTTTTAAATCATATGGTTAGAGATATGAAACATACTGTTGAAGTCATGATCCCGGAAGCGGAGATCAAAGCGCGTATTGCTGAACTGGGACGTCAAATTAATGAACGTTACAAGGACAGCGGCAGCGATATGGTGCTGGTTGGTCTGTTACGCGGCTCATTTATGTTTATGGCGGACCTGTGCCGTGAAGTGCATGTCTCCCACGAAGTCGATTTCATGACTGCATCCAGCTATGGCAGCGGCATGTCTACCACGCGCGATGTTAAAATCCTGAAAGACCTGGATGAAGACATTCGTGGCAAAGACGTGCTGATTGTTGAAGACATCATCGACTCCGGCAACACGCTGTCCAAAGTGCGTGAGATTCTGAGCCTGCGCGAGCCGAAATCCCTGGCTATCTGTACGCTGCTGGACAAACCTTCCCGTCGCGAAGTGGATGTTCCGGTTGAGTTTATCGGATTCTCTATTCCAGATGAGTTTGTTGTCGGCTACGGCATTGACTATGCCCAGCGTTATCGCCATCTGCCGTACGTTGGCAAAGTGGTGCTGCTGGACGAGTAATGTCGGGAGCGCCTGGTGGCGCAGGTTTGTAGGCCGGGTAAGGCGTAGCCGCCTCCCGGCAATGTCACATTATTTATGGTTGATGTGTTTCTGACTAAGGTTAGACAACCCCTGGCGATAACGCTGCTCCAGCGTTTCGCGACTGGTGGCGGTGACGTCCAGATCGCGCAGCAGGCCATCATGAATACCGTAAGCCCAGCCGTGAATGGTAACTTTCTGACCGCGCTTCCAGGCTGAACGCATAATGGTTGAGTGGCCCAGGTTATACACCTGCTCCATGACATTAAGTTCGCACAGGGTGTCCATGCGACGTTCTTGCGGCATTTCGCCCAGCAGTGAGCTGTGTTTAAACCAGATATCGCGAATATGCAGTAACCAGTTATCAATCAGCCCCTGTTCTTTATTTTCAATAGCCGCCTGGACGCCGCCGCATCCATAGTGGCCGCATATAATAATATGTTCCACTTCCAGCACATCCACCGCATACTGAACCACTGAGAGACAGTTCAGGTCGGTGTGAATAACCAGGTTGGCCACGTTACGGTGAACAAACAGTTCACCCGGTTCAAGACCGGTTAAACGCTCAGCGGGAACGCGGCTATCGGAACATCCAATCCATAGAAAACGCGGATTCTGCGCATGTGTCAGGGTTTCAAAAAATCCGGGATCTTCTTCTACCAGCATCTTTGACCATAGTGCATTGTTGCTGATGAGTGTATCTATGTCTTTCATGGAGTTGTACGACCCGAAGCCAGATAAATTCGATGGGCTAATATAGGGTAACTCCAGCATTAATTAAACTATATATAAAATGTCAGAACGTAAGGTAAGTAAAAAACCATGACCATTGCTCTGGAACTTCAACAACTTAAAAAAACCTATCCCGGTGGCGTTCAGGCGCTACGCGGCATAGATTTGCAAGTCGAAGCGGGTGATTTTTATGCGCTTTTAGGCCCTAACGGCGCAGGGAAGTCCACCACCATCGGGATAATCAGCTCGCTGGTGAATAAATCCTCCGGGCGGGTGAGCGTCTTCGGCTACGATCTTGAGAAAGATACGGTTAACGCTAAACGCCAGCTTGGGTTAGTACCGCAGGAGTTTAACTTTAACCCGTTTGAAACCGTGCAGCAGATCGTGGTCAACCAGGCGGGTTACTACGGCGTTGAGCATAAAGAGGCGGTCAAACGCAGCGAATTATATTTAAAGCAGCTCGATTTATGGGAAAAACGTAACGAGCGCGCGCGCATGCTTTCCGGTGGGATGAAGCGCCGTCTGATGATTGCCCGGGCGCTGATGCACGAGCCAAAATTACTTATCCTGGATGAACCGACGGCGGGCGTCGACATTGAGCTGCGCCGTTCAATGTGGGGCTTTTTAAAGGATTTAAAC
Organism: Citrobacter sp. Ce006; assembly: GCF_030336535.1. Taxonomy (NCBI): domain Bacteria; kingdom Pseudomonadati; phylum Pseudomonadota; class Gammaproteobacteria; order Enterobacterales; family Enterobacteriaceae; genus Citrobacter; species Citrobacter sp. Ce006. The sequence goes on from NZ_JAOWDO010000073.1 coordinate 507,637, forward strand.
GATAAAGGCACCACCATTATTCTGACCACCCACTATCTCGAAGAAGCGGAAATGCTGTGTCGCAATATCGGCATTATTCAGCACGGCGAGCTGGTGGAAAATACCTCGATGAAGAGCCTGCTCTCCAAGCTGAAATCCGAAACCTTTATTCTCGATCTGGCGCCGAAAAGCCCGCTGCCAAAACTGGAAGGTTATCAGTACCGGCTGGTGGATACCTCCACGCTGGAAGTGGAAGTTCTGCGTGAACAGGGGGTCAACAGCGTGTTCTCACAGCTGAGCGCCCAGGGGGTTCAGGTATTGAGTATGCGCAACAAGGCGAACCGACTGGAGGAACTGTTTGTTTCCCTGGTGCATGAAAAACAAGGAGATCGCGCATGATGCAGCTTTACTGGGTAGCGCTGAAAAGCATCTGGGCGAAAGAGATCCACCGCTTTATGCGGATCTGGATCCAAACGCTGGTTCCTCCGGTCATTACCATGACGCTCTATTTTATTATCTTCGGTAATTTGATCGGCTCGCGTATCGGTGAAATGCACGGTTTTAGCTACATGCAGTTTATCGTGCCGGGGCTGATTATGATGGCGGTGATCACCAACTCGTACGCTAACGTGGCATCGTCATTCTTTAGCGCCAAGTTTCAGCGCAACATTGAAGAACTGCTGGTCGCCCCGGTGCCGACGCACGTGATCATCGCCGGTTTTGTCGGCGGCGGCGTGGCACGCGGCCTGTGCGTAGGCATTCTGGTCACCGCTATCTCACTGTTCTTCGTGCCGTTCCAGGTGCACTCGTGGGTCTTTGTGGCGCTCACGCTGGTGCTGACGGCGGTGCTGTTTTCGCTGGCCGGATTGTTGAACGCGGTTTTCGCTAAAACCTTTGACGATATCAGCCTGATCCCGACCTTCGTGCTGACGCCGCTGACTTATCTGGGTGGCGTGTTCTATTCGTTAACGCTGCTGCCGCCTTTCTGGCAGGGACTGTCGCATCTGAACCCAATTGTCTACATGATTAGCGGTTTCCGCTACGGCTTCCTGGGTATTCATGATGTTCCGCTGGTCACCACGTTTGGCGTGCTGGTGGTGTTCATTGCAGCGTTCTACCTGCTGTGCTGGTACCTGATTCAGCGCGGACGCGGCCTGCGTAGCTAATTCTTTCTTCCTCTCCCTGGCCGGGAGAGGAAGACTTTTGATGCTTATCACCATTACCGATTTATCACCCTGATAAACTACTTGCCTGCTAAGGAGGTAGGCAATGTTAGGTTGGGTAATTACCTGTCATGACGATAAGGCACAGGACATGCTGCATCGTCTGGAGAAAAAGTACGGCCCGTTGGTCCAATGCCAGGCGGTAAGCTTTTGGCGTGGACTCAGTTCAAATATGCTAAGCCGCATGATGTGTCATGCCCTGCATGCCACCGACTCAGGCGAGGGCGTGATCTTCCTGACGGATATGGCCGGGGCCGCGCCTTACCGCGTCGCTTCGTTAATGAGCCACAAACATTCCCAGTGTGAAGTGATTTCAGGTATCAGCTATCCATTGCTTGAGCGAATGATTTCGTCGCGGGAATCGATGAGCAGTTCTGCGTTTCGCGATTGCATCGTCGCGCTTGGCGGGCCTGAAGTCTCTAGCCTGTGGCACCAACAACAGAAAAATCCCCCGTTCGTGTTGAAGCATGATTTGTATGAGTATTAATCATTGGTATTGATGGCACTTTTGCTACAATAGCCGGGGTTTCTCGCCTCGGTTATCTCATATGGTTATGCGCGTTCTGCTTGTTGTAGTGCTCCTGTTCTCTGGCAGCGTCGCCGCGGCTTTGCCTGCTCGCTATATGCAAACCACCGAAGCGGCCGCCGTATGGGCGCAGATTGGCAATAAGATGGTGACGGTCGGGAATATTCGCGCCGGGCAGATCCTTGCCGTTGAGCCCATCGCGGCAGACTATTACGAATTTACCTTTGGCTTTGGCACCGGATTTATTGATAAGGGACATCTGGAGCCGGTTCAGGGGCGGCAGAAAGTTGACGATGGTCTGGGCGATCTCAATAAACCCCTCAGCAATCAAAGCCTGGTGACCTGGAAAGATACGCCGGTGTATAACGCTCCGGATGTCGGTAGCGCTCCGTTTGGCGTGCTGGCGGATAATCTGCGATATCCGGTTATCAGCAAGCTTAAAGACCGTCTCAACCAGACCTGGTACCAGATCCGCATCGGCGGCAGACTGGCCTACATTAGCGCGCTGGATGCGCAGGAAGACAACGGTATCCCGGTGTTAACCTATCACCATATTCTGCGCGATGAAGAGAACACCCGCTTTCGTCACACCTCCACGACAACCTCCGTACGCGCCTTCAGCAACCAGATGGCCTGGCTCCAGGACCGCGGCTATACCACGTTGACGATGTACCAACTGGAAGGCTATATCCGCAACAACATGAACCTCCCGGCGCGGGCGGTGGTGCTGACTTTTGATGATGGGCTGAAGTCGGTGAGCCGTTATGCTTACCCGATTCTGAAGCAGCACGGCATGAAGGCAACGGCGTTTATCATCTCCTCACGCATCAAGCGCCACCCGCAGAAGTGGGATCCGAAATCGCTGCAGTTTATGAGCCTTTCTGAACTGAACGAGATCCGCGACGTGTTCGACTTCCAGTCGCATACTCATTTTTTACATCGGGTGGATGCCAATCACCGGCCAATCCTTTTGAGTCGCAGCTATCACAACATTCTGTTTGATTTTGCCCGTTCGCGCCGGGCGCTGTCCCAGTTCAATCCTCACGTCCTGTATCTTTCATATCCGTTTGGCGGTTATAACGCTACGGCGGTAAAAGCGGCAGGCGACGCGGGATTCCACATGGCGGTCACCACGGTGAGAGGGAAGGTTAAACCGGGGGATAATCCGTTCTTATTGAAAAGACTTTATATTTTAAGAACGGATTCGCTGGAGACGATGTCGCGGCTGATAGTCAATCAGCCGCAGGGGTAAGGGCTGTCAGGCAACCTGTACCGGAATGGCTTTCGCGGTACGCTTCATCTCGTTGTCGCCTTCAAAGTAGGCGACTTTCGGACGCCAGGTACGAGCTTCTTCATCAGACATGGTGACGAAGCTGGCGATAATCACAATGTCGCCGACTTCAGCACAGTGCGCTGCCGCGCCGTTCACCGAGATGATTCTGGAGCCGCGTTCAGCCGCAATCGCATAGGTTGAGAAACGTTTACCGTTGGTCACGTTCCAGATATCAATAGCTTCGTTTTCCAGAATACCAGAGGCATCGAGGAAATCCTGGTCGATGGCGCAGGAGCCTTCGTAGTGCAGGTCCGCCTGCGTAACTTTTACGCGGTGGAGCTTGCCTTGCAGCATGGTGCGAATCATAACTTCTATACCCTGTCGTTTACCTTGGCTAAGCAGGCGCGAGTGGCCTGCTTTGAGAAATTCTCAGGCAGTATTGCCTGATTTTTAACCCGTGTCTACTGGGCTAATGTAACGCTTTGATTATCGATCAGGCGCGCCTGACCCAGCCAGGCGGCGGCGAGAATCACCGCGCGTTTACTGGTTTCCGTCAGCTCCAGCAGGGTGTCGGCATCGCGAATCTGAATATCGTCGGCGCGAAAGCCTTTTTCATTCAGTTCCTGCTCGGCAATGGCAATAATCTCTTGCAGCTCACGATGACCCGCAATCAGTTTTTCAGCGATGCCGTTCATCACTTTGTGCAGACCTGGCGCAATTTTTCGCTGCTCTGCGGTCAGATAACCGTTACGTGAGCTAAGCGCCAGACCGTCTTTGGCGCGAATAATTGGCACGCCCACGATCTCAATGTCATAACCCATATCCGCCACCATTTTGCGGATCAGCGCCAGCTGCTGGAAATCTTTCTCACCAAAGCAGGCGATATCTGGCTGGATCAGGTTAAACAGCTTGCTGACGATCGTGGCAACGCCACGGAAGTGGCCTGGACGGCTGGCGCCTTCCAGCATGGTGGAGAGGCCGGGAACATCAACGAAAGTCTGGCCTTCCAGACCCTGCGGATAGATTTCTTCCACGGCTGGGGCAAATACATAATCGACTTTGCGCTTGTTCAGCTTTTCGCAGTCTTCCTGCAGCGTGCGCGGATAACGCACCAGATCGTCCGGCCGGTCAAATTGCATCGGGTTGACGAAAATGCTGACAATGACCACATCGGCCCGGGCTTTTGCTTCATCGACCAGCTTCATATGGCCATCGTGCAGGTTGCCCATGGTGGGAACCAGGGCGACGCGTTTGCCTTCCTGACGCAGACGACGAATATGCTGGCGCAGCAGCGGCAGGGTTTCGATAATTAACACACCTTGACTCCTTAATGGAAACTGTGTTCTTCGCCCGGATAAACGCCGGACTCCACTTCAGCCATATACTGCCGCACTGCGGCGCGCATGTCGCCTGCTTCATGGAGGAAATTCTTCGCAAATTTCGGGATGTGTCCACCGGTAATGCCAAACGCATCGTGCATCACCAGGATTTGCCCGTCGGTGACGTTACCTGCGCCAATACCGATAACCGGAATCGACAGCGCCTCTGTGACGCGTTTCGCCAGCTCAACCGGCACGCACTCCAGCACCAGCAGTTGAGCGCCGGCGGCTTCTAAGGCCAGCGCGTCGTCCAGCAGTACCTGTCCGGCGTCGCCGCGACCCTGAATTTTATAGCCGCCGAAGATATTCACCGACTGGGGGGTTAATCCCAGATGACCGCAAACCGGCACCGCGCGTTCGGTGAGCATTTTTACGGTATCCGTAAGCCAGGCGCCGCCTTCGATTTTGACCATATTCGCGCCCGCGCGCATCACGATGGCGGCGTTTTCAAATGCCTGCTCCGGAGTGGCGTAAGCCATAAACGGCAGGTCGGAGAGCAGCAGACAGTTGGGCGCGCCACGGCGCACGGCGCGGGTGTGGTAGGCAATGTCTTCCACGGTGACCGGCAGGGTGGAGTCGTGCCCCTGTACCGTCATGCCCAGCGAATCGCCAACCAGCATCACGTTGAGACCAACGTCGGCGAACAGTTTGGCAAAGCTATAGTCGTAGGCGGTGATTGTTGCGAAGCGCTTTTTCTCTTGTTTGCATTTCTGCAGCACAGCGATAGTAGTGGGTTTGCTCATAACCTCTCCGGCCATAATATTGATGAATAGAATGGGCGCATTGTAGGGGAATGAAGCAGAAAAGCGTTAGCCCTTTGTGGGAATTCCCGACGGTGTTCCGTCGGGAATATGTTCAGGGAGAAGGCTGTTGTGAACGGACCGTGGCGTTATTCGTATTTTACATTCACTAACACACGGCTGCTTAACTCACCTGGCGTCACCGTGCCGCTATCAAGGATTTTTTGCATTCTGGAGTAAAAGGTCCAGCTAGTATCGCTGTAGGCCGTTGCGTTAAAGGTTGCTCGCGATGTGCCATCCGTATTCAACACATTCTTACGCGGGGCGTCCGTGGTAAAGATCACCACGCCTACGTTGTCTGCTCCGCCTGCGCTCTGAATAAGCTCGTTGGCAAACACCTGCTGATTGCCCGCGGCAAACTGCCCGCTTTGCGGCGTGAATTCAAACGTCACATTGGTCATGGCTCCGTCGCTGACCGGGCAACTCAGGAGCTTAATGGAGAACTCTTCTCCCCCCTTATAGTCGCTTTCGGCGGAAATACCGTCAGCGAAATAGGCGGGACCTACGGTTGCGAAATTTACCGTTCCACTGCCATTAATTTCTATCTGGCAGGTATCCTTCTGCACGGTGGCGGTGAAATCCACGTTGGTGTCGGCATACAGCGGCGCGACAACCAGGGCTGTTGCCAGCCCTGAAATTAACGCGGAGAGTGTGAATCTACGCAAACGCATCATGGCGATTACCGTTACTGGTAAGTAATGGTGAACGTGGTTGGTGAATAGAAATCACCGGCGGTAAGCGTATTGAGTGCCGAGCCAGTTACCGGGGCCATACGAGCACTTAACGGGAAATCCACTGGGGTGGTAGACGTCGCTGCACTCAGATCCACTGTTTGGGCATTTTTGTTATAACAATGTAATTGCACACTGTTTGTACCTGCTGGTGTCTCGGTGGTCCACACTTCTACTGCGACCTTGGCTGCTTTGCTTTCGGATGATGACATATTCGCAAATTCAGCATTTTGACCATTTCCGCCAGCGCAACCACCACCGCTTGCGGCATGATCTAATACGACAGTCGCTGTCTTATCTTTTAATCCTGCGCATTCGCTAAAACGCAGCTTAAACGGTTTCACTTTTGTTTTTGCAAAAACTTCAGAGATATAGACATTACCAAAGCCAATGGTGTTGGTGGCGGTCTCGCCGTCAACCACCGATGCCGCACAGGTGCCGGCGGTGATATTGGCCTCTACGGTTAAATCCAGGCTTGCCGTACCGTCGGCCTGCGCCAGGGTGGAAACGCCCGTACCCATCGTTGCCAGTGCGCCAAAAATTAACCCGCGCAAAAATTGTTTTTTCATTATCATCGTCCCTGTTATTGATAAGTGAAGGTAAAGGTCGCTTTGGAGCTGAATGCGCCGGTGGTGCCCGCGCCATCCGTCAGTTCGCGCAGCGCCACGGTCATTTCAAGGGCGTTGTTGGTGCGCTCCTCAGGAGACCAGGTGAGGGTGCCGGACCCCGGCGTTAAATAGGTTTCGCCGCTGGTGCTTTTACGCTTAAAGCCCATACCGATATTGGTGGCGGCACCGGTATCGGAAGATTCATTTTTAATAAAATTGCCGCTGGCGGATGCGGATGTCGCCAGTGTGGTGGTGATACTGGTCATTGAACCGGCACATTCGCTGGAGACAAACTTAAAGTTTTTCTGCGACTCCGCTGATTTCTTGACGATCTTATCCAGACCGACATCGCCCACCGTTAACTTATAGCCGTTGGTGGCGTCGCCGGAAACGGATGAACCATCCAGCGCGGCAATGGTCATGTTACAGGTGGTGCCCAGTACGGTGGCGGTGAAGTCGACGTTCACTGTTTCCGCCTGGCTGGTCAGCGGAAAAAGTACCGCGAGTACGGAGGCAGCTAAAAAGCGCTTATTCCTTTTCATTGGGGATTCCATTTACATTGTGGTTGATGACACGACACGTAATGTTGTCTAACAGTAGGGTCTGGCTGGCGCCGACCGTTTGTTGTGTTGCCGGCAACAGGAAGGTTGCCTGACAACGGGTTGGCTGGTTGTTTTCGAACCAGTTCACCGAAAGTTCGCCGCTGTCGCTAATGCCGCGAACAAATGCCTGGCCGCCCTGGCCCATATTGCCGATCTGCACGTCGTTCTCGTAAACTTCGGCACCGAATGGAATGGTTTTACCATCGTCGCGCGTCATGTTGAGAATGGCTGAACGCCCTTCATCGGTTTCAAAACTGGCGAAAACGACCGCGCCATCGCGTGGAACCAGGGTGGCGCTGGTGCTCTTGAGCTCGACGTCGTTATCCATTGTGTCAATGTCGAGGTTGACCTGGTTTTCTCGGTAGGCCGTCAGCGAGTTCGTTGCGCCGTAACCCCAGCGGTCAATGGTGCTGCTGCCGCCGTTAATTTTGGCGCCTTTAGCGCCAGGGGCTTTCACCAGCACGATGGCATCGTTGTTGCCGAAGCTATCGTTAGTAAAGGTCAGCCCGCCGCTGTGCAGTACAAAGCCGCCATTGGTGGAAAGCGAGTACTGACGGTTGCTGTCGTTATTGGCGGAGGCAGAGGCCGAAATATCACCCCACGGCGACTGGTAGCTGGTGTAGCCGCCGACATCAGAGATGTTCTTACCCTCTTTTTGCATGGTGTAGCCGGTGTTGACGCTGTAGTTGAACTTGTTGTCTTCACTGCTGCCGCTACTGTTCATGCTGAGCTGGTGCCCACCGTTAAAATCGGTACGCATCTGGGTGCTCAGGTTATTGAAACCTGAGCGGCGATGTTCACCGCCCAGCAGGTTTGCCAGCGGTATGTTGAAGTTGATATAGAGCGAATCATCCTTCTGACCCTCTTCATCCCAGGTGCGCTGCAGGTTGATGCTCATGCTGCCCCAGGAGAAGCCTTTGCCGTAGCCCATGCTGTAATCGCTGCGGCTCTCGTTGCTCGCCCAATAGTCGGTCCAGGTGGCTGACAGATAAAATGAACCGTAATCAACCTCAGCCGACTGCAAAGGCTGGTTCATGCTGACGGTGACCTGATTCTTCATGCGCGAGAAGTTATTCATGGTGTCCTGCTCGGCATCTTCACCTTTGAATTTGGCGTCGTCGATAAGCTCGATAGCATCATTCAGGCCGAGATAGTTTTGCGTCGAATAGCGGTAAGCCGCGACGTTGAACGACGTATCGGTCGCTTCAATCAGTTTGTTCCACGTTACGCGATAGCTTTGTCCCTGATAGGTTTTGTCGTCCGGGATTTCCGCGCGCGAGTGGGTTACGTCGACCGCCAGCGCGCCAAAGGACGTGTTCAGGCCGAGGCCGAAGAGCCCTGCAAGGTAGTTATTATCCGTGGCCTGAACGCCGGTGTAGGCCGTCAGCACGTTGTTCAGACCGTAGTAGTACGAACCCTGCGCCATATTGGGCTTGTCGTGAAGTTCGTCGTTATTGACTTCCCCGACGCTCAGATCCCAGCGCCCGACGCCCGGACGCTGCATCTGCATAACTGAAGAGAACGGCTGAGAGAAGGTGCGTTTGCTGCCGTCGGCTTCTTCGATGGTGACGACCAGATCGCTACCGTAGCCGGACGGGCTGATATCGTTGATTTCGAAAGGTCCCGGCGGGACGGTCGCTTCATAAATCTTGTAGCTGCCCTGAGTGATGGTCACTTTGGCGTTGGTGTTGGCGACGCCACGGATGATCGGCGCGTAGTTAGCCAACTGCGAAGGCAGCATGCGGGTGTCGCTATACAGACGCGCGCCGCGAATACTCACCGAGTCGAAGGTTTCGCCGGTGGTATAAGCTTCGCCGACGATCAGTTGTGAGCGTAGCGCCGGCAGGTCGCGCTGCAGATAACGGTTCTGATAGTCGAAATTACTGTCGCCATCTTTCGTCCAGTTATAGTTGCCGCTGGCGCGCAGGCGCCATGCGCCGAGGTTGATACCGGTGTTAAATGCGGCGTACAGGCTGTCGTTGTCAGTACCACTGCTGGTGCTGTGGTAGCCGTTAAGGTTATAGGAAAATAACGCCGCCGGAATACCGCTTTCCCACAGGGACGGTTCAACATAGCCAGAATAACCTTTGATCAGCCACGCCTGTGGAATGGAGACATCCAGACGTTGTTCGCCCATATCAAAGCTCACGTTTGACTGATCGATAAGCGCCGGAAGATTTAAACAGTCTTCCTCTTCTTCATTGCCTTTCTTCAGAATGGCCTGCTCACCGGAGAGTTCAGGCTGTTTGATATGCAACTGCGCCAGGTTTTTTGACGTCAGGCAGGCTTGCGCACTCTTTTTACCGGTATCAATAAACGGTATCGACAGGGTGGCGACCGCTTTTTCGTTAACGTAAACCTTTACATTGTAGATCCCCGCTGGCGTTGGGTTGCCATCGGCATATTTACTGATATCAATCGTTGAGGCACTGCTCCCCATCAGGAAGGTGCTGTCATATTCAACGCTTTCGGCGGTTAAACCCGACTGGCTATAAAACAGTGCGCAGCAAACCGCCAGCAGCGTTTTTTTCGGCATCTTATTTTTATGAGGAACGTTTTGCACCGTCTTTTCATCCTGCGTTTTGATTAATTGATTACAGAGAAACGGAACCTTCGATCATGCCGCCGTAATCATTAATGGCGTGGTAGTCCAGCTTGCCTGAGGTGGCGTTTTGCAGACCTTTAACGCTGAAGGATTCTTTACTCAGAGGTGCAACCATGGTGGCGTCGACGGTGTAGCGTTTTCCGCCAACCGTAACGACGGCATCATTAAACGAAACGTAGTAAGGGGTTGGGTTATTCACCTGCACGGCTGCTTTGCCTTGTTCATTCCCCATCTGCCACTTCAACTGTTTGGTGGCTTCGGCAGGTGAACCCTGAAGACCTGCAGGGCGGTAAAACAATTTGATGCGAGTGCGGAAGGCTAACTGCAGTAAATTTTTGTTTTCTTCTTTGCTGGTGTCGGCTTTAGGCGGCACTTCCAGCACGTTGAACCAGAACACGCTTTCGCGGTCTTTTGGCAATGCGGTGGCCTGGGTATACATGATTTTTACGGATTGACCGCGTTTGGGTTCAATTCGTGAAACCGGAGGCGTAGAGACGAAAGGCGCCTTAATACTGCCCGGATCGCTGTTTTCATTCCCCATATCAATCCAGTTTTGCACCAGTAATGGGCGAGTCCCTTTGTTTTCCAGGCGAACACTGACATCTTTTTTATTTTCATCATAAATGATGCGCGTGCCGGAAATAATGATATCGGCATGGCTGATATTACTAAATAAGCTTCCTGCAAGTACCAATGTGGTAAGCGTTTTCTTAAAATTCAACATGAGCATTCCTTGCTTGTAGTGAGTTGGATGTTTATAAATCAATGACGGGGGAGTGATTGCTGTAGTCATCACTACCCCGTTATTACACGACGTGTTAATAGAAAATGAATCCTGATTACTACATGGTGCTATTAACGATCGTCTTATTACCTGTTTATTTCATCGTTTAAAAAAACGATTACTGATAGGTAAAGGTATACATTGCGTTGGTGGTAACGTGACCTGGGGTTACTGTATCAGTACCGTTCGCTTTAACGTAAGAAGCTACGAAGTTATAGGTCGCGATTTTGCCTTCACTGAAGGTGGCTTCGTGAACGTCTGCACCATCAACTTTCATCAGCGTTTTGGTGACGTCGTCATGGATAGCGATGTTTACGTTCTTCGCAGCAGCCATGCCAGCAGCAGTCAGGTTGGTGTCGTTATCCAGAGTCCCTTTGGTGTTACCAAAAGCAGAGACCATTGACAGACTAGCCTTAGTACCGGTGGTCACTTCGGCAGCATCTTTACAGTTCAGAATGATGGAGAAAGGTTCTGCTTTTGCGCCGTAAGTAGAATCAGCGACTTCAGTGGTGATATCAGCAGGTGTTGCGGTCTCCAGATAGACGTTGCCATCGGTGGACTCGTCACCACGGCTGGTGGAAACCACTTTAGAACAGGTTGTTGCGCTCACTAAACCGTGAAAATTAATCTGGCCGCCTTCTGCATCCGCTGCCATTGCTGAAGTTGAACCCATTGCCATAACCATGGCTGCTGCCAAAATTGCTTTTTTCATTACTGTATCCTTACAGGATTTGAAATATTAGATAATTGCTATTTTGCTATATTAAATAGCAGGGGCATATTTTAGCTGTTGGTAATGTTTTGTAAAATAATTTGGATTTATGGATTTGGTAAAATCATTTAATTTTGGCATTATTTTGGGGAAATTCTCATTTGGTTCTTTTTGTCATATTTTTACAGAATATGGTTTTTTGTAAGGGGGCGCAGAAACTAATCAATAATTATTCTTTAATAATAATTATTTTACATGGGTTGTAGTGGAAGAACGTGTATAAATTAGTTTTGCTGAAAACGAAATGTAGTTTAATTAATATGGAAAGTGTTTTTCCCGTAATTAACTTTGTTATATAACGCTACTACCAGCGTGCAGGGCAGGGGGAGGTTTGCTGGACGAGCAACGCAAGTGATTGTTGATCATCCGGGAAGATAAGCTCTGGCGCAATTTCGTATAACGGCCACAGCATAAAACCACGGTTTTTCATGTCGTAGTGCGGCACAGTCAGACGGTCGGTGTTAATCACTTCGTCGCCAAACAGCATAATGTCGAGGTCCAGCGTGCGTGGCCCCCAGCGTTCAGCTTTGCGCACGCGGCCCTGTTGCAGTTCAATACGCTGAGTATGGTCCAGCAATGCTTCGGGGGCGAGGGCGGTTTCCAGCGCCACGGCGGCGTTCAGGTAGTCTGGTTGATCCTGCGGACCTAACGGCGGTGTGCGGTAAAACGAGGAGATTGCCACGATACGGCTGTCGGGAATGTCGCCAATCGCTTTGACGGCAGCATTAACCTGCTCCAGCGGGGAAGCGAGGTTACTGCCGATGGCGATATATACCCGTCGTGTTTCAGGCTGCATCTGCGTCACCGCCTTGATGCAACCCGAAATCCATTGGGTATACGTGATGGGTCATGCGGAACCTTCGCGACGCGGCGCGCGTTTACGCGGGCGACGATGACGACGGCGTACGTCTGGCTCTTCATCCAGTTCGTTCAGCATGCCTTTTTGTTCCGGCGGCGCTGAAACCTGGAATTCACCCCACCATTTCGCCAGTCGTTGCAGTTCGGCATTGTTTTCTACTTCGGCGCGCAGGGCCAGCAGATCGTAAGCGGCGCGGAACTTCGGATGCTCCATCAGCTTCCAGGCGCGTTTACCCTGACGACGAGACATGCGTAGCTGCAGCTGCCAGATATCGCGGGTCAGCGAGGTCAGACGTTTTGGTATAGCCAGCGAGCGGCAGGCTTCGTCCAGCACGTCGTTCATTGCCAGCGCGAATGCGTCGTAGTAGGCCAGACCGCTTTCCTGCGCAATTTTCTGTGCGGCTTCCAGTAACGGATACCAGAACATGGCGGCGAACAAGAACGCCGGGTTAACGCGCATATCATTGTGAATGCGGTTATCGGTATTCTTCAGTACCTGGGCGATGATGCGTTCCATCGGGCTGTCACCGTCTTCGGTGAAATAGCGCGTAATGGTTGGGAACAGCGGCTGGAACAGGCTGTACTCACGCAGTTTTTTATAGGTTTCATACCCATAGCCAGCCTGTAACAGCTTAAGCGCTTCTTCGAACAGGCGTGCGGGGGGAATATCGTTAAGCAGCGTTGCCAGACGCGGGATCGGCTCTGCGGTTTCCGGGCTGATACGCATGTCGAGCTTGGCGGCAAAGCGCACGGCGCGCAGCATACGCACAGGGTCTTCGCGATAGCGCGTTTCCGGATTACCGATCAGGCGAATGATGCCTTCTTCGAGATCCTGCATGCCGCCGACGTAATCGCGTACGGTGAAATCGGCCACGCTGTAATACAGGCTGTTAATCGTGAAGTCGCGACGCTGGGCATCTTCTTCAATGGAGCCGAAGATGTTGTCGCGCAGCAGCATGCCGTTTTGTCCGCGCTGGGAAGTTGTGCGATCGGACTCGCTGCCTTCATGATGACCGCGGAAAGTCGCCACTTCGATAATTTCCGGGCCAAACATGACATGGGCCAGACGGAAACGGCGACCGACCAGGCGACAGTTACGAAACAGTTTTCGCACCTGATCTGGCGTAGCGTTAGTGGTGACATCAAAATCTTTCGGCTTTTTGCCCAACAAAAGATCGCGTACGCCTCCGCCAACCAGCCATGCCTCGTATCCGGCCTTATTGAGCCTGTACATTACCTTCAGGGCATTTTCACTGATATCTTTGCGGGAGATAGAGTGCTGCTCACGCGGGATTACCGTCATATGTGGACGGGCGACGGCAAGCTCGGCCTCGCGCTCCTCGCGGCTTAGCACCTTGCGGCAAAAATTAGCGACTCGGGTAAAAATAGTGCACCTCGGTAGTGTCAAACTTCAATCAGAACAAGTGTTGCTGTGTAAAAATAGCGGCTAATCATAGCTCAGCATGGCGCATTTGAGAATGGCGGATTTAATATCGCCGATTCTGGCACTGCTGTCAGGCTCCAGTTTTCCACTGCAAACGCCAGAATCTGCTCCACGCGCATCTCCTGCCACGGAAGATCGGCGCGCTGGCCGAGAAAGCGCAGCGCGGCGACAATCACCGGACGTGGATCGCCTTTCGGCAATGCAGGCGCATGATTTTGCTTGGAAAGTTTAGCGCCTTGCTCGTTAAGCGCCAGCGGCAGATGAATATAGTCCGGCGCCTGCCAGCCAAACTGTTGATACAATGAAATCTGCCGTACGGTTGGCTCGATAAGATCGGCGCCGCGCACAATCTCGGTTACGCCCTGGAAGTGGTCATCGACGACCACCGCGAGGTTATAGGCAAACAGTCCGTCGCGCCGGTGGATAATAAAATCTTCGCCTGCAAGCTGTGGGTCGGCCTGAATCACGCCGCGCAACTGGTCCGTAAACTGCATTACCGGATGGCGTTGCTTAATGCGAACTGCGGCCTGTTCAGGCCCGTGGCGTAGATCACGGCAGTGACCATCGTAAATGCCGCCGACGCTTTGAATACGCGCGCGCGTACAGGTGCAGTAATAGCTCAGATCCTGTTGATGCAGCCAGGCGAGTGTTTCTCTGTAGGCGTCATGGCGCTGGGATTGCCACAAAATGTCGCCATCCCAGTGCAGTCCGTAATGTTCCAGCTGACGCAGAATCGTATCTGCAGCACCGGGAACTTCACGAGGGGGGTCAATATCTTCAATGCGTACTCGCCAGATTCCGCGCCGGGCACGAGCCTGCAGGTAACTGCCGAGGGCGGCAATCAGTGAACCGAAATGCAGTTCGCCGGAGGGGGAAGGGGCGAAGCGGCCAATATAGTGTGAATCGCTCATTTTGCGGACTAACAAATAATAAGGCGGGAGATGCTCCCGCCTGTAGTAAACGTGGTAAAAATGACCGGAATTAACCTGCCATTTGTTTTTCGCGGATTTCTGCCAGCGTTTTACAGTCGATGCACAGATCGGCTGTCGGACGCGCTTCCAGACGGCGAATACCAATTTCTACGCCGCATGATTCGCAGTAGCCGAAATCTTCGTCTTCCACTTTCTTCAGCGTCTTCTCGATCTTTTTGATCAGTTTGCGCTCACGGTCACGGTTACGCAGCTCAAGGCTGAATTCTTCTTCCTGTGCGGCGCGGTCCACCGGATCAGGGAAGTTAGCCGCTTCGTCTTGCATATGAGATACGGTGCGATCAACTTCATCCCTAAGTTGATTACGCCATGCCTCAAGAATACGCCTGAAGTGCGACAGCTGGGCTTCGTTCATATACTCTTCGCCCGGTTTCTCCTGGTACGGCTCCACCCCAGCGATGGCGAGAATACTCAGGGACGATGTTTTACGGTTTTGCCCTTCTTGCATGTTGCTTCTCCTTAACACGCACTATCGATCCCCATGTTCGGGGGAAAAATCAGGTCGCTATAAATAGCAGATGCTTTTCCGGATAGCAATTATCTAAACGTAACACTTGACAACCCTGTGAGGAAAAGCGTATTTGCCCACGCGCCCAGAATACTAATTAACCAAATGTTTACACCATTACAAGGTAATGGGCAACGGCTCTTTAAGAGTCATACCATGGGCAGAAAGTTCCGCTTTATAAACCAGAATTTCTACCCCCTTAAGCTGTGCTTCAACTAATAATTGCGCATATTTTGCATCGATATGGCGCGCGGGTGAAAACCGTGTAATGGCTGAATGCAGCACCGCGAAAAATATCACCGCCCGCTTGCCTTCGGCCGCTACGCTCATCAATTCCCGAAGATGTTTCTGACCTCGTTCAGTGATGGCATCGGGAAAATAACCCTGATCTTTTTCCGCCAACGTGACTGATTTCACTTCAATATAGCAGTCTGGTCGGGAATCCGCCTGCAACAAAAAGTCGATGCGGCTCCCTTCGGCGCCGTATTTTACTTCGCTTTTCAAGACGCTGTAGCCTGAAACTTCCGAAATTAACGCCTGCTGAATCGACTCTTTCGTTAATCTATTGGCCCACAGTGTGTTAACACAAATAAATGCCCCTGATTGGGTTTGCGTTAATTCCCAGGTATGTGGATATTTCCGTTTAGTATTTTCTGATGTCGAATACCAGACGGTGTCACCCGGGGTTGCGCATCCAGTCATCGCGCCGGTATTTGGGCAGTGTAGCGTTAACTCAGTGCCATCCGGTGTGATCACATCCGCTAAAAAGCGCTTGTAGCGCTGAATGAGCGTAGCCGGTTGTAAAGGTGGAGAAAATTGCATCAGCAGTCCCTTTAATTATTCAGTCAGCGTCCAGCGTTGCAGCTGTGTGTAACGCGTGCGTCCTCGTGCAAATGAGGAGGAGTAAAGCGCAAATTCCGTGACCGGAAACGACCAGCCAAAGCCCGGTGGGGGGATGGGAACCGCGTGGCCGGCATCGCGCAGCAGCGTGATATGCGGGTGAAACGGCTGCGGGCTTTGGTAGCACCCACTGCGTGCGGCCTGCGCCCGCAGCATATTCGCCAACTGCAGCAACCCGCGCGGTGGCTGACGCATTCCCAGCCACACGACCCTGGATCGCAGCCATTGCCCGGCATCATCGAACTTGAGCGTAAAACCCGGCTGGCGAATACGCCCCGCGAGCTGAGACAGCGCCTGCTGTTTCTCCGCGCTGACATCGCCTAAAAAGGCCAGCGTCAAATGCAGATTATCGGCGGCGACGGGACGACCCGCTTCTGGGGGGAACTGCGCGGCCCGCCAATGGATTAACTGCTCCCGAACCTCGCCTGGCAATTCAATCGCAAAGAACAGCCTTTTTGGCTCAGACATGATGGATACTCGGTTATGAATTAACGCGATGCTACAATGCAGCGCGAAGAATGTTAACCCTCTGGAGCCATTTGTGACGTCGTTGCCCGTTGCCGCCGTAGTGCCTGAACTGCTTACCGCCCTTGATGCCTCGTCGCAGGTTCTGCTGACGGCGCCGACCGGGGCCGGGAAATCGACCTGGCTGCCGTTGCGGCTTCTTGAGCATCGCGGGATCAAGGGGCGGATTATTTTGCTGGAGCCGCGCCGTCTGGCGGCGCGCAACGTGGCGCAGCGGTTAGCGGAATTGCTGAATGAAAAGCCGGGCGAGACCGTGGGGTATCGCATGCGCGCGCAAAGCTGCATAGGGCCGCAGACCCGACTGGAGGTGGTAACGGAAGGTGTGCTGACGCGCATGATCCAGCGCGATCCTGAACTGGCGGGCGTTGGGTTAGTGATCCTCGACGAATTTCACGAGCGGAGCCTGCAGGCCGACCTGGCGCTGGCTTTGTTGCTGGACGTACAGCAAGGGCTGCGTGACGATTTAAAACTGTTGATTATGTCCGCCACTCTGGACAACGGGCGTTTGCAGCAGATGTTGCCCGATGCGCCGACGATCGTCTCTGAAGGCCGCGCATTCCCCGTTGAGCGGCGGTTTCAACCGTTAGCGGCGTATCTGCGTTTTGATGAAGCGGTGGCGATAGCAACAGCAGATCTACTGCGCCATGAAAGCGGGTCGCTGCTGCTGTTTTTACCGGGAGTGGGAGAAATCCTGCGTGTGCAGGAGCAGCTGGCAACGCGAGTAGGCAGCGATGTGGTGCTGTGCCCGCTGTATGGCGCATTGACGCTTGCCGAACAGCGTCAGGCGATTTTGCCCGCGCCGCAAGGTAAGCGCAAAGTGGTGCTGGCGACCAATATTGCCGAAACCAGCTTAACGATTGAAGGTATCCGGCTGGTGGTGGACTGCGCGCAGGAGCGCATGGCGCGCTATGACGCACGTACCGGTTTGACGCGGCTGATTACCCAGCGCATCAGTCAGGCTTCAATGACCCAGCGAGCGGGTCGCGCAGGGCGTCTGGAGCCCGGTATCTGTTTGCATCTGCTTGCTAAAGAGCAGGCGGAAAGAGCGGCGGCGCAGGGAGACGCGGAGATATTACAGAGCGACCTGTCCGGGCTGTTGATGGAGTTGCTGCAATGGGGATGCACTGACCCTGAGCAACTGAACTGGCTGGATGCGCCGCCCACTATCAACCTGCAGGCGGCAAAACGGCTGCTGGAGATGCTGGGCGCGCTTGCAGGCGACAGGCTCAGCGCCACGGGGCAGAAAATGGCGGCGTTGGGTAACGACCCCCGTTTAGCGGCTATGCTGGTTAGCGCCAACAATGACGATGAAGCGGCAACGGCGGCGAAACTGGCTGCGATTCTGGAAGAGCCGCCGCGCGGCGGCAGTACCGATCTGGCTGTGGCGTTTTCACGAAATCAGCCTGCCTGGCAGCAGCGCAGTCAACAATTGCTGAAACGGCTTAACGTTCGCAACGGACAGCCCGACAGCGCGCTGCTCCCCTCATTGCTGGCGCAGGCGTTTGCCGATCGGATCGCGCGTAGACGCGGGCAGGAAGGGCGCTATCAACTGGCCAACGGTATGGGGGCAATGCTGGATGCTGATGACGCCTCAGGACGCCATGAATGGCTGATAGCACCGTTGTTACTGCAGGGCAGCGCTTCGCCGGATGCGCGTATTCTGCTGGCCTTGCCGCTGGATATCGAGGCGTTGATGCAGGCATGTCCTGAACTGCTGCAACAGTCCGACACCATCGAATGGGATGAGACTCAGGGAACGTTAAAGGCATTGCGTCGGTTACGCATTGGTCAGCTAACGGTAAAAGTACAGCCGCTGGCCAAACCCTCGGAAGAGGAGTTGCACCAGGCGATGTTGAACGGCATTCGCGATAAAGGACTCAGTGTGCTCAACTGGACGCCGGAAGCCGAGCAGTTTCGCCTGCGTCTGCAATGCGCGGCAAACTGGTTGCCAGAGTATGACTGGCCCGCGGTAGATGAGGACTCTCTGCTGGCGTCGCTGGAGAGCTGGCTGCTGCCGCACATGAGCGGTGTGCACTCGTTACGCGCGTTAAAAGCGCTAAATGTGGCTCAGGCGTTGCGCGGTTTGCTGGATTGGTCAATGCTGCAACGTCTGGATAGTGAACTGCCGGCGCATTACACTGTGCCGACGGGAAGCCGGATCGCCATTCGCTATCATGAGGATAATCCTCCGGTACTGGCGGTGCGGATGCAGGAAATGTTTGGTGAAGCGAAGACCCCAACCATTGCCCAGGGACGCATACCGTTGGTGCTGGAACTGCTGTCTCCTGCCCAGCGACCGCTACAGGTGACCAGTGATTTGAGCGCGTTCTGGCAGGGATCGTACCGCGAGGTGCAAAAAGAGATGAAAGGGCGCTATCCCAAACATGTCTGGCCGGACGATCCGGCGAATACCGCGCCAACGCGGCGCACCAAAAAGTATTCGTAATGAAACGGTAGGTCGGATAAGGCGTTTATGCCGCATCCGGCGAAAGAGCGGTAATAATTGAGAGATTTCTTCTTCTGTCGCAGGACGGAAGAACAGAGAATCGGGCCCTTGCGCCTGAATGTTGCGGAGAAAAAGCATGGCGGGGAATGACCGCGAGCCAATTGGACGTAAAGGGAAACCATCGCGTCCGGTGAAACAAAAGGTGAGCCGTCGTCAACTCAGAGATGAAGAGTATGACGACGATTATGATGATGATGACTATGAGGATGAAGAACCGATGCCGCGTAAGGGTAAGGGCAAAGGGCGTAAGCCTCGTGGTAAGCGCGGCTGGTTCTGGCTGCTGGTAAAACTGTCGATTGTCTTTTTGGTGCTGATCGCCATTTACGGCGTGTATCTGGACCAAAAAATCCGTAGCCGTATTGATGGCAAAGTCTGGCAGCTTCCTGCGGCGGTATATGGCCGTATGGTTAACCTTGAGCCAGAAATGCCTATAGGTAAGAACGAGATGGTGAAGCTGCTGGAGGCTACGCAGTATCGTCAGGTGACGAAGATGACGCGTCCGGGCGAATTTACCGTGCAGGCGAAGAGCATCGAGATGATCCGTCGTCCGTTTGACTTCCCGGACAGCAAAGAAGGGCAGGTGCGCGCGCGTCTGACCTTTGACGGCGATCATCTGGACACCATCGAGAATATGGATAACAACCGCCAGTTCGGTTTCTTCCGTCTCGATCCGCGTTTGATCACCATGCTCTCTTCGCCTAACGGCGAGCAGCGCCTGTTTGTTCCGCGTAGCGGCTTCCCGGATCTGCTGGTGGATACGCTGCTGGCGACCGAAGACCGTCACTTCTATGAACATGACGGTATCAGCCTCTATTCCATTGGTCGTGCGGTGCTGGCGAACCTGACGGCGGGTCGTACGGTACAGGGTGCCAGTACGCTGACTCAGCAGTTGGTGAAAAACCTGTTCCTATCCAGCGAACGCTCTTACTGGCGTAAAGCCAACGAAGCCTACATGGCGCTGATCATGGACGCGCGTTACAGCAAAGATCGCATTCTTGAGCTGTACATGAACGAAGTCTATCTCGGTCAAAGCGGTGACAATGAGATCCGCGGCTTCCCGCTGGCGAGCCTCTATTATTTCGGTCGTCCGGTGGAAGAACTGAGCCTCGACCAGCAGGCGCTGCTTGTAGGGATGGTTAAAGGGGCGTCGATCTACAACCCATGGCGTAACCCGAAGCTGGCGCTGGAGCGTCGTAACCTGGTTCTGCGTTTGCTGCAACAGCAGCAGATTATCGACCAGGATCTGTATGACATGCTGAGCGCGCGTCCATTAGGCGTACAGCCGCGTGGTGGGGTGATCTCCCCGCAGCCTGCGTTTATGCAGATGGTGCGTCAGGAGCTACAGGCGAAGCTGGGCGATAAAGTTAAAGATCTCTCCGGCGTGAAAATCTTCACCACCTTTGATTCCGTGGCGCAGGACGCCGCAGAAAAAGCGGCGGTGGAAGGCATTCCGGTGCTGAAGAAACAGCGTAAGCTGAGCGATCTGGAAACGGCGATTGTGGTGGTTGACCGCTTTAGCGGTGAAGTTCGCGCCATGGTCGGCGGAGCAGAACCGCAGTTTGCGGGCTATAACCGTGCGATGCAGGCGCGTCGTTCGATTGGCTCTCTGGCCAAGCCTGCGACCTATCTGACCGCGCTCAGTCAGCCGAAGCTGTACCGTCTCAATACCTGGATTGCCGATGCGCCGATTGCGCTGCGTCAGCCGAACGGCCAGGTGTGGTCGCCGCAGAACGATGACCGTCGCTATAGCGAAAGCGGAAAAGTGATGCTGGTGGATGCGTTAACGCGCTCGATGAACGTGCCAACGGTAAATCTGGGGATGGCGCTGGGCCTGCCTGCTGTGACCGACACCTGGCTGAAGCTGGGCGCGCCGAAAGATCAGCTTAACCCGGTTCCGGCCATGCTGCTTGGAGCGTTGAACCTGACGCCAATCGAAGTAGCACAGGCGTTCCAGACTATCGCCAGTGGCGGGAACCGCGCGCCGCTGTCAGCGCTGCGTTCGGTGATTGCTGAAGATGGTACGGTGTTGTACCAGAGCTTCCCGCAGGCCGAGCGCGCCGTTCCGGCGCAGGCGGCGTATATGACGCTGTGGACCATGCAGCAGGTGGTTCAGCGTGGTACGGGTCGCCAGCTTGGCGCGAAGTATCCAGGGCTGCATCTGGCAGGGAAAACCGGGACCACCAACAACAACGTGGATACCTGGTTTGCCGGGATTGACGGCAGCCAGGTGACCATTACCTGGGTTGGCCGTGATAACAACCAGCCAACCAAGCTGTACGGCGCCAGCGGCGCGATGTCGATTTATCAGCGTTATCTGGCGAACCAGACGCCGACACCGCTGGTGCTGACGCCGCCGGAAGATGTGGTAGATATGGGCGTGGACTACGACGGTAACTTCGTATGTAGCGGCGGGATGCGTACGCTCCCGGTGTGGACCACCGATCCGGATTCACTGTGTCAGCAGGGTGAAATGCAGCAGCAGTCGGGGAATCCGTTCGATCAGTCAACGCCGCAGCAGCAGCCACAACAGCAGCAACAGCAACAACCGCCGCAGCAGGAGAAGAAAGATAGCGACGGTGTCGCTGGCTGGATTAAGGACATGTTCGGCAGTAACTGATTTTGGTTTTAACTGTTCTTCCCCCGCATCGGCACAGGCCGGTGTGGGGGACTTCCCCCACGCGTTGCTGGCACCTTTCCCTCTCTTTTCATTTTCTCTCTGCGTGCTGAATGTCTGCGCTTGCCTTCGCGTATGCGACTAATTTGCTGTAGATCACATTTCTTTGTTAATTGCCGCAGTAAGTAAAATTGATCTGCTGTGGTATTTGTAGCCCGCACTTGGGCTGTTAATTATAGACTCAATATATTACTTTTTTGTATATATTCGGTATTGACTAATTTTACTCGCATTTTTGTGCTGGTTTTTTCGCTATTCTTATTTTTTGGGATCATAAGGTGGTATTTAATATTCCCTTGTTGAATTGATTAAAGTCTTCTTAATTCAAATTTAAGAAAATATTGTGTCTATTCTTATCGTTATGAATTTAAAGGAATAGTCAGCGTTCGGCATCATCTTTGGTGAATATGTTAGTTCGCTTTTATAGGTTATGAACCGTAGAATAGATCACGCAAAGGAATGTTTTGGATTGAATGAGTCGATAAAGATATATTATATATCAAGTGATGTTGTTGCATCCGTATCTACAGCCAGTCTTAAGTTCCTTTCGTTAAAATTGCTTTTTTCTTTGTTACTTTTTGTGAGCATATGTAAGGAATACGTTATGTGCAAAAAAATTCTCACCTCGTTGTTTGTAAGCAGTGTGCTGGCGGGTGCCGCAATGCCTGTATTAGCCGTTGATACGGGAACCGTAACCTTTAACGGAAAAATTATTCCTGATAGCTGCGTAGTGGATGTTAACGGTACAACGACAAACGGTACGGTGACGTTTAATAATCTTTCACAAACCGCATTTGGCGCAGATAAGAAAGTGGGGGATTCACAATCTTTTGCTATCACGCTGACGGAATGTGATGCCGCGATTGCCAACCTCAATATCAAATTTGATGGTACGCGTATCGCCGGATATAACGAGGAAGTATTGCAACCGACGGGAACCGCGACGAACCTCGGCGTGCGTATGTTGCCGGAAGGCAGCAGTAATTACGTAAAATTTGATGGCTCAGATCCTGATGCGTCTTTGAATAAAGCCAATGGCGACAGCGTAGTGTTCAATTATAAAGCTGAAGTTATTCAGGTTGGCAGCACGGTACCGACCACCGGTGATTATACCGCGCAAGCGACTTATACCCTGATTTATCGTTAATTGTCATACAACCTGGCCCAGGCTGGGCCAGTATTTCAATGGAATGGAAAAATGAAACGACTCATTACCACATTAGCCCTGGTGTTAGCTACTGGCATTAATATTGCTCATGCTGGCGTAGTGGTTGGCGGAACGCGAATTATTTATCCTGCCAACCAGTCTGAAGTACAGGTAACATTAAAAAATAAAGATAATGATAAACGTTATCTGGTGCATAGTTGGGTCAGTAATATTGATGACAGTAAAGCGCCATTTATTATTACCCCACCGATTTATAAACTGGATGAAAATCGCCAGACGCTGCTGCACGTAGTTTATACCGGTAATAAAACGGCCTTGCCGCAGGACCGTGAGTCGCTGTTTATGGCGAATATAAAATCTGTTTCTGCGATCCCGGAAGAATTACGCGATAACAACACGCTGCAATTTGCTATTAAGACCAAATTAAAGCTGTTCTATCGCCCGGCTTCGCTGAAAGAAAGTGAGGCGAAAACGGCCTGGCAGTCATTGCAGTTTAGCCGCAGCCAAAACCAGTTAGTGGTGAAAAACCCTACGCCATTCTATGTCACCTTTGGACAGCTAAAAGTCGCGGGAACAGAGATTAAAGCAGCATCAGAGCAAAACTCTCCCTCGGCATTAACCATGATGGTCGCGCCGTTTGCTGAGCAGCGTTTTCCGTTGCCATCGGCAGTAAAAGGTAACGTTGTCTGGACCGCAATTAATGATTACGGATCAGAAACCGGACAGCGGAAACAGTCGCTGTAAATGAGCTATCGATTTCTTACGGGTGGCGTTTATGTCTTCTCATCGTACTGTCCGGCTTTTTGCACTCAATACGCTGACATTCGCGATATTAACGGCGAGTGGTTCCGTTTGCGCTGACGATTATTTCAATCTCAACGCGCTGGAAACGGGGACGCCGCTGGAGAATACCGGCGCGCTTGAAGCCTATTTACGCCATAACGGATTATCTCCCGGGCGGTATTTAACGTCCATTGTCTGGGATCAGGATCGCATCGATAAACGAAATTTAAATTACCTCCTTTCAAAAGATAACAGCAAACTGATTCCGCAATTCACCAAAGCGGAACTGCGCGAATTAGGCGTCAAAGTCGATACCGTCCCGGCATTAAATAATATTAATGAAGATACGCTGCTGGGCGATATTAGTGAATATATTGCTGATGCGCGCTATGACTTCAGCCCGGAAACTCAGGTGCTGCAATTACGTATTCCGCAAATCTACCGCGACAAACAAATTTCGGGCGAAAGCAATCCTGCTTCCTGGGACGATGGCATTCCGGCGCTGTGGACCAGCTACTATGTTTCGGGTTCGCATCAGCAGTCGAATGGGGACAACAATACCTCTAACTGGGCCAGTCTCAATTCGGGTATGAACATCGGCCCATGGCGGGTGCGCAATTCCAGCAACTGGGGGAATGACAGCGGCTGGCAATCTATAAGCACAACGCTGGAGCGTGATATCAAACGCCTGCGCAGCCAGCTTCAGCTTGGGCAAACCTACACCAACGGCGAACTGTTCGACAGCGTACAAATGACCGGGGTGAAGCTGGAGACCGATACCAGCATGCTGCCCAGCGGATTACAGGGGTTCGCCCCGGTGGTGCGCGGCATCGCCAACAGCGATGCCAAAGTGACCATCAAACAAAACGGTTACACCATCTACCAGACCAACGTCTCGCCCGGGCCGTTTGAAATCCGTGATTTAACTCAGGTCACGGCAGGGGCGGATCTGGAAGTCACCGTCACGGAGGCCGACGGTACGGAGCGCAGCTTTATCCAGGCCAGCTCCTCGGTGCCGATTATGCAGCGCGAAGGCGCGCTGAAGTACAGCCTGGCGGCAGGGAAATATCGCGATGTGGATAACGGCGAGGAGCCGGAATTCGGCCAGGCGACGGCCATTTACGGCTTACCTTACGGGATTACCGCCTACGGCGGTCTGCAGGGCGCGTCGATGTATCATGCCGGGCTGGTCGGCATCGGGGCCGATTTACGCGATTTTGGTTCCGTGTCGATGGATTTGACGGCCGCCAGAACCGCGTTTGACGACGGTCGCGCAGATGCGAACGGCCAGTCGTGGCGCGCGCAGTACGCAAAAGATTTTCCGCTGACCAATACCACGGTCACGCTGGCCAGCTATCGTTATTCCACCTCCGGGTTTTATACCTTTCAGGAGGCGCTCGATCAGCGCAATAACACCTATGATGACGACAGCATTTACAGCTATCGCAATGCTTTTAACCGCCGGAGCCGCTTACAGCTAAACCTTTCACAGTCGTTACATAGCTGGGGGTCGGTATATGCCAACGCCTATCAGCAGGACTACTGGGGAATGGAAGGCCATGAGCGCAGCGTCAGTTTGGGTTACAGCAGTAGCTGGCAGGGCGTTAACTGGTCGCTGAACTACAGCCTGACGAAAACGCCTTCAACCGATAACGACCAGCAGGTTTCGATTTCGATTAACGTTCCGCTCTCGCGCTGGCTGGCGAACTCCTGGGGCACCTACAACCTGACCAGTTCGAAAAAAGGTAACACCTCGCACCAGGCGGGCGTCAGCGGCACGCTGCTGGAAAATAACAACTTAAATTACAACCTTCAGCAGACCTACACCGATAACAACGTGGGCTACGGCGCCTATCTCTCCTCGCGCTATCGGGCCTCGGTGGGGGAATTCAGCGCGAATTACAGCTATCAGCAAGACAGCAAGCAGTGGGGCTATAGCGCGCAGGGATCCGTGGTCGCGCACTCGCAGGGAATTACGCTGGGACAATCAATCCAGGACGCTTTTGCGGTGGTGCATATTGCCGATGGCGATAACGTTAAAATCCAGAATTCACAAGGGGTGTATACCGACCGTTGGGGCAATGCCATTGTGCCGACCTTAACCAACTATCGGCGCAATACGATCACCGTGAATACCCAGGGGCGCGATGATTTAGATATTCAGGATGCGTCTCTGGACGTGATTCCGACTAAAGGTGCGGTGGTGGCGGCTGACTTTACCGCGCGCGCGGGTAAACGCGCCTTGCTGACGTTGCGATTTGGCCAGGGCGTGGTGCCTTTTGGGGCCGTGCTGAGTATGGACGGCGCGACGTCAATCGTAGGCGATGCCGGTGAAGTGTATGTCACCGGGTTAAAAGGGACGCAGCGTGTGACCGCACAATGGGGCGATACGGCGCAGCAGCGCTGCTCGGCGGAGGTGACGGTTCCGGCACAACCGGAACCGGGTATTTTTACCGCAACGCTTAACTGCCATTGATAAAAGGAGGCAATATGCAAAGGATGATTAAAGAAGGGGGGAGGCTTCTGCTGTGCGCTGGGTTACTGATGTGTTATCAGAGCGCAAGCGCGAGTTGTTCTATTGCGGGAGGCGATGAGCCCTCGACGTCTACCATTACGGTTCCCGCGCTGACGGTGAATGCGGATGAAGCTCCAGGAACGGTTCTCTATTCACAAGAGGTTTCGGGGGATGTTATTTCCGTTCCGTGTACGAGCGATGGCGAGATTCGGACCGGCTATACTATGTTAACGGACAGCGACGAGCGTACCGATAACCCGTTAACCAGAGTGTATCAGACTAATGTTACTGGTATTGGCGTGCGCATGGGATGGGTAAAAGACGGCCAGACAATAACGTCAGGTGCTTTGGTTACCCCTATGCATTTAGGGTCATCCCGAACCGAGCCAAAGAGTACGTATAGTATTCATTCGCGTGCCCAGGTACAGTTTGTCGTGACCGGAGAAGTGAGCTCAGGGGACATTGATACTTCACAGTTAAGTGCTGACTGGATCTACGACGGCGTTACTGTGGCGAGGATCAGAGTTTCACCGACTACCGTAATCGTTCAGTCAAACAGCTGTAACCTGGTTGAAAAGAATGTTCTGGCGCCGCTCTCTACGATTGTCGCCAGCGAACTGGCTAATGGCGTGTCCAGAACGGTGTCCGATGACAGCTTTAAAATTCAGCTTAATAATTGCAGCGCGGGCATCCAGGTTGACTATCAGTTCACCACTGCGGGTTCGACCGGCGTCACGGATGGCAATATCCTGAATATTGCTACGGGCGATCACGCTGCTGACGGGGTCGGCATTCAAATTATGGACAGTAACGACAATGTGCTGCAGTTTGATCGCAACTATACGGCGGTCGCGCAAACGACACAGGATCAGTCGGTGACCATTCCACTTAAGGCGCGCTATATCAAAACGGGTAACGTGAAGGCGGGTCAGGTTGATGCGGTGGCGACGTTTGCCGTTTATTACCGGTAATCCACTGGGGAACGCACCCAGGGATGTTGTTTAGCAAACAGGGAAGTTAACCAATGAGTAAAGGGAAAAAGGGATTTTCCAGGCTCTTCATGATGTTGGTTTTAGCCTTGATGAGCGTCTGTTTTCAGCAGGCCAGAGCGGACTGCTCGTTTACCAATCCGAATGCGAATCCAACGATTACGTTTACCATGCCCGCGCAGATTGTGATTGACTCCGATGCCGCCGTTGGAACCATTGTTTATTCCGGAGAAACGGTCGGAGAATCACACGGATTGACCTGTAATACAGATGTACAGGTTCGCGAAGGTTACACGGTATTAACCGATGCCGATTACTCGGGAGTGTTAAGCGGCGTTTATAAAACCACGGTGCCGGGCATCGGGTTTCGCGCCGCCCGTGCGGAAAATAAAACCGCCACGTTTACCGACGATAATATAATTACTCCCTGGCATTATCTGGGTATGACGGGTAACTGGGTCTCGTATGATTCAACTTATCATGTTGGCGTTCAGTTAGTGGTTATCGGGACGGTCCAGTCTGGCACGCTGGATACCAGTAAATTTAACGCCGATTATCAAATGGGAAGTTTAACCGTAGCGAAATTACGCTTTGCGCCTGCCACGGTTGATGTGATTGCTAATACCTGCAATCTGAAAAGCAAAAATATCAATGTTTTGCTGGATACGGTGACAGCCGGTGGGTTATCTCAGGGATATTCATCCGTGCTCACCGATGACAGCTTTAAAATTGAAGTCGCCAATTGTACTGCCGGAACGCACATTGATTATAAGTTTACCAGCGCCGGTTCAACCGGTGTTACCGACGGCAATATTCTGAATATTGCCCGCGGAGAAGGGGCCGCCAGCGGCGTCGGGATCCAGATCCTCGACAAAGACAATCATGTGCTGAATTTTGATCAGGAATATACGGGGATCGAAAGCGCGACCGGGCAGGGAACAGAGGCGATCCCGCTGAAAGCGCGATACGCTAAAACCGGAACGGTGAAGGGGGGCCAGGTCGATGCGGTAGCCACCTTTGAGGTGTATTACCGCTAATGTGGATCTATGCAGACGCGATACCCCTACGGGGTTCTTTTTGAGCCCTAACATTTCAGCCTAATTTATTAACCCTTTCTTTTCATCTGGTTATTTCTTAACCCCTCAGTTTTAGTAGGGACGCGTATTGCTTGCTATCTCGCCAGAGTTTCGAATATTATGCTGCCGTTATAATAATAATTCTCGTTTACGTTATCATTCACTTTCATCAGAGAAATACCAATGGCGCGTCTTAAAACTGCTCAGCCAAGTTCATCGCTGCGTAAAATCGCAGTAGTGGTAGCCACAGCGGTTAGCGGCATGTCTGTCTATGCACAGGCGGCGGTTGACCCGAAAGAAGAAACCATCACCGTAACTGCTGCACCTGCTCCGCAGGAAAGCGCATGGGGGCCAGCGGCAACCATCGCTGCACGACAGTCTGCTACGGCGACCAAAACCGATACTCCGATTCAAAAAGTTCCTCAGTCTATTTCCGTGGTCACCGCCGAAGAGATGGCGTTGCATCAGCCGAAATCGGTTAAAGAGGCGCTCAGCTACACCCCTGGCGTTGCCGTGGGTACGCGTGGTGCGTCCAATACCTATGACTATCTGATTATTCGCGGATTTGCCGCCGACGGCCAAAGTCAGAATAACTATCTGAATGGCCTGAAGATGCAGGGTAACTTCTATAACGATGCGGTAATCGACCCCTATATGCTGGAACGCGCTGAAGTGATGCGCGGTCCGGTTTCCGTTCTTTACGGAAAGAGCAACCCTGGCGGGTTGTTGAACATGGTCAGCAAGCGTCCGACGACGGAGCCGCTGAAAGAAGTTCAGTTCAAAATGGGCACCGACAGCCTGTTCCAGACCGGTTTCGACTTCAGCGACGCGCTGGATGACGATGGCGTGTACTCATACCGCCTGACCGGCCTGGCGCGTTCCGCGAATGCGCAGCAGCAGGGTGCGGAAGAACAACGCTACGCCATCGCGCCATCGTTCTCATGGCGTCCGAATGATAAGACAAACTTCACCTTCCTCTCCTACTTCCAGAACGAGCCGGAAACCGGCTATTACGGCTGGTTGCCGAAAGAGGGGACCGTATCTAAGCTGCCAAACGGTTCGCGTCTGCCTACCGATTTCAACGAAGGTGCGAACAACAATACCTATTCTCGTAACGAGAAGATGGTGGGCTACAGCTTCGATCACGAATTTAACGACACCTTTACCGTGCGTCAGAACCTGCGTTATGCGCAAAACAAGGTTTCGCAGAATAGCGTGTATGGTTACGGCATGTGCTCCGATCCGCTCTATACAAAGGATCCGGCCAACAGTCCTTGCGCCAGCGTTCCTCAGGCCGATTGGGATCACACGCTAACTCGTCAGTACGTTGACGATAATGAAAAATTGCAGAATTTCTCTGTTGATACCCAGTTACAGAGCAAATTCGCTACCGGTTCCCTGGATCACACGCTGCTGACCGGCGTTGACTATATGCGTATGCGTAACGATATCAACTCCTGGTTCGGTTGGGCTGGTTCGGTTGCGCCGTCTGATATCTATAACCTTGACCGTAGCGACTTTGATTTTGGAGCGCATAATGGGCCAGGCGCACCTTATCGCGTTCTGAATAAACAGGAACAAACGGGCCTGTACGCTCAGGATCAGATGCAGTGGGATAAGGTGCTGGTCACTCTGGGCGGCCGTTACGACTGGGCAAAGCAGGACTCCCTGAACCGCGTTTCTGGCGTGCTGGATTCCCGTGATGACAGACAGTTCACCTGGCGTGGCGGTGTTAACTACCTGTTCGACAACGGCGTGACCCCGTATTTCAGCTACAGCGAATCGTTTGAACCTAGTTCTCAGGTCGGGGAAAGCGGTAATATCTTTGCGCCATCTAAAGGTAAGCAGTACGAAGCGGGCGTGAAGTACGTGCCGAGCGATCGTCCGATCGTGATCACCGGTGCCGTTTACCAGTTGACCAAAACCAACAACCTGATGGCCGACCCGAATGGATCGTTCTGGTCAGTTGAAGGCGGTGAAATTCGCTCACGCGGTGTGGAAATCGAAGCGAAAGCGGCGCTGTCTGCCAGCGTCAACGTAGTGGGTTCTTATACCTACACCGACGCGGAATACACCACCGACACCACCTACAAAGGCAACACGCCTGCTCAGGTGCCAAAACATATGGCATCACTGTGGGGGGACTACACCCTTTATGACGGCGCGCTTTCCGGGCTGACGTTGGGTACGGGTGTTCGTTATACTGGCTCCAGCTATGGCGATCCGGCAAACTCCTTTAAAGTGGGGAGCTATACGCTGGTGGATGCGTTAGTGCGTTACGATCTGGCGCGCGTCGGCATGGCGGGCTCCAACGTGGCGCTGCATGTGAACAACCTGTTTGACCGTGAATACGTCGCCAGCTGCTTCAATACCTATGGCTGCTTCTGGGGCGCAGAACGTCAGGTCGTTGCAACCGCAACCTTCCGTTTCTAATTTCTTTTTGGGCACGCTTTGCGTGCCCGTTTTACAAGTTGGCTGCTATGCAGGAAAACAGATCCCATCCCGACACTACTTTTGCGTTGCGTAATGTCTCCTTTCGTGTGCCTGGCCGCACGCTTTTGCATCCTCTCTCATTAACTTTTCCTGTGGGGAAAGTGACCGGCCTTATCGGCCACAACGGTTCCGGAAAATCGACGTTATTGAAAATGCTGGGACGTCATCAGCCGCCGTCAGAAGGTGAAATCCTGCTCGACGAACAGCCGCTGGAGAGCTGGAGCAGTAAAGCGTTTGCCCGCAAGGTCGCCTATCTGCCGCAGCAGCTGCCGCAGGCCGAAGGGATGACGGTGCGCGAACTGGTGGCGATTGGTCGTTATCCGTGGCACGGGGCGCTGGGACGTTTTGGCGTTGCCGACAGAGAGAAAGTAGAAGAAGCGATTTCGCTGGTTGGCTTAAAACCGCTGGCGCACCGTTTGGTTGATAGTCTGTCCGGCGGAGAACGCCAGCGCGCGTGGATAGCCATGCTGGTTGCGCAGGACAGCCGCTGTCTGCTGCTTGATGAACCGACTTCCGCGCTGGATATCGCCCATCAGGTTGACGTACTGGCGCTGGTGCATCGCTTAAGCCAGCAGCGCGGGCTGACGGTGATTGCGGTGCTGCATGATATCAACATGGCGGCCCGCTACTGTGATTACTTAGTTGCGCTGCGCGGCGGTGAAATGATTGCGCAAGGGACGCCTGCTGAACTGATGCGCAGTGAAACTCTGGAACAGATTTACGGTATCCCGATGGGCATTTTGCCGCATCCGGCCGGTGCCGCACCCGTGAGTTTTGTCTATTAATGATTGAATTACATCATATTACCCGTCGGCGCTTGCTTACGGCGATGGCGCTGTCGCCGCTGCTGTGGCAGATGAAAACGGCGCGCGCCGCGGCGGTTGATCCACAGCGCATTGTGGCGCTGGAATGGCTGCCGGTAGAGCTATTGCTGGCGCTGGGTATTACGCCGTATGGCATTGCCGATATCCCTAACTACAAGCTGTGGGTCAATGAGCCCCCGCTGCCGGACTCGGTGATTGATGTCGGGCTACGCACGGAACCCAATCTCGAACTGCTGACCGAAATGAAACCCTCGTTTTTGCTCTGGTCAGCAGGCTATGGTCCTTCTCCCGAAAAGCTGGCGCGGATTGCGCCTGGCCGGGGATTTAACTTCAGCGACGGCAAAAAACCGCTGGCGGTTGCGCGACAATCGCTGCAGGAAATGGCGCAATTGTTCAATCTGCAGGCCTCTGCTGAACGCCATCTGGCCGAGTACGATCGTTTTATCGCCAGTCTGAAGCCGCGCTTCATTCAACGCGGCGCGCGCCCTGTACTTCTCACTTCCCTGCTTGATTCGCGACATATGCTGGTGTTTGGCCCAAATAGCCTGTTCCAGGACGTGCTGGACGATTATGGGATCCCCAACGCCTGGCAGGGAGAGACAAACTTTTGGGGCAGCACTGCCGTGAGTATTGACCGTCTGGCTGCCTTTCAGGATGTTGATGTATTGTGCTTTGACCACGGCAACGATAAAGAGATGGCTGCATTGATGTCTACGCCGTTGTGGCAAGCGATGCCGTTTGTCCGTAGCGGACGTTTTCAGCGCGTGCCGGCCGTCTGGTTCTATGGCGCAACGCTCTCGGCAATGCATTTTGCCCGTATTCTGGATAATGCGCTGGGAGGCAAAGCGTGAGCAGGAAATTTGAAATGCCGGATGGCGACGCTAAAAGCGCCTTATCCGGCCTACGGTTTGCGCGCGTTGTAGGCCGGATAAGGCGAAGCCGCCATCCGGCGTTATTGTTGCTGGTACTGGTTATTGTTGCTCTCTGGCTGACCTGGGTTAACTTCTCCGTTGCGCTACCGCGCAGCCAGTGGCAACAGGCTATCTGGTCACCGGATATCGACGCCATTAAACAGATGGTTTTCCACTATAGCCTGCTGCCGAGGCTGGCGATTTCGCTGCTGGTCGGTGCCGGGCTGGGGCTGGTCGGCGTATTGTTTCAGCAGGTGCTGCGTAACCCGCTGGCGGAGCCAACCACGTTGGGCGTGGCGACCGGTGCGCAGTTGGGCATTACGGTTACCACGCTGTGGGCTATTCCCGGTGCGCTGACCACGCAATTTGCGGCGCTGGCGGGGGCATGTGTCGTTGGGGCGTTGGTGTTTGGCGTAGCCTGGGGCAAGCGTCTTTCCCCGGTGACGTTAATCCTTGCCGGGCTGGTGGTCAGCCTGTACTGCGGGGCAATTAACCAGTTGATGGTTATCTTCCATCACGATCAGCTGCAAAGCATGTTTTTATGGAGCAGCGGTACGCTAACGCAAACCGACTGGAGCGGCGTACAGCGCCTGTGGCCGCAACTGCTGGGCGGCGTGATGCTGACTCTGTTGCTATTGCGGCCTATGACGCTGATGGGACTGGATGACGGCGTGGCGCGTAACCTTGGTCTGGCGCTGTCGCTGGCGCGTCTGGCGGCTTTATCGCTGGCGATTGTTCTCAGCGCCTTGCTGGTGAACGCCGTGGGGATTATCGGCTTTATTGGCCTGTTTGCGCCGCTGCTGGCGAAAATGCTCGGTGCGCGTCGTCTGCTGGCGCGTCTGATGCTGGCCCCGCTGATTGGTGCGTTGATCCTCTGGCTCTCCGACCAAATCATTCTGTGGCTGACCCGCGTATGGATGGAAGTCTCCACCGGATCGGTGACGGCGCTGATTGGCGCGCCATTACTGCTGTGGCTGTTACCGCGCCTTAGGAGTATGAGCGCGCCGGATATGAATGCCAGCAACCGCATCGCCGCTGAGCGTCAGAATGTGCTGATGTTTACGCTGGCGGGTGGGGCGCTCTTGCTGTTGACCCTGGTGGTGGCGCTGTCGTTTGGCCGCGATGCGCACGGCTGGACATGGGCCAGCGGCGCGATGCTGGATGAGCTGATGCCCTGGCGCTGGCCACGTATTATGGCGGCGCTGATTGCCGGGGTAATGTTGGCGGTAGCGGGCTGTATTATTCAACGTCTGACGGGCAACCCAATGGCCAGCCCGGAAGTGCTGGGCATTAGCTCCGGTGCAGCATTTGGCGTAGTGCTGATGCTGTTTCTGGTCCCAGGAAATGCCTTTGGCTGGCTGATGCCTGCCGGGAGTCTCGGGGCTGCGGCCACCTTGCTTATCATTATGATTGCCGCCGGGCGCGGTGGTTTTTCGCCGCACCGTATGCTGCTGGCAGGGATGGCGCTCAGCACGGCGTTTACAATGTTGCTGATGATGCTGCAGGCCAGCGGCGATCCGCGTATGGCGGGCGTACTTACCTGGATCTCCGGCTCAACCTATAACGCGACGGGTGAACAGGTACTGCGCACCGGGATTGTGATGGTTATCCTGCTGGCGATGACGCCGCTGTGCCGTCGTTGGCTGACGATTTTACCGCTTGGCGGTGATACGGCGCGGGCGGTGGGGATGGCAATCACGCCGTCGCGCGTAGGGTTACTGCTCCTGGCTGCAGGGTTGACGGCGACAGCAACCATGACCATTGGACCGTTGAGCTTTGTCGGGTTGATGGCTCCGCATATTGCCCGAATGATGGGTTTTCGTCGGGCGATGCCGCATATGCTGATTTCGGCGCTGGCGGGAGGCGTACTTCTGGTCTTTGCTGACTGGTGCGGCAGAATGGTGCTGTTTCCGTATCAGATCCCGGCGGGGTTATTGTCGACGTTTATTGGCGCGCCGTACTTTATCTATCTGCTAAGAAAGCAAAGCCGCTAAAAAAGCCGGGTGGCGCTTGCGCCACCCGACACGTGTCCCTGATTTACAGTTTCGCAAACACCCGGCGCGCGGCGTCGATGGTGTTATTGATATCGTCTTCGCTGTGCGCCACGGACATAAAGCCCGCTTCGAAAGCAGAAGGCGCCAGGTAAATCCCTTCATCCAGCATCATGTGGAAGAAACGCTTGAAGCGTTCAACGTCGCATGCCATCACATCCTGATAGCAGGTTACGGTTTCTGCATCGGTGAAGAAAATCCCGAACATTCCGCCCACATGGTTAACTACCAGCGGAATATTCGCTTCTTCGGCAGCTTCCAGCAGACCTTCCGCCAGACGCGTCGTCAGTTCGTTCAGCGTTTCATGAATACCCGGTTGGGCCACTTCGGTCAGACAGGCAAAGCCTGCTGCCATCGCAAT
Organism: Citrobacter sp. Ce006; assembly: GCF_030336535.1. Taxonomy (NCBI): domain Bacteria; kingdom Pseudomonadati; phylum Pseudomonadota; class Gammaproteobacteria; order Enterobacterales; family Enterobacteriaceae; genus Citrobacter; species Citrobacter sp. Ce006. The sequence continues at coordinate 542,494 of NZ_JAOWDO010000073.1, forward strand.
TGGGTTACCGGAAAGCGTACCCGCCTGGTAAACCGGACCGGTCGGCGCCAGCGCGTCCATCACATCGCGGCGGCCGCCGAATGCGCCAACGGGCATTCCGCCGCCGATGATTTTACCCAGGCAGGTCAGATCCGGAACGACGCCGTAATAATCCTGTGCACCGGCCAGCGCTACGCGGAAACCGGTCATGACTTCATCGATGATCAATAGCGCGCCAAATTCATCGCACAGCGCACGCAGGCCCGGCAGGAATTCCGGCAGCGGCGGGATGCAGTTCATGTTGCCCGCGACCGGCTCAACGATGATGCAGGCGATCTCTTGTGGATACTGTTCAAATGCCGCACGTACTGAAGAGAGATCGTTGTAGGTGCAGGTGAGGGTGTGTTTCGCAAAATCGGCCGGAACGCCCGGGGAGTTAGGCTGGCCCAGCGTTAATGCGCCAGAACCGGCTTTGACCAGCAGGCAGTCGGCATGACCGTGATAGCAGCCTTCAAATTTGATGATCTTATCGCGTCCGGTGAAACCGCGCGCCAGACGGATTGCGCTCATCGTCGCTTCCGTACCGGAGTTCACCATACGTACCATGTCCATGGTTGGCACGAGTTCAGTGACCAGCTCCGCCATTTTTACTTCCATCTCGGTCGGCGCGCCGAAGCTTAAACCGCGCTCCGCAGCTTCAATCACCGCATTACGGATTGCCGGGTGGTTATGGCCCAGCACCATCGGTCCCCAGGAACCGACGTAATCGACATAGGCTTTACCATCAACATCGTACAGATATGCGCCGTCCGCTTTTTCGATAAACAGCGGAGTTCCACCCACGCCAGTAAAGGCGCGAACGGGGGAGTTAACGCCGCCAGGGATAAGTTCGCGTGCTGCGCTGTAGAGATTTTCAGACTTACTCATGGATGGGGTCCTGGTTCGTAGAAAAAGTAAATGCCCGCTATTCTAGTTATTCAGAGAAGGTTATGAAAGTTTTACGCAATTGAAACAATGCGATTTGCAGGGGATTTTCGTGAAATGTGCGAGTAGAATGCCGATTCCGTATTTGTATTACCAATTAATGATCATCTGATGAAGACTGACTCTCCCTCTTTTGAAGCACAACAAATTGTGCGTTTACGCCGCAGGGATCAAATCCGTCGACTCCTGGAACGAGACAAAACGCCGTTGGCGATCCTGTTGATGGCCGCAGTTGTCGGTACCGTGACGGGACTGGTTGGCGTGGCATTTGAAAAAGCGGTGACCTGGGTACAGAACCACCGTATTGGCGCGCTGGCTCAGGTTGCGGACCATGCCATTCTGCTGTGGCCGCTGGCGTTTATTCTCTCCGCGCTGCTGGCGATGGTCGGCTATTTTCTGGTGCGTAAATTTGCGCCGGAAGCGGGAGGTTCCGGGATCCCTGAGATTGAAGGCGCGCTGGAAGAGCTACGGCCTGTGCGCTGGTGGCGCGTTCTGCCGGTGAAATTTATCGGCGGTATGGGGACGCTGGGGGCCGGGATGGTGCTTGGGCGAGAAGGGCCGACCGTGCAGATTGGCGGCAATATTGGGCGCATGGTGCTGGATATTTTCCGCATGCGCAGCGCCGAAGCGCGGCATACCCTGCTGGCCACCGGTGCGGCTGCGGGGCTGTCGGCGGCGTTTAATGCGCCTCTGGCCGGGATCCTGTTCATTATTGAAGAGATGCGCCCGCAGTTTCGCTATAACCTTGTCTCGATCAAAGCCGTGTTTACCGGCGTTATTATGTCGAGCATTGTGTTTCGCGTGTTCAACGGCGAAGCGCCGATTATTGAAGTTGGGAAGCTCTCCAATGCGCCGGTAAATACGCTGTGGCTGTATCTGGTGCTCGGGCTTATTTTTGGCTGTGTCGGGCCATTGTTTAACACCATGGTGTTGCGTACCCAGGATATGTTCCAGCGCTTCCACGGTGGTGAAATTAAAAAATGGGTGCTGATGGGCGGCGCGATCGGCGGCCTGTGCGGGATCCTCGGGTTAATTCAACCGGAAGCGGCAGGCGGCGGGTTTAACCTGATTCCTATCGCCGCGGCAGGCAATTTTAGCGTTGGTCTGCTGCTGTTTATATTTATTACCAGGGTCGTCACCACGCTGCTGTGCTTCTCGTCCGGCGCGCCCGGTGGGATTTTTGCCCCGATGCTGGCGTTGGGCACGTTGCTTGGCACCGCGTTCGGTATGGCTGCGGCAGCTTCTTTTCCGCAGTATCATCTGGAGGCCGGAACCTTTGCCATTGCCGGAATGGGGGCTTTGTTAGCGGCTTCGGTGCGTGCGCCGTTAACCGGTATTGTGCTGGTGCTGGAGATGACCGATAACTATCAGCTCATTTTGCCAATGATTATTACCTGTCTTGGCGCAACACTATTAGCCCAATTTATGGGCGGAAAGCCGCTATACTCGACTATCCTTGCCCGCACGCTGGCAAAACAGGAAGCGGAGCAGGCGGCAAAAAGCCAGGGTACTGCCGCTGGCGAGAATACTTGAACGAAATACCAGGGTATTAGATAATGGCCTTAACCATTGGGTTATAATTTGCCCAATTGCCAATGTCGTTTGGAGCAAAATATGAGTGATGACGTAGCGCTGCCACTGCAATTTACAGAAGCAGCAGCCAATAAAGTAAAAAGCCTGATCGCTGACGAAGATAACCCGAATCTGAAATTACGCGTGTATATCACCGGCGGTGGTTGCAGCGGTTTCCAGTATGGTTTCACCTTTGATGATCAGGTGAACGATGGTGATATGACCATTGAGAAACAAGGTGTTGGTCTGGTAGTTGATCCGATGAGCCTGCAATATCTGGTGGGCGGCGCGGTTGACTATACCGAAGGTCTGGAAGGTTCCCGCTTCGTTGTGACTAACCCGAATGCGAAAAGCACCTGCGGGTGTGGCTCTTCTTTCAGCATCTGATTGCTGTCTGTAATACCGATGGTCTGATGGTGTAGGCCCGGTAAGCGTAGCGCCACCGGGCAATGTGCCGGATGGCGGCGTAAACGCCTTATCCGGCCTACATGTTCTGTATCGTCACATCAACGCCCGTTATCATCCAGCGCAAATGTCGGCAACTTCAAATGCCAGCGAATGGCGGCAAGCCGAATCAGCAGGGTGACGATCATCCCCATCATACTGGCGTTTTCCAGCGATACATTAAAGGTATAAAACGCTGTCGCATGCACGATACCGCCGATAATACACGCCGTGGCGTAGATTTCGGTGCGCAGAATCATTGGGACTTCACGCGCTAACACGTCGCGAATGATCCCGCCGCCAACGCCGGTAATCACCCCCATACAAATCGCCACAAGCGGTCCCGTGCCTGCAAGAAATGCTTTATTGACGCCAATCCCTACGAACACCGCCAGGCCCACGGCATCCAGCACCGGCAGGATCCACTTCGGCAACCGTCGGGGCTGACGCACCAGCAGGATCGTCAGCATGCTGGTGATCATCGCCACCACCAGATCGGTAGGATCCTTAACCCAAAAAACCGGTCCGTGATCCAATGCCATATCGCGGATCGTACCGCCGCCAACGGCGGTAACCACGCCGAGGACCAGGACGCCAAACGGATCCATACGCAATTTTCCGGCCAGTAACACGCCAGAGATAGCAAATACCGCGGTGCCGACAATATCCAGCCAATAGACGAGCATTTTTAAATCCTCACAACAGACCTGGTGGGGGCAGGCGCTAATTTATCTGTGAAAGCGCATTACAGAGTTGTTTTGCGGCGAGGATAATACGCGGGCTCGCGCGTTCGAACCAGTCACTATTAAGTGTAATAATGGGTATTTTTAGCTGGTTTCCCCAGTATTGCTCAATTTTCAGAGTTTCGCCCGGGCCTCCGGTTGCAACAATCGCCTGGGGCGCGCGTGCCAGGACCTGCTCACGGCTAACCTGCGGCCAGGGAACCCGACTGCCGGCAAAGATGTTTTCTCCGCCGCATACCTCAAGAACCTCGTGCTGAATGGAGCCTTTTCCACTGGTAAACAGAGGATTAGCGCCAAACTGGAGAAACACGCGTTTTTTCGGTTTGTTGGCATATCGAGATTTAAGTAAAGCATAGTCATCAAGCAGGGTTTGCGCCGCCTGTTTGGCTTGCTCAGGCTTAGGGCTCCATGCCGCCAACTGGCGGAGCGCATCGGCAACCTGCTCGATGGTAACGGCGTCTACCCAGATGACCTTAATTCCCAGGGCGGTCAGTTGATTCACTTGCCGCTCTGCATTTCCCCCGCGCCAGGCGATGACTAAATCCGGTTTGAGCGCCACAATGCGTTCCAGATTCATGCCTTGCCAGGTGGAGACCTCCTCGATATTTTTGGCCTCTGGCGGGTAATTTGAATAGCTACTGACGCCTACGGGGGTAATGCCAGCGGCAAAAGCGAGTTCAGTATTGGCAGGAGAAAGCGTCACAACGCGCGGTGCGGCGTAAAGGAACGCCGGGAGAGTGAAAAGCAGGGCGACCAGCGCCCTGGAGAGTAATTTAGCCATGCGCCAGTTTCTGTACCAGCGTTTCAACCATCAGGCTTGACTGTTTCGCGGCAACGACCAGGAACTCGTCAAAGCTGAGATGGGACTGCTGATCGGCGACGTCAGAGATGGCGCGAACCACGACGAACGGCACATTAAAGTTGTGGCAAACGTGCGCAATTGCGGTCGCTTCCATCTCAACGGCGATCGCCTGCGGGAAGTTATGCTTGATTTTAGCCAGGCCCACAGAGCCATTAATAAAGGCATCGCCGCTGACGATAAGACCGCGAACGGCGTTCAGATTAAGTTCTGCAATGCAGGATTCTGCTGCAGCAATCAGCGCCGGGTCGGCTTTAAAACCAGCCGGGCAGCCCGGGAGTTGGCCAAATTCATAGCCAAAGGCGGTAACGTCAGCATCGTGATAGCGCGTTTCGTCAGAAACCACGATATCGCCGACTTTCAGCGTTGAGGCCAGGCCGCCCGCTGAACCGGTGTTAATAATGGCGTCCGGCTTGCAGCGTTCAAGCAGCAGCGTAGCGCCCAGCGCTGCAGCCACTTTACCGATACCTGATTTCAGTAGCGCAACCTCTGTACCGTTCAGTTGGCCGGTGTAAATTTCACAACCGCCGAGAGTGATGGTCTGACGGTTTTCGATTTTGTCACGCAGCAGCGTAACTTCTTCTTCCATTGCACCAATGATGCCGATTTTCATAGATTTACTCGCGATAAGCCAGATTTGAGGGCATAGTCTATCATGCGCTTAAGGGGTAGCGCATTTCTCAGGCGGGAGAGGATATGGTACAGATCGATTTCCGAAAAAAAATAAACTGGCATCGCCGTTACCGTTCGCCGCAGGGCGTGAAGACGGAGCATGAGATCCTGCGAATTTTTGAAAGCGATCGTGGACGTATTATCAATTCTCCGGCAATTCGCCGACTGCAACAAAAAACCCAGGTCTTTCCGCTGGAGCGTAACGCGGCGGTGCGTACGCGCCTGACGCACTCGATGGAAGTGCAGCAGGTTGGGCGCTATATCGCGAAAGAGATCCTCAGCCGGCTGAAAGAGCTAAAGCTGCTGGAGCTGTATGGTCTGGATGAACTGACGGGACCGTTTGAGAGTATTGTCGAAATGTCGTGTCTGATGCATGACATCGGTAATCCGCCGTTTGGTCATTTTGGCGAAGCGGCGATTAATGACTGGTTCCGCCAGCGACTGTATCCGGCCGACGCGGAAAGTCAGCCGCTTAGCGATGACCGCTGCCTGGTAGCGGCGTTGCGTTTGCGCGAAGGTGAAGAGTCGCTGAATGATATTCGCCGTAAGGTGCGCCAGGACCTGTGCCATTTTGAAGGCAATGCGCAGGGTATTCGTCTGGTGCATACTTTGATGCGTATGAATCTTACCTGGGCGCAGGTCGGCGGTATTTTAAAATATACCCGTCCGGCGTGGTGGCGAGGCGATACGCCCGCGACGCATAACTATTTAATGAAGAAGCCGGGCTATTACCTTTCCGAGGAACCGTATATTGAGCGGTTACGTAAAGAATTATCATTAGCACCTTACAGTCGTTTTCCATTAACCTGGATTATGGAAGCTGCCGATGATATCTCATATTGCGTGGCCGACCTGGAAGATGCCGTTGAGAAAAGAATCTTTAGCGTCGAGCAACTTTATCACCATCTGCATGAGGCGTGGGGGCATCACGAAAAAGGCTCTCTGTTTAGTCAGGTTGTTGAGAACGCCTGGGAGAAGTCACGTTCAAATACATTAAGCCGGAGTACCGAAGATCAGTTCTTTATGTATTTACGCGTTAATACGCTGAATAAACTGGTACCGTATGCGGCCCAGCGTTTTATTGATAACTTACCGCAGATTTTTGCCGGCAGCTTTAATCACGCGCTGTTGGAAGATGCCAGTAGCTTTAGCCAGTTGCTGGGTGTCTATAAAAATGTGGCGGTAAAACATGTCTTTAGTCATCCTGACGTAGAGCAGCTGGAATTGCAGGGCTATCGGGTGATCACCGGATTGTTGGAAATCTATCAGCCTTTATTAAAAATGTCCCAGTCAGATTTTACTGAACTGGTCGAAAATGAAAGAGTAAAACGTTTTCCTATCGAATCCCGATTATTTCAGAAGTTGTCAACTCGCCATCGTCTTGCTTATGTTGAGGTGGTTAGTAAAATATCAACGGGTTGCGCCGAGTTTCCGGTTCTGGAATATTATTATCGCTGTCGGCTGATTCAGGATTATATCAGCGGGATGACAGATTTGTATGCATGGGATGAATATCGTCGCTTGATGGCCGTAGAACAATAAATACTCATTTGTAAAGACGGCCAATAAAATTTTACTTTTTCCTTAAACTCAATTCTGGAACTTAGCGCTATAAAACGACTCTGACGTATACAGCAATTTTGCGTTATCTGTTAATCGAGAACGAAACACATGAAAAAAACCACATTAGCAATGAGTGCACTGGCTCTGAGTTTAGGTTTGGCGTTGTCCCCCCTGTCTGCCACAGCGGCTGAGACGTCGTCTTCAGCAATGACCGCCCAACAGATGCCAAGCCTGGCCCCGATGCTCGAAAAAGTGATGCCATCGGTGGTAAGTATTAACGTCGAGGGGAGCACGACGGTAAATACGCCGCGTATGCCGCGTAATTTCCAGCAGTTCTTTGGTGATAACTCACCGTTCTGCCAGGACGGTTCTCCGTTCCAGAGTTCACCGTTCTGTCAGGGCGGCGCGCCGGGCGCTGGTAACGGCGGCGGCCAGCAGCAGAAATTTATGGCGCTGGGTTCTGGTGTAATTATTGATGCCGCGAAAGGATATGTCGTAACCAACAACCACGTGGTGGATAACGCTACGGTGATTAAGGTTCAACTGAGCGATGGCCGTAAATTTGACGCGAAGATCGTGGGTAAAGATCCGCGCTCCGATATCGCGCTGATCCAAATTCAGGATCCGAAAAATCTGACGGCGATTAAGCTGGCAGATTCCGACGCGCTGCGCGTGGGTGATTACACCGTAGCAATCGGTAACCCGTTTGGCCTCGGTGAGACCGTGACCTCCGGCATCGTTTCTGCGCTGGGTCGTAGCGGCCTGAACGCGGAGAACTATGAAAACTTTATTCAGACGGATGCTGCGATCAACCGTGGTAACTCCGGTGGCGCGCTGGTCAACCTGAACGGTGAGCTGATCGGCATTAACACTGCGATCCTCGCGCCGGACGGCGGTAACATCGGTATCGGTTTTGCAATCCCAAGCAACATGGTGAAAAACCTGACTTCGCAGATGGTTGAGTTTGGTCAGGTTAAACGTGGTGAGCTGGGTATTATGGGGACCGAACTGAGCTCTGAGCTGGCGAAAGCGATGAAAGTTGACGCTCAGCGCGGCGCATTCGTCAGCCAGGTAATGCCGAACTCTTCCGCAGCGAAAGCCGGTATTAAAGCCGGGGATGTGATTACCTCCCTGAATGGCAAACCTATCAGCAGCTTCGCCGCCCTGCGTGCGCAGGTGGGTACGATGCCGGTAGGCAGCAAAATTAACCTTGGCCTGCTGCGCGACGGTAAGCCGGTCACCGTGAATCTGGAACTGCAGCAGAGCAGCCAGACTCAGGTTGATTCCAGCTCTATCTTCAAAGGCATTGAAGGTGCGGATATGAGCAACAAAGGCCAGGATAAAGGGGTCGTGGTCAGCGACGTGAAACCGAATACTCCGGCTGCACAGATTGGCCTGAAGAAAGGTGACGTGATTATCGGTGCTAACCAGCAGCCGGTGAAAAACATCGCCGAACTGCGCAAAATCCTCGACAGCAAACCGGCGGTGCTGGCGCTGAACATTCAGCGTGGTGACAGCTCCATCTATCTGTTGATGCAGTAATCTCCCTCAACCCCTTCCTGCACTGGAAGGGGTTTCTTTTTGTGATATTTGCCACAACTCCATACTTCTCCCTTCTGCTTTGTGCATTTGCACAATGTCGGCGCTTATTATCTTCCCTATGCTTGAGCTCTGCTCACAGGAGGGATTTATGGCTGGCTGGCATCTTGATACCAAAATGGCGCAGGATATCGTTGCGCGCACCATGCGCATCATCGATACCAATATCAACGTAATGGATGCCCGTGGGCGGATAATCGGCAGCGGCGATCGCGAGCGTATTGGTGAATTGCACGAAGGGGCGCTGCTGGTGCTGTCGCAAGGTCGGGTGGTCGATATTGACGATGCGGTAGCCCGGCATCTGCACGGTGTGCGTCAGGGGATAAACCTGCCGCTGCGTCTGGAAGGCGAAATTGTTGGCGTTATCGGCCTTACCGGCGAACCGGAACATCTGCGCAAGTATGGCGAACTGGTGTGCATGACCGCCGAAATGATGCTGGAACAGTCGCGTCTGATGCATCTGTTAGCGCAGGATAGCCGTCTGCGTGAAGAGCTGGTGATGAACCTGATTCAGGCGGAGGAGAATACTCCGGCGCTGATGGAATGGGCCCAGCGACTGGGCATTGATTTGAACCAGCCGCGCGTGGTGGCGGTGGTGGAGGTCGACAGCGGCCAGCTTGGCGTTGACAGCGCGATGGCAGAGCTACAGCAATTGCAGAACGCGTTGACCACGCCTGAACGTAATAATCTGATTGCGATTGTTTCCCTGACCGAGATGGTAGTGTTGAAACCGGCGCTCAATCAGTTTGGTCGCTGGGACGCTGAAGATCATCGCAAGCGCGTTGAGCAGCTTATTACCCGTATGAAAGAGAATGGACAGCTGCGTTTTCGCGTGTCGCTGGGCAACTATTTTACCGGGCCTGGCAGCATTGCCCGTTCGTATCGTACGGCGCGCACCACCATGATGGTCGGCAAGCAGCGGATGCCGGAAAGCCGTAGCTATTTCTATCAGGATTTGATGCTGCCGGTACTGCTGGACAGTCTGCGTGGCGGCTGGCAGGCCAATGAGCTGGCGCGCCCGCTGGCAAGGCTGAAAGCGATGGATAACAACGGTTTGCTGCGTCGGACATTAGCGGCATGGTTTCGGCATAACGTTCAGCCGCTGGCAACCTCAAAAGCATTGTTTATTCACCGCAATACGCTGGAGTATCGTCTGAACCGTATTTCAGAACTGACCGGGCTGGATCTGGGGAATTTTGACGATCGACTGCTGCTGTATGTGGCGTTGCAGTTAGATGAGCAGCATTGATTAATTGCCTGATGGCGCCACGCTTATCAGGCAAAATGCCGGGTGGCGGCATCGCCTCACCCGGCCTACAAAAACATCCACTCACGGTTATTTACGCGTTAGTTTTTCCAGATCGGCTTCAATTTCGCTGATCTTGTTGGTCACAACGCTTTCCAGATGACGTAAATCATCGAGGATCTTGCGTTTAAGATCGACTTCGCTGCGATCGCGCTGGCAGATCTGATCCAGTTCGTCGATCACGTAGCGCAGGTTGGGACTGATCTCCTGCACCTCTTTGTAACCCTGGCCGACGCCATCGGCGACAACCGTTTTACGCTGACGGGGATATTTGAACTTCACGCTCTTGGCAAAAAACTCGCCTTTATCCTTCTGGAAATAGATTTTCAGGATATCGTTGTTGGCTTCTTGCCGCAGGCTGTAACGATCGATTTCTTCAGGATTAGTAATGCCCAGACTTTTCAGATTGTCATACATAGCGGTACCCTTAAGCTCACTATAACCATTGAATAATTAACGAAAAGCCTTGTTTATGCCACTCGCAGATGTAAAAAAAGCGGGCTAAGCCCGCTTTTTCAAATCGCTGTTAGTCGATGGTGCGTAACAGTTCGTTGATTCCCACTTTGCCGCGCGTTTTGGCATCGACTTTCTTCACGATGACCGCGCAGTACAGGCTGTACTTGCCATCTTTCGACGGCAGGTTGCCGGAGACAACCACGGAGCCCGCCGGAACGCGGCCGTAGAAAACTTCGCCGGTTTCGCGGTCATAGATTTTGGTGCTCTGGCCCAGGTATACGCCCATAGAAATAACAGAGCCTTCTTCGACGATTACGCCTTCAACCACTTCAGAACGTGCGCCGATGAAGCAGTTGTCTTCGATGATGGTCGGGTTAGCCTGTAACGGCTCCAGTACGCCGCCGATGCCAACGCCGCCGGACAGGTGAACGTTTTTACCGATTTGTGCGCAGGAACCCACGGTCGCCCAGGTATCAACCATCGTGCCTTCATCCACATAAGCGCCGATGTTCACGTAAGACGGCATCAGCACGGTGTTACGGGCGATAAACGCGCCCTGACGCACGGCAGCTGGCGGAACCACGCGGAAACCTTCTTTCTGGAAGCGCGCTTCGTCGTAGTTGGCGAATTTCATCGGCACTTTATCGAAGTAACGGCTTTCCGCACCCTCGATAACCTGATTATCGTTAATACGGAAAGAGAGCAGGACCGCCTTTTTCAGCCACTGATGCGTGACCCACTGACCCTCAATCTTTTCTGCGACGCGCAGTGCACCGGAATCCAGTAAGGAAATAACCTGATTCACCGCTTCGCGGGTTACGGTATCTACATTTGCCGGAGTAATGTCGGCACGGCGCTCGAAAGCGGACTCAATAACGTTCTGTAACTGCTGCATTGTTAAACTCTTTCCATAATAAATAAAAACATTACCCTTTATCGTTTGGATTGAGGGCCTCTGTCAACCGTTGATGCACTTCCTGCTGCAGCTCATTATTAAGAGCGCGCCGGTCGGCGGTGGCGATTATGAATAAATCTTCTACTCGCTCGCCAATAGTTGTAATTCGGGCGCCATGCAGCGAAATTCCCAGATCGGCAAAAATCTGCCCGACCCGCGCTAGCAGCCCAGGCTGGTCGAGAGCGATAAGCTCAAGGAATGATTTTCGGTCGGTATGGGTCGGCAGAAAGGTGACCTCGGTATCGACGGTAAAGTGACGTAATTTTGCCGGCTGACGACGCGGTTGCGGCGGCTGCCAGCTACGCTGGGTGATCGCCTGTTCCAGTCCAAAACGGATCGCTTCGTGTCGGTCTGACGACAGCGGACTGCCGTCCGGTTCCAGTACGATGAACGTATCCATCGCCATCCCATCGCGTGTGGTGAAGATCTGCGCGTCGTGGACGCTAAGATTACGCCGGTCCAGTTCGGCGCAAACGGCGGCAAACAGGTAAGGGCGGTCAGGGCTCCAGATGAAAATCTCCGTCCCGCCGCGGGTGGCCTGCGGGCTTAGCAGGATCAGCGGCTTGCTGAGATCGTGTTGCAGCAGATGACGCGCATGCCAGGCCAGCTGATTTGGGCTGTGACGCACGAAGTAGTTGGCGCGACAGCGTGACCAGATGTGGTGCAGCGCTTCTTCATCGATGTTGTCCATGCGCAGTAGCGCCAGCGCCTGAAGCTGATGATGGCGCACGCGCTCACGCATATCTGGCGTGTTTTGCATCCCACGACGTAACTGTTTTTCCGTGGCGAAATACAGCTCACGCAGCAGGCTTTGCTTCCAGCTATTCCACAGCGTTTCGTTGGTGGCGCAAATATCCGCGACGGTCAGGCACACCAGAAAGCGCAGACGATGTTCCGTTTGCACTTCTTCGGCGAATTGCTTGATCACTTCGGGATCCTGAATATCGCGACGCTGAGCGGTAACCGACATCAGTAAATGCTGGCGCACCAGCCATGCGATCAGCTGCGTTTCGCGGGAGTTCAGACCGTGCAGTTCGGCGAATTTGAGCACGTCCTGAGCGCCGAGAACCGAATGATCGCCGCCGCGGCCTTTGGCGATATCGTGGAACAGCGCGGCAATCAGAATCAGCTCCGGCTGTCGCAGACGCGGCCACAGATCCACACACAGCGGATGGCGCTGACGGGTTTCTTCATTGGCAAAACTTTCCAGCTTGAGCATTACGCGGATGGTGTGCTCATCCACCGTATAGGCATGAAACAGGTCAAACTGCATTTGGCCGACAATATGCGACCATTGCGGCATATAGGCCCACAACACGCTGTGGCGATGCATTGGCAGCAGGCCGCGGCTCACCGCGCCTGGATGGCGCAACATACTGAGAAACAGCGAACGCGCTTCCGGGATGTAGCATAGCGGCTGGGTTAAATGACGGCGGGCATGGCGCAGATGGCGCAGCGTGGTGGAGTAAATCCCGCTGATCGCGCTGTTGCGCACCATGATGTAAAACATCCGCAGTATCGCTTCGGGTTTGCGGATAAACAGGTCGTCGTTGCGCAGATCGATCAATGTGCCGCGCAGTTGAAAGTCGTCATCAATCGGACGCGGCTTTTCGTCGGCGGGCATGGCGAGGATCGCCTCGTCGAATAGCTGCAACAGCATGTGGTTCAGCTCGCTGACCCGTCGGGTGACGCGGAAATAGTCTTTCATCATCCGCTCGATAGGCTCGTTGCCTTCGCCGCCGTAGTTCAGGCGTTGCGCCACGCTGAGCTGACGGTCAAACAGCAGACGATTGTCGTAACGACTAACGACCAGATGCAGGGCAAAACGTATGCGCCACAGGATATGCAAACATTCATTGAGCTCGGCACGTTCTGCCAGCGTCAAAAAGCCGAAACCGACCATTTCGTCCAGCGAGGTGGCGCCAAAATGGCGGCGGGCCACCCACTGCAGGGTATGGATATCGCGCAGGCCGCCGGGACTGCTTTTGATATCCGGCTCCAGGTTGTAGCTGGTGCCGTGATAGCGCTGGTGGCGCTGATTTTGTTCTTCCACTTTGGCGGCGTAAAACTTATCGGAAGGCCAGAAACCTTCGCTAAAAATATGTTTTTGTAGCTCAAGAAACAGCGCCACGTCGCCAATCAGCAGGCGTGTTTCTATCAGGTTGGTGGCGACGGTTAAATCTGACAATCCTTCCAGCAGACACTCTTCCAGCGTACGCACGCTGTGCCCCACTTCCAGCCTTACGTCCCAGAGCAGCGTCAACAGTTCGCCGACTTTTTCGGCCTGCGCGTCAGGTAGCTTTTTACGACTGAGGATCAGCAGGTCGATGTCGGAAAGCGGATGTAGTTCGCCGCGCCCGTAACCGCCAACGGCAACCAGCGCCAGGTCGGCAATTTGGCCGAAACCGGCTTCAATCCACAGGCGCTGAAGCAACTGATCAATAAATTCGGTGCGGGCTTCTATCAGCTGCTCTGCGGAAATTCCACTGTCAAACGCGTCACCTAACCAGAGCTGGAACGTGTCGATATGTGCTTTAATTCCGGGGCAGTTGAGATCGTGCTGCGGCCATGTGCCGGGGTTTTGCGGTTGGCCTGGCAGGGTGGGGAGGGCCGTATTTGCGTGCTGTTCAGGAAGAGTATTCATTGTTACCACCCATTAAAAAGCCGGATGACGCTTGCGCTTATCCGGCCTACGGGAGAGTGCCATTTGTAGGCCTGATAAGCGACAGCGCCATCAGGCAATAAGTTATTCGTCGTGCGTAATAATCGCCGGGATGGTGTCATCCTTGCGCAGCGTCAGAATTTCACAACCATTTTCCGTCACCACAATAGTATGCTCGTACTGAGCAGACAAGCTCCGGTCTTTGGTTTTCACCGTCCAGCCGTCTTTCATGGTGCGAATACGGTAATCACCAGCATTCAGCATGGGTTCTACGGTGAAGGTCATACCCGGTTGCAGAACCACACCGCCGTCGTCTGCATCGTAGTGCAGAACCTGCGGCTCCTCATGGAAGCCGCGACCAATGCCGTGACCGCAGTATTCGCGGACTACAGAGAAACCTTCGCCTTCCGCATATTTCTGAATCGCAGCGCCCAGCGAGCGCAGGCGAATACCCGGTTTTACCATCCGCAGCGCCAGGTACAGGCTTTCCTGCGTGACGCGGCACAGACGCTCGCCCAGAATGGTTGGTTTGCCGACGATGAACATTTTCGAGGTGTCGCCGTGGAACTCGTCTTTAATTACGGTGACGTCGATGTTAACGATATCGCCGTCTTTCAGGAGCTTGGCGTCGTCCGGGATCCCGTGGCACACCACCTCATTAATAGAGATGCACACGGATTTCGGATAACCGTGATAGCCAAGGCAGGCGGAAATGGCCTGCTGCTCGTTCACGATGTAGTCATTACAGATGCGATCCAGTTCGCCGGTGCTGACGCCCGGTTTAATGAACGGTTCGATCATCTCCAGAACATCGGCGGCCAGGCGGCCAGCGACGCGCATTTTTTCGATTTCTTCAGGGGTCTTGATTGAGATAGCCATGAATTCTGTCCATCAGTGTCGATTATTTCGACAATAATTGTGTAAGTGCGGTCAATGGTATCAGTCTGGGGTGTACCCTGCCAAATTGAGAATCATTCTGAACTTCGCCTTTCGTGCCACAGATGCGTTGGCTACATTTTTTCACCCCGGTCACTTACTGGTCGTAAGCTCCCGGGGATTCAAAAATTTGCCGCCTGCCTGTAACACGAAATTCATTGTTCAATCCAGCACGGACCGCCAACAATTATTGGTGTCGGTGGCGTATTTGTGGTATAAAGCGCGCCGGACTTCCGATCCATTCGAAGACTACACACGATGGACGGGAGCGACAAATCTCACTTTGTGTAACAACACACACGTATCGGCACATATTCCGGGGTGCCCTTTGGGGTCGGTAATATGGGATGCGTGGAGGCTTAACCCCAACTTTTATATATAGAGGTTTTAATCATGGCAACTGTTTCCATGCGCGACATGCTCAAGGCTGGTGTTCACTTTGGTCACCAGACCCGTTACTGGAACCCGAAAATGAAGCCGTTCATCTTCGGTGCGCGTAACAAAGTTCACATCATCAACCTTGAGAAAACTGTACCGATGTTCAACGAAGCTCTGGCTGAACTGAACAAGATCTCTGCTCGTAAAGGTAAAATCCTTTTCGTTGGTACTAAACGCGCTGCAAGCGAAGCGGTGAAAGAAGCTGCTAACAACTGCGACCAGTTCTTCGTGAACCATCGCTGGTTGGGCGGCATGCTGACTAACTGGAAAACCGTTCGTCAGTCCATCAAACGTCTGAAAGATCTGGAAACTCAGTCTCAGGACGGTACTTTCGAAAAGCTGACCAAGAAAGAAGCGCTGATGCGTACTCGTGAGCTTGAGAAACTGGAAAACAGCCTGGGCGGTATCAAAGACATGGGCGGTCTGCCGGACGCTCTGTTCGTAATCGATGCTGACCACGAGCACATTGCTATTAAAGAAGCAAACAACCTGGGTATCCCAGTATTTGCTATCGTTGATACCAACTCTGATCCGGACGGTGTTGATTTCGTTATCCCGGGTAACGACGACGCAATCCGTGCTGTGACCCTGTACCTGGGCGCTGTAGCTACTACCGTTCGTGAAGGCCGTTCTCAGGATCTGGCTTCCCAGGCGGAAGAAAGCTTCGTAGAAGCTGAATAATAAGGCTTGATAACTTCCCTGAGATAGTTCGAGTTGCAGGAAGGCGGCAAGCTCGAGAATTCCCGGGAGCTTACATAAGTAAGTGACTGGGATGAGCGAGCGAAGGCAACGCACCTGCGGCTCGGAATATGAAGGGGAAGAGCCCTTATAAACCAGGTAGTATCATGTTTGGTTAGGGGCCCTTTAGGCCCCTTTTTCACTTTTAAATCTGTGCGGTTTCATGCCGGGCAGATCAAATCTTCCGAGGATTTTAGAATGGCTGAAATTACCGCATCCCTGGTAAAAGAGCTGCGTGAGCGTACTGGCGCAGGCATGATGGATTGCAAAAAAGCACTGACTGAAGCTAATGGCGACATCGAGCTGGCAATCGAAAACATGCGTAAGTCTGGCGCAATCAAAGCGGCGAAAAAAGCAGGCAACGTTGCTGCTGACGGCGTAATCAAAACCAAAATCGACGGCAACATCGCTTTCATTCTGGAAGTTAACTGCCAGACTGACTTCGTTGCTAAAGATGCTGGTTTCCAGGCATTTGCTGACAAAGTACTGGACGCTGCCGTTGCTGGCAAAATCACTGACGTTGAAGTTCTGAAAGCACAGTTCGAAGAAGAACGTGTTGCTCTGGTTGCTAAAATCGGTGAGAACATCAACATCCGTCGCGTTGCTTCCCTGGAAGGCGAAGTTCTGGGTAACTACCAGCACGGTGCTCGTATCGGTGTTCTGGTTGCTGCAACTGGCGCTGACGAAGAGCTGGTTAAACAGCTGGCAATGCACGTTGCTGCAAGCAAACCAGAATTCGTTAAGCCGGAAGACGTTTCTGCTGAAGTGGTAGAGAAAGAATACCAGGTTCAGCTGGACATCGCGATGCAGTCTGGTAAGCCGAAAGAAATCGCAGAGAAAATGGTTGAAGGCCGCATGAAGAAATTCACCGGCGAAGTTTCTCTGACTGGCCAGCCTTTCGTTATGGATCCGAGCAAATCTGTTGGTCAGCTGCTGAAAGAGCACAACGCTGACGTAACAGGCTTCATCCGCTTTGAAGTGGGTGAAGGTATCGAGAAAGTTGAGACTGACTTTGCAGCAGAAGTTGCTGCGATGTCCAAGCAGTCTTAATTTTTAAAGGAGCCGCCTGAGGGCGGCTTCTTTTTGTGTCTGGCTTGTAAATTCAGCGAACCGCTATAGTGGTCATGCTGAAAAGCGACATACAATGTCGCCGGAATTAACTCATCTCATTCGTTGACAGTCTCAGGAAAGAAACATGGCTACCAATGCAAAACCCGTCTACAAACGTATTCTGCTTAAGTTAAGTGGCGAAGCCCTGCAAGGTTCAGAAGGCTTCGGTATTGATGCAAGCATCCTTGACCGTATGGCTCAGGAAATCAAAGAGCTGGTTGAGCTGGGTATCCAGGTTGGCGTAGTGATTGGTGGTGGTAACCTGTTCCGTGGCGCTGGTCTGGCGAAAGCAGGGATGAACCGTGTTGTGGGCGACCACATGGGCATGTTAGCCACCGTCATGAACGGTCTGGCGATGCGCGATGCGCTTCACCGCGCCTATGTGAACGCTCGCTTGATGTCCGCAATTCCTCTGAACGGCGTGTGTGATAACTACAGCTGGGCGGAAGCGATCAGCCTGCTGCGTAACAACCGCGTTGTTATTTTGTCTGCGGGTACTGGCAATCCGTTCTTTACTACCGACTCTGCGGCCTGCCTGCGCGGTATTGAAATTGAAGCGGATGTTGTACTGAAAGCCACCAAAGTCGATGGCGTATTTACTGCTGACCCGGCTAAAGATCCAACCGCGACCATGTACGAACAGTTGACCTATGCTGAAGTACTGGATAAAGAGCTGAAAGTGATGGATCTGGCGGCGTTCACGCTGGCTCGTGACCACAAATTACCGATTCGTGTCTTTAACATGAACAAACCGGGTGCACTGCGCCGCGTTGTTATGGGTGAAAAAGAAGGCACGTTAATCACGGAATAATTCCCGTTGCGGCTAAATGCAGGTAATATTCCGCTTTAATGTCGCGGGATACGTCCCTCAAAATTAATCAAGACTATACTTGTCACATCTTACGTGGTGGGTATGGTCTGACTGAAACAAGCTTTCAAGGATTCGTAACGTGATCAACGATATCAGAAAAGATGCTGAAGTACGCATGGAAAAATGCGTCGAAGCGTTCAAAAACCAAATCAGCAAAATTCGCACGGGCCGTGCTTCTCCTAGCCTGCTGGATGGTATTGTCGTGGAATATTACGGCACGCCGACCCCGCTGCGCCAACTGGCAAGCGTAACGGTTGAAGATTCCCGTACCCTGAAAATCAACGTGTTCGACCGTTCTATGGGTCCAGCCGTTGAGAAAGCAATTATGGCTTCCGACCTCGGTCTGAATCCAAGCTCTGCCGGTTCCGACATCCGCGTTCCGCTGCCGCCGCTGACTGAAGAACGTCGTAAAGATCTGACCAAGATCGTGCGTGGCGAAGCAGAAGGCGCGCGCGTTGCCGTACGTAACGTTCGTCGCGATGCCAACGACAAAGTGAAAGCGCTGTTGAAAGAAAAAGAGATCAGCGAAGATGACGATCGCCGTTCTCAGGACGACGTGCAGAAACTGACTGACGCAGCTATCAAGAAAGTTGATGCGGCGCTGGCAGAGAAAGAAACGGAACTGATGCAGTTCTGATTCGCCTGTACGCTAAAAACGCCGCTTAGAAGGCCTGAGAAGGCTGGATGGCGGCGTTTTGCTTTTTTCTGTCTATATACCTTAAAGGGTAAAATTCTTCTGGATGTCTCATGAAGCAATTAACCATCCTGGGATCAACCGGTTCCATTGGTTGCAGTACGCTGGATGTAGTACGCCATAACCCGGAAAAATTTCGTGTTGCTGCGTTGGTGGCGGGTAAAAATGTCGTCCGCATGGTAGAGCAATGCCTGGAGTTTTCTCCTCGCTATGCGGTAATGGACGATGAAAAAAGCGCTGCGTTGGTAAAAGCAGCTCTGCTGGAGCAGGGTAGTCGCACTGAGGTCATGAGCGGTCAGCAGGCTGCCTGTGATATGGCTGCGCTGGATGAAGTTGATCAGGTGATGGCGGCGATTGTTGGCGCGGCGGGCCTGCTGCCGACGCTGGCGGCAATTCGTGCGAGCAAAAGCATTTTACTGGCGAATAAAGAGTCTCTGGTGACCTGTGGGCGTTTGTTTATGGACGACGTGAAACGCCACAAAGCGCAGCTTTTGCCGGTAGATAGCGAACATAACGCGATTTTTCAGAGTTTACCGCAACCTATCCAACACAATCTGGGATACGCTGACCTTGAGCAAAACGGCGTTATGTCAGTTCTGCTTACCGGGTCTGGTGGCCCTTTCCGTGAAACGCCATTGTCCGATCTGGTTTCTATGACCCCCGATCAGGCATGTCGTCATCCGAATTGGTCGATGGGACGAAAAATCTCTGTCGATTCCGCCACTATGATGAATAAAGGTCTGGAATACATTGAAGCGCGTTGGCTATTTAATGCCAGCGCAAGCCAGATGGAAGTGCTGATTCACCCGCAGTCGGTTATTCATTCGATGGTTCGTTATCAGGATGGTAGCGTTCTGGCGCAGTTGGGGGAGCCTGATATGCGTACACCAATTGCTCATACGATGGCATGGCCAGAACGTGTGACGTCCGGCGTTAAGCCTGTCGACTTTTGCCAACTCAGTGCGTTGACGTTTTCCGCACCTGATTACCAGCGTTATCCGTGCCTGAAACTGGCGATGGACGCGTTTGAGCAAGGGCAGGCGGCGACGACCGCGTTGAATGCTGCGAATGAAATTACCGTTGCCGCGTTCCTGGCGCAGCAGATCCGATTTACCGATATTGCTGACCTGAATTTATCCGTGCTGGATAAGATGGATTTGCAGGAGCCGCAGAGCGTTGATGACGTGCTGAAGGTTGATGCCATCGCACGGGACGTCGCCAGAAAAGAAGTGATGCGACTCTCAAGCTGATGATAATCCCTCTACGGAGAATCGCGCTATTTGTTAGCGTTGGGCTTCAGTGATATAGTCTGCGCCACTCGATCGCGGGTATTTGCTTTTTTCCGGTCGGGTAAGCCGTGGTTTGACACGGCTTTTTTGTGGATGGGCTTCAGTATTCCTGAGTACCGTAAATCCTTTCAGGGACTAAAAACGCGTTATGTTGTCTGCAACTAAACCATTAAGCGAAAATTTGCCAGCACATGGTTGTCGCCATGTAGCAATTATCATGGATGGCAATGGCCGCTGGGCGAAAAAGCAAGGGAAGATTCGCGCCTTTGGGCATAAGGCCGGAGCAAAATCCGTCCGCCGGGCTGTCTCTTTTGCTGCCAATAACGGTATTGATGCGTTAACGCTGTATGCCTTTAGCAGTGAGAACTGGAACCGACCTGCGCAGGAAGTGAGCGCGTTAATGGAACTGTTTGTGTGGGCGCTTGATAGCGAAGTGAAAAACCTGCACCGCCATAACGTACGCCTGCGTATTATCGGGGATATCAGTCGATTTAACTCACGTTTGCAAGAACGGATTCGCAAATCAGAAGCGATTACCGCCCAGAATACCGGGTTGACGCTGAATATTGCAGCGAATTACGGTGGACGGTGGGATATA
Organism: Citrobacter sp. Ce006; assembly: GCF_030336535.1. NCBI lineage: Bacteria > Pseudomonadati > Pseudomonadota > Gammaproteobacteria > Enterobacterales > Enterobacteriaceae > Citrobacter > Citrobacter sp. Ce006. Next base: position 562,962 of record NZ_JAOWDO010000073.1, read on the forward strand.
GTCCAGGGAGTCAGGCAACTGGCACAACAGGTGCAGGATGGTCTGCTGCGTCCAGAGCAAATCGATGAAGAGATGCTTGGGCAGCAAATTTGTATGCATGAACTGGCTCCTGTGGATTTAGTGATAAGGACTGGGGGGGAGCATCGAATTAGTAATTTTCTGTTGTGGCAAATCGCCTATGCCGAACTTTACTTTACGGATGTTCTCTGGCCCGATTTCGATGAACAAGACTTTGAAGGTGCGCTGCATGCCTTTGCTAATCGTGAGCGTCGTTTCGGCGGCACCGAGCCCGGTGATGAAAAAGCCTGATGGGGGTCGCTTTTGCTGAAGTATCGCCTGATTTCTGCTTTTGTTTTAATACCCGTTGTCATCGCGGCGCTGTTTTTGCTGCCGCCGGTGGGGTTCGCCATTGTTACGTTGGTCGTCTGTATGTTGGCCGCCTGGGAATGGGGACAGTTAAGCGGTTTTACCACGCGTACGCAGCGAGTCTGGCTGGCGGTTTTGTGCGGGCTATTGCTGGCACTGATGCTATTTTTGCTGCCAGAATATCATCGCAATATTCATCAACCGCTGGTTGAAATATCGCTGTGGGCATCGCTGGGCTGGTGGGTTGTGGCGCTGTTACTGGTGCTGTTTTATCCCGGCTCTGCGTCGGTCTGGCGTAATTCCAAAACATTACGCATAATTTTCGGCGTGTTAACCATTGTCCCATTCTTTTGGGGAATGCTTGCGCTACGCGCATGGCACTATGATGAGAATCATTATAGTGGCGCGCTATGGCTTCTGTATGTCATGATCCTCGTTTGGGGAGCGGACTCTGGTGCCTATATGTTTGGTAAGATGTTTGGCAAACATAAGCTGGCGCCGAAGGTTTCTCCCGGTAAAACCTGGCAGGGTTTTATTGGCGGACTCGCCACTGCGGCCGTGATCTCATGGGGTTATGGCATGTGGGCGAATCTTGAGGTTGCGCCTGTCACCTTGCTCATTTGCTCCATCGTTGCAGCCCTGGCCTCCGTGCTGGGTGACCTGACAGAGAGTATGTTTAAGCGTGAAGCAGGTATTAAGGACAGTGGTCACTTAATTCCAGGACACGGCGGTATTCTGGATCGTATTGATAGCCTGACGGCTGCGGTACCGGTCTTTGCCTGCCTGTTGTTACTGGTATTCAGGACGCTCTAACGGATGGTCTTATGCTGAGTATTCTCTGGAATCTGGCTGCATTCATTGTCGCACTTGGTGTGCTTATCACCGTGCATGAATTTGGTCATTTCTGGGTTGCACGGCGCTGCGGAGTCCGCGTCGAACGCTTTTCCATTGGCTTTGGAAAAGCGCTTTGGCGGCGTACCGATAAATCAGGTACGGAATACGTCATCGCTCTGATTCCCCTCGGCGGTTACGTCAAAATGCTGGATGAGCGCGCTGAACCGGTCGCACCGGAGCTGCGCCATTACGCTTTCAACAATAAAACGGTTGGACAACGCGCAGCCATCATCGCCGCAGGTCCGATTGCAAACTTCCTTTTTGCTATTTTCGCTTACTGGCTGGTGTTTATCATCGGTGTCCCTGGCGTTCGTCCGGTTGTTGGTGAAATAACGCCCAACTCGATTGCCGCACAGGCGCAAATTCAGCCGGGTACGGAACTAAAAGCGGTTGATGGTATCGAAACCCCTGATTGGGATGCTGTGCGATTGCAACTGGTATCCAAAATCGGCGATGAGCGTACGACTCTCAGCGTGGCGCAGTTTGGCAGCGACCAGCGGCAGAACAAAACGCTGGATTTACGCCATTGGGCATTTGAGCCAGACAAAGAGGATCCCGTCTCCAGTTTAGGGATTCGTCCGCGCGGTCCGCAGATCGAATCGGTGCTGTCAGAAGTGCAGGTTAACTCCGCTGCAAGTAAGGCGGGTTTGCAAGCTGGCGACAGGATCGTTAAAGTCAATGGTCAGCCGCTTACGCAATGGATGACGTTCGTGACGCTGGTGCGCGATAATCCGGATAAGCCGTTAGCGCTAGATATTGAAAGACAAGGAAGTTCCTTGTCTTTAACGTTAACCCCAGATTCAAAACAGGTTAACGGAAAGGCAGAAGGTTTTGCGGGCGTGGTGCCTAAAGTTATTCCTCTGCCTGATGAGTATAAGACTGTACGCCAGTATGGGCCATTCAGCGCTATCCTCGAAGCCTCGGATAAAACGTGGCAGTTGATGAAGCTGACGGTCAGTATGCTGGGAAAATTGATTACCGGTGATGTAAAACTGAACAACCTCAGTGGGCCGATTTCTATCGCCCAGGGGGCTGGGATGTCAGCGGAGTTCGGAGTTATTTATTACCTGATGTTCCTTGCGCTTATCAGCGTGAACTTAGGGATAATCAACCTGTTTCCGTTGCCCGTTCTTGACGGGGGGCATCTGCTGTTCCTGGCGATTGAAAAGCTGAAGGGCGGTCCGGTATCCGAGCGGGTTCAAGACTTTAGTTATCGCATTGGCTCTATCTTGCTGGTGTTGTTAATGGGGCTTGCACTTTTCAATGATTTCTCTCGGTTGTAAGAGAGTGTTAGGAAGAACGCATAATAACGATGGCGATGAAAAAGTTGCTCATAGCGTCGCTGCTGTTTAGCAGCGCCACCGTATACGGTGCTGAAGGGTTCGTAGTGAAGGACATTCATTTCGAAGGCCTACAGCGAGTCGCCGTTGGTGCGGCTCTCCTCAGTATGCCGGTGCGCACAGGCGACACGGTTAATGATGAAGACATCAGTAATACCATTCGTGCTCTGTTCGCCACCGGTAACTTTGAGGATGTCCGCGTCCTGCGCGATGGTGATACCCTTCTGGTTCAGGTAAAAGAACGTCCGACGATTGCCAGCATCACTTTCTCCGGTAACAAATCGGTGAAAGATGACATGCTCAAGCAAAACCTCGAGGCGTCTGGCGTACGTGTTGGCGAGTCTCTGGATCGCACCACGCTTGCCGATATCGAAAAAGGGCTGGAAGATTTCTACTATAGCGTCGGTAAGTACAGCGCCAGTGTGAAAGCGGTGGTAACGCCGTTGCCGCGTAACCGCGTTGACCTCAAGCTGGTCTTCCAGGAAGGCGTTTCGGCGAAGATCCAACAGATCAACATCGTCGGCAACCATGCCTTCTCGACCGACGAACTGATCTCTCACTTCCAACTGCGTGATGAAGTGCCGTGGTGGAACGTAGTGGGCGATCGTAAATACCAGAAACAGAAACTGGCGGGCGACCTTGAAACCCTGCGCAGCTACTATCTGGATCGCGGTTATGCTCGCTTCAATATCGATTCTACCCAGGTCAGCCTGACGCCGGATAAAAAAGGTATCTATATCACCGTTAACATCACTGAAGGCGAGCAGTACAAGCTTTCTGGGGTACAGGTGAGCGGTAACCTGGCCGGGCATTCCGCCGAAATTGAGACCCTGACTAAAATCGAGCCAGGCGAACTCTATAACGGCACCAAAGTGACCAAAATGGAAGATGATATCAAGAAGCTTCTGGGTCGCTATGGTTATGCCTATCCGCGCGTACAATCGCAGCCTGAAATTAACGATGCCGATAAAACCGTTAAATTACGTGTAAACGTAGATGCGGGTAACCGTTTCTATGTGCGTAAGATTCGTTTTGAAGGTAACGACACCTCTAAAGATTCCGTTCTGCGTCGCGAAATGCGCCAGATGGAAGGTGCCTGGTTGGGTAGCGATCTGGTCGATCAGGGTAAAGAGCGTCTGAACCGTCTGGGTTACTTTGAAACCGTTGATACCGATACTCAGCGTATACCGGGCAGCCCGGATCAGGTTGATGTGGTCTACAAGGTCAAAGAGCGTAACACCGGTAGCTTTAACTTCGGCGTCGGTTACGGTACTGAGAGCGGTGTGAGCTTCCAGGCCGGTGTCCAGCAAGATAACTGGTTAGGTACCGGTTATTCTGTCGGAATTAACGGCACCAAAAACGACTACCAGACCTATACTGAGTTGTCTGTAACTAACCCGTACTTCACCGTTGATGGTGTGAGTCTCGGTGGCCGCGTCTTCTATAACGATTTTGAGGCGGATGACGCAGACCTGTCTGACTATACCAACAAAAGTTATGGTACTGACGTAACGCTTGGCTTCCCGATTAACGAATACAACACGTTGCGTGCGGGTGTCGGTTATGTACATAACTCCTTGTCTAACATGGATCCACAGGTTGCGATGCAACGTTATCTGGAATCCATGGGTGAAAATCCTGACGCTGATAGCTTCAAATCAGACGACTTCACCTTCAACTATGGTTGGACATATAACAAGCTGGACCGTGGCTACTTCCCAACGGAAGGTACGCGTGTCAACCTGAACGGTAAAGTGACCATTCCGGGTTCTGACAACGAATACTACAAAGCGACGCTGGATACCGCGACCTATGTACCGATCGATGACGATCACAAGTGGGTTGTTCTGGGTCGTACCAAGTGGGGTTACGGTGATGGAATAGGCGGCAAAGAGATGCCGTTCTACGAGAACTTCTATGCCGGTGGTTCCAGCACCGTGCGTGGCTTCCAGTCCAATACCATCGGTCCGAAGGCTGTCTATTTACCGGCTAATCGTTATCACGACGATGACAATTATGATAACGAGTGTGACGCCAGCAATACTTCACCGTGTGAATCGGATGATGCGGTGGGCGGTAACGCCATGGCTGTCGCCAGCCTGGAATTCATCACCCCGACGCCGTTTATCAGCGACAAGTATGCCAACTCGGTCCGTACCTCGTTCTTCTGGGATATGGGTACCGTTTGGGATACGAACTGGGATTCAGCTAAGTACTCTGGTTATCCGGACTACAGCGATCCAAGCAATATCCGTATGTCCGCGGGTATCGCTTTACAATGGATGTCCCCATTGGGGCCGTTGGTTTTCTCCTACGCCCAGCCGTTCAAGAAGTACGATGGAGACAAAGCGGAACAGTTCCAGTTTAACATTGGTAAAACCTGGTAATTGTTCTTCGCAAAGGAATGTAGTGGTAGTGTAGCGCTGACTTTAGGCGATCTTGCATGGGATCGCCTGGCCACGCAAAGAACTGTACCTTCGGGTGCAAATGGGATGGTAAGGAGTTAATTGTGAAAAAGTGGTTATTAGCTGCAGGTCTCGGTTTAGCGATGGCAACGTCCGCACAGGCTGCTGACAAAATTGCAATCGTCAACATGGGTAGCCTGTTCCAACAGGTTGCACAGAAGACGGGCGTTTCTGCTACGCTGGAAAACGAGTTCAAAGGCCGTGCCAGCGAACTGCAGCGTATGGAATCCGATCTGCAATCTAAAATGCAGCGTCTGCAATCCATGAAAGCGGGTAGCGATCGTACCAAGCTGGAAAAAGACGTTATGGCTCAGCGTCAGACTTTCTCTCAGAAAGCTCAGGCTTTTGAGCAGGATCGTGCGCGTCGTTCCAACGAAGAACGTGGCAAACTGGTTACTCGTATCCAGACAGCTGTGAAATCTGTTGCTAACAGCCAGAGCATCGATCTGGTTGTTGACGCTAACACCGTTGCATACAACAGCAGCGATGTAAAAGACATCACCGCTGACGTACTGAAACAGGTTAAATAAGTAATGCCTTCAATTCGACTGGCTGATTTAGCAGAGCAGTTGGATGCAGAATTACACGGTGATGGCGATATCGTCATCACCGGCGTAGCGTCCATGCAATCTGCGCAAACTGGCAATATCACGTTCATGGTGAATCCTAAGTACCGTGAACACTTAGGCGTATGCCAGGCCTCTGCCGTTGTGATGACGCAGGACGATCTTCCTTTTGCTAAGTGTGCAGCGCTGGTAGTGAAGAATCCCTACCTGACCTATGCACGCATGGCGCAAATCTTAGATACCACGCCGCAGCCCGCACAAAACATTGCACCGAGTGCAGCGATCGATGCGACGGCGAAGCTGGGTAATAATGTCTCTGTGGGCGCAAATGCGGTCATTGAGTCTGGCGTAGAACTGGGCGATAACGTCGTTATCGGCGCAGGCTGCTTCGTCGGAAAAAATACAAAAATCGGCGCAGGTTCTCGCTTGTGGGCGAATGTGACGATTTACCACGATATTCAGATCGGTGAGAATTGCCTGATCCAGTCCAGTACTGTCGTCGGATCTGATGGATTCGGTTACGCGAACGATCGCGGTAACTGGGTGAAGATCCCGCAACTTGGTCGGGTGATTATCGGCGATCGCGTCGAGATCGGCGCTTGTACCACTATTGACCGTGGTGCTCTGGACGATACTGTGATCGGCAATGGTGTTATCATTGATAACCAGTGCCAGATTGCGCATAACGTTGTGATTGGCGACAATACGGCGGTAGCCGGTGGCGTCATTATGGCGGGTAGCCTGAAGATTGGCCGTTACTGCATGATTGGCGGCGCCAGCGTGATCAATGGGCATATGGAAATATGCGATAAAGTCACGGTTACTGGCATGGGTATGGTGATGCGTCCTATCACTGAACCTGGCGTCTATTCCTCAGGCATTCCGCTACAGCCCAACAAGGTATGGCGTAAAACAGCTGCACTGGTGATGAATATTGATGATATGAGCAAGCGTCTCAAAGCGATTGAGCGCAAGGTTAATCAACAAGACTAAAACACCTTTTTTGCATGTCTGACTTTTCGGCCTGTCCCATTCATACGATTGCGACAGGCCGTGTTATTATTGCCTTTTAGTATATTTTGACAGGAAGAGTATTTTGACTACTAACACTCATACTCTGCATATTGAAGAGATTTTAGAACTTCTGCCGCACCGTTTTCCGTTTCTGCTGGTTGACCGCGTGCTGGATTTTGAAGAAGGTCGTTTTCTGCGCGCAGTGAAAAATGTATCCGTTAACGAGCCTTTCTTCCAGGGCCACTTTCCGGGTAAACCTATTTTCCCAGGCGTACTGATTCTGGAAGCGATGGCGCAGGCCACCGGTATCCTCGCGTTTAAAAGCGTAGGAAAGCTGGAACCAGGCGAACTGTACTATTTCGCGGGTATTGACGAAGCGCGCTTTAAGCGTCCTGTCGTGCCAGGCGATCAGATGATCATGGAAGTGACTTTCGAGAAAACGCGCCGTGGCCTGACCCGTTTTAAAGGGGTTGCGCTGGTCGACGGTAAAGTTGTGTGCGAAGCAACGATGATGTGTGCCCGTAGCCGGGAGGCCTGATACGTGATTGATAAATCCGCCTTTATTCACCCAACCGCCATTGTGGAAGACGGCGCCAGCATTGGCGCTAACGCTCACATTGGCCCATTTTGTATTGTTGGACCCCATGTTGAAATTGGTGAGGGTACCGTACTGAAGTCTCACGTTGTCGTGAATGGCCATACAAAAATTGGTCGCGATAACGAGATCTATCAGTTTGCCTCCATCGGCGAAGTTAACCAGGATCTGAAATATGCTGGCGAACCGACCCGCGTGGAAATTGGCGATCGCAACCGCATCCGCGAAAGCGTCACCATTCATCGTGGCACAGTGCAGGGCGGTGGAGTGACGAAGGTGGGCAGCGATAACTTACTGATGATTAATGCGCACGTCGCGCATGATTGTACGGTAGGCAACCGCTGTATTCTGGCGAATAACGCCACGCTTGCCGGACATGTTTCGCTTGATGATTTTGTTATCATCGGCGGCATGACTGCGGTGCATCAGTTCTGCATCATCGGCGCGCATGTGATGGTTGGCGGCTGTTCTGGCGTAGCCCAGGACGTGCCTCCATATGTTATCGCTCAGGGCAACCACGCGACGCCGTTTGGCGTCAATATCGAAGGTCTGAAGCGTCGTGGATTCACCCGCGAAGCGATTACCGCGATTCGTAACGCCTACAAAGCGTTGTACCGTAGTGGTAAAACGCTGGAAGAAGTGAAACCAGAAATCGCGGAACTGGCGAAACAGTATCCCGAAGTTCAGGCTTTCAGCGACTTCTTTGAGCGCTCAACGCGTGGCCTGATTCGTTAATGACTGAGCAGCGTCCTTTAACGATTGCCCTCGTCGCCGGAGAAACCTCCGGCGATATTCTTGGTGCAGGGTTAATCCGTGCGCTCAAGGCCCGCGTTCCGAATGCGCGTTTTGTTGGTGTGGCGGGTCCGCTGATGCAGGCCGAAGGCTGTGAAGCCTGGTACGAAATGGAAGAGCTGGCGGTAATGGGCATTGTTGAAGTGCTCGGACGCCTGCGCCGTTTACTGCATATTCGCGCCGATCTTACTCGCCGGTTCGCCGACTTAAAGCCGGATGTTTTTGTTGGTATTGATGCGCCTGACTTCAACATTACCCTTGAAGGGAACCTGAAAAAGCAGGGCATTAAAACTATTCATTACGTCAGCCCCTCTGTGTGGGCCTGGCGACAGAAACGCGTTTTCAAAATAGGCAGATCCACCAATATGGTGCTGGCCTTTCTGCCTTTCGAAAAAGCGTTTTATGACAAATTTAACGTCCCGTGCCGCTTTATCGGTCATACCATGGCGGATGCCATGCCGTTGGATCCGGATAAAAACGCGGCACGCGATGTTCTGGGCATTCCCCATGATGCTCACTGCCTGGCGCTATTGCCTGGAAGCCGTGGCGCAGAAGTGGAGATGCTCAGTGCCGATTTTCTGAAAACGGCGCAGTTGTTACGTCAGCATTATCCGGATCTCGAAGTGGTGGTGCCGTTGGTGAATGCCAAACGTCGCGAGCAGTTTGAGCGAATTAAAGCTGAAGTAGCACCGGAGCTTTCTGTTCATCTGCTCAACGGGATGGGACGTGAAGCAATGGTGGCCAGCGATGCTGCACTGCTGGCTTCAGGTACCGCCGCGCTGGAATGTATGCTGGCAAAATGCCCGATGGTGGTTGGCTACCGAATGAAACCTTTCACCTTCTGGCTGGCGAAGCGTCTGGTGAAGACCGACTACGTTTCGCTACCTAACCTGCTGGCGGGAAGAGAACTGGTTAAAGAGCTGTTGCAGGAAGAGTGTGAACCGCAGGCGCTGTCGCAAGCGCTGTTGCCGTTGCTGGCGAATGGTAAAACCAGCCATGCAATGCACGACACATTCCGTGAACTGCACCAGCAGATCCGTTGCAATGCTGATGAGCAGGCGGCGGATGCGGTCCTGGAGTTAGCGCAATGATTGAGTTTGTGTATCCACATACGCATTTAGTGGCGGGTGTGGATGAAGTTGGACGTGGTCCTTTGGTCGGCGCCGTTGTCACCGCCGCCGTCATTCTGGATCCGGCTCGCCCTATTATCGGTCTTAACGACTCAAAAAAACTGTCAGAAAAACGTCGCCTGGCGCTGTTTGATGAAATTAAAGAAAAAGCGTTAAGCTGGAGTCTGGGGCGTGCAGAACCGCATGAAATCGACGAGCTGAATATTTTGCATGCCACCATGCTGGCCATGCAGCGTGCGGTTGCGGGTCTGCATATTGCGCCGGAATACGTACTGATTGACGGCAATCGTTGCCCGGCATTACCGGTGCCATCGATGGCGGTAGTCAAAGGCGACAGCCGCGTGGCGGAGATTAGCGCGGCGTCGATACTAGCAAAAGTCACCCGTGACGCTGAAATGGCGGCCCTGGATACGGTGTTCCCGCAGTATGGCTTTGCACAGCACAAAGGCTATCCAACCGCTTTTCATCTGGAAAAGTTGGCAATGCATGGTGCAACCGAGCACCATCGCCGTAGTTTTGGCCCCGTCAAACGCGCACTGGGACTCACGTCCTGATTCTTGTGTCGAAGGAATCTGAAGATGTCTGAACCTCGTTTCGTCCACCTGCGGGTGCACAGCGACTACTCCATGATCGATGGGCTGGCGAAAACCGGGCCGCTGGTGAAAAAGGCGGCCGCGTTAGGCATGCCTGCGCTGGCGATCACCGATTTTACCAACCTGTGTGGTCTGGTGAAGTTTTACGGAGCGGGTCACGGTGCGGGTATCAAGCCGATAGTTGGCGCAGATTTTCATGTCCGCAGCGAGCTGTTGGGCGATGAACTCACACAGCTCACCGTGCTGGCCGCAAACAATACCGGCTATCAGAACCTGACGTTGTTGATATCGAAAGCCTATCAGCGTGGTTATGGCGCAGAAGGGCCGGTCATCGACAGGGACTGGCTGGTCGAGCTTAAAGAAGGTTTGATTTTGCTCTCCGGCGGTCGCATGGGCGACGTCGGGCGTAGCCTGCTGCGCGGTAATAGCGCACTGGTTGATGAGTGCGTGGGGTTTTACGAAGAACATTTTCCCAATTGCTACTTCCTCGAACTTATCCGCACCGGCAGGCAAGATGAAGAGAATTATCTGCATGCCGCGGTAGAACTGGCTGAAACGCGTGGTCTTCCGGTGGTGGCGACCAACGATGTTCGCTTCCTTGAAACCGGTGATTTTGACGCGCATGAAATCCGCGTGGCAATCCACGACGGGTTCACCCTTGATGACCCGAAACGCCCGCGTAACTATTCACCGCAGCAGTATATGCGCAGTGAAGACGAGATGTGTGAGCTGTTCTCGGATATTCCGGAAGCGCTGCAAAACACCGTCGAGATAGCCAAACGTTGTAATGTGACGGTGCGTCTGGGCGAGTATTTCCTGCCGCAGTTCCCGACTGGTGATATGACCACTGAGGATTTCCTCGTGGCAAAATCACGCGAAGGTCTGGAAGAACGTCTGGAATTTTTGTTCCCTGACCCAGAAGTTCGCGCGCAGAAGCGCCCGCCTTATGACGAACGTCTGGAGATTGAACTTAAAGTTATCAACCAGATGGGATTCCCAGGCTACTTCCTGATCGTTATGGAGTTTATCCAGTGGTCGAAAGATAACGGCGTACCGGTAGGCCCGGGACGTGGCTCCGGCGCCGGCTCGCTTGTCGCCTATGCACTGAAAATTACCGACCTGGATCCGCTGGAATTTGACCTGCTGTTCGAACGTTTCCTGAACCCGGAACGTGTCTCAATGCCCGACTTCGACGTTGACTTCTGTATGGAGAAACGCGACCAGGTCATCGAGCACGTGGCAGAAATGTACGGTCGTGATGCGGTTTCGCAGATTATTACCTTCGGTACCATGGCGGCTAAGGCGGTTATCCGTGACGTGGGCCGTGTGCTCGGTCACCCGTACGGCTTCGTTGACCGTATTTCGAAACTGGTGCCGCCCGATCCGGGCATGACGCTGGCCAAAGCCTTTGAAGCCGAACCTCAACTGCCGGAAATCTATGAGGCAGATGAAGAGGTTAAAGCGCTGATTGATATGGCGCGTAAGCTGGAAGGCGTCACGCGTAACGCCGGTAAGCACGCCGGTGGCGTGGTTATCGCGCCGACCAAAATTACCGATTTTGCGCCGCTGTACTGCGATGAACAGGGGCTGCACCCGGTTACTCAGTTTGATAAGAATGACGTGGAATATGCCGGCCTTGTGAAGTTCGACTTTCTTGGTCTGCGTACGCTCACCATCATCAACTGGGCGTTGGAAATGATCAACGCGCGCCGTGAAAAGAACGGCGAGCCGCCGCTGGATATCGCCGCGATTCCGCTGGATGACAAGAAAAGCTTCGACATGCTGCAACGCTCGGAGACCACGGCGGTCTTCCAGCTTGAATCCCGCGGCATGAAAGATCTTATCAAACGTCTGCAGCCTGACTGCTTCGAAGATATGATCGCACTGGTGGCCCTGTTCCGTCCTGGTCCGCTGCAGTCGGGGATGGTAGATAACTTTATCGACCGTAAGCATGGTCGCGAAGAGATTTCCTACCCGGATGTACAATGGCAGCATGAGTGTCTGAAACCGGTACTGGAGCCGACCTACGGCATTATCCTGTATCAGGAACAGGTTATGCAGATTGCCCAGGAGCTGTCCGGATATACCCTTGGCGGCGCGGACATGCTGCGTCGTGCGATGGGTAAGAAAAAGCCGGAAGAGATGGCTAAGCAGCGCGGCACCTTTGAAGAAGGAGCGAAAAAGCGCGGCGTCGACGGCGAACTGGCGATGAAAATCTTTGACCTGGTGGAGAAATTCGCCGGTTACGGATTTAACAAATCGCACTCCGCTGCCTATGCGTTGGTCTCTTACCAGACGCTGTGGCTGAAGGCGCATTACCCAGCCGAGTTTATGGCGGCAGTAATGACGGCCGATATGGATAACACCGAGAAAGTGGTCGGGCTGGTGGATGAGTGCTGGCGTATGGGGCTCAAAATCCTGCCGCCGGATATCAACTCCGGGCTTTATCATTTTCACGTGAATGATGATGGTGAGATTGTCTACGGCATCGGCGCGATAAAAGGCGTGGGTGAAGGGCCAATTGAAGCTATTATTGAGGCGCGCAACGAAGGCGGTTATTTCCGCGAGCTGTTTGATCTCTGTGCCCGCACGGATATCAAAAAACTCAACCGTCGGGTGCTGGAAAAGTTAATCATGTCCGGGGCGTTCGACCGCCTTGGACCACATCGCGCGGCGTTGATGAATTCGCTCAACGATGCGCTCAAAGCCGCCGATCAGCATGCGAAAGCCGAGGCTATTGGTCAGGCTGATATGTTTGGCGTGCTGGCGGAAGAGCCGGAACAAATTGAACAGTCTTATGCCAACTGTACTCCATGGCCGGAGCAGGTGGTATTAGAAGGGGAACGTGAAACGTTAGGGCTTTACCTGACGGGACATCCCATCAATCAGTATCTAAAAGAAATTGAGCGCTATGTTGGAGGCCACAGGCTGAAAGACATGCATCCGACAGAACGTGGTAAAGTCACCACGGCTGCGGGGCTCGTCATTGCTGCGCGGGTAATGGTCACCAAGCGCGGCAATCGTATCGGCATCTGTACCCTGGATGACCGTTCCGGGCGTCTGGAAGTTATGTTGTTTACCGATGCCCTGGATAAATACCAGCAATTGCTGGAAAAAGACCGCATACTTATCGTCAGCGGACAGGTCAGCTTTGATGACTTCAGCGGCGGGCTTAAAATGATGGCCCGTGAAGTCATGGATATTGACGAAGCCCGGGAAAAATATGCTCGCGGGCTTGCTATCTCGCTGACGGACAGGCAAATTGATGACCAGCTTTTAAACCGACTCCGTCAGTCTCTGGAACCCCACCGCTCGGGGACAATTCCAGTACATCTCTACTATCAGAGGGCGGATGCACGTGCGCGATTGCGTTTTGGCGCAACGTGGCGTGTCTCTCCGAGCGATCGTTTGCTAAACGATCTCCGTGGCCTTATTGGTTCGGAGCAGGTGGAACTGGAGTTTGACTAATACAGGAATACTATGAGTCTGAATTTCCTTGATTTTGAACAGCCGATTGCAGAGCTGGAAGCAAAAATCGATTCTCTGACTGCGGTTAGCCGTCAGGATGAGAAACTGGATATTAACATCGATGAAGAAGTGCATCGTCTGCGTGAAAAAAGCGTAGAACTGACGCGTAAAATCTTCGCCGATCTCGGCGCATGGCAGGTAGCCCAGCTGGCGCGCCATCCACAGCGTCCGTACACCCTGGATTATGTCCGCCTGGCATTTGATGAATTTGATGAGCTGGCGGGCGATCGTGCCTATGCGGATGATAAAGCTATTGTCGGCGGCATCGCGCGTCTGGATGGCCGTCCGGTGATGATTATTGGTCATCAGAAAGGCCGTGAGACCAAAGAAAAAATCCGTCGCAATTTCGGCATGCCAGCGCCGGAAGGCTATCGCAAAGCGCTGCGTCTGATGGAAATGGCCGAGCGTTTTAATATGCCGATCATTACCTTCATCGATACCCCAGGGGCTTACCCGGGCGTGGGCGCGGAAGAGCGTGGTCAGTCTGAAGCGATCGCACGCAACCTGCGTGAAATGTCGCGTCTGAGCGTACCGGTAATCTGCACCGTCATCGGTGAAGGTGGTTCCGGCGGCGCGCTGGCGATCGGCGTAGGCGATAAAGTGAACATGCTGCAATACAGCACCTATTCCGTTATCTCCCCGGAAGGTTGCGCCTCCATTCTGTGGAAAAGCGCCGACAAAGCGCCGCTGGCCGCAGAAGCGATGGGGATTATCGCGCCGCGTCTGAAAGAGCTGAAGCTTATCGACTCTATCATCCCGGAACCGCTGGGCGGCGCGCACCGCAACCCGGAAGTCATGGCTGCGTCCCTGAAGGCACAACTGCTGGCCGATCTCGCCGACCTCGACGTGTTAGGCAAAGAAGATTTGAAAAACCGTCGTTACCAGCGTCTGATGAGCTACGGTTACGCGTAAACTGCATTAATTCTGAAAAGGGCCACTATGCTGTGGCCCTTTTTTTTACCTGTGGTTTGGCCAGGCTATGATTAACTAAGGTTTTTCCAGGAGGAACGCATGAATATCATTGCCATCATGGGACCGCATGGCGTCTTTTATAAAGATGAGCCCATCAAGGAACTTGAGCGTGCGCTGCAACAGCAGGGGTTTCAGATTATCTGGCCGCAGAACAGCGTCGACCTGCTGAAGTTTATCGAACACAACCCGCGAATTTGCGGCGTCATTTTTGACTGGGATGAATACAGCCTGGAGCTGTGCAGTGATATCAACCAGCTCAACGAGTATCTCCCGCTCTACGCCTTTATTAATACCCATTCGACGATGGATGTCAGCGCGCACGACCTGCGCATGGCGCTGTGGTTTTTTGAGTATGCGCTGGGCCAGTCTGAGGACATTGCCACCCGCATTCGCCAGTACACCAGCGAATACCTCGATAACATCACGCCTCCTTTCACCAAAGCGCTGTTTACCTATGTGAAGGAAGGAAAGTATACCTTCTGCACGCCCGGACACATGGCGGGAACGGCGTATCAGAAAAGCCCGGTCGGCTGCCTGTTCTATGATTTCTTTGGCGGCAATACGCTGAAAGCCGACGTGTCAATTTCTGTGACCGAGCTGGGCTCGTTGCTGGATCATACCGGGCCGCATCTGGAAGCGGAGGAGTATATTGCGCGCACTTTTGGCGCCGAGCAGAGCTATATGGTGACCAACGGCACCTCGACGTCGAACAAGATTGTTGGCATGTACGCCGCGCCTGCAGGCAGTACGCTGCTGATCGACCGCAACTGCCATAAGTCGCTGGCGCATTTGCTGATGATGAACGATGTCGTGCCCATCTGGCTGAAGCCTACGCGTAACGCGCTGGGGATCCTGGGCGGTATACCCCGCCGGGAATTTACCCGCGTAAGTATTGAACGCAAGGTAGAAGAGACCCCTCAGGCGCAATGGCCGGTACATGCGGTTATCACCAACTCCACCTATGACGGCCTGCTGTATAATACCAACTGGATCAAGCAAACCCTGGATGTGCCCTCTATCCATTTTGATTCAGCCTGGGTGCCGTATACCCACTTTCATCCGATCTATCAGGGGAAAAGCGGGATGAGCGGTGAACGGGTTCCGGGAAAGGTGATTTTTGAAACCCAGTCCACCCACAAGATGTTGGCGGCGTTGTCACAAGCTTCTCTGATCCACATTAAGGGCGATTACGACGAAGACACGTTCAACGAAGCCTTTATGATGCACACCTCCACGTCTCCGAGCTACCCGATAGTGGCGTCGATAGAAACGGCGGCGGCAATGCTGCGTGGCAATTCAGGCAAGCGGTTAATCAATCGTTCGGTGGAGCGAGCACTGCACTTCCGCAAAGAAGTGCAGCGGCTACGTGAAGAATCAGATGGCTGGTTCTTTGATATCTGGCAGCCGGAAAAGGTAGATGAAGCGGAGTGCTGGCCAGTAGCGCCTGGTGAAGACTGGCACGGATTTGTCGATGCTGATGCCGACCACATGTTCCTCGACCCGGTGAAGGTCACGATTCTGACACCGGGGATGGATGAACAGGGAAATATGAGTGAAGAGGGGATTCCTGCCGCGCTGGTGGCGAAATTCCTTGATGAACGCGGCGTCGTTGTCGAGAAAACAGGACCGTATAATCTGTTATTCCTGTTCAGTATCGGCATTGATAAAACCCGGGCGATGGGGCTGTTGCGCGGCCTGACGGAATTTAAGCGCTCGTACGATCTGAATTTACGCGTGAAAAATATGCTGCCGGATCTGTATGCCGAGGATCCCGATTTCTATCGCAATATGCGTATTCAGGATCTGGCGCAGGGGATCCATAAGCTCATCCGTCAACACGATCTCTCCGGGCTGATGCTGCGGGCATTTGATACCTTACCGGAGATGAAAATGACGCCGCACCAGGCTTGGCAGCGGCAGATCAAAGGTGAGGTTGAAACCGTCGCGCTTGATCAACTGGTGGGGCGCATTTCCGCTAATATGATCCTGCCTTATCCTCCCGGCGTGCCGCTCCTGATGCCTGGGGAAATGATCACTGCCAATAGCCGCGCTGTACTCGATTTCCTGCTGATGCTGTGTTCAGTGGGCCAGCATTATCCTGGATTTGAAACCGATATTCATGGCGCTAAACTGGGTGAGGATGGCGTGTATCGTGTGAGAGTCTTAAAAATGGCATAACGACTTGCCTGAACCCATTACGTACGAGTAACGTGCTGACAGAAAAACGAAAGAGGCGATGACCCTATGCTGGGATTAAAACAGGTTCACCATATTGCCATTATTGCGACGGACTACGCGGCGAGTAAGGCATTTTACTGCGATGTGCTGGGCTTTACGCTAATCAGCGAAGCCTACCGGGAAGAACGTGACTCGTGGAAAGGCGATCTGGCATTGAACGGTCATTATGTGATTGAGCTTTTTTCTTTTCCGTTTCCACCTTGCCGCCCGAGTCGACCGGAAGCCTGCGGTTTACGCCATCTGGCGTTCAGCGTGGACGACGTGGAAAAAGCGATTGCGCATCTGGAAGCTCACCACGTGAAGTGCGAATCCGTGCGTATCGATCCGTTTACCGGCAAACGCTTTACGTTTTTTAACGATCCTGACGGATTACCGCTCGAACTGTACGAGCTGTAAGGCTTGTCATTGTGGCGTTAGCCCGGTAACGTGCCGGGCAATGCCCTTGTAAGTAACCATCATGACGACACTCACGCTGAACACTTCACTGCTGAATTCTCAATCGATTCTGGTCGCCTTTAGCGGCGGGCTGGACTCTACCGTACTGCTGCATCAACTGGTGCTGTGGCGAGCGCAAAATCCTGAGCTCGCTTTACGCGCAATCCATATTCATCACGGATTAAGCCCGCAGGCAGACAGTTGGGTGCAGCACTGTGAGTCGGTATGTGCGCAGTGGCAGGTGCCGCTGGTGGTTGAACGAGTCCATCTTGAGGATGAGGGTCTGGGCATCGAAGCTCAGGCGCGACGCGCGCGCTATCAGGCATTTGCGCAGACCTTACTACCGGGCGAGGTGCTGATGACCGCCCAGCATCTCGATGACCAGTGTGAAACCTTTCTGCTGGCGCTTAAGCGCGGCAGCGGTCCTGCCGGACTTTCTGCCATGGGCGAAAACTCACCGTTCGCCGGAACCCAACTGATTCGACCGTTGCTGGCGCAAACGCGAGAGGCGCTTGAAACATGGGCGCGGCAGCATGAATTATGCTGGATCGAAGATGAAAGTAATCAGGATGATGCCTACGATCGCAATTTCCTGCGTCTGCACGTTATCCCGCAACTGCAACAGCGCTGGCCGCACTTCGCGCAAGCCGTTGCCCGCAGCGCCGCGCTGTGCGCCGAGCAGGAGAGTTTGCTGGATGAACTTCTGGCCAACGATTTAGCGCAATGTGTGACTGTCCAGGGCACACTGTTACTGACGCCGTTAATGACAATGAGCGGCGTACGGCGTGCCGCTCTGCTTCGTCGCTGGCTGGCGGGGTTAAATGCACCGATGCCTTCCCGTGATGGACTGGAACGTATCTGGCAGGAAGTGGCGCTGGCGCGGGAAGATGCTTCTCCCTGTTTTCGACTTGGAGAATACGAGGTCCGTCGCTATCAGTCACAGCTATGGTGGGTCAAACCGGTCGATGGGCAAAGTGAAACCGTCATTCCGTGGCCATGCTGGGAAACGCCGTTGACGCTGCCAGTTGGGTTAGGCTCTGTGCAGCTCATCTCTGCTGGTGAATTGCGTATGCCACAAGCGGATGAAGCCGTCAGCATTCGTTTTAAAGCGCCAGGCGTATTGCATATTGTCGGGCGTAACGGTGGACGTAAATTAAAGAAAATCTGGCAGGAGCAGGGGATCCCACCCTGGCGTCGAGATACCACGCCGCTGTTGTTTTATGGCGAAACGCTGATAGCGGCTGCGGGTGTTTTTGTGACGCTTGAGGGTATAGCGGAAGATGGGGCTGGTGTGAGTCTGGTTTGGCATGCCTGATGGCGCTGCGCTTATCAGGCCTGGTCATTTAGGCCTGATAAGGTACAAGAAAGTTAAGATTCGCTGACCACCACGGTACCGATTTGCGGGTGGCTGAAGCTGGCAATTTTGTCGAGACGAAGCTCCCGGGTTTCACCCGCGACATCGGCGACCAGATATTCCACGTTTTTACGCGAAACCAGGTCATTCGCTTTCGCCTGCAAAACTTCGCCATCTTTTAGCGCCAGCGTCAGTAACAAATGGTGCTGGCAGGCGAGTTCAAGATTGTCGTAATCATCGCAGTTGATGGGTTGATACGTTTCATTCATTGACATAATCGCTCACCAGTAAGTTCGCGGCAGCATACGCCGCTTTTTCCCTGACCGACTCTGGAAGGGCGCTGTCTGCCGCCACTTCATTAAGCACCTTCAATACGCAACCCAGCGCATCCGGGATATACCCTAAGTCTCCGCTGGCGATTTCCGCGTACCGCTTGCGTATTAACTCACAATATTTTTCCACATGCCCTCCTGTCAGCATTCTGACTTAACCGTGGATGCAAGTCTAAGCCTACGAAGATAAACTCTGTTTAGCAAGGTGACTATACCATACTCATTCAAGCAATATCAGCGCCTTGATAGAGGAGCAGTTAGCAGCCTTTTGCCGCAGTTTTCGCTACAATGTGCGCCTGATTCGAAAGGAGTTCTCTCATGGCGCTTAAAGCGACAATTTATAAAGCCGTTGTCAACGTAGCGGATCTCGACCGCAACCAGTTCCTTGACGCGGCCTTGACGCTGGCGCGTCACCCCTCTGAAACCCAGGAGCGCATGATGCTGCGCCTGCTAGCATGGATTAAATATGCCGATGAACGGCTGCAGTTCACGCGTGGCCTGAGCGCGGAAGACGAGCCTGAAGCATGGCTGCGTAACGACCATCTGGGCATTGATCTCTGGATTGAGCTGGGTTTGCCGGATGAGCGCCGTATTAAAAAAGCCTGTACCCAGTCTGGTGAGGTTGCCCTGTTTGCTTACAACAGCCGTGCGGCCCAGATCTGGTGGCAGCAAAACCAGAACAAGTGCGCGCAGTTTAAAAATCTGACCGTGTGGTATCTGGATGATGAACAACTGGCGCAACTGAGTGATTTTGCTGGTCGTACAATGGCGCTGCAGGCGACTATCCAGGACGGCGCTATCTGGTTGTCTGACTCTCAGAACAATCTGGAAATTCATCTGACCGCGTGGCAGCCGCGTTCATGATTGTTATCTCCCGAAACGTCTCTATCCCTGACAATGAGCTGGAAATCACGGCGATTCGGGCGCAGGGCGCGGGCGGTCAGCACGTTAACAAGACCTCGACGGCTATCCATTTGCGCTTTGACATTCGGGCCTCTGGCCTGCCAGAGTATTATAAGGAACGACTGCTTGCCGCCAGCCATCATCTGATTAGCGGTGATGGCGTGATTATCATTAAGGCGCAGGAATACCGTAGCCAGGAGCTTAATCGGGAAGCGGCAATCGCCCGACTGGTCGCGGTAATAAAAGAATTAACCGCAGTGCAAAAAAGCCGACAGGCAACTCGCCCTACGCGCGCCTCGAAAGAGCGCAGGTTGTCATCGAAGGCGCAAAAGTCCACAGTGAAAGCACTGCGCGGGAGAGTTCGTCGAACACAAGACTGACGAGCAGGAATAAAAATTTATAAGGAATTCATAGTGAAAACAGCAATATTGTCCGTAGTCGCTGCATGTACGCTTTTTTCCTTGATCGGCTGTAACAACCGTACTGAAGTCGAAGTACTACAGCCGACGCGGGCGGCAGAATTAAAACCGATGCAGCAAAGCTGGCGTGGCATTTTGCCTTGCGCGGACTGCGAAGGAATTGAAACTTCTCTGTTCCTGGAAAAAGACGGCACATGGGTGATGAACGAACGCTATCAGGGCGTGCGGGATGAACCGTCCTCTTTTGCCTCTTATGGTACATGGGCGCGCACTGCCGACAAACTGGTGCTGACTGACAGCAAAGGTGAAAAGTCGTACTACCGGGCAAAAGGTGAAGCGCTGGAGATGCTCGATCGTGAAGGTAACCCGATTGAGTCACAGTTCAACTACACGCTCCAGCCGGTTTCCGCCAGCTTACCGGTGACGCCAATGCCGATGCGGGGGATGTATTTCTATATGGCGGATGCCGCAATCTTTACCGACTGCACAACGGGTAAGCGTGTTTCTGTCGCGAACAATGCACAACTGGAGCGAGATTATCTGGTTGCGCGTGGCGCAACGGATAAGGCGGTGCTGCTCACGGTGGAAGGGCACTTCACGATGGAAGCAAATCCGGATACGGGCGCGCCCGTGAAAACGTTAATAGCGGATAAAGAAATTAAGTTTATCCCTGGGCAGAGTTGCGAAAATTAATCTGTCGCTTTTAAAAACTGTCCGGTGATTTCCCGGACAGTTTTCCTGTTTTCGGCTGATAAGGTTTTATCGGATCAATCCAACAAAACGACTCGTTTTGATATAAATACCTAACTTCAGGTGGCCGACATACTGCAGCTTCGT
Source organism: Citrobacter sp. Ce006 (assembly GCF_030336535.1). Taxonomy (NCBI): domain Bacteria; kingdom Pseudomonadati; phylum Pseudomonadota; class Gammaproteobacteria; order Enterobacterales; family Enterobacteriaceae; genus Citrobacter; species Citrobacter sp. Ce006. The sequence goes on from NZ_JAOWDO010000073.1 coordinate 583,735, forward strand.
TTCAGACTTAAACGCGGAAATGTCGCCTTCGCGCATATGCATCAGGTCGGAAGGGCTAATCCAACCCGACTGCGCCATCGTTAGCGGGTGCCCGGCTTTGGCAAACGCATCAGTCACGAATTCGGAGCAAAACCACGCCTTCTTTTCTCCCTCGCTGGCATTGCTCAGTTGTGCTTTCGCCAGTCCGCTGACGCACTGCTGGCGAAAATCCTCTGAGAAAGGATTTAACGAACATATTTGCCTGGTCATCATAAACGGAATAAATTCTGCGATGCCGCGATAGTTATAGCCGCTGTCCTTGATTTTATAGGCAAATATTTTGATTTCTTCGGCCTGCAGTGGAGTGAGGTCGGGGACCCTCAGGGCAAAAAGCTTATCGCTGTGCTTTTCCACCTGCTCAAGAGAAACGATTTGCACGCCCGCCCCGGTTGCTTCTGCAACTTCATTATTACCCAGGTAAACGGCAACATGGCTGACAGAAGAAGTACTGAACGCGCGGATACTGAATGAGGTAACCCCAAGGCTAGAAGAAAATAACAGATCGCCAGGCTTGAGTTCGGTATCTGTAATCTCATGCAATGCCTTAGCAGTAAAGGAGCTTTGTCGCTGGAATTTTATCGCCCATTTTTTTGCCTGGGCATCGACGGCGGTTGCAGATGAATTCTGTTGACTGACGTCAAGCGTGCAGGCTGAAAGCAGAAAAAAGAAGGGGAAGAGCAGGCGATAATACGCCGCTGGTTTAGCCATTTTATACAATCCATGTAAAAAAAGGCCCTGATAATCAGGGCCTTTTGTCGGTATTAGCCTTTAATGGCTTTGACCAGGAAGTCGACGATGTCGCCGGTTTTAATCAGCTCTTTCTCGCCGTTACGACGGTATTTGTATTCGATATCGTCGTTGTCGAGGTTACGGTCGCCCAGCACGATAGTGTGCGGAATACCGATCAGTTCCATATCGGCAAACATCACGCCCGGACGCTCTTTACGATCGTCCATCAGTACTTCAATACCCTGCGCGCGCAGCTCAGCGTACAGCTTCTCAGCCAGCTCCTGCACACGGTAGGACTTGTGCATGTTCATTGGCAGAATCGCCACCTGGAACGGGGCGATAGCGTCTGGCCATACAATGCCGCGATCGTCAAAGTTTTGTTCAATAGCGGCAGCCACCACGCGAGTAACCCCGATACCGTAGCAGCCCATGGTCAGCGTTTGGTTACGACCATCTTCGCCCTGAACGGCGGCTTTCATCGCTTCAGAGTACTTGGTCCCCAGCTGGAAGATGTGGCCCACTTCGATACCGCGTTTGATCATCAGCGTACCTTTGCCATCCGGGCTTGGGTCGCCGGCGACGACGTTACGAATATCAGCAACTTCTGGCGTAGCCACGTCGCGATCCCAGTTGATACCGAAATAGTGTTTACCGTCGATGTTGGCACCGGCGGCAAAATCACTCATTACCGCAACGGTACGGTCGATAACCACAGGAATCGGCATGTTCACTGGCCCCAGCGATCCTGGACCTGCTTTTACCAGCGCACGAATTTCTTCTTCGGTGGCGAAGGTCAGCGGGCTGGCAACCTGCGGCAGTTTTTCCGCTTTGACTTCGTTCAGCTCGTGATCGCCACGAACCAGCAACGCAACCAGCGGGTAGCTGCTGCCTTCAACCGCTTTCACCAGCAGGGTTTTCACGGTTTTTTCGATAGGCAGGTTGAACTGCTCAACCAACTCGGCGATGGTTTTAGCGTTCGGCGTATCGACCAGCGTCATTTCCTGGGTTGCTGCCGCACGCGGCTCTTTCGGCGCCACGGCTTCGGCGAATTCGATGTTTGCTGCATAGTCGGAGGAGTCGGAGAAGATCACATCGTCTTCACCGCTCTGCGCCAGCACCTGGAATTCGTGAGAGGCGCTGCCGCCGATAGAACCGGTATCCGCTTGTACCGCACGGAAATCAAGACCCATACGGCTGAAGATTTTGCTGTACGCGGCGTACATCGCGTCGTAGGTTTCCTGCAGGGATTCCTGAGAGGTGTGGAAAGAGTAGGCATCTTTCATCAGGAATTCGCGGGAACGCATCACGCCGAAGCGCGGACGGACTTCGTCACGGAATTTGGTCTGGATCTGATAGAAGTTCAGCGGCAGCTGTTTGTAGGAGCTCAGCTCGTTACGGATCAGATCTGTGATCACTTCTTCATGCGTTGGGCCGAGTACGAACGGACGAGCGCCACGGTCAGCAATACGCAGCAGTTCCGGACCATATTGTTCCCAACGGCCGCTCTCTTCCCACAGTTCAGAAGGCTGAACGACCGGCATCAACACCTCGATCGCACCGGCGTTATTCATCTCTTCACGCACGATGTTTTCGACTTTTTTCAGGACGCGCACGCCGGTCGGCAGCCAGGTATATAACCCGGAGGCCAGCTTGCGGATCATCCCGGCGCGCAGCATCAGCTGGTGGCTGATGACCTCGGCGTCGGCAGGTGTCTCCTTCAGAGTGGAGAGCAAATATTGGCTAGTACGCATGTTGTTACGGTTCCAGTTGAACGATCGAACAGGCTCAAAATGAGCCTGGCACAAAACAAAAGTGGTTTAGTTTACCAGCGAGAAAGGGATGTCAAAAGAGTAGGCGACGCAAATTAGCGGGCTTCCAGCGCAAAGACCTCAAATCCTGACGGCGTGACGCGCCAGCGAACGTTAAAGTCCAGCAGCCAGACGGCGTAGGTTTTGCCTTCTTCCTCGTTTTTGCGGTATGCAGGGCGTGGATCCTGCGCCAGCACTTCGGCAATAAACTGACGAAGATGCGGGTAACGTTGTTCGAGCTTTAATAGCTGCTCAGTGAGCTCTTTACTGAACGTCACATCTACACTGGCCTGCGGCGCGTCCTGAGCATAGCTGGCGCGAGCATCAGGCAGCGATTCGGCAAACGGCAGATACGGTTTTATATCCACTACTGGCGTGCCATCAACAAGATCCAGCCCGCCAAGCTCGAGGATGACGTGCTCTTTATGGCAGCGAATGCCCCGCAGCTCAACCAATGACATGCCAACAGGGTTAGGACGAAACGTTGAACGCGTGGCGAAAACACCCATTCTGGCGTTGCCGCCAAGACGGGGAGGGCGCACGGTTGGACGCCATCCACCTTCCATCGTCTGGTGAAAAACAAAAATCACCCACAAATGGCTGAAGGCTTCCAGGCCGCGAACGGCATCGGCCTGGTTATAAGGTGCGAGCAAATGCAGTTCACCGCTGGCGCTTTTCACCAGACCTGGCTGGCGTGGCACGGCGAACTTTTCTTTATAGGGTGAGCGGATAACGCCTATTTGCTCGAACTGAAAATGGCTCATTTCGCCGAAATGTTCAGTGCAGAACCGATGCAAACCGCCTGGCGATAGCAACCCGGCGTTCCGCTGGTCACTTCGCAACTGTGCAGCAATACCGCATTCGCTTTCATTTTAGAGGCGTTAATCTGCATGCGTTTGCGTGCGGTTGGAATGCTCGGAGGGGAATCCTGGTTGGATGCCTGGCAGGATTCGCCGCTAACTTCGCCGAGATCGCGGAACGGTTTACCCACTAAATCTTCAGCGTTAGTAATGATTCTTACCGGCGTCGCGCGCGGTGCTTTTGGTTTTTCCGGCTCCGCTTTAGGCGGGGTAGCGGTGCTTTGAACGGGTTCAACAGGGGATCTGCTTAACATAGAACAGCCGCTCAGCATGAGTGCTACTAAACAGATCGGTAAAGCACGCATAATATTTCCTCAATGAATGATCTAAACGTCAGATATTGAATCAGGTGCTTGCATAAATGACAAGACGGGCAAGCGCCCGTCCTGATGATATTACAGATTCTGTAAACAGCCTAAAATTACCAGCCCTTAACAGCACCGCCGTTGAAGACTTTGTTTGCTGCTTCGTACACTTCATCAGACTGGTATGCCTGAACGAATTTCTTCACGTTCTCAGCATCTTTATTGTCTTCACGAGTCACGATCAGGTTTACGTACGGAGAATCTTTATCTTCAACAAAGATACCGTCTTTTGCCGGGGTCAGGCCGATCTGGCTGGCGTAGGTGGTGTTGATGACCGCCAGGGCGATTTGCGCATCGTCCAGAGAACGCGGCAACTGCGGCGCTTCCAGTTCAACCAGCTTCAGGTTTTTCGGGTTTTCAATCACGTCCAGCGCGGTCGGCAGCAGGCCAACACCGTCTTTCAGTTTGATTAAGCCCACTTTTTGCAGCAGCAGTAAGGAACGGCCAAGGTTAGTCGGATCGTTTGGAATCGCGACCTGAGAACCTTCCTGCAGCTCATCCAATGATTTGATTTTTTTGGAGTAACCCGCAATCGGGTAAACAAAAGTATTACCTGCGGCAACCAGTTTGTAACCGCGATCTTTGATCTGCTGATCCAGGTACGGTTTGTGCTGGAAGGCGTTAGCATCGATATCGCCTTTGCTCAGCGCTTCGTTAGGCAGAACGTAATCGTTAAACGTGACCAGCTCAACGTCCAGACCGTATTTTTCTTTAGCCACTTTCTGCGCGACTTCTGCAACCTGCTGCTCTGCGCCAACAATAACGCCCACTTTGATGTGGTTAGGATCTTTTTCATCCTGACCGCAACCCACAAGTGCCAGAGAACCGATCAGGGCTCCAACTGCCGCAAAGGTTTTGAATTTGAACGCCATGCTTATTTCCTTTTCTTAATGAGTTTTTAGTGTTGTGTGCAACGTTATTTGTGCGTGACAGCCCGAACGATGCGATCGCCGGATAACTGAATTAAATAAACCAGAACGACGAGCAATACCAGTACTGTATTCATTACGGTAGCGTTGTAACCAATATAGCCGTACTGATAACCAATCTGTCCAAGACCACCTGCACCGACGGCACCGCCCATCGCCGAGTAACCAACCAGCGTGATGAGGGTGATGGTGGCCGCATTGACCAGTCCTGGCAGTGCTTCTGGCAGTAATACCTTACGCACAATCTGCAGCGGAGTAGCGCCCATTGCACGCGAGGCTTCAATCAGCCCGGTCGGGATTTCGAGCAGCGCGTTTTCCACCATACGGGCGATAAAAGGCGCGGCGCCAACGGTCAGCGGGACGATAGCGGCCTGCAGCCCGATAGAGGTACCCACGATCATGCGGGTGAACGGAATCATCCACACCAGCAAGATGATAAATGGGATGGAACGGAAAATGTTCACTAGCGCAGAGAGCGTACGATAGAGCTTCGCGTTCTCAATGATTTGCCCAGGGCGGGTTACGTACAGCAACACGCCAACTGGCAGGCCAATCACAAAACCAAAAAAACCGGACACAAAGGTCATTGCCAGCGTTTCCCATACGCCGCGAACCAGCAGCCACATCATCGGCTCAGACATAACCTAGTACCTCTACTTTTACATGGTGTTCCTGCAACCAGTTAATGGCCGCTTGTGTATCTTCTTGTGTGCCGTGCATTTCAGTCAGCATGATGCCGAACTTCACGCCGCCGGCATAATCCATCTGCGCACTAATAATGTTGTTATTCACATTAAAGCGACGGGCCGTCTCAGAGAGTAATGGTGCATCGACCGAATGACCGGTGAATTCCATACGCAGCATCGGCACGCTGTCGGCTTCCGGCTCCGCTTTTAAACGTTCCAGATAATCTTCCGGAATATCCAGGTGCAGCGTGGACTGGATAAATTTCTGTGCCAGCGGCGTTTTCGGGTGTGAGAACACTTCGCTGACGGTGTCCTGCTCAATCAGTTCACCATTACTGATGACCGCCACGCAGTCACAAATACGTTTTACAACGTCCATCTCGTGGGTAATCAGCAGAATGGTGAGTCCCAGGCGACGGTTAATGTCTTTCAATAATTCCAGAATCGAACGGGTTGTTGCCGGATCGAGTGCGCTGGTAGCTTCATCGCACAGCAGCACCTTGGGATTACTTGCCAACGCACGGGCGATCGCCACACGTTGTTTTTGTCCACCGGAAAGGTTGGCCGGATAGCTATCGTGCTTGTCGCCAAGACCGACTAAATCAAGCAACTCTGTTACACGGCGTTTGATCTCTTCCTTTGGCGTGTTATCCAGTTCCAGCGGCAGCGCGACGTTGCCAAACACGGTACGGGAAGATAGCAGGTTAAAGTGCTGGAAAATCATGCCGATTTGACGGCGAGCTTTAGTCAGTTCTGACTCAGAAAGCGTCGTCAGCTCCTGACCGCCAACCTGAACGCTGCCTTCGGTAGGGCGTTCAAGTAAGTTAACGCAGCGGATGAGCGTACTTTTACCGGCACCCGAGGCGCCAATGACGCCATAAATCTGCCCGGCAGGAACGTGCAGGCTGACGTTATTAAGCGCCTGAATGGTGCGAGTCCCCTGCAGGAACACTTTGGTGATATTCGAAAGTTTAATCATTGGTTATTTATTATCGTAATTAAGTTAGCCGTGGCATTTTCATCTGTCTGGTACGGTCGAAGCCGTCAACAAGATGGATGTTAAGGCATCCAGACGTCTAAATCAATCTAGCTTTGCACGATGAGCACTTTCTTGCCCGCCGAAACATGCGATACTAGAGCCACATGCCTTATTCAGGAGCTATAAAAGGTGGCAAAATCTGTACCCGCAATTTTTCTCGACCGTGACGGCACCATTAATGTGGACCATGGTTACGTACATGAGATTGACGAGTTCGAGTTTATCGACGGCGTTATTGATGCCATGCGTGAACTTAAAAGCATGGGTTACGCACTGATCGTCGTGACCAACCAGTCTGGTATCGCTCGCGGTAAATTTACTGAGGCACAGTTTGAAACGTTGACCGAATGGATGGACTGGTCGCTGGCGGATCGCGACGTTGATCTGGATGGTATCTACTATTGCCCACATCATCCGCAAGGAACTGTAGAAGAATATCGTCAGGTCTGCGACTGCCGTAAACCGCATCCTGGAATGTTGATCTCCGCCCGAGACTTCCTGCACATCGATATGGCCGCTTCTTATATGGTAGGCGACAAAATAGAAGATATGCAGGCGGCGGCGGCTGCGAATGTTGGCACCAGGGTACTGGTGCGCACGGGTAAACCTGTTACCCCGGAAGCAGAAAATGCGGCAGATTTGGTCATAAACAGTCTGGCAGACTTGCCAATGGCAATAAAAAAGCAGCAAAAGTAAGCGTAATGGATAAAAGGTGAGCGGTTGAAGCAAAAATGCATTTTTCCGCTTGTCTTCCTGAGTCGACTCCCTATAATGCGCCTCCATCGACACGGCGGATGTGAATCACTTCACACAAACAGCCGGTTGATTGAAGAGAAAAATTCTGAGATTCAGGGTTGACTCTGAAAGAGGAAAGCGTAATATACGCCACCTC